>NZ_CP045420.1:1991719-2620625 GCF_009363795.1 Palleronia sp. THAF1 | reverse complement strand
GTGACCGACAGCTGCCCCGCTTCGTTCGCCAAGGCGATCCGGCCGCCGAAGGACTCGGCCACTGCGGCGGCGATGGGAAGCCCAAGGCCTGATCCCGTGCCGGCGCCGATCTGGCTGAACCGCTCCAGCGTGCGATCGAAGGCGTCCGGCGGTATGCCTTTCCCGTCGTCGCGCACCATGATGTGCAGCGCCCCGTCCACCGTGCGCGCGGTCAGGTCGATCTTGCGCGTATCCGGGCCCCCGTGAACCAGCGCGTTGTCCAGCAGGTTCAGGATCGCCTGCTCGAACATGACCGGATCGCCCGCAAGCTGGACCGGCTGTGCAGGAAGATCGTGCGCAAAGACGATACCGCGCTCTGCGCACCGGGCGGCGGTCTTTCTAGCGATCTGTTCGAGCATCGGAACAGGGTCTAACTATACGGGCGTCGCAGGGGCACGTGCCTTTTCAAGCGTCAGAAGCGTGTCCGTCAGGTGCCCCGCCTCTCTTACAGCCACCAGCAGGTTGGCAGAGCGTTCCTTCGCCGTCTCCATGGTTCGAGCATGATGAACCGCCTCTGCCAGTGTCTGCACGCCGGCGATGGGATTGCGAAGCTGATGCGCCGCGTTCGAAATGATTGCGTCCTTGTTGGCCATGGTGCGCGACAGCTCTGATAGGAGCGTATTGAAACGGGCGACGATGCCGTAAGCCTCTTCCGGGACCTGGCGACGGATCGGAGACAGATCGGTTGCGGACCGGCGCGCGATGGCCTCTTCCAGTTCCAATAACGGGGTCAAGCCCAGACGCACCCCGAACCAAACGATCAAGGCCAACGCGCCGATCATGGACGCGATGATGACGAACACGGGCTCGGTGCGGCGTTGGACGAAGCCGTCGCGCAGCGCCGTTTGTTGCCACACAGTGAAAGTGAACAAGCCAGACACTTGGTCGATGGATGTGCTTTGCGAAAAGCGCAGCGCCCGGACCGGGGCACCGCGGTAGACGGCGTCATAATACGCCTGAGTGGCGTCGGACGGAACCTGTTCGGGCGGCACCGGCGGGGTGGCGTAGCCGGTCACGAAGACCCCGTCGGGAGCATAGACGTGGTAGAACACTGCCCCGCCAGAGGTGTCGCGCAGCAGATCGCGCGTCTCTTCGCTAAGCGCGTCGCCCCCGGTCACGGCCGTATCGCGCGAGATGGCGAGCGCGGTAGACAGAAGCGAACGGTCGAACCGCGCGGCGGCGGCGCGCTGCGCATCAATGTAGGCCCAAGCACCGACAGCCAGCGCGATCAGCAAAAGCGGGGTCAGGATGACGACCGTCAGACGCGCGCGCAGGGACAGGCTGCGGTTCACGGCACCGCCTGCATCATGTAACCCAACCCCCGCTTGACGGTGATCGAGATCCCGTGGGGCTGTAGCCGTTTGCGCAGGCGCGAGACGTAGACCTCGACCACCGGCTCATCCACGTCGGCCCCGGTGCCATACAGGCTGTCGAGCAGGATCTGTTTCGACACGATACGCCCATCCGCCATCAGCAGACGCTCGAACAGCGCGACCTCTCGGCGCGGGATATCAAGGGGGCCGTCCGCGCCCTTCAGACTGCGGGCGGCGTGATCGAAGCGTAGGCCTCCAATGGTATGAACCGGTCCGGACCGCGCGGACACACGGCGCGACAGGGCACGGATGCGGGCGCAAAACTAATCCATCTCGAAGGGTTTGCTCAGGTAGTCGTCGGCCCCGGCATCGAGGCCCGCCACCTTGTCCCCCGTGTCCGACCGCGCGGTCAGCAGCAAGACCGGGCGGGTGTCTCCCCGATCTCGCATCCGACGCAAGATTGCGATGCCATCGATGCCGGGCAGGTTGATGTCCATCACTACGATGTCGGCGTCATCATGGGCCAGAAACGCATCCGCCTCTGCCCCTTCGTGCAGCAGATCGACGGTGTGGCCCGCGTCCTGCAGGTAGTAGCCGATGCCTTTCGCGACCGAGATGTCGTCCTCGACGACGACGATGCGCAAGTGCAGCCCAGGTACGAATGTTGGCGGATGCAAGGTTCGTACATTGGCCTTGTCGACTGCTCGAAGCGGAACGCAGGTGCTGCCCGAAGCCAGCAAAATGGACATGTCCGGCGAGACGATCGAATGGATGATCCAGTTCATGGAAACCGACGGATCGGCCAAGTGGGTGAACGCGCACGCGCCCGTGCTATTCGACGCGCTGCCCGGCTGACCGGGCGACAACAGTGACATGACCGCGCTGCAGGGCGAAGATTTCATCTACGGCAGCCAAGGCGCCACGCGTCTTGACCTCGTCCCGCTTCTGGCATGGGAAATGCTGGGGCTGCCGGTCTTCGGCATCGAAGGTCGCGGCGATGGCCGTCTGATGTTCGAGCGTGGCGAAGCCAATATCGACTACCAAACCTCGTCTTCCTACCTGGGCGGCGTCGTGCCGCTGGTCGAGGCTGGCACGGCAACCCCGTGGGTCTCGTTCGGTGCGCTGGACGACGCGGGCAACATCGTGCGCGATCCCACCTTCCCCGACATGCCGTCCTTCAAGGAAGTCTGCGAAGCCACCGAATCTTGCGAAACGAGCGGTGAGCGTTGGGACGCCTGGAAAGCCTTCTTCATCGCCGGTTTCGCCGCGCAGAAGATGGTTTTCCTGCCCGCCGGCGCGTCGGAAGAGGCCATCGCGACCTACACCGAAGCTTTCGAGGCGGTCAAAGCGCGCGACGACTTCGCCGAGAACTCGGAAGCTCGTCTGGGCGTCTACCCGCAGATGACCGGCGATGCGGCGCAAGCTGCGCTGGAAAGCGCGACCAAAGTGTCGCCCGAAGCCAAGGCCTTCATCATCGGTTGGCTGGAAGAGCGTTACGGCGTCGTCCTGAACTAAGGGCGCTTCGACCCCATCCGTGTACCGAACGGGTGGGTTTTTTTTCGAACTTTCTGGGGGAATCCGTGATGGATGTCTTCGCGACAGCACTGCCTGCGCTTAACGATGCGTTTGGCATGATCATGCAGGTCCACGTGCTGGGGTTCCTTGTGCTTGGCGTGGTGATGGGCCTGTGCATTGGCGTCTTTCCCGGCCTAGGCGGTATCGCGGGCCTGTCGCTGTTGCTGCCCTTCATGTTCGGGATGGAACCTGCGACCGGCCTTGCCCTGATGGTCGGCATGGTCGCGGTGGTCCCGACATCCGATACCTTCGCGAGCGTCTTGATGGGTATCCCCGGCTCTTCCGCTTCGCAGGCGACCGTGCTCGACGGCTTTCCCATGGCGAAGAAGGGCATGGCCGCGCGTGCCCTGTCGGCGGCCTTCGCGTCGTCGCTGTTCGGCGGGTTGGTGGGGGCGGCGTTCCTGACCGTCTTCATCCTGGCCGCGCGTCCCGTGGTTCTGCTGTTCCAGACGCCAGAGCTGTTGATGATCACGATCTTTGGGCTGTCGATGGTCGGCATCCTTGCCGGTCGGGTGGCGCTGAAGGGTCTGATCGCGGCCTGTCTGGGCATCCTTGTGGGCACCATCGGCGAGGGCGCAAGCTCTGGCGCGCTGCGCATGTCAACGTATGACATACCCTACATCGCCGATGGCCTTCGGCTGGTCATCGTCGGCCTAGGCATCTTCGCCATCCCCGAGATCATCGCCCTTTTGCGCCGCGACAAGGCGATTTCAGATCGCGCGCCCATCGGCGGTGGCTGGGTCGACGGCGTGCGCGACTGGTGGGCGAACAAGTGGCTGTCCATGCGCTGCTCGCTGATCGGCGTGGTCGTCGGCGTCATCCCCGGGCTTGGTAGATCGGTCGTGGACTGGATCGCCTACGGGCACACGGTTCAGGGCGCGCGGGACAAATCCGAGTTCGGCAAGGGCGACGTGCGCGGCGTGATCGGGCCGGAAAGCTCGAACAACGCAAAGGAAGGCGGCGGGCTGGTGCCGACGCTACTGTTCGGCATCCCCGGATCGGGTTCGATGGCGATCTTCATCTCTGCCGTGGCGCTTCTGGGCACCGGCTCGATCGAGGTCGGGCCGTCGATGCTGAAGAACAACCTTGATTTCACCGATGCCATCGTCTGGCTTCTGGCGCTGGCGAATGTGGTGGGCACGGTTCTGTGCATCGCTGCATCTGGCGAAATCGCGCGGCTCACGCAGATCCGCTTCGCCTTGCTGGCCCCTTTCCTGTTCATGATCATCAGCTTCGTGGCGTTCCAGTCCCGGCAAGAAATCTGGGATCTGGTTGCCCTGTTCGGCATCGGTCTTCTGGGCATCCTGATGCGCCGCTTCGACTGGTCGCGCCCGGCTTTCCTGATCGGCTTCGTGCTGTCCGGCCCGGCAGAGCGCTACACCAACCAGGCCTACCAGATCGGAGCGTCCCGTTTCCGTCGCGGGTTCGAAGACGGCATCGACTACATCTTCAGCCCCATCGTGATCGTGCTGATCATCATCACGCTCTTGTCCGTCGTCGTCGGTCTGCGGCAGGCCAAGACAATCCAGGCCGAAGGCGCGGTGTCTTCCGGCAGCAAACGCGCGCCGCTGGTCTTCATGCTGGCGATCACCGGCTACGTCGCAGTGGCCTATTGGAACGCCGTCCTCATCCCCGACTACGCTCGTATGGACCGGGTCTTTCCGATCTTCGTGGTCACCGTTGCCTTGATCGGTCGCGCTTTCCTCTTGGTACAAATGATGCGCGCGGGTGAGACCGCGCCCGTCTTCGCCGACCGCGAAGCGCAGGAAGCGGATGACAATGCCTACGGCCTGTGGGCCACGCTGGCGTGGTTCGTGAGCCTTCTGATCGCCTCGGCGCTGTTCGGGTTCATCATCGCGCTGGCAGGCTTTCTGGCTCTCTTCATCCGCTACCGCGCGGGCAAGGGTTGGGGCCATGCCGTGCTTTACACCGTCGCCGGGATCGCCTTCATCTGCGGCATGGCGTGGACGCTGAACCGCGACTTCCCGCCCGGACTGCTGCAAAACTTCATCGACCTGCCATGGCCCCTGACATGACCCAAACCGCGATCCCCTTCCATTTCATGCGCGGCGGCACCTCGCGCGGGCCCTACCTGAACCGCGCCGATTTGCCGGAAGATCAAGAGACGCTGGCGCAGGTTCTGATCGCCATGGTCGGGTCCGGCCATCCGCCTACCCCTTTGGTGCAGGCTTGAACAGCCGCGCCGCGATGGGTGCGCCGAGGATGACGACCACGATCCGCAGAACGTGATGCGCGATGACGAAGGCCAGATCGGCCCCCGCGATCAGGGCAAGCACGGCCATCTCGGCCTGACCGCCGGGGGCGAAGGCCAACAGGGTCTCCATCGGCGGGGCAAGCGAGAAGAGGTGGATCGCCTCCACGAAAATCGCCGATAGGATCAGCAGGACGATGCAAAATCCGAAGGCGGCGGATACGTCATGCCGCACCTCCTTTGCCGTTACGCCCGCGTATTTTGTGCCCACCGTCAGTCCGATGAAGAACTGCGCGGCCCAGATCGCCTCTGCTGGGGGGCGGTGTTGCAACAGCCCCGCCAGCGCGAAGATACCCGCCAGGATCATCGGGCCGAGGATAGAGGCTCCGAACAGCCCCACCCGCTTGGCGATCTGCCAGCCGCCAAGCCCCGCCACGACCATCAGTGCCATCTGCGCCAGCGGGAGGCTGGCGGCCGGCGCTCCGGGCGGGTTGCTCAGGTCCACGCCCCAGTAGCCCTGCAGGATAAACGGCAGCGCTACCACGATCACCATGACGCGCGTCGCGTGAATCAGGGACAGCGCGCGAACATTGCCGCCCGCTTCCTCTCCGAAGATCAGCATGTCCTGCAAACCGCCGGGCATCGCGCCGTAGTAGCTGGTGGCGAAATCAAAGCCCCAGAGCCGCTGGAAATACGGCACGCCGACAAGCCCGATCGCCGCGACCATCACCGGGACAAGGATCAGCGTCGACCACATTGAGGCCATCGTGATCACAAGCGCGGTGGTAAAGGTCGCCCCCACCGCGACGCCCAAGATAGAGCGCATGGCGTTGTTCAGGACCGGGATTCCGCGCATGGGCACGCCCGCAAGCGCCGCGATCAGGCAGGCGAAGATCGGTCCAAGCAGCCACGGCAAGGGCAGTGACAGGACCAGGAAGACCGCGACGCCCGTAGCGGCGATTGCGTGTGTGATCGCGATACGGATCATTCGCGCATGGCCCGCAGACGGTAGCGCAAAGAGGTTTGCAGATGCGCCTCTGCCGCCGCGCCTGCCACGTCGATATCACCTGCGCGTATGGCTTCGATGATCTGGCGATGCTGGTCCGCCACGGTCGCGATCCGTTCGGCATCTGCCAGCGTGGTCGGGCCAAGCAGCAGCAGCGCGTTGTTCATCGCGCGCGCGGCGTCCAGCAGGAACCGGTTGCGCGCCGAAAGGTAGATCGTGCGGTGAAAGCTCTGATTGATCGCCGCTGCCCGCGCGGGATCGTCTTCACAGGCGGCCAGATCGTCGTTCAATCCGGCCAGCACGTCGACCTCTGCCGCGACGGCGTGCTTGGCGGCGAGCTGCGCGGCCGTGCGTTCCAGCACCAGTCGCATCTCATAAAGCTCGACGACCTCGGACTGCTCCAACTTACGGATGACGGCACCGACGCGGGGGCGGTGTTCGATGATGTTTTCGGCCTCAAGCCGCCGCAACGCCTCTCGGACCGGGGTGCGCGACAGGGACAGGCGCTCGGCAATCTCGACCTCGCGCAGGCGATCACCGGGCCGATACTGACCCGCTTCTATCGCCTGCATCAGTTTGGCGAAGGCCACGCCGCCTTGTGACAGGTCTGTTGGATCGGCGGTCATCGACGGTCTTTCCAAATTGTATCCACTCGGATGCACAAATTGCTAATCGGAGGAATTACAAATGTCAAAGCAGGTTATCGTCGTGGGATCGGGCAATGCTGCCATGTGTGCGGGTCTTGCCGCGCTGGAAGGCGGCGCGCAGGTCTTGATGTTGGAGAAGGCTGGCAAGGCGCTGGCGGGTGGCAACACCAAATACACCGCTGGCGCCATGCGGTTTGCCTATGATGGGGCCGACGATCTGCTGCCGTTGCTGAAGGACCCGAACGATCCGCGCCTCGCCACCACCGACTTCGGCGGCTACAGCCGCGCCAAGTTCGCCGAGGATTTGCTGGGCTTCAACGGAGGCCGGCCCCTGTCGCCCTAGCAGAACCGCCTGATCGGCGAGTCGCTGGACGCGATGCAATGGCTGGGCCAGCATGGCGTAAAATTCGAGCCGATCTACAGCCGCCAGAGCTTTGAGAAGGACGGTCGCCACGTGTTCTGGGGTGGCCTGACGCTAGCCGCCGAGAACGAAGGCGTCGGCCTGTTCGACATGGAACTGGCCGCGTTCCAGCGCCTTGGCGGCACGGTCCGCTACGATAGCGCCGTGACCAGCTTGCTGACCGAAGGTGGCCGCGTCACGGGCGTGAAGGTCGGTGATGAAGACATTCTGGCCGACGCCGTGATCCTCGCCAGCGGCGGGTTCGAGGCCAGCGCCGAGATGCGCAAGACGCTAATGGGCGGACATTGGGACAAGGCGAAAGTGCGCGGCACGCCGCACAATACCGGTGACGGGCTTGCGATGGCGGATACCGTCGGCGCCCAGCGCTACGGCCTGTATCCGGGCGCGCACGCCACGCCGATGGACCTGCATATGGCCGATTTCGGTGGCCTTGATCTACCCGCGGCCGAGCGGAAGAACTACCGCGAGGTCTGCTATTTCCTCGGCATCATGGTGAATGCCGAGGGCCAGCGTTTCGTCGACGAAGGCGAGAACTTCCGCAACTACACCTACGCGCAATTCGGCAAGGCGGTGCTGGAACAGCCCGGCCATTTCGCCTGGCAGATCTTCGACGCGAAAGTGGATGATCTGCTCTACGCCGAATATCGCTTTCACGACGCGCATTTCGTGCAGGCCGACACGCTGGAAGAGCTGTGCGAGAAACTGGACGGCGTCGATCCCACTGCGGCCCGCGCGACGATCAGCGCGTTCAACGAGGCTGTGAACGCCGATGTCGCCTTCGACCCGACTGTGCTTGACGGAAAGGGCACCAAAGGACTGCCGTTGCCCAAGTCGAACTGGGCGCAGATGCTCGATACCCCGCCCTTCAAAGCCTATCCCGTGACAGGCGGCATCACCTTTACTTATGGGGGGCTGAAGGTCTCTGACGACGGCGCCGTTCTGGACGCAGACGACGCGCCGATCCCCGGTCTCTTCGCCGCCGGAGAGCTTGTCGGAGGTGTTTTCTAAGAAGGCTACCCGGGCGGCTCTGGCCTGACCTCTGGTGCCGTCTTCGGTCGCAGTGCAGGAAAAGGGGCAGCGTCCGGAATTTGACTAAGCGTGGAAGTCTTGGTGCCCCCACGGCTCACACAGGCAGATGATCCTTCAAGCGATTGCAAGCCGAATGATCGAGGTCGAGGCCGCTGAGAAAGTCAGATCAAGCTGTTCCTGCAGCGGTTGAAGCCATATCTTCTCACCAGCTTCCTTTATCGGAACCAAGGCCTCGCATACTGAAACCCAACTGGTTCTATGCTTTAATTCGTCTCGAACCTCCGCCTGCGGGGCTGCTGAGTTTCTTCACCTTCGGCTAACGGCAGCCTCGTCCACTGATCTGGCCTCTCCTGAAGACACCGGGGCAGTCCACTTCCCGAGCCGCCTAGCCCTTGAACTTCCGGCAGGTCGCCAGTCGGTCCAGTGCCGCGCGACGGAGCAGGCCGAAGTCGATATCGACGGCAGTGAACGTGCAGCCCGCCTCGACCACCTTGTCCAGCATCGTCTGGTCGGCGGACAGGAAGCCCGCGGGTTTGCCCGCCGCGCGGATGCGTTTCATCGCGGACAAGATGGCCTCGACCACATCCGGGTGGCCGGTATTGCCCGGATGACCCATGGAGGCTGCCAGATCGGCGGGGCCGATGAAGATGCCGTCGATTCCCGGAACCGCGGCAATGTCTTCCAACTGGTCCATGGCAGAGACGGTTTCGATCTGGATGATCAGGCAGATCTCGTCGCGCGCCTTCTGGAAGTAGCCCGGCACGGTGCCATACATGCTGGACCGCGACCCACCAGAGACACCGCGCACGCCTTCGGGCGGATAACTGACGGCAGCAGCGGCAAGCTTGGCCTCTTCCACGGTCTGGACGTAGGGCACGATCAGCGTCTGCGCGCCGATATCCAGCAGGCGCTTGATTTCTGCCACGTTCAGGTGCGTCGGGCGGACGGCGGGCATCGACGGGCTGCCGTTCAGCGCCTGCAACATGCCCAGCACGTCAGCTTCGGAATTCGGCGTGTGTTCGCAATCGATCAGCACCCAGTCGAACCCGCAGCCGCCCAGCATCTCGGTGATCTGGGTGTCACGCGTCATATGCCAAATGCCGATCTGCTGCTCGCCGTTCAGGATCGCTTTCTTGAAGTGGTTTTCGCGCATCATCGTACCCCTAGTTCACCGGCGTAAGCAGGCTGTCACCCGCGTGGAACGCTGTGATGTTGTCGCGCTGAAGCTGCCCCATGGCGGCCCGTGTCTCGACGGTGCCGGAGCCTTGGTGCGGCTGGATGACCACATTCGGGAGGTCGTAGAACCGCGCGTCGATCTTCGGTTCGTTCAGGAACACGTCCAGCCCCGCGCCCGAGATGGTGCCGTCCTTCAACGCGGCGATCAGCGCCTCTTCGTCCACGGTCGACCCGCGAGAGATGTTGATCAGCACGCCCCGCTCACCCATCGCGGCGATGACCTCTTTCGACACGAACTTTTCCGTGTCTGGGCCGCCGACCAAGGCGACTATCAGGAAATCCACTGCTTGCGCCAACGCCACCGGATCGTCGTGGTAGGTCCAGCCCGGCGTCTCTTTTTCCGAGCGCGACCAGTAATGAATGTCCATCTTGAACGCTGCCAGCCGGTCCGCGATCTCGTGCCCGATGCGACCCAGCCCAAGGATGCCGACGGTGTTGCCGGACACCTTGCGGTTCAGCCGGTATTCGCCCTTTTCCGCCCAGTTGCCATCGCGCGCCCATTCGCTTGCCTGCATCATCTCGCGCACCTGGGCGAGCAGCATTCCCACGGCGAGGTCGGCCACATCGTCGTTCAGCACGTCGGGCGTGTTCGTCACCTTGACCCCGCGCGCGTCGGCGGCGGGGATGTTGATGGCGTCGTAGCCCACGCCGAAGTTGGCGATCAGACCAAGGTTCGGCAGCAGGTCCATCTGCTCGGCCCCAAAGGCATGGTGGCCCTTGTAGCCGATGGCGGTCACTTCGGCGCGTGCGGCCTCTTCCATGTCAGCCAATGCGGCGGGTCCGTCCAGAAAGACGGGCGATAGATCTGCCTCATAGGCCGCGCGGTCCGTTTCCGTATAGCCGCCGATTGCGAGTGTCTTGGTCATCGGGTCTCCTCCCCTGATCGCCTATCCGGCGCAGATGTCTTTCACGGACGTCTTCACCGCATCGAGCGAGAAGATCTGATCCAACCAGTCTTCCTTGAAGATGACCGACTTCGCCTTGTCGATAGCCATCAATGCTCCGTCCGAGAATTTGCCCTCCGGGAAGATACCGAAGGCGATGGCCAGTTCGATCTTCAGGTGACCCAGAATAAAGTCATGCGCCGCGGCTTCCGGCACGCCCATGGACACCGCGCGGTCCGTCGCGTCGCGCAGGGCCAGCGCCATGGTGGCGGCGACCGTTTCGGACAGGGCAGGCTCCAGAATGGCGATCCCCTCCAGCGTGCAGCGGTGCGAGCGGGCGACCGGCGCGTAGATGATCTTGGCGATCTCTTCGCACAGGGCATAGTGCTCTTCCGGCCCTTGGATCAGCGCGCAGACGATCCCTTGCGGGGCTGCGATGCCACCGAAGTAGTCCTTCTGCGCCTCGATGCTGTCGTGCGGCTCCAGAATATGCGGATGGCAGGGGTGCGTGCAGAAATAGGTGACATCATCGCGCTTGGGCATCTCGCCCGCGTAGGGGGCGGCGGCGTCCAGCACGATGACGGCGGCACCGGGCTTGAGCTTTTCGACGAAGCCATGGGCGATTTTTCCGATCAGCCGGTCGGGCACCGCCATCAGCACCACGTCAGCGTCGGAGATCGCGTTGTCGCCATCGGTCACGGCATCCACGCCAACCTCGTCCTTCAGACGCTGGCGCCCAGCTTCGCTGACCTCCACGTGGTCGATCTCGAACCGCGTCGGCTTGAGGTTCTGCGCCAGACGCACGCCCATCTTTCCGCCCGCGCCCAGCAGTGCAACTTTTGTCATGTCTCTCTCCATCAGGCGGCCCCACCGCCGCGTTTGATCCAGCCGAAATAATCGTCGCTTCCCATCTGCCCGCCCTTCAGCGCCAGTTGCAGACCCACCAGCGCGGGGTCGTCGGAGTGCGCTTGTAGCAGCGCCGCGCCGGGGATGGTCGGGGCCAGCGCGGTAAAGGCGAACAGCCCCAACTCGCGGCAGGCGTGGCCCGATGTGTCACCGCCAGAAATGACGGCGCGGGTCAGGCCAGTCTGCGTCAGAATGCGTTTCAGCACTTGCCCCAGCGCCGCCCCGATGCGGGCGTTCGCGGTCTCTGCGTCGATCCCGTCGCAGGCCGCTTTCATTCGTGCAACCGCCGGATCGTCCGGCCCCCGCGCGGTGCAGATCAGCGGGTCGCGGCCCGCCTCCAGCGCGCGGATCGCAGCGTCGAACGTGGCGTCCGCCGAGCCGCCCGCGACGACGGACGCCGCGTCCAGCGCGATGACCTCGAACCCGTTCGCCCCGGCCCAGGCGATCTGATCGGCGGTGGTGGGCGAGACGGAGCCCGACACCGCGACGATGCGATCCACGGAGCCGACGCCGTCGGTGCGGACGGTGTGCGGCAGGTCGCCAGTCGCCCGCCAATGCGCGATCAATGCGTATTCGATGCCCTGTGATCCGGCGACGAAACAGGGCTGAGGCCGGGCCCAGATCAGCGCGCCGTTCGTTCCCATGTGTGAGTCGGTCATCGCGTCCAGCGTGACGATACCGCCGTTTGCTAGAAAAGTGGGCGCGTCGCGCTCCAGATCCTCGACCGTCTGCACACCGACCGGCAAATCCGTCTGTGCTGACAGATGCCGCGCCACGTCGGACTCGGTCATCGGCGTGGCCGGATGGCGGGCCATTACCGGATGCCGGTCCAGCCGATACACGTCCGCGCCAGCGCTTGCGAACAGATGCCCGAACGCCTGATAGCGCCGCATGATCGGCGCGGCGACGAGGAACGGCACGGTATCGCTGCCCACCGCCCCCTGTCCGATCTCTATCGCCCTGCCGATAGATCCCACATGCGGCGCGGAATCTAGTGTAGAGCAGGTCTTGTAGTGGATGACCGGCGCGCCTGTCTTACGCAGGAAGTCGAAAATCGGCGGCAGATGGCGGTCCATCCAATCTGGCGCATGGCTGCGCGCGGTCGTGGCGACGCCGACCGCGCGCACGTCCGGGAACCGCGCCAGTTGCTCCGGCGTCGGTACGTCCAGAAACAGAACCGCGGGCACACCAGAAAACTCCAGCACCTCCATGCTCGCCGCCGATCCGGTGAAGTCATCGCCGACCCAGCCGATCAATATGCCGTCCGGCAGGCTCATGCGCGATATTTGCCGAGTGCTGCGGCCAGCGCCGGGTGGTCCTTGGCGTAGTCATCCGCCGAAACGCCCGCGATGGCCGCATCCCACGCGTCACGCAGGCTTTGCAAGCCCGCCGCCACGCCGCCGGGGTGCGCCATGATCCCACCGCCCGCCGCGTAGATGCAATCGGCACTGCCCAGCTGACGGTAAGTCTCCGGCGGTTGCACCGCCGACTGCCCGGACGAAAACACCGGCATCGGAACGCACGGCTTGCTCTCGAACATCGGCTCCAACAGCGACCGGGCCGAGGCCATTACACTGTCGTCCGGCTCGCTGAACTTGTTGCGCAAGCCGTTGACGTGCAAATGATCCGCGCCCGCCAGCCGCCAGAACTTCGACCACGCGGCATAGTCCCATCCCAGCATCGGCGCGCGGCTGAGATACCCCCAGCCGTTCCGATGCGCGTGAATCGGCAGGTCTGCGTGGCGCGACAGGCCCAGAAAACCCGACAGCCCGACCGAGTTGAGCGAGACCATCACGCAGGTTCCCCCCAGTTCGCGGATCAGGTCGTGACGGCGGCGCATCTGATCGACTTCTCCGGTCAGGTTGAAGGCATACATGACCTTCTTGCCCGTACGGTCGGCGTGGTCGTTCACCACGCGCATTACCGCGCGGGCGCGGTCCTCGAAGGGGCAGGCCGGGCCGTCGGCCTGCAACTCGTCGTCCTTGATGAAATCGATGCCCGCATCGCAGAGCGTGCCAACCAGATCGGCGGTCTGCTCTGCGTTGAATCCGACAGAGGGCTTGATGATCGTCCCGATCAGCGGGCCTTCGGCCACGCCAGCAAGATCGCGCGTGCCGGGGATGCCGTGCTTCGGGCCGGGGTAGGCATCGGCGAACGCTTCCGGTAGCCGCAGATCGAGGATGCGCAGGCCGGAAAACTGGTTCAACTCGAACAGATTGCCCGTGACCGTGGCCATCAGGTTCGGCAGGTCCGGTCCTATGTTGTCCAACGGCCACGACAGGGTGACGCGCGCGCGGGTGTAGCTGTCGCCCGTGGCCCCGCCGGGCAACGACGGGGCATCGACCGTTTCCACGACCTCCAATGCCTCGACCCGCGCGGCAGAGCGTTCGTGCAACTCGGGCGTCTCTCCGGGCACGGCAACGAAGGTGCCAGAGCTTTGTTCGCCCGCCATCGCCGCAGCAGCCTTCGCAGGATCGACAGGCGTTTCGATCAGGTAGTCGGCTTCAATCCGGGTGGTCATGCGAACCGCTCCCGTATCGGGGCCAGCCAAGCCAGCGTCTCATCGGTCGGCTTTGCCGATTTGTATTCGGCACCCAGCGGTGCCTCCCACCCCAGATCGCGGATGGCGGCGAAGACGTAGGCGTAGTCCAGCTCTCCATGATCCGGCGTGCCCCGGTCGGGGACAGAGGCGAACTGGATATGCCCCACCATCGGCAACAGCGCGCGCAGGCGGGTGGTCACGTCGCCTTCAGTGCGCCCGACATGGTAGCAGTCGAACATGATCTTCAGATTCGCCGCGCCGACGGCCTCGATGATTTCCGCGGCCTGATCCGTGGTGCGCAGGACGTAGCCGGGCGCGTCATGGCGGTTCAGGGGCTCGATCAGGATCGTGATCCCCTGCGGCGCAGCGGCATCGCAGGCGTAGCGCAGGTTAGAGACGTAGGCCGCCAGCGCCGCGTCACCGCGCGCGAACCCGCCCATCACATGTATGCAGCCCGCGCCGATCTGCACGGCATAGGCCAACGCCTCGTCGATGAACGCGCGCGCATCTTCCTCGCGACCGGGCAGGGCGGCTACCCCGTTCTCGCCGCCTGCCACATCGCCGCGCCGGGTGTTAAGGCCCAGCATCCTCAATCCGGTCTGATCTAGCGCCGCCTTCACCTCTGCCGCCGGCACGTCATACGGCCAATGGCATTCCACCGCGTCGAAGCCTGCTGCATGGGCCGCCCGGATCGCATCTGGCAGGGGGCGGTCGGTCCATAGAAACCCAAGGTTGGCCGAGAACTTCATCCGTCCCACTCCACATCGAATTTCGTGACAACCGCCTGCACCTGTTCGGGCGTCAACGCGCGCGCGTCATATCCCCGCATCAGCATCGCCAGTCGCGCGGTGTCTTCCAGCTCTTCCACAGCGTTGCAGGCGGCTTCCACATCCTTGCCCGCGACGACAGGCCCGTGGTTCGCCAGCATCACCGCGCTGCGCTTGCCCGCCAGTCCGCGCACGGCCTCTCCCATCGCGGGATCGCCGGGCAGGAAAAACGGCAGTAGCTTCACGCGGCCCAGCTTCATGATTGCGTAGGGGGTCAGCGGCGGCAGGAAGTCATCCTCATTCGCGTCCGGCATCATCGACCACGCGACCGAGTGGCAGGAATGCAGATGCACCACCGCGCCCGCCGTGCTGCGCGTATCGTAAAACGCGGTATGTAGCGGCATTTCCTTGGTCGGTGCGTCTCCGTCGATCAGCCTTCCATCCGAGTCGAAGCGTGACAGTCGCGCGGGATCGAGCCGCCCGAACGATGTGCCCGTGGGCGACACCAGCAGACCACCGTCGGGCGTGCGGGCAGAGATGTTGCCGGTCGATCCACCCGTCAGCCCCCGGTCGAACATCGACTTGGCCAACAGGCAAATCAGGTCGCGCAGGCGGGCCTCTTCGCTCATGGGGTCAGCTTCGACAGGGCGTCGGCAAAGAACGTCTCGGCTCCGAAGTTGCCGGATTTCAGCGTTAGCGCAATGGGCGTGCCCTCAGACACGGCAAAGCACCACGGCACCCCCGGCGCGATCTCGGCTCCGATATCCAGCCGGTCCACACCCAACGCCTGCGTCACGGCCCCCGAGGTTTCGCCACCAGCGACGACGAACCGACGCGCGCCCGCGTCTCGCGCGGCCAGGGCACAGGCGGCAAGTGCGTCTTCCACGATGGCCCCGGCCCGCTCGACGCCCAGCCTCTCTTGCGCTGCGCGCACGGACGCTGGATCGGCAGTGGCATAGATCAGGGGGGTTTTCGTCAGATCCTGTGCTGCGATCCATGCGACGGCGGCGTCGGGCCCGCGCTCGGCCAGTTCCAGCGGGTCCAACCGATAGGCGGCGGCGCCCGTCGCCAAGTAGCTGGCGACTTGCTGATTGGTCATCGCCGAGCAACTGCCCGACAGCACCACGGCGCCCGGCCCAAGATCGGGGTGCAGCATGCCGGGCGCATCGGCGGCCAACAGGCCATCGGCTGCGAACAACGCTGGCAGCGGCATCGCCAGTGCAGAACCGCCGGTCATCAACGGCATGTCGTGGCAGGCCTCCGCGATGGTCTTCAGATCCTCATCGGCGACCGCATCGACGATCACATGCGCAACACCTTCCGACGACAGGTAGCTCAGGTGATCGCGTAGGGCTTCCGCCCCCTTTGCCACCGTAAGCCTGTCAGCCAGGCAAACCGGGTGTGTCACCTGCGGCTTCAGCAGCCGGATCAGGCTGGAATCGCGCATGGGCGTCAGCGGATGGTCCTTCATCGGGCTTTCGGCCAAGGGCTGCTGGCCCACGAACAGGTTGCCCATGAAGATCGCCCTCCCGTTTTCGGGGAAAGCGGGGCAGTAGATCGTTTGCGTGGACCCCAGCGCGTCCATCAACGCTTCCGCCACCGGTCCGATGTTGCCATCCGCCGTGGAGTCGAAGGTCGAACAGTACTTCCAAAAGAACCGCTGCGCGCCCGCAGCCTGCAACCATTCCAGTGCATTCAGCGCCTGCGCAACGGCCTGATCCACCGGGACGGTTCTGATTTTCAGGGCGATCACCTCGAACGGTGCGGTCTCGGATGGCGTCTCATCAGGCACGCCCATCCGCAGCGATACCTTTACACCAGAGCGCGCGAGCAGCCCCGCAAGATCGGTTGCCCCGGTGAAATCATCCGCGATGCAGCCCAGAACGGTGGTCATTCGTCTTCTCCGGGCAGGGTCAGGCCCGCCTGCCGCGCGTAGACCTTGGCCACCGCCGCGTCATCCACGCCGCCCAACCCCATCTCGACCGCCTTGCCGTATTGCGCCAGCGCGGTCGCGGTGATCGGCGCGTCGAAGCCTGCGTCTTCCGCGATCTCCAGCACGATCCCCAGATCTTTGGGCCAGATGTTGACCGAACTGCGCGGCGTGTAGTCGCCGTCGATCACGTGGGGGGCGCGGTTCTCCAGCATCCAGCTGGTGCCTGCGGATTTCGAGATCACCTTGAGGAACGCCTCCGGCGTCACGCCTTGGGTCATACCGAAGGTCAGCGCTTCGGCCATCGCCGCGATGTGGACGCCCGCCAGCAACTGGTTCGTCGCCTTCATCGCGGATCCCGGCCCGGCGCTGTCGCCAAGCTCGAACACGGTCGCCGCGACGGTATCCAAGACGGGTCGCGCCGCCGCAAAGGCCGCATCCGGTCCCGATGCCATGATCGTCAGATCGCCACTTGCTGCCTTGACCGCGCCGCCAGAGATCGGCGCGTCCAGGTAGAGTACACCGGCCTTTGAACAGCGCGTTTCCATGTCGCGCGCGAATTGCGGCGGCACGGTCGCGCAAGACATGACGACGGCGCCCTGCCGCAACCGGGGCACCAGCGCATCTGCGCCGAACAACACCTCTTCGGTCTGCGCTGCGTTCAACACCACAAGTATCGCGACATCCAAGCCATCGGCGACATCGGCCAACGTACCCTCTGCTCCGCCCTCTTGGCGAAAGCGGTCGGCCGGGGTCGTGTTGACGTCAAAGCCCCAGACGTGATGGCCACCCCGCAAGGCAGAAGCGGCGATGCCATACCCCATGGAGCCCAGGCCAATGACGGCAACCTTCGATGGTGTATCCACGGCGAAATCTCCCCTGCTTGATTTGGTATACCAAAAATCTTGACATGGTATACCAAAATTTCAGGGCTGACGAAGCCGGATGTCCGGCAAGGATTGCGGCGGGTTTGTGCTAGATCGCCACCGGCAGAACGGCGCATTCGGGCAGCAGTGCTTCGATCGCTTCGGGGGTGCAGATCTGCGTTCCCGGCGTTGCCACGGCAGCGCTGGCGGCTGCGGTGCCCCATTGCAACGCTTCGGCGGGAGAGGCGCCGCTGGCCAACACGAAGGTCAGAGCGGCCAGAAAGCTGTCGCCCGCGCCGATGGTGGATATGACCGTGACTGTCGCCGCCTGCGCAAACCAGATGCCGGTTGCATCGGCCAGCAGGTTGCCTTCTGCCTGCCGCCCTACAACCACCCGCCTTGCGATCCCGCGTGCGACGAGATCAGCGGCAAAGCGGGCCGTATCTTCCTTGGTCGACAGAAAGCGACCGGCCGCTTCTTCCGCCTCCAGGTGGTCAAAACGCAAGACCTCCGGGATCGCTCCGTCCGCAGGGGGATGCGCGACAATGTGATCCAGCGCCGCACCCGAGGTATCGATCACCAGCCGTGCGCCTTGCTCGGACAGGCGGTGCGCGATGTCGTTGATCAGGTCCGGCGCGGCACACGTGGGCAAAGAGCCTGAAATCACCACGAAATCGCCCGCCGCAGCCTCTTCTGTCAGCGCGGTGACAGCGGCATCGTATTCGGCGGCTGTCAGGGCAGGGCCGGGCAACATAAAGCGGAACTGCTCGCCCGTGGTCAGGTCACGCACCGACAGGGATCGACGGGTCTCACCGCCGATCGGGATGATGCGCGTGGAAATCCGTTCCGCTTGCAATGCGGCGACCAACTGCATTCCCGTGCCTCCGCCCAGTGCGACGAAGGCAGTCGTGTCACCGCCCAGTCGGGCGACAAGACGGCTGACGTTGATGCCGCCGCCACCTGGATCCAACCTGGGCTCTGTACACCGCAGCTTGTGGCCCGGTGCGATACGCGGCGTCTCGGACGACAGGTCCAGCGCCGGGTTCAGGGTCAGCGTCAGGATGGCAGGGATGTGGTCAGGGGTCATGTGCGCAACGTGAGGAATGGCGGCCCGGTGTCAAGCGGGCCGCACCTGTCTTACAGAGCGTTCAGCAACTGGCGCGTGGGCCACCCGTCCACCGGCAGCCCCAAGCGCGCTTGCTCGGCCCGCACGGCACCGCGTGTGCCTGCGCCAAGGATGCCGTCGACGCTGCCCACGTCGTAGCCCATGGACTGCAGCTTGGTCTGAAGTGACCGCATCTCGGCGTCCGACAGCGGCGGCGTGGGGTTGCCTGCGTTGAAGACGGGCGCGCCCTCAAGACGGGTGGCGAAATAGGCGGCTGTCAGCACGTAGGTGAAGGACTGGTTCCACTCGAACAGGACAGAGAAGTTGGGGTAGGCGAGGAAAGCGGGCCCGCCTTGTCCTTGTGGCAGGATCACGCTGGCGGGCAGGTTCGGCCCTGCGATCCCGCCAGAGCGGGGCGAGACGCCCATCGCGGCCCATTCGCTGCCCGACTTCGTGACTTCCAGCCCCGATTGATCCAGCGGGAAGCCCTGCGGAAGAGTGATTTCCTGCAGCCAAGGCTCATTCGCGCGCCAGCCCAGATCCTGCAGCATCTTCGCGCCGGACATAAGGGCATCGGGCGCAGAGGTCTTCAGCGTCACCTGTCCGTCGCCGTCCCCATCGACGCCGTTGGTCAGGATATCCTCTGGCAGCATCTGCACCTGGCCGATCTCACCAGCCCACGCACCCGTGGTGGTCGCAGGGTCCAGATCGCCGCGCGCATACAGCTCCAAAGCGGCCAGCACTTGCGGCTGGAACAGCCCCGGACGGCGGCAGTCGTGCCCGAGTGTGACCAGCGAGTTCACTGTATTGAAGTCGCCCTGCACCGCGCCGTAGTCGGTCTCGAAGGCCCAGAAGGCCAGCAGGATGCCTTCGGGTACACCGAACTGGGACTGCACTTGTTGGAACGTCTGGGCGTAGCGGTCGGCGTTGGCCTGTCCGTTCTGCATCCGCGCGTTCGAGATCAGACGGCGTGCGAAGTCGGTGAAGGGCAAGGTGAAGACGCCCTGCCGTTGATCGGCGGCCAGCGTTGCGCTGTCTTGCCGGACGTTGGCAAAGAACGCGCGCGCGGTCGCGGGATCGGCGCCGCGTTGGACGGCGGCTTGCTCCATGTTCTGGACGAAGCTGGAGAAGGGGCCTCCGCAGGGCACGATGATCTCGCCTTCGCCAGTGGCGGCGAGGGCGGGGGCGGCGACGGACAGCAGCAGGGCAGTCAGGATGGGACGCATGGAAACCTTGGGTTTGGGCACATCTCGGGTTGAGATTGGGCATAGCAGGGGAGGGCGCGCGGGCAAGCGGACTGACGCGATCGTGCGCGGGTTGTCGCGCTTGGCCCTCGGGCATGCTGCCAAGCGGGGAGGGGCTTGCCGGACAAGGAAGGGAAAACACGGTATCAACGGAGTTGTGCAGGTTTTACCGCAGCGCCCGCCCCTTCACGATCGCATCCGTCCCGAACCGCGCCTTGATCGCGTCTGTCGCCCGCTCTGCCTTTGCCCGTACCAACGCCTGGGGATCCAACAGGTCGCCCGAATGATCTGCCTGCGATCCGTCGCACAGATCAGAGACACCCACGCCCAACAGTCGGAACGGCCCTTCGGCCAGCGCAGGCTCCATCAGCGCGCGCGCCGTGCGGTAGATCCGGTCCGCGATCTGCGTCGGCTCACCCAGTGTCAGACGGCGGGTCAGCAGCCGGTGATCGGCCCGCTTCAGCTTCAGCGTCACGATGGTGCCCGCGATTCCCTTGGCTTTCAGCCGGCCAGAGACTTTCTCGGACATTCGCCATAAATAACCGTCCAGGACCTCTGCATCGCCGGTATCGGCGCGGAAGGTCGTTTCGTTGGATACACCTTTCACGGGGGCGTTGGCCGTCACCCGCCGCACGTCCTCTCCACGCGCCAGATGCCACAGACGCGTGCCCATGCCCCCGAAGCGCTCTGTCAGGTCGCGTTGGTCCCAGCGGCGCAAGTCGGAAAATGTACGGATGCCCGCGCGCTCCAACGCCTCGCGCGTCACAGCCCCCACGCCCCAGATCAGCGACACCGGCTGCGGGGTCAGGAAGTCCACCGTCTCTGCCTTGCCGATCACCGAAAACCCGCGCGGTTTCTCCAGATCGGATGCGATCTTGGCCAGAAACTTGTTGTGCGACAGCCCGATAGATCCCGTGATCCCCAGTTCCGCCTGCATCCGCTTCACCAGTCCTGCCAGCATCGCGGCAGGTGGCGCACCGTGCAGCTTGGCAGTGCCTGTCAGGTCCATGAACGCCTCGTCCAGGCTCAGCGGCTCCACCACCGGCGTCAGCTCGTCCATCATCTGCCGCACGGCACGGCTGACCTCTGCATAAACCTCGAATCGGGGGCGCACGATGGTGGCTTCCGGACACAGCTTCAATGCCTGGAACATGGGCATGGCAGAGCGCACGCCTTTGATCCGCGCGATGTAGCAAGCGGTCGTCACCACGCCCCGCTCGCCGCCCCCGACGATGATCGGCTTATCGCGCAATGATGGATCGTCCCGCTTCTCGACGCTGGCATAGAAGGCATCGCAGTCCATATGGGCGATGGAGAGATCGTAAAGTTCAGCGTGCCGCAGGATGCGCGGCGACCGGCAGGTGGGGCAGCGTGCCCCATCGGCGAAGGTGGTCAGGCAATCTCGGCACAGGACGGGCATGGGGGCAATGTAAGATGACGGGCGGCCCGACAACAGAGGCGTTTCACGGCGCAAAGGTCGCGATCCTGTCAGGCGACAGCGTTGTGTCCCTTCTGCGCGACGACCGGCCCGACATCCCATGGCCCGGCTGGTGGGACTTGCCCGGCGGCGGGCGAGAGGGGACCGAATCTCCCGAAGACACGGTGATCCGCGAGGTGCGGGAAGAGACCGGCCTGATCCTTGCCGCAGATCGCCTGTTCCACCGCGCCGCCTACGACCTGCCCAACGGACGGGGCATCTTCTTCGCGGCCCGCTGGCCCGGATTGCGCGATGCGGACCTTGCGCTGGGCGAAGAAGGCCGACGCCTGATCCTGATGCCCGTCACGGATTTCCTGTCGCGCCCGGATGTCATCCCGCATTTCCAGGATCGCCTACGGCGCGCGTTGGGCTAAGCCTACTCTGCCGCCAGCGCAGCGCCCGACATATCGGCGCCGCACAACCGCGCAATCACCTGCGCAATACGGTCGCGCACCTCATCGAACCCGCCGTGCGGGGCAATCGCGGCCTCATCCATGTAGCAAGAGCGGTCCAACTCGATCTGCACGACGTGCCGCCCCACCTCGGGTCGCCCGTAGTGCTGTGCGATATAGGCCCCCGCGAAGGGCGCGTTGCGCGACACTGTGAACCCGGCGCGCGTGAACTCTGACTCGACCAAAGCGGTCACATCGTCGCTGGCAGAGGCTCCGAACCGATCGCCCAGCACCACATCAGGCCGCCGACCGCGGACGCGCACCTGATCCAGCGCCTCATGTGGCATGGAATGACAATCCAGCAGGATCGCCTGCCCCATCTGATCGCAACTGTCTGCCATCAGTGCTTCGAGCGCGGCGTGATAGGGGTGCCACGTGTTCTCGATCCGCTCCTGCACCTCTGTCCGGCGCAACTTGCCCGAATAGATCGGGCGCCCGCCGGACACGACGCGCGGGATCACCCCAAGGCCGGACGCCACACGCGGATTATGCGCGCCGCGCCGCTGGCCTTCGATCAGCGCTGGGTCCAGTTCATCGGCGGCGCGGTTCACGTCCAGCCACGCACGCGGCAGATGCGCGGCCAACAAGGGTGCGCCCTGCGAAGGTGCGCTAGCGAACAAACGATCCACGAACGCATCCTCGGACGAGCGCAACTGCCGCGCCGACAGAATCGTGCGCCGCGCAAGGGATGGCGGGTAGTGATGGCCCGAATGCGGAGAGGCAAATACGAACGGCGTCAGCCTTTGTTCGGGCTGATGCAGATCAAATGCGCGCAATGGGTCGGGGCGGACGGGCATGGCTTCTCCTATCCGGCAAGATGGTGTTCGGAAAGCGCTTGAACAGGGCAGCGTCTGCTTTTATAGACCGCCCACCGACGCGGGGCCCTGGCCGTGCGTGTTGCATTTGATGCGGCGTCCTTCGGGATCGGGACATAGGCGGACGGGGGATTAGCTCAGCGGTAGAGCACTTCGTTGACATCGAAGGGGTCACTGGTTCAATCCCAGTATCTCCCACCACCGCCACGATATTCACTGGCCCCCTCGGGTGCCGAACCGAAACCTCAGGCGCGTGCCCCGCGCCGCGACAGATGGGAGAGAGCAAATGAAGGTTCGTAATTCGCTTCGTTCGCTGAAAGCCCGCCACCGCGATTGCCGCGTGGTGCGCCGCAAGGGCCGTGTCTACGTCATCAACAAGACGCAGCGCCGGTTCAAAGCCCGCCAGGGCTGAGGTTTCCAGACCTCGACCAGATCAAAGGCCGCCCTCACACCGGGGCGGCCTTTCTTGTTTCCGCCCCGCGTTGTTCTTTGCGTTCCCAAACACCCCGTTCGAGGGCGAACGCCCGGCTAGCCCGCAACCTTCCGTGCCCGAATCAGCGTGAACAGCCCGGCCGACACCACGATCGCCGCGCCCACCGCTGTCCACGGCTCCAGCGTTTCGCCCAGAACGAACACGCCGATGGCCGAGGCGAAAACCAGTTGAAGATAGGCGAAGGGCTGGACGGCGCTGGCCTCAGCGATTTCGTAGACGCGGATCAGGCACCAGTGCCCGAACGCCGCCGAACAGCACAGGGTGCCCATCCAGACCCAATCCGGCCCGCTCATCGGCTCCCAAAGGTAAAGGCCCACCGGCGTCAGCACCGCCGCCCCCGCCACACCCGTCCAGAAGAACGATGTCGCCGTGCTGTCCTTGCGGCCCACATAGCGCGTCAGCAAACCGTACAGCGCGAAGGCGAAGGCAGAGACCAGCGCCACCAGTGCCGCCGGAGAGAACACGGCGAAGCCCGGTCGCAGGATCACCATGATCCCGACGAAGCCCACGCCGATCGCCGCCCAGCGCCGCCAGCCGACCTTTTCGCCCAGTACCGGCCCCGAAAGTGCCGCTATCAACAGCGGGTAACAGGCGAAGACCGCGTGCGCCTGCACCAGCCCCAGCAGCACGAAGGCCAGCACCATGACACAAACCTCGACCGCCAGCAGCACGCCCCGAAAGATCTGCACGCCCAGTTGCGACGTGCGCGCCGCCGCCCGGATGCCGCCTGCGGCGCGGGACGCCACCGCGATCACGAAGGCGGCGAAGAACCAGTAGCGGATCGTGATGACCATGATGACATTGTATTCCGCCGCCAGATGGCGGCTTATCGCGTCCTGCACTGCGAAGATGAACGTCACCAGCACCATCAGCCAGATGCCCGCGCGCGTGTTCTGCTCTCTCATGCCAATCGCCCAACGCTCATGTGCCGCTTGCGCCCATATCCCGGAACGCGCTGCACGTCGAAGCCTACGGCGGCCAGATCGCGCCGCACCTGCCCGGCGGCGGTGTACGTCGCAAAGGTGCCGCCGGGTGCGGTATGCGCCGCGACCTGCGTCATCAGTTCGGCCTCCCACAATTCGGGGTTCTTCGCGGGCGCGAAACCATCCAGGAACCACGCATCGGCGCGCCCCTCCCATCCAGGCAGGGTCTCGCGCGCGTCGCCCTTGATCACTTCGATCACGATTCCGTCCAACTCTGCCCGATGCCCGTCCCAAGCGTCCAGCAGTTCCGACGCCGCCTTCGCCACGATGGGGAACCCGGCCAGCGCGCGCTCCATCTCTGACGTTGAAAGCGGATGCTTTTCGAACGCGGTGTAGCGCAGCGGGGCATCGCGGAATGGTCCGACGGAAATCCGACGAAAGTCCGATAGAAGGCAGACCGCGTTCAGCCCCGTTCCGAACCCCAGTTCCGCAATCCGAAAGCCGGGCACCAGCCGCCCCGGCAACCCGTTCCCGGCCAGGAACGTATGACGCGTTTCGGCAACGCCATCCTGCAGTGAGTAATATGGATCATCGAACCGCACCGACACCGGCACGCCATCCCGCCACGTGACCTTTTCATCGCTCATCATCGGCCCTACCCCTGCATCACGCGCACTCACCACGGGACCGGAACGATGACAAGTGAGGCCACAATCCGCGGCGCGGGCATCTACGGTCTGACCCTCGCTTGGGAGCTTCTCTCGCGGGGCTGGCAGGTCACCGTGATCGACCCTGCCGGGCCGGGGGCGGGCGCGTCCGGCAACCTCGTCGGCGCGCTGGCGCCGCATGTGCCAGAGAACTGGACGCCGCTGAAAGCGCTGCAATATGAGTGCCTTGTCGCGGCAGAGCCTTTCTGGGCCGAGATCGAAGGCATGGGTCAAAGCCCCGGCTACGCGCGCACGGGCCGCCTGCAACCGCTTGCCGATGCGGATGCCGAGGAACGTGCGCTTGCCCGCGCGACAAGTGCGGCAACCCTCTGGCCCGACCACCGCTGGCAGGCGATCGACGCGCCCGAAGGCTGGACCCCGCTCAGCCCCACGGGCCGCGTCATCTTTGACACCCTCACCGCCCGCGTAGACGCGCCGCGCGCCATCGCCGCCTTGGCGCACGCCATCCAGATGCGCGGCGGTGCCATCGAAACAGACGCACCCGAGCGCGGCGCGGTCATCCACGCAACGGGCGCCGCTGGCCTGGATGATCTTAGCGCCGCGATGGGGAAAACGGCTGGCAAAGCCATCAAGGGCCAAGCCGCGCGCCTGGCCTATGACGCCAAAGACCTACCCCAGATCTATGCCGACGGCCTGCACATCGTGCCCCACGCGGACGGCACCGTCGGCATCGGATCCACGACCGAGCGGGACTACGATGACCTGTCCACTGACACGCAACTCGATGACGTCATCACCCGCGTACGCATCGCTGTGCCTGCTCTGAAGGATGCCCCGGTGACCGCGCGCTGGGCCGGCCTGCGGCCCCGCGCCAAGTCTCGTGCGCCGGTCATCGATCTCTGGCCCGACCGGCCAGGTCACTACGTGCTGAACGGCGGCTTCAAGATCGGCTTCGGCACACATATCCCGGCCGCCCGCCTCATGGCCGACCTCATCGAGACCGGCCACGCCGATATCCCGGACGCTTGCCGCCTCTAGACCTTCATCGTTCCCCAAATACCTCCGCCGGAGGCTCCTGTCCTATCCACGCCCGTGCGGTTCGGACCAGTCGAGCACCGGGTTCAAGGGGATGATGCGATTCGGGTTCACCATGTCATGGCTGTAATGGTAGTGGCGCACGAAGTGGTCGAAATGCACCTCTTCCGCGATGCCCGGCCATTGGTACAGCTCGCGCGTGTAGGCCCACATGGCGGGGTAGTCGCGCAGGTAGTTGCGATTGCACTTGAAGTGGGTGTGATAGACCAGATCGAACCGCACGAGTGTCGAGAACAGGCGCCAGTCGGCTTCGGTGATGCGGTCGCCGGTCAGATAGCGGGTCTGGGACAGGATGCCTTCCAACCACTCCAACGAATCGAACAGGGCGATGACTGCTTCGTCGTAGGCCTCTTGCGTGGTGGCGAAACCCGCCTTGTAGACGCCGTTGTTCACGGTGTCGTAAACGCGGTCGTTGATCTCGTCGATCCGGCCGCGCAGTTCTTCCGGGTAATAGTCATCGGTATTTCCGGTCAGCCCGTCGAACGCGCCGTTGAACATGCGGATGATATCCGCGCTTTCGTTCGAGACGATCTTGTTCTGCTTCAGATCCCAGACCACTGGCACCGTAACACGGCCCGTCATCGCAGGTTCGGCGCGCAGGTAAACGTCGCGCATGTAGGGAACGCCGAACACTTTGTCGCCGGTCGTGCCCGGAAAATCGGTGCGGAACTCCCAGCCTTCGGACAGCATGTCGGGGTGAACGACGGATACGTCGATCATGTCTTCCAGCCCCTTCAGCTTGCGGAAGAACAGAGCGCGGTTGGCCCAAGGGCAGGCGTAAGAGACGTAAAGGTGATATCGGTTCGCCTGTGCCGCGAAGCCGCCCTCGCCACTGGGGCCCGGCGCGCCGTCGGGCGTGATCCAGTTGCGGAAGTCCTGCGCCGAACGCTCGAATTTCCCGCCAGAGGCGTCGGTGTCGTACCAGACGTCACGCCATGTACCGTCGATCAGCTTACCCATCGAGTCTCTCCTTTTGTCCGGCCTGCCACCTAGGCCAGTGCGACCCTTTCGCCACGCGTGCCGCAAGCGCCATGAGAATTTCACCCACTGTTCATATTTCCGTTCTTGAATGGGGATGGCGCAGTGTCATGTTCCACCGAGCAGTAGGAGGTGTGCCATGCAAACTCGATCTTCCCTATCGGATCGGAAGGCCAAAGCGGCCGGGTTCACCGGCCTACGGCTTGTCTGGGGCGAGACCTATGCTCCTGTCCGACGCTTCTGGAAAAGTGGTCTGGCCTTGGATGCCGGAACGCGCGCGGTGCCGGGTCTGGTGCATCTTTACGAAGGTGAACGCCATGTCGCCACGGGGCTGATCGTCTCTGACGCCGTCGAAGGGGATGAGCATCGCTTCCACTTCAAGCGCATCACGTTCTGCACCGACCACGCGCCGCTGGACTACGCGGTGGACGATGACGTGCCCGCCCGTCTGCTGACATCGCCAGACCGCGTGCGCCCCGGATTGTAGCACGTAAATTATCGCGGCTTTCCCGCTTGCAAAGCCCTCGGGGCGGCGTTAGTCACCGCCTCGCACGCGCTGGTAGCTCAGTTGGATAGAGTATCTGACTACGAATCAGAGGGTCGGGGGTTCGAATCCTCCCCAGCGCGCCACTTTTTCTTATTCAGCCAAGAATCGGCATTCATTTAACCGATTTCGAATGCATGTCGTTGCCTTGGTCTTCGATCCTCTCGTCAGTTGCGGCGCGATAGTTCGGCATCTTGGGCCGCCGAACCGCCTTTCGCAGACCCGCGCGGTATGGTCTGTCACTATGGCACACTGACGGAGGATCGCATGGCCGGAGCATTGGACGGGGTAAAGGTGCTTGACCTGAGCCGGGTACTCGCGGGGCCGACCTGCACGCAGCATCTGGGGGACCTGGGAGCAGAGGTCTGGAAGATCGAGAATCCCGCGACAGGCGGTGACGACACGCGCCACTGGGGGCCGGTGTCGGTGAAGGATGATGCGGGCCGCGACACTGATCTGTCGGGCTATTTCCTGTCGGCCAACCGCAACAAGTATTCCGTCGCGGTGGATCTGTCGTCCGACGATGGACAGGCGCTGATCCGGCGCATGGTGGCCGAGGCGGACGTGCTGGTCGAAAATTTCAAGCCAGGCGGTATGGCGAAATACGGGTTGGACGCGGATGCGATGCTGCAGTTCAATCCGGGGCTGATCTATTGCTCGATCTCGGGCTACGGGCAGACGGGCCCCAACGCCGACAAGCCGGGCTACGACCTGATGGCGCAGGCGGCGGGCGGGATCATGTCGATCACGGGCGAACCGGACGGCGCGCCGATGAAGGTGGGCGTCGCGGTGGCTGATATCATCTGCGGATTGCAGGCTTGTACCGGTATCTTGGCCGCTTTGCGTCACCGGGATCGGACAGGCGAGGGGCAGCACGTGGATATCGCGCTGCTCGACAGCCAGATGTCGTGGCTGATCAACGTGGGCACGACGCATCTGGAAACGGGCGAAGAGCCTGCGCGCCATGGCAATGCACACCCGGCCATTGTGCCTTATCAAGAGTTCGCAACGGCCGATGGGCATGTGGTCGTAGCTGTCGGGAACGACGCGCAATTCCACCGCTTCTGCGCGTTTCTTGGCCGGGACGACTTGCCTGCCGATCCACGTTTCACCACCAATTTCGCGCGGACCGACAATCGTGAGGCGCTAATGGACATACTGGAGCCTGCAATGCGCGCCCTGCCGTCGGCGGACATCGTGGCGGGGCTGGATGCGCAGAGTGTGACCGCCTCGGTCGTACAGACGGTGGGGCAGGCGCTGGCATCCGATCAGGCTGTCGCGCGTGAGATGGTGGTATCGATGGATGTGCCGGGCACGGCGAAGGGCGCCGTGCGGCTGTTAGGCAATCCGCTGAAGATGTCGAAGACACCCGTGCGCTTCGACCGCGCGCCGCCGCGCTTCGGGCAGGACACCGATGAGATCGTGGCCCGCTTTCCGAAGGACGCGTGATGCACGATTTGCTGGAGGCTCAGAAAGCCGCATTCCTGCGTGACGGCCCGCCAGATGCAGACGCACGTCGGGCGGATCTGGCGCGGCTGAAGGCGGCGATTCTAGCGCGGCGCGAGTCCTTCGCCGCTGCTGCGATGGCTGATTTTGGGCACCGTCCAAAGGCAGAAACTGAACTGCTGGATCTTGTGCCGTTGGTGCAGGGCATCGACTACCTGCGCGCCAACCTGCGCCGTTGGATGCGGCCCGAACAGCGTCGTGTATCGCTGCCATTCATGCCTGCCCGCGCTCGCGTGCTGTATCAGCCGAAGGGCGTCGTGGGGATCATGTCGCCCTGGAACTACCCGTTTGCGCTGTCGCTGATGCCGCTCGCCACGGCTTTGGCAGCGGGCAATCGGGCGATACTGAAGCCATCGGAATACGTGCCGCATGTGAACGCCGAGTTGCGCGCGATGCTCGCCGAGACCTTCCCGCAGGATCAGGTTGCGCTGGTAGAGGGCGGTGCCGATGTCGGCGCGGCCTTCGCAGGACTGCCTTTCGATCATCTGGTCTTCACAGGCGGCACCAGCGTCGGGCGCAAGGTGATGCAAGCTGCGGCGGCTAATCTGACGCCCGTAACGCTGGAACTGGGCGGGAAGTCCCCCGCGATTGTGCTGGACGGCGCCGATCTGGACCGTACTGCCGCCAGCATCGCGTTCGGCAAGCTCGCCAACGGGGGTCAGACATGCATCGCGCCGGATTATTGTCTGGTGCCGCGTGGCGAGCTGGACGCCGTCGTGGCGGCTTTGCAAGCGCAGGCGCGCAAGCTCTATCCTGACGGGGCCGCTGGTCTGACGCACCCGATCCACGACACCCACGGTGACAGGCTACAGGCGATGGCCCGCGATGCCGCTGACAAGGGTGCGCGTGTTATCGATCTACTGAAGCCAGCCGACAGCAAAGCCGTCACGCCGCGTCTGATCCTGAACGCGACCGATGATATGACCGTGATGCAGGACGAGATCTTCGGCCCGTTGCTGCCGATCATCCCCTATGACGGGGTCGAGGACGCCATCGCCCATGTGAACGCGCGCCCCCGTCCGTTGGCCCTATACGTCTTCGGGCCTGCCGGACCCGCGCGGGACGCCGTGACCGACCGCACCACCAGCGGCAACGTCACGATCAACGACACGCTGCTGCACTACGCTCAGGAAGACCTGCCGTTCGGCGGTATCGGCGACAGCGGAATCGGGGCCTATCATGGCCCCGAAGGATTCCGTGCGCTGTCCCACGCGAAGGGTGTGTTCACCCAGTCGCGCCTGTCCGGCAGTTCCCTTGCGCGTCCGCCCTACGGCAAACTGCAACGCCGTTTGATCGACTGGATGATGCGCTAGGGCCTAGTCGTCGGCGTATAGACCCTCGTAGATCGGGCCAAGCGTGTGATGCTCGAACAGCGAGCTGACAGAGGTGCCGTTCCAGATGTTCAGGATCGCCTGCGCGAACATCGGCGCCGTGGGGACGATGCGGATGTTGGAGCAGGCCTTCACGGCTTCCGTCGGTTCTATCGAGTCGGTGATGACCAGCGACTTCATCACCGAGTTGGTGATCCGTTCGACCGCCGGGCCGGACAGCACGCCGTGTGAGATGTAGGCGTGCACCTCTGCCGCGCCTGCCTCTATCAATGTCGCGGCTGCTTTGCACAGCGTGCCGGCGGTGTCGCATATGTCGTCTATGATGATGCAGGTTTTGCCGGTCACGTCGCCGATCACAGTCATCTCCGACACTTCGCCCGCTTTCTCGCGCCGCTTGTCGACGATGGCGAGCGGCGCATTGATGCGCTTTGCCAGTTCCCGTGCACGGGCCACACCGCCGACGTCGGGTGAAATCACCATCACATCTTCCATGGCACCCTTGAAGGCATGCTTGATGTCCAGCGCGAACACCGGAGAGGCGTAAAGGTTGTCCACTGGGATATCGAAAAAGCCTTGGATCTGTGCCGCGTGCAGGTCCATCGTCAGAACGCGCTCGATCCCCGCTTCGGCGATCATGTTGGCCACCAGCTTGGCGGTGATCGGCGTGCGGGCCTTGGTGCGGCGGTCCTGTCGGGCGTAGCCGAAGTAGGGAATGACAGCGGTGATGCGCGCCGCCGACGACCGGCGCAGCGCGTCGGACATGATCAGCAGTTCCATCAGGTTGTCGTTCGCGGGGTTCGACGTGGGCTGGATGATGAACATGTCCTCGCCACGCACGTTCTCATAGACTTCCACGAAGATTTCCGCGTCGTTGAAGCGTTCCACCCGTGCGTCCACCAGATCGACCGACTTGCCCCGGTGCATCGACATCCGCCGCGCAATTGTGCGAGCAAGCGTCAGGTTGGCATTGCCCGAAATCAGTTTCGGCTCTTGGGTGGTCGGCATGGGACTTCCTTGGCAGCACGGACGACTCGGGTCCGCCGCTGCGGCCTAGCACAGCGCCCGCCACGGCGGAAACCGGAACGAAACGACAGGAGGGGCGGATGGCCCATATCGACTACTATTTCGCAACGGTTTCGCCGTTCACCTATCTGGCAGGCACTCGGCTGGAAACGATTGCGGCCAAACACGGGGCCACGATTACATACAAGCCGCTGGACGTGATCCAGTTGTTCGGTCGGACTGGGGGCGTGCCGCCCAAGGATCGGCACCCGAACCGTCAGGACTACCGCTTGCAGGAACTGGCGCGGATCGCTGCGATGGAAGACCTGCCGATCAACCTGAAGCCCGCGCATTGGCCGACGAACCCCGCGCCGTCTTCCTTCGCCATCATCGCCGCGCAGAAGGCCGGTGGCGGCGACATAGGCGCGCTGGTGCACGGGCTTTGCCGCGCCTGCTGGGCGGAAGAGAAGAATATCGCCGAAGATGACGTGATCGCCGAGAAGCTGGACGCGGCGGGCTTCGATCCATCGCTGGCCTCTAGCGCGATGCTGAGTGCGGCGGACGACTACGCCCGCAACCTAGAGGATGCCGTGATGAACGGGGCCTTCGGCGCGCCGTTCTATATCACCGACAGCGACGATCGTTTTTGGGGGCAGGATCGGCTGGATCACCTTGACTGGCAGTTGTCGCGCTGATGCCGACAGAGGTACGCGGCAGGATCGACACTCACTGGGATGAGGTCGGCGAAGGCGAGCGGGTGCTGATGCTGCACTGCTCGCTGGCATTGGGCCGCGCGCTGATGCCCTTGGCAAAGGCGTTGGGGCAGGGGCGGGCGATCCTGCCCGACCTGCCGGGGCATGGGCGCAGCGGCGATGCGGATGCCGACGCGGATTATCTTGGCAGGGCCATCGCACAGGCAGAAACGTTCCTTGACGGTCCCACCGATCTGATTGGCCATTCGCTGGGCGGCGTCGTGGCGCTGGGCGTCGCGGTGCGAAATCCTGCGCTCGTCCGCAGCCTGACACTGATCGAGCCGGTTCTTTTCGCTGCGGCCGAGGGCACGGATGCCCATGCCCGGTATGTGGAAGATCACGCCCCTATCATGGCGGACATCGGTGGCGGAAACGCCGTGGCGGCAACGCGCGCCTTCATGCAGATCTGGGGCACCGGCGCACCGTGGGACGCGATGCCCGAAGAGATGCGCGCAGAGATGGTCAAGCGCATCGACCTGGTGCGGCGCAGTGGGCCGGGATTGTCGCAGGACAAATGCGGGCTCCTGGCCGATGGCGCGCTGGAAGCCGTCGACGCGCCCGTGCTGCTGGTGCGGGGCGCCCAGACGCATCCTGTGATCCCCGCGATCCTTGATGCGCTGGAAATGCGTCTGCCGAACGCCACGCGCACCCGGATCGATGGGGCTGGCCACATGGCGCCGCTGACCCATGCGGCTCAGGTGGCGCAGGCGATCAAAGCGCCGCGCGCCTAGCCTTCAAGGATGCGCAGGAAACGGTCCGCGTTCTCTGCTGTTGCCGACCAGTCGCAGACGATTCGGGCCAGCACCGGCTCGTCGTCCGGTCCATCCATCGTGCCCATAGAATAGAACTGCGCGCCCGCGTCCTTCAGTCGGCGGTGTGCGGCACGGGGGAAGGTAAGGTAGATCATGTTCGCCTCACTGTCATTGGCGAGCGTCACCGTCTTGATGTTGCGCAAGCCCGCGACCAGCCGAGCGCAGGCGGCGTTGGCGGATTGCGCCATCTCCAGCCATAGGTCGCCGTCCAGATAGGCCTCCATCTGGGCCGATAGGAAGCGGTGCTTGGAGAACAGGTGACCGCCGCGCTTGCGCCGCAGCTCGAACTCCCACGCGTGGGCGGGATCGGCGAAGACGGCTGCTTCGACCCCCATGCAGCCGTTCTTTGTGGCACCGAAGCTGATCGCGTCGAAGCCCTGCGCCATGTCCGCCGCCGTGCAGCCCAGCGACGCGACGGCGTTGGCGAACCGTGCGCCGTCCAGATGCACGGGCAGGCCGTATTCGCGCGCGACGTTCACCAGCGCCTTCTGCTCGTCCAAGGTATAGACCGTGCCGCGCTCGGTGACGGTGGTGATCGACACCGGCCCCCGTTGAACGCCGTGGACGACACCATCGGCGGTGCTGTCGATTGCCTCGCGAAGGTGCTCAGCCGTCATCTTTGCCTGAGGCGCGTCCACCAATGTCAGCTTGGCGCCAGAGGTGAAGAACTCCGGCGCGCCGCACTCGTCTTCTTCGATATGCGCAACCTCGGAGCAGAAGATCGTCTGGAACGGCTTGCACATGGTGGCCAGCATCAGCGCGTTCGTCGCAGTGCCGGTGGCGACTAGGTAGATCGCGGCGTTGGGCATCCCCAGCAGGTCGCGCAGCTTGCCGCGCACGCGTGCCATCGCGTCTTCGGCGCCGTAGGGCATGGCGTAGCCGTCATTGGCGCGCATCACGGCTTCGATCACCTTGGGGTGCGCGGGGCCGGCGTTGTCAGAGGCAAAGAACATTCAGGTCGGCTCCTCGATAATGTAGTCTTCCCATTCCTCTTCCGGCACCTCGAATTCCGGCACCGTGATACCGATGGCCGAGACGCCGGCCTCGTGGACCGTTTCGGGATCGCCGGAAATCAGGGGATGCCAAGGGTACAGGCGTTCGCCTTCATGCAGCAGACGATAGGCGCAAGTCTGTGGCAGCCAATAGGCGATCTTGGGTAGGGTTTCGGTGGTCAGCACGATGCATTCCGGCACGAACTGCTTGCGGATCTCGTACTGCGCGCAGCGGCAGGTGTCGTCGTCGAACAGGCGGCAGGCCACGCGGGTCAGGGCGATCTCTGCGGTGTCTTCGTCTTCCAGCTTGTTCAGGCAGCACTTGCCGCAGCCGTCGCACAGCGCCTCCCACTCGGCGTTGGATAGCTGGTCGAGCGGGTAGCGTTCCCAGAACTTCGGGCGGCCGACCTGACGGCGGATGGGATCATCGGTCATGCGAGGATCTTCCGAGCCTGCGCGCTGTCGGCGTCCATCTGCTGGATCAGCGCGTCGAGGCTGTCGAAGTTTTCCTCTCCGCGCAGGAATTCCACCAGCCCGACGGACAGGTGCGCGCCGTAAAGATCGCCGGAGAAATCGAAGAGGAAAGTCTCCAGATTCGGCACGTTCTCTCCGAACATCGGGCGGACACCAAGTGAGGCGACGCCCTTGACCTGACCCTTGTGCGGTCCGTCCAAAATATCGACCGTCACAGCGTAGACGCCGAATCGCGGCAGATGCAGGCCGGTCAGGTCCATATTGGCGGTCGGGTAGTTCAACGTGCGCCCGCGTTTCTCGCCGTGAATCACCGGCCCGTCGATGCGGTGCAGGTGGCCCAGCATCGCCGCGGCGGAGCGGGGATCGCCATCGCTCAGCGCCTTGCGAATACGGGTCGAGCTGATCTCTGTCCCGCTGTCCTGGACCAGCGTCGCGATGGTGACGCCGAAGCCGAATTTCTCGCCCAAGAGCTGGAGCGTCTCTGCATCGCCCGCGCGCTTCGCGCCGAAATGAAAGTCCTGACCAACGACGACGTGGCTCAGGCCCAGCCCACCCGCCAAGATGTCCTGCGCGAAGGCATCGGGGGACAGGGCGGTCAGGTCGGTCGTGAAGGGCAATTCGTACAAATGATCGACGCCGAGACGCTCTAGCCGGTGGGCCTTGGCTTCGGCGTTCATCAGGCGGAAAGGCGCGGCGTCGGGTTGGAACAGCTCACGCGGATGCGGCTCGAACGTGACGACGCCCAGCGGCGCATTCAGATCATCGGCCGCGGCGCGGGCGTGGTCGAGCACCGCTTGATGGCCAAGGTGGACGCCATCGAAGTTGCCGATGGCGGCGGCGGCCCCGCGGGCGTCGGGCTTCAGCCCGGTATGACTGCGGAAGATGCGCATCCGCGCGACCTAGGCCCGCACGGCGCGATGGGCAAGCCTTAGCCGGTGCGTGATGGCGCGAGCACCGTGGCCTCGCCGTGCAGCACGCGGGTTTCACCGACCAGACACCGGGTATCCAACGTCACGCGGCGACGCTTCATGTCGATCGCTTTCACCTCGACTTCCGCGCGCACCGTATCGCCGGGGCGGACCGGGGCAAGGAATGCCATGGACTGGCGCAGGTAGACGGTGCCGTGGCCGGGCAGTTGTTCCCCGATCACGGCAGAGATCAATGCGGCGGTCAGCATGCCATGGGCGATCCGGCCCTGAAACATGGTGGATTGGGCGTAAGCTTCGTTCAGGTGAACGGGATTGCGGTCCTCGGACACCTCGGCGAACAGCTCGATATCGCGGTCGATGATCGTTTTCTCGATGTGGCGAGTCAGGCCGACGGTCAGATCTTCGATGAAAATCGGGCCGGTGGACGTGGTTGTATCGAGCATGACAGTCTCCGCGTAATAATCCTGCTTGCAAGATTGCTACACGTAACGGGCAAAAGTTGCAATATAATTACTTTGCAACTGCAGCATGTACTTTGGTCTAGCGCAGCATTCCGATGGTGTAGTTCGGATCGAAGCCCTCTCTGCCAAGGAATGCGTCCAATCGCTCGGGCTGGGGCTCGCCATCGACGTTCGTTTCAGCCGCCGCCAATCCACCAGTCACGAAGAGCACGTCCAGTTTTTCCAGCAATGCGCCCTTCACATCCGTCAGGATGCCGTCACCGATGGCAAGGATGCGTTCGTCGGGGATAGAGGCCGCGCCCGCTTCCGCCAACCGTCGCCGTGCCATGTCGTAGACCGGGGGGTGGGGTTTGCCGAAGGCCAGCACAGCGCCGCCCATCTGCTCATACAGTTGCGCCACCGCGCCACCGCACCATTCCCGGCTGTCACCGCGATCCACAACCATATCGGGATTCGCGTTCAGCATCGTCAGCCCGCGTGTCTTTGCTTCCAGCAGTTGCGGGCGCAGCACGTCGGGGTTGGCTTTGGGATCGAAGGGGCCGGTACACACGATGCCCTCAGCCTGCGAGAGCGGCACCTGTTCGATGGCAACGGGGTTCTCGACAAGGTTCAACGGCTCGAAGAAGCCCTGATCGCGCGGCTCGCCGATGTGATAGACCTTTTGCCCCAGGGCGCCGGTGAACAAGGCCACGCGCGCCGCATCACCTGATGTCGCGATTGTGTCCCATGCGTCATCCGGCACGCCGAACTTCGCAATCTGCTCGGCCACGTCTGCGCGCGGGCGGGGCGCGTTGGTCAACAGAACAACCATACCGCCCTTGGCGCGGAACGCTTGCAGTGCGGCAACCGCTTCTGGCAGCGCTTTTATACCGTCATGCACGCAGCCCCACAGATCGCAGAACAAGGCGTCATACTGTTCGGAGATTTCGGAGAGAGAGTGAACGATCTGGGTCATATGGGCCTCGGGCAATGCTGTTGCCACAGTCGTGCCATGTCAGCCCGCGACCGCCCAGCGAAAACGCCCCGCATCGCCGCGGGGCGTTGAAATCAGTGTACTGAAACCGGCGCCATGTCGTTCTGGCGCGCGACGGTGAAGGCCAGATCGCGGTCCTTGACCAGCGCCAAGCGCTCACCCGCGCCATTATGCACGGCGTAAAGTTCGGTCATCCCGTCGACCTGTTCGCGAATTTCGTCTGGCAGATCGTCCAACGCGACGGGGCGCACGTAGACGATGTTTTCGGGCGTCTCGATGATATTTTCGAAGCTCTCGTTCATGGCTTATGTCTCACCTTTCGTGATGCGGATCGTTCGGACGACCGTGTCGGGCTGCGCTTTGGTCAGATCGACGTGCAGCAAGCCGTTCTCTATCCTTGCACCTGTTACATCAACGCCATCCGCCAGCACGAAGGTCCGTTGGAACTGCCGCGCTGCAATGCCGCGGTGCAGGAACACGCGCTGTTCGCCGGTGTCAGAGATGCGACCGCGCACGACGAGTTGCTGATCCTCGACCGTGATCGACAGGTCGTCTTCGGCGAAACCAGCAACCGCAAGCGTGATGCGGTAGGCGTTCTGATCGGTCTGTTCGATATTGTACGGGGGGTATCCGCCCGCGTCGGATTTCGCGGTGCGTTCGACCAGCCGTTCAAGCTCATCGAAGCCCAGCAGGAACGGATGGGTTCCCAAAGCCATTTTCGTCATCGACACGTCCTTCTTCAAAGCGACTGTGCAACGCCGGTCCCGTTATGGCGACCGCCTGTGTCAAAAATATGGGGAGTGCAGGGGCGTCACGCAAGATCGCAATGCTTGCCCGACGGCGCAGTCGGTGTAAGTTCCGGCAGATGGATGGAACGACGAACCCCCAGACGATGGACGAGGCGCAGATGCTGCAGGTCAAGCTGCAGCTCCTGAAGGCCGAGCATGCCGATCTGGATGCGGCCGTGCGCGCGATCCACGAGTCGGGGCGCGGCGACATGCTGACCCTGCAGCGGCTGAAGCGGAAGAAGCTGATGCTGAAGGATCGCATCGCCGATATCGAAGACCGGCTGCTGCCTGACATAATAGCCTAGCGTTGCGGGCGGCTGTGGGCCTGCCTATGGTTGCGCCCGAACGCATCGCAGGAGGCCGGAATGCCGGATGTCGGTATCATCATGGGAAGTCAGTCCGATTGGCCCACGCTGCGCGAAGCGGCGACCATTCTTGATGAACTTGGCGTGTCTTATGAAGCGCGCATCGTCTCGGCCCATCGCACACCGGATCGTCTGTATGATTATGGGCGTGGCGCAGTCGATGCGGGCCTGAAGGTCATCATCGCAGGCGCAGGGGGTGCCGCCCATTTGCCGGGCATGATGGCATCCAAGACTCGCGTGCCGGTGATCGGCGTGCCGGTTCAGACCAAGGCGCTGTCGGGCGTCGATTCGCTCTACTCCATCGTGCAGATGCCCAAGGGCTATCCGGTCGCGACCATGGCCATCGGCGCGGCAGGGGCTGCGAACGCCGGGTTGATGGCGGCGCAGATGCTGGCAATGACGGACCCCGCGCTGGCCTCACGCGTCGATGCGTGGCGCGCGTCCCTCACCGCGTCGATCCCAGAGGTGCCTTCGGATGACTGATCCCCTTTCCCCCGGCAGCACGATCGGCATCCTGGGCGGCGGTCAGCTTGGCCGTATGCTGTCGGTCGCGGCCTCTCGCCTTGGCTTCAAGACCTGCATCTTCGAGCCTGCGGGCGATTGCCCCGCCAGCCACGTCAGCAATTTCCATCTACAAGCCGACTACGACGACGCCGACGCCCTGCGCCGCTTTGCGCAGGCCTGCGACGTGGTCACCTACGAATTCGAGAACATCCCCACCGCTGCGCTCGACGCCATCGAGGCGCATGTTCCGATCCGACCGGGCAGAGAAGCGCTTCGGATCAGCCAGGATCGTCTGACAGAGAAGGACTGGCTGTCGGACATGGGCCTGACGCCGGCGCCCTACGCAAACGTCGAAAGCGCCGATGACCTGAGCGCTGCAATGGACCGGATCGGCGTCCCCGCGATCCTGAAGACACGGCGCTTCGGCTATGACGGCAAGGGGCAGGCGCGGATCAACGACGTGTCGGACGCGGACCAAGCGCTTGCCGAGATGAACGGCGCGCCTGCCGTTCTCGAAGGCTTCGTCGATTTCACCGCAGAGATCAGTGTGATCGGGGCGCGCAGCCTCGACGGTCGTGTCGCCTGTTTCGATCCGGGTGAGAACGTCCACGCGGGCGGTATCCTGCGCACGACGACGGTGCCCGCGCGGGTACCGGGAAGCGTTTCCACCGACGCCGTCCTGATCGCCTCTCGCATCCTGACGGCGCTCGACTACGTTGGTGTCTTGGGCGTGGAGCTGTTCGTCACGCCGCAGGGGCTGATCGTGAACGAGATTGCCCCCCGCGTTCACAACTCTGGCCATTGGACGCAGAACGGCTGCGCCATCGATCAGTTCGAACAGCATATCCGCGCCGTCGCGGGCTGGCCGGTTGGCGATGGATCGCGCCATTCGGACGTGGTGATGGAGAACCTGATCGGCGACGACATGGACCGTTTGCCGGCACTCCGCGCAGAGCCTGCAACGGCGATCCACCTTTACGGAAAGTCCGAAACCCGCGCCGGTCGCAAGATGGGCCACGTCAACCGCATCGTCTGACCGGCCGTTTCATCTTTCCGAAAATACCTCGGGAGCGCGAGGGCAGCGCCCTCGCTCTACGCTCTCAATCGTGCCGAAACGCGCCCGTCTCAAGGAACGCCGCCACCTGTTCGATCACGATGGGTCGGATCATCATGAAGGTGTGACTGACCGGCAGGACGATAAAATCATCCATTCCCTTCACCTGAGCAGAGGTGACCGATACCTTGCCGTCGTCGGGCCCTTCGATAATCGCTGAATAGACCGGGTTCAACGATCGGTTGCCCGCGATCACACCCAGTTCGAACCGCGCGAGGCCCAGCTGGTTCGGCAGGCTATCCGGGCCAGTGCCCAGCTGCAGACCGGCCGGGCCGTTCAACCATTCGAACGGTGGCAGCTCTCCGAATGCATCCACCAGTTCCGTGCCCTTGTTCGGTGGCGCCATCATCACGACCCGGCCCATCTTCGCGGGGCGATGGTCCTCCAGCCAGACACGGGCAAGGATGCCGCCCATGGAGTGCGTGACGAAATGCACCCTCTGATCGCCACAAGCTTCGACCGCTGGCGGCACGATGCGCTCGACCAATTCCCCGATTGGGGCGGAGTTGCTGTCGTAGTTGGCGTTGGCGGTGGTGTAGCCGCGCGCCTGCAAAGCCTCAGCCATCACCTCCATCGACAGGGAGGAACGCGCAAGGCCGTGCAGCAGCACGACGCAATCGGCGCGCGCGATGCCGGGGACCAGAAGCGCCAGAAGCAGAAGTGTTTTCATCCGCTGTATCTAGGCGCGTGCCCGCGAGGGGGCCAGACCGAAGGCGACGCCGCCGATCACGATTGCGCAGGACAGTACCAGCCGCAGGGACACCGGCTCTGCCAGCAGCGCCGCGCCGCCTAACACGGCAATCACCGGCACGGTCAGTTGCGACAGCGCCGCGCGCGTGGCGCCAAGGGCGGGCAGCACGGCATACCACAGCGCGTAGCCAAGGCCCGAGGTGACGGCCCCCGAAACGATGGCGAGTGCAGCGCCCGTGCCGGTGAATGGCGCAGGACCGGCCAGCAGCCACGCCGCCAAACCAATGGGCACAGCACCGACGAAGCTGGCGGTCGTCGTGTGCAGCGGGCCGCCGCCAGCGCCGCCGCGGAGGGAATAGACGCCCCAGCCGATGCCTGCGATCACCATCAGCACGCCCGGCCCTGCGGCCACACCGCCTGAACCCGGCAACAGCATCCACGCCAGCCCCGCCAAGGCAGCGACGGCCCCAATCCATCGCCGCGCGGGGATCGCGTCGCGCGTCAGAACTGCGCCCCCGAACATCGTGACCTGCACCGTGGCGAACAGGATCAGTGCGCCGGCCCCTGCTGGCAGGGCAACGTAGGCCAGCGAGAACCCGATCACGTAGGTCGCCAACGCGCCGATGTTCACCGCGCGGAACCCCGCCAGCCAAGCAGTCCCGCTGCGCCACGTGGCCAGAAGGGCCAGAACAGCCGCGCCCGACACCAGCCGCAGCGCCGCGAAGTCCATCGAGCCGATCTGCCCGCCGCCTACCGCCGCCCGGTTGAGGACCGAGTTCGCGGCGAAGGCCGTCATAACGAGCGTGGTTGTCAGGATCAGGCGCATAGGGTCAGCCGAAAGCGGCTGGATAGATCAGCGTCTCTGCCGGGGTGTCGTCGCCCGGGTGCAGAAGCAACGTGTGCGACAGCGGGTAGGGGCTGGTCAGTCGTTGCGCGTGCTGTGTCGAGAAACCGGCTTTCTCGTAAAGCGCGGGCTCTCCCAAAACGACAACCGGTCTTTGCGCCGTATCGACCACGTGGCGCAAAAGTGCCATGGCGATCCCCTGTCCCTGGCGTTCCGGCTGCACGGCGAGCGGTGCAAGGCACAACCACCCGTCGGGAGCGTCCATCCGAGACAGGGCGAGGTAGCCGACAATCCGATCCTCTGCCATTGCCAGCCATTCAGCCGCCATAGCCCCATCGCGGCGCAGGGCAACGACCAGATCGGCCTCTGCCTGCTGTCCGAAAGCGGCCCGCAACAGGGCCTCGACCGTTGCGGCGTCGTGGTCTCGGTAGGGGGTAATGGTTGGCGTCATCCGCGCACCCTACGCGAAGACGCGAAATAGAAAAGGGCGGCACCGAAGCGCCGCCCCTACCTTCGCTAGATCCAATAGGGCGAAGCGCCGTAGCTTTCGTGCGTGCGCTTCTCCCAGTCGCGGTCCGAGCGCCAGTCGTCCTTGGCGTCGGGCGCGTCTTTCAACTGCGCTTCGGTGATCGATGTGACGAAACCGTCCTTGCTGGTGTCATAGGTCAGCGTGTTCCACGGAACAGGGCGCTCATCGCCGCCGATACCGAGGATGCCGCCGAAGCTCATGACTGCATAGGCGACCTTGCCGCTTTGCTTGTCGATCATCAGTCGATCGATGCTGCCGACCTTGTCGCCGTCGTGTCCATATACCGTCGTACCGGTGACATCGGCGGACGATACGAGATTGTGGGTTCCTGCGGTCATGGGGGTTACTCCTTCACTGGTTACAACTGATAGGACAACGCGGGATCGGATTACGCGATCCAGACTAAAATTCGGACAGGTCAAAAATGGCCTATGTCGAATGACATTGTGGGGTGCCACGAAAAAGGGCGGCCCCGAAGGACCGCCCCAATCTTCACGTAGCGCTGGGCGCGCTATTACATCATGCCGCCCATGCCGCCCATGTCGGGCATACCGCCGCCGCCGCCATTGTCCTTGGACGGCTTGTCGGCGATCATCGCCTCGGTGGTGATCAGCAGACCGGCAACCGAAGCGGCGTCCTGCAGCGCGGTACGGACGACCTTCGCGGGGTCGATCACGCCGAACTTGAACATGTCGCCATATTCTTCGGTCTGAGCGTTGAAGCCGAACGCCTTGTCTTCGGATTCGCGGATCTTGCCCGCAACCACCGAACCGTCGACGCCTGAGTTCTCGGCAATCTGACGCAGCGGGGCTTCCAGAGCCTTGCGCACGATCGAGATACCCACGTTCTGGTCGGAGTTCGCGCCTTCCAGACCGTCGAGCGCTTTGCCCGCTTGGATCAGAGCGACACCGCCACCGACGACGACGCCTTCCTGAACCGCGGCGCGGGTGGCGTTCAGCGCGTCGTCGACGCGGTCCTTACGCTCTTTCACCTCGATTTCGGACATGCCACCGACGCGGATGACGGCAACACCGCCGGCCAGCTTGGCAACACGCTCTTGCAGCTTCTCACGGTCGTAGTCCGAGGTGGTCTCTTCGATCTGCGTACGGATCTGGGAAACGCGTGCCTCGATCTCGGCCTTTTCGCCAGCGCCGTCGACGATCGTGGTCTCGTCCTTGGTGATCGACACTTTCTTGGCGGAACCAAGCATGTCCATCGTGACGTTCTCAAGCTTCATGCCGAGGTCTTCGGAAATGACCTGACCACCCGTCAGGATCGCGATGTCCTGCAGCATGGCCTTACGACGATCACCGAAGCCCGGTGCCTTGACGGCAGCGATCTTCAGACCACCGCGCAGCTTGTTCACGACGAGCGTGGCAAGGGCTTCGCCCTCGACATCTTCGGCGATGATCAGCAGGGGCTTCTGGGACTGAATGACCTGCTCGAGCAGGGGCACCATCGGCTGCAGGGAAGACAGCTTCTTCTCGTGCAGCAGGATCATGCAATCGTCGAGATCGGCGATCATCTTGTCCGAGTTGGTCACGAAGTAGGGCGACAGGTAACCGCGGTCGAACTGCATGCCCTCGACCACGTCGGTCTCGGTCTCAAGGCCCTTGTTCTCTTCGACGGTGATGACACCCTCGTTGCCGACCTTTTCCATCGCGTCGGCGATCTGACGACCGATTTCCGACTCGCCATTGGCAGAGATGGTGCCGACCTGGGCAACTTCGTCGTAACCCGACACGTCACGTGCGGCGGCCTTGATCGCGTCTACGACCTTGGCGGTGGCCAGATCGATACCGCGCTTGAGGTCCATGGGGTTCATGCCGGCGGCGACGGACTTCAGGCCGTCCTTGACGATGGCCTGGGCCAGAACGGTGGCTGTGGTGGTGCCATCGCCCGCTTCATCGTTGGTGCGGGAAGCGACTTCCTTCACCATCTGTGCGCCCATGTTCTCGAACTTGTCCTCAAGCTCGATCTCTTTGGCGACGGAAACGCCGTCCTTGGTGATGCGGGGCGCGCCGAACGATTTCTCGATCACGACGTTGCGGCCCTTGGGGCCCAGCGTGACCTTTACGGCGTCGGCCAGGATGTTCACGCCCTTGAGCATCTTGTCGCGGGCGGATGTTTCGAATTTGACGTCTTTGGCAGCCATGATGGGTGCTCCTTCAGTCTATCGTTTCAGGGATGGATCGGGACGTCAGCTCAGGCGAGGGTGCCGAGGATGTCCGTTTCCTTCATGATGAGCATCTCTTCACCGTCGACGGTGATCTCGGTGCCGGACCACTTGCCGAAGAGAATGCGGTCGCCCGCTTTCACGTCGGGCGTGATGCGATCGCCATTTTCCTTGCGCGCGCCTTCGCCAACGGCGACGACTTCGCCCTCGGAAGGCTTTTCCTTGGCGCTGTCGGGGATGATCAGGCCGCCCTTGGTCTTCTCGTCACCTTCGATACGACGGACGAGAACGCGGTCGTGCAGGGGGGTAAATGCCATCTGAACGCTCCTTGGTTCGAGTGAATGTCTGGTGTTAGCACTCACACGGGGAGAGTGCTAACGAAGGAGCAGATAGGCAGAACACTGGCGCGTGTCAACGAGATTGCGCGTGCGTTTCAGGCGGGACATCAATCGTCGTTTATATCGCGGTCCCACAGACGGATCTGGCCGTCGCGCGTGCCTGACAGCTGGCGCAGCGCGATCCAGGCGGCAAGGCTGAGTACGGCGAAGACCGTCAGCGTCCAGCCGACCGATCCTCCTATGATGCCAAGCCAAATCTGCACCGCGATGGCAGCGGCGCCGATGGCGAAGCCAAGTAGGATTTGCGCTGGAAGTAGCAGTTCGGCGGCGGCCAAAAACGCCGCGAGGATGGCCCAGGCCCCCCACGCCGACAGCATCAGCCGCGTCCTTTCAGCATGCGGAACGCATCGCCGAAGGCGTCGAGCGCCTGCGCCGGGACCACGATGGTTTGCGAGCCGTTGCTTGTGCCCATCTTGGTCAGGGCTTCGACCTGTTTCAGCGCCACCTGATACTGCGCCGATTCGATGCCGTGGTCGGCAATGGCCTCTGCGACGATGGCGGTGGCGTAGGCTTCGGCCTCTGCGGTGATGCGGCGGGCCTTTGCCGACTGTTCGGCGGCATAAAGGTCGCCATCAGCGGCCAGTTCGACTGATCGTTTCAGTCCCTCTGCTTCCGTTACCGCAGCACGCCGAGCGCGTTCGGCGTTCAACTGTTGCAGCATCGCGGCGCGGGTGGCCTCATCCAGGTTCACGTCAAGGATTTCGGCCCGCGTCACGTCGATCCCCCAGTCATCGACCATCATCGCGACTTGTTCCTTGACCGTCGCGATCAGGGTCGAGCGGTTAGATTGCACCTCGTCCAACTCGTTCTTGCCGATTTCCGACCGGACGATACCGGCGACCGTGGTGGCGATAGCACCGTCCACGTCGCGGATGCGGTAGACGGTCTTTTCAGGCTCCAGGATGCGGTAGAAGACGCTCGTTTCGACCTGAACCAGCACGTTGTCGGCGGTGATCGCGTCCTGTGTTTGTGTGGGCAACTGCCGTTCTAGAATCGACACCTTGTGCGCAACGGTATCCACGAAGGGCACGATCAGGTTGATGCCGGGACCCAGCACAGAGCGCAGGCGGCCAAACCGTTCGACCACGTATTTCTCGGACTGCGGGACGATCTTGACGGCCAGAAAGACCACCAGAAGGATAAGCCCGGCAAGAAGCAAAAGGGGCAGGTTTTGTGCGAGTATCTGATCCATGCGGTCAGTCTACCGATAAATCAGGGCAAATGAATGACGGTTCTCAGGTTTTTGCCGAATGTCGCGCTTTGCCGTTCGGACTAAGCTCGTAGACCCCGCGTGAGACGCGCTCGAACCAGCCATAGTGATTGTCGGCCAGGATCGGGGTGGCGCGGTCCACGCCGGATGCTTTGCGGATCGTGGCGCATTTCAGTGGGCCATCTTCCAAAGCGTCAGCGATGCGCTGGGCGTCCTGTCGGTAGGCTGTCATCAGCCCCTGCCGCGTGCCGCCGCCGACGTTCGGATCGCCTTCCAGGCGCGCGAACTCTCGCAGCAGCCGGGCCGTGCGCTTGGGAAAGGTGCGGGGGCTGTAGGGGGCCGGATCGCAGGCAACGATGACATGCCCATCGGCAGGCCGCACGAAGATCAGCCCCAGTCCCAGCCGTCGACACAGGCCGGTGTTGCGCTTGTTCGTGGCGTGTTTGCCCGGCGGCACCGCAAGGTAGACGTGATCGCTAAGTCCCTGCCGCGCCACACCCTGATGCACGAGGCCCAGCGTGAACGACACCTTCAGCTCGACGATCACCGGAGGTTCGTCCCCGCGTACGGCCATCACGTCAAGCGCGCCGATCTCGCCCTTCACGACATATCCCTGACCTTCCAGCAGCGCCTTCACCGGCGCGTAAAGGTCGCTTTCCCGTAGTCCCATGGTGCTAGATGGCCCGGCGATCGCGTGGGTGACAAGGGCCACCGTGCTGGTATACAGCGCCGCGACGCTTAGCTCACGCAAGGAATAACCCATGTCCACACTGGTTTTCGGCCACCTGTCCCCCGACACCGATTCGACCGGATCGCCCATCATCTGGGCGTGGTACCTGAACGAAGTGAAGGGCCGCACCGCAGAGCCCGCCCTGCTGGGCGAGCCGAACACCGAAGCCGCATGGATGCTGGAGCGGTGGGAGTTGGACAAGCCGCAGATCATCGACGGGGTCGAGGCCGGTCAGGACGTGGTCATCGTGGACACCAACAATCCCGGTGAACTGCCCGAGGGCATCAACGACGCCAACATCCGCGCCATCATCGACCACCACCGTCTTGTCGGCGGGCTGGAGACGAAGGGCCCGATCGAGATCACCATCCAGCCGCTTGCCTGTACGGCAACCATCATGCACGACCTGATGGGCGACGATGCCGACCGTATGCCGGACGCGATCAAGGGCGCGATGCTGTCGTGCATCCTGTCCGACACGCTGGAATTCCGGTCGCCCACCACGACCGACCACGACAAGGCCGTGGCACAGCGTCTGGCCGAAGACCTAGGCATCCAGATCCCCAGCTACGCGACAGAGATGTTCGCCGCGAAGTCCGACGTGTCTGCGTTTTCGGACGTGGAATTGGTGCGGATGGACAGCAAGAAGCACGAGGTGGACGGCACCAGCTTCCGCGTGTCGGTGCTGGAAACGACCTCTCCCGACACCGTTTTGAAGCGGAAAGAGGGTTTGTTCGAGGCGATGGAGACCGTGAAGGCCGAAGACGGCGTGGATCACGTGATGCTCTTCGTCGTGGACATCCTGGAACAGCAGGCGACGCTGCTTCTGCCGAACGATCAGGTGCGCGACGTGGCGAACAAGAGCTTCTCGACCGTGTGCGGAGACAGCGATCAGGTCGTTCTGCCGGGCATCGTCAGCCGCAAAAAGCAGATCATCCCGAACATCGCGGTGTAAGCCGTTCGGTCGAAGTCCTTCGGGGCTTCGGCCTAGACCGGATCGTGGTGAATCATCACATCCGTGCCGGGATAGCGCTGCACGATGGTGCGGCGCAGGTCCTCTCCGATCTCATGCGCGTCCGATAGCGGCAGCGTGCCGTCGATCTCTATGTGCAGGTTCACGAAGACGCGCGTGCCGGCGGTCCGGGTGCGCAGGTCGTGGTGGCCTTCGACGCCGGCAGCATCGTCCGCGATGCGCCCGATCTCGGCGATCATCTCTGGCCCCGCCGCGCGGTCCATCAGGGCGTTCCACGCGCCTGCGCCGATCCGCCCCGCACCGATCAGCATGATAACGGCGGCGATCAGAGCAACCACCGTATCCAGCGACACCAGCCCGAACGCACCCGACGCATAAAGCGCCGCCGCCGCCCCCAGATTGGGCAGTAGATCGCCCACGTAGTGCAAGCGGTCGGCCATGATGACCCGGTTGCCGGTGCGCCGGGCCACGCGGGATTGATAGAAGACCAATGCTCCGGTCAGTCCGATGGACAGCGCCATGACGGCCATGCCCGCGCCCTCGTTCTCTAGCGCGGCGGGTTGGCCCAACCGCAGCACGCCCGCCGCCGCGATGGCGATGGCCGACAGCGCGATGAAGGCGGACTGACCCAGTGCGGCAAGATCCTCGGCAGAGGTGTGGCCGAAGTGGTGATCGTCGTCCGGGGGGCGCGCGGCGTAGCGGATCGCGGCCAAGCCACCCAAGGACATCATCAGGTCCAGCGCCGAATCCGCCAGAGCCGCGGCGACCGAAAGCGACCCCGTCGCCGCCAGCGCCCAAAGCTTCGCGGTCACAAGGATCAGCGCCACGGCGACCGAAGCGGTCTGTGCGCGCAGGTTCAATCGGTCGGTGTCAGTCATCGCGGCTTATGATAGGGCGATGCGAAACAGCGCGACAGGGGGCGAGATGCGAAGATTGACGATACTGCTGCTGGCACTGGCAGCCTGTGGCCCCGATGAAACGGTGTCGGCCTACGCGCAAGACACATCCTACTCGCTCGATGGGATCAATCAGGAACCCTTCGGCGCGCGGGCGACGATGACGTTCGCGGAGGGTCGCATCTCGGGGCAGGGGCCGTGCAACAGCTACGCCGCCCCGCTCACCGTGCCCTATCCGTGGTTCGATCTGGGCCCCATCGCCGCAACGAAGCGCGCGTGCCCCGATCTTGCAGCGGAAACGCGGTTCTTCGCGACACTGGCCGAAATGCAGTTCGCGGAGGCGCAGGGCAACGTGCTGATCCTGTCGAACGAAGCGGGCCGCGAGATGGTGTTCCGAACCTCTCCCTAAAGCCTGTTAGCGCAACTATCTTGCGCAAACCTCTCATTGGCGGCAGGAGTTGTGCGAAAGACCGGGGAGGAACGATCATGGGCTACAAGGCAATCTACGACACATGGAAGGCCGATCCGCAAGGCTGGTGGATGGAGCAGGCGCAGCGCGTCCACTGGGATACCTTCCCCGAAACAGCCCTGTCGGACGACGGCACCAACTGGTTCCCCGATGGTATGACCAACACCTGCTACAATGCCGTCGACCGCCATGTCGAAGCGGGGCGCGGCGAGCAGACTGCTATAATCTACGACAGCCCTGTGACCGATACGAAGGCGCATATCTCTTACGCTGAATTGCAGGACCGTTGCGCGATGCTTGCGGGCGCGCTGAAGGCGCGCGGTGTGGGCCACGGCGACCGGGTGGTCATCTACATGCCGATGGTGCCCGAAGCGGTCGTCGCGATGTTGGCCTGCACGCGTATCGGTGCGATCCATTCGGTCGTGTTCGGCGGCTTCGCAGCCTCTGAACTGGCCACCCGGATCGACGACGCGACGCCCAAGGCCATCATCGCAGGCTCTTGCGGGATCGAGCCGAACCGCGTGGTCGAATACAAACCCCTGCTGGACGCCGCCATTGAACAGGCCACGCACAAACCAGAGACCTGCATCGTCCTGCAACGCCCGCAGGCCGAGGCGACGCTGGTCGAAGGCCGCGACGTCGAATGGCACGCATCGCAAGAGGGCGTAGAGCCTGCACCTTGCGTCAGCGTCCGGGGTGATCACCCCTGTTACATCCTGTATACCAGTGGCACCACCGGTCAGCCCAAAGGCGTCGTGCGCCCCACTGGCGGGCACATCGTGGCGCTGAACTGGACGATGAAGGCGGTCTACAACGTCGATCCGGGCGAAGTCTTCTGGGCCGCGTCGGACGTGGGTTGGGTCGTGGGTCACAGCTACATCTGCTATGCGCCGCTGATCCACGGCAACACGACCGTGGTGTTCGAAGGCAAGCCCGTCGGCACCCCCGATCCGTCGACATTCTGGCGGGTCATCGCTGAACATGGCGTCAAATCGTTCTTCACCGCCCCCACCGCCTTTCGCGCGATCCGCAAAGAAGACCCGAAAGCGAAATACATGGAAGGCCACGACATTTCCGGCCTGCGTGCGCTGTATCTGGCGGGTGAACGCGCGGACCCGGACACCATCGAATGGGCGCAAAAAGTCATGGGCGTGCCGGTCTACGACCACTGGTGGCAGACCGAGAGCGGCTATCCCATGGTCGCCAACCCTACCGGGATCGAGGCGCTGCCAGTGAAGATCGGTTCGCCCACCGTGCCGATGCCGGGCTACGAGGTGCATATCCTGGCAGAGGACGGGGCAGAGAAGCCGCGCGGCGAACTGGGCTCTATCGCCATCAAGCTGCCCCTGCCGCCGGGCACGCTGCCAACTTTATGGCAGGCCGATGATCGCTATCGGAAGGCCTACCTTGAACGGTTCGACGGCTATTACAACACCGGCGATGCGGGCATGATGGACGAAGACGGGTACCTGTGGATCATGGCGCGCACCGATGACGTCATCAACGTCGCGGGCCATCGGCTATCCACCGGCCTGATGGAAGAGGTTCTGGCCGCCCATCCCGATGTGGCCGAATGCGCCGTGATCGGGGTGAAGGACGCGCTGAAGGGGCAGTTGCCAATGGGTTTCGTCACGCTGCAAAAGGGCACCGACAAATCCGACGCGCAGATCGCGAAAGAATTGGTCGCGCTGGTGCGCGAAAAGATCGGCCCTGTCGCGGCGTTTAAACTGGCGACTGTGGTGGATCGCCTGCCCAAGACCCGGTCGGGCAAGATCCTGCGCAAGACCATGGCGCAGATCGCCGACGGTGAACAATTCAAGACGCCCGCCACCATCGACGACCCGGCCATCCTTGATGAGATCGGCACCCGCATCCAGATATTGGGTTATCCTGCGGCATGATGCCTTGTCCTTCCGCGCGCCGCCTTAGGTTGTGCGGCGGGAGGACTTTCAAATGAAGCATGCCACGATTTTCGCCGCCGGGCTGATGGCCTTGCCTGCCGTAGCGCAGGACAACCCCATCGACCGCATCCGCCCCGACGCGCCCGAACTTGCGGCCTACGGGGATCACACCATCGGGGTGCGTACGTTGACGCTGACCCGGCCCGACGTCGTAGATGTGGTGAACTCCACCGAAGGTGAGATGGTGCGCTATGACCGTGATATCACGGTCGAGGTTTTCTACCCCGCCGCCGATGGCACTGAACCGGGCGGCACCTATACCGCCTTCCTACGCGACGGCGAGACCGAGGTGCAGCTGTCCGGCCGCGCCGCCCGCGACGCCGATGTGGCGGATGGAACCTTCCCGCTGGTGCTGATCTCTCACGGGTATCCCGGCAACCGCTTTCTGATGACGCATCTGGGCGAGAACATTGCGTCCAAGGGATATGTCGCGGTCTCTATCGACCATCCGGACAGCACGTATTCGGACATGGGTGCCTTCGCCTCGACCCTTTACAATCGCCCGCAGGATCAGTCCTTCGTGCTGGACGCGATGGCATCGCAAGAGGGTGATCTGGGCGGCATCATCGACGCCAGCCGCACCGGGCTGATCGGATATTCCATGGGGGGCTACGGTGCTCTGATCTTTTCTGGCGCCGGGATCGAGGCGGACGGCGACTGGCCTGACCGCTACAATCCGCCGGGCGCCATCCTGCAGGAACTGGCCGTGGGTGCGGATCGACTGGCGGAGATCCAAGACGACCGCCTTGCCGCCGTCATTGCCATCGGCCCGTGGGGCCGCAATCGCGACTTCTGGAGCGAAGAAGGGCTGGGTCAGATCGACCTGCCGCTGATGCTTGTCGCGGGTAGTGTGGACGATGTGTCGGAGTATCCCGCCATCCGCCAGATCTTCGTCGAAACCTCTGGCACCACGCGCCACCTGCTGAGCTTTGGGGACGCGAACCACAACGCCGCCGCCCCCATGCCCGCGCCGCAAGAGGCGTGGGAGGTTGAAGGCATCTACGGTCACTACGCCGACGCTGTCTGGGACACGACACGGATGAACAACATCCTGCAGCACTTCACGACGGCTTTCTTGGACCTGCACTTGAAGGGCCAAGAAGATCGGGGTGCCTACCTTGATCTAGTCGAAGTGTCGGACGACGGCGTCTACGATGTTGCCGAAGACGGCACAGAGTCCGACGAGCATACCTACTGGGAAGGCTTCCCGAACCGCACCGCGAAGGGTCTGCGGTTCGAGACGTTGACGCCCTAGCGGCAGTAGCTTCCGGATCGGTAGCGCGCCGTGTCCAGATGGAAGTGATCTTTGTGGAAGCGATCCGATTCGGGGCCAAGAACGGTCCCGAACGGGCCGCAAGCGCCGCGATGGATGCGCCGCAGGATCGGGCCGTGCTGTGAGTCGCGCCAGCCTTTCAGAACAGTGATCTCCGCTCCGTTGGCAAGCCTGAATGCCGACACGTCGATGGCACGGCCCTTTCCATGTTCCGACACCTTGCCGCCCGGCTGGTTGTTCCGCGTGCGACAGGCGTAGCCGGCGGCCACGCGCAGCCCGGTGACGCCGCCGCCCAACCGTCCGATGGCCGGGCGCACCGCGCTGCCGACCCAGTTCGACAGAGCCTGCGCGGTTCGGCAATCCATCGTGGCCGCACGGCTAAGTGCCACGCCCTGCACCATGGACACCTTCACCGGCTCGGCCACGCCGCAGCCTGCAATGCGGCCGGGGACGGGGGCGATGGCCACGCCGCGGATCGCTGCGCTGCCACAGATCGCGCCCGGCACGCCGGACGGTGCCAGATCGGGCGTGCCCACCCGTGCCACGGTATTGCGGCGTCGCAGATTGTCGGGCCGCGCGTCGGGGCGAGGAGAGGCCACCAGCCCAACGCTGCCCGCCGGACCAAGCAAAACGTCGCCGCGCGCGGGACCGATGACTCGGGCCACCACGCGCGGACCTTCGACGCGGGTGGGCATCGGCGCGCTTAGCATGGGGCGCGGCTCTGGTCGCAGACTGGATGCTGGCGCGTCGGCCCAGACCGGCCCCGCCATCAGCGCGACCAGGATGGCCGCGTGGCGGATCACACGTCTTGGCCCTTGAAGGCTGCAATGGAATGAACGACCCGACGGCATGACGGTTCATCGCCCACGGTGATGCGCAGGCAATGCGGCAGCTTGTAGCCGCCGACCTTGCGCACAAGGATTCCATCGCCTCTTAGGTGAGCCTCGCAGGCGCTTGCCTCTTCCTCGGAGTCGAAGCGCGCCAGCACGAAGTTCGCGGTAGAGGTGTCGGACATCACGCCGATCTCTGCCAGCGCCTTGGCCAACCACGTGCGCAGGCGCGCGTTCTCGGCCCGGCTCTTTTCCACGAACTCCCGATCCTTTACCGCCGCCTCGGCAGCGACCAGTTGCAGGGTGCCAAGGTTGAACGGTCCGCGCACGCGGTTGAGCACTTCGATCACGTGAGACGGGCCGTAGGCCCAGCCGACGCGCAGGCCGCCCAACGCGTAGATCTTGGAGAACGTGCGCGTCATCACGACGTTCTCGCGCTTGGTCGCCAGCTTGGCGCCGCCGTCATAGCCATCGACGTATTCGGCATAGGCGCCGTCCAGCACCAGCAGCACATTCTCGGGCAGTTCGGCGGCCAGACGCCCGATCTCGTTCGAGCCGAGCATCGTGCCGGTCGGGTTCGCGGGGTTCGCAATGAAGACAAGACGGGTGCGGAAGTTCACCGCGTCGAGTATGCGATCCACGTCCACCTTGCGCTCATGCTCGGGCACTTCCACCGGGGTCGCACCGGAAGCAAGCGCTGACAGGCGATACATCGCAAAGCCGTGTTCGGTGTAGATCACCTCGGTGCCCGGCCCGGTGTAGGCGGTGCACAGCATGTGGATCAGTTCGTCCGAGCCCGCACCGCATATGATGCGCTCTGGGTCGAGATCGTGCACCTCTCCGATAGCGGCGCGCAGGCTGGCGTGGTCGGTCGAAGGGTAGCGGTTCAGAAGATGCTCGGCCTTCTTGAACATCGAGCGTGCCGATTGCGGCGGCCCCGCAGGGTTCTCGTTCGACGACAGTTTGATGACGTCGCGCACGCCGTCCACGTGGCTCGCCCCGCCCTGATAGGGCGCGATCTGAAGAATACCGGGCTTTGGCTCGATGGCGTGGGACATGACTGGTTACTCCTGCTCGGCGTCTTTCTAGCGAGGGTTGCACCACAGGGCTAGCGTCCAGACTGCGTTACTTTGCCTGTGACTTTTTGATCTGCTTCAGCAGCAGTCTGCGCGGAACGAAGGGCACAAGGAAGTTCATCGCGACGCCCAAAGCGGCTTGATTATGGGCGACCAGCTTACCGTCCATCATCGCGTCGTAGCCGATCTTGGCGGTCTCGGCGGCGGTCTTGCCCTTTTGCCTGGTCAAGCCGGTGCCGTGCAGGTCGGCGCGGTCGGCGAATTCGGTCTCGACGTAGCCGGGCGTCAGCACCGTGCAGGTCACGCCACGGTCGCGCAGCTCTTCATCCAGCGCTTGGCTGAACGAGTTCACGAAGGCCTTGGTGGCGAAATAAACGGCTTGGTTCGGGCCGGGAATGAAGCCGGCGGTCGAGCCGACGTTCAAGATACGCCCACGCCCCGACTTTGCCATCGCGCCGCCGATCCGGTGGCACAGGGTGACCAGCGCCTTGACGTTCAGGTCAATCATGTCTTGCTCGTCACTCAACTCGCGGTCGATGTGCAGGCCTTGCCCGCCGAAGCCCGCGTTGTTGATAAGAACGCCGACGGAGTGTCCGTCCGCTTCGATCCGGTCGGCCAAAGCGTCGGCCCCACCTGGCGCGCCCAGATCAGCGGCCATGAGGTGGACAGTGACCCCATGCGCCTGCTCCAGCTCTGCCTTCAGGGCGTTCAACGCCTCTTCCCGTCGCGCAACGACGATCAGGTCGCCGCCCTTCGCCGCGTGATATCGCGCGAGCTCGCGGCCGATGCCGGACGACGCTCCGGTGATAAGGGCAAGATCGGTCATGGTGGCGGCTCCGGTTGGGGTGACACTCAGCTACCTAAGGTCGGCAGTCAGGCCTAACAACGGGGCGCTGCCAAGACGCGCCAGCGACAAACAGCAAAAGGCCGCGCCACGGGGGCACGGCCTTCGCAATTCGATAACCAGAACAGCTTAGTTCTGGGCGTAGTATTCGATGACCAGATTCGGCTCCATCTGCACGGGGTAGGGCACATCGCCCAGGCCCGGGGTGCGGGTGAAGGTGGCGGTCATCTTGGAGTGATCGACCTCAAGGTAGTCGGGCACGTCACGCTCGGGCAGACCGGCGGCTTCCAGCACGATGGCCAGCTGCTTGGACTTGGCGCGGACCTCGATCACATCGCCTTCCTTCACGCGGTAGGAGGGGATGTTGACCTTGCGGCCGTTCACCGTGACGTGGCCGTGGTTCACGAACTGGCGTGCGGCAAAGACGGTCGGCACGAACTTGGCACGGTAGACGACGGCGTCCAGACGCTGCTCAAGCAGGCCGATCAGGATCTCACCGGTGTCACCGCGACGGCGCTCTGCCTCGGCGAAGATGCGGCGGAATTGCTTCTCGGTCAGGTCGCCGTAGTAGCCCTTCAGCTTCTGCTTGGCGCGCAGCTGCAGACCAAAGTCCGACACCTTACCCTTACGGCGCTGACCGTGCTGGCCGGGGCCATATTCACGACGGTTGACGGGGGATTTGGGACGGCCCCAGATGTTCTCGCCCATGCGGCGATCGAGCTTGTACTTGGCAGTCGTGCGTTTGGTCACGGCTGATCTCCTTCGTTATGTGGCCGCTTCATCTTGGTCCGAAAACCGGCATCCACTTTTCGGGATGAAGCGCGCTTGTGAAGGGCGTTGTCCTTTGCGCTTGCGCACCGACAGGCATCCCCTTGCGAGGGCCACCAACACCATAGAGCGGCGGCTTATAAGCGCGCGCTCAGGGGAGTCAACCGTTGTTGGGGATCAGGCGAATTGCCGCAGCGCCTGACGGCCAGCGCCGTCGTGAAACATGATTTCGGCTTCCGCGCTTTTCAGCATTCGGCGGGCGGGGGGGCCGTAGCCGTCAACGACATGGCCGGGATCGGGGATCGCCGCTTGAAGGGCGGTTCGCGCCGCATCCGGCATGTCGGACAGGTCGGCGTAATCGGGGTGGAAGCTTTCCGTCGCCATGCCGTTGGCCCAGACGATTTCGTGCCGGGGCAGCAGGATATGGTGGTAGGTCACGTCCCGCGCAGAGCGGTCGACCCCGATGCCGCACCGCCCGACCAGATCGGCGGCAGTCACAAGGACTTCGGGCGTGTTGAACAGCGCATGGGCCGCGGCCCCCTGTATCAACAGTCGATGATCGGGGGAGACCAGCAGATCGCCCCGGGGATCGCCCGCGCCGAAGGCGGCATTAGGAATGCGGACAGGCCGCAGATGCGGCAGGGCGTGCAGGCGCGCTCCGGAGTATTCGCGTGAACCGGTCCAGAGGATCGGCTGATCGCCTGCATCCTTGGTGCGCAGCGTGTCGCCGGGGCGCAGGTGTTCGACGGCGATGGGGCCGGTGGGCGTATCAAGCCGGGTGCCGGTGGTGAAACAGATGACACTGGGCGGTGCTGCGGGTCGTGCGCGCCGCGACGGCTCTGGCGCGGTCAGCACGTAAAGCTGCGCACCAGCTGGCGGCAAAGCCTCGGGGAAAACAATCAGCGGGCGTGCTGTCAGCTCCGTGCTCACAAGCGCGGCTGGAAAAACGCGGATGCCGTCGGTCAAGGAGAATTGCGTCTCGATGGCTGACGGTTCGAAGTCCAGTTCGTCCATATCCGCCACGGGTACCTGAGCCCGCCGCAAGATCTTGAACGCGGCGCGAGACGCACGGCGGCGCAAGTCGCGCCCGCCGATGGGATCGAGCAGCATCAGGATGCTGGAACTGCCGTCGATGCGCTGCGCCTCGCCGCTCCACGACCAGGCGGCGCCGATTTGCATCGCGGCTGGGGGGGCGCTGGACAGACCGTCAATCTCGGTCTGCGACCACGCCAAAACATATGTGCCGGGGGAACCCGCCATATTGAAAATATCCTGCCTCAAATTGCGGTCTGACGCCGCTTATGCGGATTCACATAACCCTCAGAGCAGCTTCCGCGAAGACCTTAATGGTGTCGCGAGCGTAAGCGTTGCTGTCCGTCCACAATCGCTGGCTTGGCCGAAGGTGGCGAAGTTGATAGCACGCGACGGAAAAGAGGGCGCGATGCAGGTCTGCGAGACGAAAGAAGAGCTTCGAAAGCAGCGGGCTGCGATGACGGGCCGTGTTGGGCTGGTGCCGACCATGGGCTATCTGCACGACGGCCACCTGTCGCTGGTTCGGGCGGCGCGGGAACAATGCGACCACGTCATTGCGACGATCTTCGTGAACCCCACGCAGTTCGGCCCGACAGAGGATTTGGACAGCTACCCCCGCGATGCCGACCGCGATCTGGCGCTGCTGCGGGCCGAAGGGGTGGACGCGGTGTTCCTGCCGACGCCTGCGCAGATGTATGCCCGCGATGCCGAAACCATCGTCGAGGCGACCGATCTGTCGCGCGTGCTGATGGGGCGTTTGCGGCCGGGCCATTTCCGGGGCGTGGCGACCGTGGTGACGAAGCTTTTGAACATCGCGCAACCCGACGCCGCGTTCTTCGGTCAGAAGGACTATCAGCAGCTGTGCGTCATCCGCCGCGTGGTCCGCGATCTCGATATTCCTGTCGCCATCCACGGGATACCGACGGTGCGCGAAGCCGATGGTCTGGCCATGTCGTCGCGAAATGTGCGGCTTGATACGGGGCAACGCGCAGCGGCGCCGGCGCTGTTCGCTGCCTTGCAGGCCGGGCAGGCGGCAATCGCCGAAGGGCGCACGATAGCGACTGCGCGGGCTCGGATGCGGACAGTTCTGTCGCAAGCCGATGGCGCAGACATCCGCTCAATCGATATCCGCGACGCCGAAGACCTGTCGTCCGTCACAGGTCGGCCCACGCGTCCGGTCGTGCTTCTGCTGGCTGTTCGTTTCGGCGACGTGCTACTGATCGACAACATCGTCGCCAGCCCGAAGGAGCCATGATGAGCACACAGAACGCCGCCCCCATCCGTCGCACCACCGTGCCGCAGATCGCCGCGCGCAAGGGCAAAGAGCCCATCGTATCGCTGACCTCTTACCACGCGCATACCGCCGCAATCGTCGACAAATATGCCGACTTCATTCTGGTGGGCGACAGTCTGGGCATGGTGATGCACGGGATGGAGACGACCGTCGGCGTGCCCATGGACCTGATGATCATGCACGGGCGCGCGGTGGTGCGGGGCACCAAGAGGGCGCTGATCGTCGTGGACATGCCCTTCGGCAGCTACGAAGAAAGCCCCAACGTCGCGTTCCGGAACGCAGCGACCATCATGAAAGAAACCCAATGCGGCGCCGTCAAGCTGGAGGGCGGCAAGCGCATGGCGAAAACCATCCACTTCCTGACCCAGCGCGGCATTCCCGTGATGGCGCATATCGGGCTGACGCCCCAAAGCTCGCACACGCTTGGTGGCTTCAAGACGCAAGGCCGCGACGAAGACAGCTGGCCGCTGCACATCGAGGACGCGAAAGCGGTGGCCGAAGCCGGTGCCTTCGCGGTGGTCGTCGAAGGTGTGGTTGAGCCTTTGGCGCAGGAGATCACGCGCGCGGTCGATATCCCCACCATCGGCATCGGCGCTTCGGCCCAATGCGACGGGCAGATCCTTGTGCTTGAAGATATGCTGGGGCTGGGGGACTGGGCGCCGAAATTCGTGAAGGTCTATGGGCGTCTTGGTGAGGAAATCGAGAACGCCGTCAGCGCCTACGCGGACGAGGTGAAATCCCGTGCCTTCCCCGGTGAAGATCACATTTACAAGTAAACGCCGGATTTTGATGCAACTCTGAGTCGGCTTTCCTCAGGCAATCGGATCAAAATCAACCTTGGGTTTAGATTTCGCCGCAATATTCACTTTCGGATGAGCGACTTATCGCTCAACTTCTACCGGATCGAATATTGGACTGCTGATGAGCGTCGTTACACGTTTTACCGAACTCTGCGCCGCTTTCAGGCTTACGGATGCCCAATTGCGCGTCGCCATCCAGACGGATGAAACGACGCGCTCGCATGCGCAGCTGTTGCGGCGCAATGCGGCACTTCTGGATCGGATCGAATGTTTTGTGCCCGCCTCCGTGCAGGAGTTGGACGAGATGATCGACTTCTTTGCGCGTCGACGCGTTGATGCGCTGCACACCTTCGGGCCGGGCCTTGATCGAATGAGCGAGACTTTGGCGCGCTACGACCGCGCCAGCCTTCCGAACGTCCTTGCGGGCGCAATGCGTTTCAGCCGACTGCCCGATCCCTTGCCGCCCACGATCGAAAGCGAGGATCTGGCGCGGATGGTCATGCGCGCGCCAACGCGGGTGGCCGCGATCGGGCCTGACAAACGCTATCTGGCTGTCAGCGCCGCGGCGGCCGAAGCGTATCGAACCACGCCTAGCCGCATGGCGGGCCGTCACCTGTTGGAAGTGATCGGGTGCGGTCACTACCAAGGCCGCGAACGTCAGAAGATCGAGCTTTCGTTCATGGGGCGACCGCAGGATTACGTTATCCAGTCTGAGAGTGAGAATGGAGCAAGTTTGGACACCCGTGTCAGGATGCAGGTCGTCGAAGATCGAGCGGGTCGACCCTACGCTACGCTGCGCATCAGTGATCCTATCGCTGACAAGACCGGATTGCGCGCGGTTATAGATCGCCCGGCACAACCTGATCGGGCGGGCGATGGCCGTCTGCGAAGGTCTTGATGTTGATGATAACCTTCTCGCCCATCTCCAGCCGCCCTTCGACGGTGGCCGAACCCATGTGAGGCAGCAGCACGGTGTTGGGTGTGTCGCGCAGCTTGGGATTCACCTCGGCCCCGTGTTCGAACACATCCAGGCCAGCGCCGGCGATTGCACCGTCGGCCAAGGCACGAGCCAAAGCGTTCTCGTCGATCACCTCCCCGCGAGAAGTGTTCACCACCACTGCGGTCGGCTTCATCAACGCGATGCGGCGGGCGTTCAGCAGATGGAACGTGGACGGCGTATGTGGGCAGTTCACGCTAAGCACATCCACGCGGGACAGCATGTGATCCAGGCTTTCATGGTAGGTCGCACCCAGTTCGTCGGCGATACGATCCCGCACGGGGCGGCGGTTGTGGTAGTGGACCTGCATCCCGAAGGCATTAGCCCGTCGCGCGACCGCCTGCCCGATCCGCCCCATGCCCAGAATACCGATACGCCGACCGGAAATCCGCCCGCCCAGCAAGGCGTTCGGGGCCCACCCGGTCCATTCGCCCGCGCGCATCGTCTGCAAGCCTTCGGGCAGGCGACGGGTCACGGCCAGTACCAGCGCCATAGTCATGTCGGCGGTATCGTCGGTGGACGCGCCGGGCGTGTTCGACACCAGAATGCCGCGCTGCCGGGCTGTCGCCACGTCGATGTTGTCCACGCCCGATCCGTAATGCGCGATCAGTTTCAGCCGCTCTCCCGCGCGGGCCAGCAAACGGGCGTCGATCTGGTCGGTCACGGTGGGCACCAAAACGTCGGCGCGCCCGACGGCGTCGATCAGCTCGTCGCGGGTCATCGGCGTGTCGTCTTCGCGCAATGTGACGTCGAAGAGTTCCGCCATCCGTGCCTCTACGGGCTCGGGTAACCGTCGCGTGACGACAACACTCGGACGCTCAGCGGGCATGGGGGTCTCCTTGGCAGTTGGCTTGTGGCGCGACGTGGCGCAAGTTGAACGCGAACGGGGCGTGGCACAAGCCGAAGACCCCGGAAATGCAGGCGGTCGGAGCAGGACCATGAAACGATTTGCGATCCGCGTGGCCTTGGCTGCGTGTCTTTTGTCGAATCCCGCCATTGCGCAGGACGCCGCCGAGGTGACGCAAGTGACCGCCGTTCAAGCGCGGGGTGCGGTGACCAACCTGCCGCTGCCCCGCTTCGTGTCGATGAAGTCGACGGAAGGCAACGTGCGGCGCGGTCCTTCGCTGAGCCACCGCATCGACTGGGTGTATCGCCGTAAGGACCTGCCCTTGCAGATCACGGCGGAATACGAGCACTGGCGCCGGGTCGAGGATCGCGACGGGCAGGGCGGCTGGGTCCACTATTCGCTGCTGTCCGGCGTGCGCACCGTGCTGATCGAAAGCGAAGAAGCTGTTCTGCGCGCCCAGCCCGACGTGCGCGCGCCACAGATCGCTGTCGCCAAGCGTGGGGTCGTTGCCCGGATCGATGAATGCGGCGTGGCGTGGTGCCGGATCCGCAAGGACGGCCACCGTGGCTGGATTGAAAAAACGGCCCTGTGGGGCGTCGGACCGGACGAGGTCATCGAGTAGCCGCACGCGACCCCTTTGCTCGCCGGACACTCTGCACATCACTCGGTTCAGTTGCTGCGCGTGTCCAGGAGGCGGCGCGCGATCACCTGTGCCTGGATCTCTGCCGCGCCTTCGAAAATGTTCAGGATGCGCGCATCGCACAGAATGCGGCTGACGCTGTATTCCAGCGCAAAGCCGTTGCCGCCGTGGATCTGAAGCGCGTTGTCCGCGGCAGACCAAGCGATGCGGGCGCCCAGAAGCTTGGCCATCCCCGCTTCGACGTCGCACCGGCGTCCGTTGTCCTTCTGGAAGGCCGAGAAGTAGGTGAGCTGTCGTGCCACCATGATCTCGACTGCCATCATCGCCAGCTTGTCGGATACGCGCGGGAAATCGATCAGCGATTTCGAGAACTGCTTGCGGTCCTCTGCATAGCGCATCGCCACATCCAGCGCGGATTGCGCAACGCCGATGGCACGCGCGGCGGTCTGAATGCGCGCGGACTCGAACGTCTCCATCAGCTGCTTGAAGCCTTTGCCCTCTTCGCCGCCCAGAAGGTTCTCGCCCTTCACGGCAAAGCCGTCGAAGGCCAGCTCGTATTCCTTCATGCCGCGGTAACCCAGCACTTCGATCTCGCCGCCGGTGATGCCGGTGTCGGGGAAGGGGGCTTCGTCGGTGCCGGGCGTCTTTTCCGCCAAGAACATCGACAGGCCGCTGTAGTTCGTCGTGCTGGGATCGGTGCGGGCCAGCAGCGTCATCATATGCGTGCGAGCGGCGTGGGTGATCCATGTCTTGTTGCCGGTGACGGTCCAGTCGTCACCATCCTTGACCGCGCGGGTGCGCAGCGCGCCAAGGTCGGATCCGGTGTTCGGTTCGGTAAAGACGGCGGTGGGTAGGGTCTCGCCGCTGGCCAGTTTGGGCAGCCAGTGCTGCTTCTGCTCTTCGGTGCCGCCGCAGATGATCAGTTCGGCGGCGATTTCCGAGCGCGTCCCCAGAGAGCCGACGCCGATATACCCGCGCGACAGTTCTTCGGAGACAACGCACATGGAGGCCTTGGACAGGCCGAAGCCGCCGTATTCTTCGGGGATGGTCAGGCCAAAGACGCCCAGTTCGGCCATCTCGTCGATGATTTCCATCGGGATCAACTCATCGCGCAGGTGCCAGCCGTGAGCGTGCGGCTCTACCCGGTCGACGCTGAAGCGGCGGAACTGCTCGCGGATCATCTCCAACTCTTCGTCCAGCCCAGAGCGGCCCACCGTGATCTCGGCGCTGCGCTCGCGCATCAGGGCGACAAGGCGCGCGCGCGCGGCAGGGGAGTTGCCTTTTGCGATCAGCGTGTCGATGGCCGGGGTGTCCAGCGGAGCGGCGTCAATGCCCAAGGCAGACAGGCGCAGGATCTCGGTCTGCGACATGGGGATGCCGCCCTTGATCTGCGCCAGGTATTCGCCGAACGCGATCTGGTGCAGCAGGGCCTCGACCTCTCCGAATGTGCCTTCGGCGGTCAGCTTGTCGGCCCATGCCTGCATCTGGCGCAGGGCTTCGGTGTAGGTGGCCAGCCAAGACAGCCCGTGCGCGGCATGCTGTTCGGCTTCCAGGGCAGAGGCAGAGACGCGCCCGTCGATCACAACGCAGTCGCGCAGGGCAGCGGTGGCGCTGTGCTGCAACGCCTCGACCACGGGAACGGCTTTCGCGGTCAGCGTCAGAAGATCGTCCAGCAGTGTGGCGGCGGGCGTTTCGATGCGGTCCTGTCCGTCATGGGGCATGGGCGTGGCTCCTGTTTCTGCAGTTGCGAGAGGAGGTAGCGCGCGCAGAATGGCCGCGCAAGATGATTTCGCAAAACATGCCTAGAAAGACCGAAAATGACGCAGCGGATTTCAGCATGAATTTTTCCTGTGCTCCGCAATTGGATCGCGTAAGGCCTTGGCCATGATGCTTGACCTACTGCCCCCCGTCACGCTGGCGCTTGCTATAGCCATCACATTCTTCGCGGGGTTCGTGAAGGGCGCGGTGGGATTCGCCATGCCGCTTATCATGATTTCCGGTCTGTCGATGGTGATGGACCCACTGCTTGCGCTGGCCGGGCTGCTGATCCCGACGGCGGCGTCGAACCTGTTGCAGGTGTTGCGAGCAGGCCGGGCAGAGGCCTGGGACGCCCTGCGCGGCTTCTGGCGCTTCATCGCGGCGGTCTGCGTGATGGTGTTCGTCTCTGCGCAGATCGTGACAGCGATCCCCGCGCAAGGGATGTACCTGTTCATTGGCGTGCCGGTGCTGACGATGTCGTTGCTATTGTTGTCGGGCTGGCAGATTCGGATTGCGGACGCCTATCGTTTGCCCGCCGACCTTGGGATCGGCAGTCTGGCGGGGTTGATCGGAGGGATCTCCGGTGTGTGGGGGCCGCCGACCGTTCTGTACCTGCTGGCCTTGGACACGCCGCGCGCGCGGATGATGGCGGTGCAGGGTGTGGTTTTTGGGCTGGGCGGGCTTATGCTGCTGGCCGGGCACCTGAACTCTGGCGTTCTAAACGCGCAGACCTTTCCTTTTTCGCTCTTGCTGATGGCGCCAGCGGCGCTGGGCATGTGGGTCGGGTTCCGCATGGGAGACCGGCTTGATCCGGCGCGGTTCCGGCGGTGGACCCTGGTGGTGCTGGTGGTCGCGGGCGCGAACCTGATCCGGCGCGGGATCATGGGCTGAATGTAAAAAGGGCACCCGAAGGTGCCCTTTTCGTCCCGTCATCGGCTGGCTTAGTTGCCGACGCTGACTTCGGTGTCGTCGGACAAAGCAAGGCTGCTGTCGTACTCGAAGTCCGATGCGCTTTCGATCTGCTCTTCGGTCATGTCCTGAAGCACGATGTTCTCGCCTTTGATCGTGACGTCGGACAGATTCACGGGCACCTGCGTCTGGCCAAGGCCAAGGAAACCACCCGAAGACACGACAAGAACAGTGTTGCCGTTGTCGTCGATGATCGCGTCGGGCGAACCAAGGTCTTCACCGTTTGCGGAAATCACCTGCATCGACATCAGATCGCTGACCATCATGGTCGAGCCTGAGGCCATCGCACCGGCTTCCGCCTGATCGGTCGCTTCCATGTCCTGATCGGTCGCTTCCATGTCCTGATCGGTCGCTTCCATGTCCGAGCTTTCGGCAGAACCGGTATCGCCATCGGCCGCGGTGTCGGCTTCGGCGTCTGTGCTGGCTTCGAGTTCAGCCGGAACGTCTGTATCGGAACCTTCAGCGGCCATTTCGCCGTCCGCACCTTCCGAGTCGCTCATCGCGGCGTTGGACTGCTCGCCATCCGCGTTGGACTGCTCGCCGTTCGAAGCGTTCGAAGCCTGCTGCTCGCTCTGACGCTGCTCACGCTCTTCTGCGGTCTCGAACGTCACTTGCGGATCGCCCGACTGTGTCAGTTCGATGGTCGGCTCTTGCGCAAAGGTCACGTCGACGGTGGGATCGGCGCCTTGGTAGGATACGGTTGGCTCACCGCCGCTGTTCACCTGAACCTGCGGCTCGTCGTTCGACGTCACGACCTGAACGGTCGGCTCGCCGACAGAGCTGCTGACATTGCCACCGGCAGCCATTTCCTCATCGTCGGCAGACGTCATGCCCTCGCCATCGACCTCGCCGTTGCCGCCATCCGACGAATTGCCTGCGATGTTGAGGTCGACGGTCGGATCAGGCTGCGTAACGGTGATATTCGGCTCGCCCTGCGTAACCTCGACCTGCGGATCGCCTTGGCTGACGCTGACGGTCGGGTCCTCGGTCAGGATATAGACGTTCGGAGCGGGGATGTTCACGCGCACGATGATCTCGGGGATCTCGATGCCGACGGTGGGCTGCTGCTGCTCGATCTCGACTTCGGGCGCGGCGCTGTCGACGGTGACGCTCGGGGTGGCGGGGGTAACGCTTACCTCTGGCCCGGGCATTTGGACGTCGACGTTGGGATCGGCGACAGAGGCCTGCGCAACGGCTTCGACATCGACCTCCGTTTCGGCCGTCACTTGCTCGGACACCTGCTCGGAGTCGCTGGCAGAAGCTTCGGCGCTGTCGGACGCCTGCGCGGCGCTTTCCTCGGAAAGCTGCACGACTTCTTCGGTCAGAGCATCGCACTGTTCGGCATTGTCGGCCTCGATGGCGGACATGACGCGATCCATGCCGTCTTCCAGGTTCGCATCCATCGCGGCTTCGCCAAGCTGGACGCACTCGTCAGACTTGCCAGACAGCATATCCTCGGTGATCTGAGAGTCTTGCGCGAAAGCAAAACCCGTCATGGGCAGCGTCAACGCGGTGCCGAGAAGCAGATTTTTGGTGGTGATTTTCATCTTTGTAACCCTTGTTACCATTAACGCGACGCAACAACGCCGCCACACTCCATCAAGAGGTGACGGCGCAAAGGGTTCCCGATTTTGTGATCGAAGGGTGAGGGCGCGCCTAGCCCAACGCGATCGCGCGCACGTCGTCGTCGATGTGGCTGTCGTATTGGGCGAAATTGTCCGCGAACATGTCGACCAATTTGCGAGCCTGCGCATCGTAGGCAGAGGGGTCGCCCCAGGTGCGCCGCGGATCCAGCAGCAGGTCGGGCACGCCCGACACACTGGTCGGAACCTCGAACCCGAAGTTCGGATCCTTGCGGAACGGCGCGTCAGCCAGACTTCCGTCTAACGCGGCGGTGAGCAGCGCGCGGGTCGCCTTGATTGGCATCCGGCTGCCATCGCCGTAGGCCCCGCCGGTCCAGCCGGTGTTCACAAGCCAGCAGGTCGCGCCGTGCTTGGCGATCTTGGATTTCAGAAGCTCGCCGTAGACTTCCGGACGGCGCGGCATGAAGGGCGCGCCGAAACAGGTGGAAAAGGTGGGCTGGGGTTCGGTCACGCCACGCTCGGTCCCGGCGACCTTGGCTGTGAAGCCCGACAGGAAGTGATACATCGCCTGCGCCGGGGTCAGTCGCGCAATCGGGGGCAACACGCCGAACGCATCGCAGGTCAGCATGATGACGTTTTTCGGATGGCCACCAAGCGCACTTTCGGAGGCATTAGAAATATAATGCAGCGGGTAGGCGCACCGCATGTTCGCCGTCAGGCTGTCGTCTTCGAAGTCCAGCTTCCGGCTGTCCTGATCGTAGACCATGTTTTCTATGATCGTCGCAAAGCGGTGGGTGGTGGCGTAGATCTCGGGCTCTGCCTTGGGATCGAGGCCGATGGTCTTGGCGTAGCAGCCGCCTTCGAAGTTGAAGGTGCCGCGCTCTGACCAGCCGTGCTCGTCGTCGCCGATCAGGATGCGACCCGGATCGGCCGACAGGGTGGTCTTGCCGGTTCCCGACAGGCCGAAGAACACGGCGGTGTCCACAGGGTTGCCTGGGGCATGGTTGGCCGAGCAATGCATCGGCATGATGTTCTTCTCGGGCAAGATGTAGTTCAGCAGCGTGAAGACGGACTTCTTGTTCTCGCCCGCGTATTCCGTGCCCGCGATCAGGATCGTCTTGTCGTCCATGTTGATGGCGATGACGGTGTCGGATCGGCAGCCGTGCCTGTCGGGGTCGGCCTTGAAGCTGGGACAGTTGATGATCGTGAAGTCGGGCGTGAAAGCGGCCAGGCTTTCCGCATCGGGACGGCGCAGCAGGTGACGGATGAACAGCGAGTGCCAAGCCAGTTCCGTCACGACCCGCACGTCCAGGCGGTGCGCGGGGTCTGCGCCGCCGAACAGGTCCTGCACGTAGTAGTCGCGACCCTTCATGTGCTCCAGCATGTCGGACTTGAGCTGCCCGAAGGCGTCAGGCTCCATCGGGGGATTGTTTTCCCACCAAATCGTGTCCTCGACCGATGGAGTGCGGACGACGAATTTGTCCTTGGGCGAGCGGCCGGTGTGCTTGCCGGTAGAGACCAGCAGCGTGCCACCGCGCCCCAGCTTGCCCTCGCCCGCCGACAGGGCCGCTTCCATCAGTTGCGGCTCGCTCAGGTTATACCGCACGTGGCCCAGCCCGCTGATACCTTGCGTCTCAAGGGTGTGATCGGGGTTCACGCGGCCGTCGGTCATGGGGTGCATCCGTATTATTGTTGCGCGGCAGGCGCGCCTGAGGTGCGGATTGTTATCACGAACCCCAGCCATGGCTAAAGGGTCGTTAGCGCAATCTGCCAGAAGTTAACGCCACCATGTGCCACCTGGTGCGGCAATTAAGTCAACATCAACTGCATTCTGGCAACGATGTGGCAGGAGTGCGGCGGTGATTCGCGAAATCTGTTGCCATCGGGGGATCGAGCCGGAATGATAAGGAAAAAATTAAGAAACCTCAGGCAACACTACATCGCGCAGTAAAAGGACAGTCACATGTCGAGAATTGCTCTCGTCGACGACGACAGGAACATCCTGACGTCCGTCGCCATGACTCTTGAAGCCGAAGGCTTCGAGGTCGAAACCTACAATGACGGTCAGCAGGCGTTGGATGCGTTCAACAAGAAACTTCCGGACATGGCCGTGTTCGACATCAAGATGCCCCGGATGGATGGCATGGATCTGCTTCAGCGGGTCCGCCAGAAAACGCAGATGCCGGTGATCTTCCTGACCTCCAAGGACGATGAGATCGACGAAGTTCTCGGCCTTCGAATGGGCGCGGACGACTACGTCAAGAAACCGTTCAGCCAACGTTTGCTGGTCGAACGCATCCGCGCGCTGCTGCGGCGCCAGGAAGTCATCGGCGGTGATGAGCCCACGGCGGCAGAAGCCGGGCAGGTTATGACCCGTGGCCAGTTGAACATGGACCCCGCGCGCCACTCGGTCAGCTGGAAGGGCCGCGACGTGTCGCTGACTGTCACCGAGTTCCTGCTGTTGCAGGCGTTGGCGCAGCGACCGGGCTTCGTGAAGTCCCGCGATCAGCTGATGGATGTCGCCTACGATGATCAGGTCTACGTCGACGACCGGACCATCGACAGCCACATCAAGCGTCTGCGCAAGAAGATGCGCTCCGTCGACGATGAGTTCTCGGCGATCGAGACGCTCTACGGCATTGGCTACCGTTACAACGAAGAGTAAGCTCGTGGCGATGGCGACCGACATTGACAGCCGGGGCGGGCCCAAGGATGGGCTGCTGCTCGGAGAGGACTGGGTACGCCCCGATGCCTCTGCCGACCGCGAAGCGCGTCAGAAGACGCGCGGCGGCGGCATGATCGCCATCAACCGCTCGCCCTTGGCGCGCAAGATCATCACGTTCAATCTGCTGGCGATCCTGATGCTCGTCGTCGGCGTTCTGTTCCTGAACCCGTTCCGCGACAGTCTGGTCTTCCAGCGCGAAACGGCGTTGGTCTCCGAGGCCCATCTGCTTGCTAACGTGTTTGAGGCGCAGCTTCTGCAAACCCCCGACGCGGCGCTGGGCGACGGACTGGACCCCGAACAGACTCTGACGGCGCTGGAACTGCCCGGCCCATCATCGGCTTTCGTTTTCGATCTGGATGGCGAAATCGTCGCGACCTCTCGCGGCACCGAACGGGCTAGTCTGTCGGATGTCACCGGGCTGGATCGCCAGCCACGCTCAACGGTCATTACGGACGCGCTTGAAAGCGGCTGGATGTTCTTGGCGAACGCGCTTCAGAAGGGTGACGAAAGCGGCCTGTCCTCGGAAACGCAACGGCTGGCCAACCTGCTGGTTGAGCGCGCGCTGCAGGGTGGTACCCATGTCGAAACCAACCTAGTGAAAAATGGCGCGACCGTCTTCGCGGTCGCGACTCCCATCATGAGCGGCGAGCGGGTCATCGGCGCCGTTGCCCTCACCAGCGGCGCGGGCGAAATCGACAACCTCGTGCGGGCCGAGCGCGAACAAGTTTTGCAGATGTTCGTCATCGCCATCGTGGTGTCCATCGGCCTTAGCCTCGTGCTGGCTTCGACCATCGCTAATCCGCTTTCCGATCTGGCCGCAGCCGCTGAAATCGGACGGGACCGCAACACGCGCACCATGAATCCCGGCCGTGTGCGCATCCCCGACCTGTCGGCGCGTCCCGATGAAATCGGGCGTCTGTCATCGGCCCTTCGCGGCATGGTCGCCGCACTCTATGATCGCATCGACGCCAATGAACAGTTCGCCGCCGATGTCGCGCATGAGATCAAGAACCCGCTCGCCTCGCTGCGCTCTGCCGTCGGCAGCCTGCGCTTCGTGAAGAAGGACGAACAACGCGAGAAGCTGCTCGATGTGATCGACCACGACGTGCGTCGTCTGGACCGATTGGTCAGCGATATTTCCAACGCGTCCCGTCTGGACAGTGAGTTGGTCAAGGAAGACGAAGAGAGCTTCAATCTTCTGGGTATGCTCACGAACCTGTCCGACTACCTTGGCCGCGATGCCGAAGCGAAGGGTATCGAGTTCATCGATGACCTGCCGTCTGAACCTATCGTCATTGACGGCCTTGAGGGACGGTTGGCGCAGGTCTTCGTGAACTTGATCACCAACGCCATTTCGTTCTGTGGCGAGGGCGACGCGATCCGCCTCTGGGCTCGTAAGCGCGATGACCGCGTGCTGGTGGTGGTCGAAGATACCGGCCCCGGCATCCCCGACAGCGCGCTGGAAAAGATCTTCACGCGTTTCTATTCGGAACGTCCCGAAGGACAGTTCGGAAACAACTCCGGTCTTGGGCTTGCGATCTCGAAACAGATCGTCGAGGCGCACGGCGGTGTCATCTGGGCCGAGAACATCGCTCCGACGGATGCCGATCCCACCTCTACGCCGTTGGGTGCGCGCTTCGTGGTCGGCCTGCCGGTGTGAACCGGAAACCCTCGCTGATTCTTCATGCCAGCGCCGTCGCGTATAATGGCCGCGGCCTTCTGATCCGCGGAGATTCTGGCACTGGCAAGTCAACATTGGCGCTTGCGTTGCTGGCGCGGGGTGCATGCCTGATAGCCGATGATCGCACGTGCCTTCGCGCGACAAATGGCACGCTTATGGCATGGGCACCCGATGCCATTCTCGGCCAAATCGAAGCGCGTGGCATCGGCATCTTGCGTGTACCGACCGCGCCACCGACATCCGTTGGTCTGATAGTGGACCTTGATATGTCCGAACCCGAACGCCTGCCGCCCATGCGTACAGACAGCGTAGACGGAATCAATCTGCCGTTGGTTCACGCGCGCAATCATCCCGCGCCTGCGAATGCAGTGCTGGTTTTGCTGACCGGAGAGCGGCTGGCATGACGCACCGAACCGCAACAGTCCGCGTGCCGTTGCGGCACTTTGCTCCGATGGCCTTGCGAATTGAGTCCGCTGGGTGTCAATTATGTAACGGGGAGCTAAAGCGGCAGGGTCGGTTCGACACGTCGCAACGGGAGTGGTCGCCTTGATAGGCATCGTTATCGTCGCCCACGGGGGTTTGTCCCGCGAGTTTCTCGCGGCGGTCGAGCATGTCGTGGGCCGGCAACCCGGCATCGTGGCCGTTTCTATCGAACCCGAATGCGACCGCGTGCGCAAACAGGCAGAGATATGCGCCGCGGCCGATTCCGTTGACGAAGGGAACGGCGTTATCGTTGTGACCGACATGTTCGGTGGATCGCCGTCAAACCTGTCACTGCGCGCCTGTAATCCCGACAGTCGGCGCATCATATACGGCGCGAACCTTCCGCTTCTGATCAAGCTCGCCAAGTCGCGCCATCAGCCGCTGACAGAGGCGATACAGACCGCCCTTATGGCCGGACGCAAGTATCTGGACACCATGTCCGGGCCGCAGCCCGAATTGAAACTTGCCAGCGGCGGTCGCTAGGCGTGGCCGTGCGCAAGCTGGAAATCGTCAACGAGAAAGGCTTGCACGCCCGTGCCTCGGCTAAACTGGTCGAGGTCGTCGAAGCGCATGACGCTCGCGCGGATGTTCGGCATGATGGGCAAAGCGCATCGGGCGATTCGATCATGGGCTTGCTCATGCTGGCCGCCCATCGTGGCACCACGATAGAGATTGAGACGACGGGTCCGGATGCGGATGCATTGGCCGATGCGTTGGAAACGCTTGTCGCGGGTCGCTTCGGCGAAGACATGTGATCGGCATCGCACGGCGGCTGAGCTATGCGCGCAGTCTGCCCGGCACGTCTTTTGGCTTAGCTGTCCGAACGCTTGAATGGATGACCCTCGCAACGCCGCGCTTGCTGTGGCGACTCCGGCATCTGGCCAGCGGGCCGCTGCCGAACGGTATCGATTTGTGCAACGACGCGTTGAGGGCCCTGGGCATCGCGATCGTCGCGGACAGGTTGGAAAATGTGCCCCGGACAGGGCCATTGGTGGTGCTGGCCAACCATCCGACCGGTATCCTTGACGGGGCCGCACTGTTGTCGGCTTTATCCAGTGTGCGTGGCGACACCCGGATCATGGCGCGGGCCTTGGCGGATGATATGCCGCAAGTCGCCCCGCTGCTTTTGGCGGTGCCTTATGGCCATTCCGTCGACCGACGCGCGCGGCTCCGCGAGTTGACCCGGACGGCCCGCGCGCATCTGGCAAGCGGTGGATCGGTCGCGCTATTTCCGGCGGGGCGTATTGCAACTGGGGCAGAGCCGGAATGGTCAGCGTTCGGAGTGCGACTGGCGCAGGAGGTCGGCGCCGCCGTTCTGCCGGTTCGGATCCTGGACCAGCCGTCCCGGCTGTATCGCTTTGCGGCGCGGGTCCATCCGATATCGAGACAAGGGGTTCTGCTGCACGAAGTGCTGCGGCGCGCCGACAAGCCGTTCCATATCAGGATCGGGCCGCCAATGACGCCTTTCAACCTGACCACCGAAAGCGTCAGAGCCGCGGTTCTGAACCTGTGAGTCGCCTAGCGGGTCGGCACCGGTTCGTCGCCGCGGTAGTCGTAGAAACCGCGACCTGATTTGCGCCCCAGCCATCCGGCTTCGACATATTTGGTCAGCAGAGGGCAGGGGCGGTACTTCGTGTCCGCCAAGCCGTCGTGCAGCACGTTCATGATGGCCAAGCAGGTGTCCAACCCGATGAAATCCGCCAGTTCCAGCGGCCCCATGGGGTGGTTCGTGCCCAGCTTCATCGCCTTGTCGATGGACTTCACATTGCCGACGCCTTCGTACAGGACATAGACCGCTTCGTTGATCATCGGCATCAGGATGCGGTTAACGATAAAGGCCGGAAAATCTTCCGCGGTCGCGGCTGTTTTTCCCAAACGGTCGACCACATCCATGCACGCCGAGAACGTCTCGTCATCGGTGGCGATACCCCGGATCAGCTCGACGAGGCTCATCACCGGAACGGGGTTCATGAAGTGGAAGCCCAGGAATTTCTCGGGCCGGTCCGTTTTCGACGCCAGCCGCGTAATAGAGATCGACGATGTGTTTGAGGTCAGGATCGTTTCCGGCTTGAGCGCGGGTACCAGTTCGGCGAATATCGCGTCCTTCACGGCTTCGCGCTCGGTCGCGGCTTCGATCACCAGATCGCACTGGCCTAGGTCCGTCAGCGTTTGGGTTGTGGCGATGCGAGCCAGCGCGGCGTCTCGGTCGTCGCTGGCGATCTTCTCGCGTGAGACCTGACGATCCATGTTCGCGGCGATGCCGTCGGTAGCGCGCGTCAAAGCATCGGCACTGACATCCGTCAGGTGCACATCGAAGCCTGCAAGCGCGAAGACATGCGCGATCCCGCTTCCCATCTGGCCTGCGCCGATCACGCCAACGCTTTCGATTCTCATCGCGACTTGCTCCGCCTTGGACTGCTTTGCGCGACCATAGGCGGGGGGCTCCGCGACATGCAAGGCGGGCTTAAAATCAGGTGAATTTTAGACCTTAAGCCTTTGCTCATCCGACTGCGCTTTAGTCCCAAGCGGGGAACAAGGAGGGTGGGATGGACCGCTATAGTTCGATCGCAGAGGACATGTGCCGCTATCCGGGAGCGGCACGTGATTGCCGGGGGCCGATCAAGCCACTGACGCAACCGTATATCGCGCTGCTGGATAGTCGCGCGGTGTCTTCCGCAGATTCGGCGGCATTGATGGACGGGATCGAAGACAGGACGCATGACGTTTGCATCGATTTGTCGGCGCCCCACAGTGGACCCGACGCGATCTTGGGGGATCCGGGACTTTTGGAGATCGCGCGGCAGGCGGATGCCGTCGTTCTGACCGTTCCGGGCGCGCACCAGCTGAGCAATCCGTATTACCGTGTTCACAAATGGCGGAATGATCGGATTATCGGACAGCAAGACCGCTTGCGCGCGCTGTATCCTGAAATCGAGTTCGAACGGCACCACTTTGTTCGTCATCTGTTGGAAGACCTTTACGCGGTATCTCCGGGTCGGTTCGCCGTGGTCCGAGAAACTCTGCAGCGCACGTGGCTGGAGCGGATGGGCATTCTGATTTCGCAACTGGGCAAGCCGGTCGTCCTGCTGTGGATCGGAGAGCGTCGGCCAGACGAAGAATGCGATACCGTGCATGACGGCGATCCACCGTTCGTAACAAAGGCGATGGCGGCATCGCTATCGGTGGCGGAACGGACAGAGGTTGTGGTGCGACCGAAATCGCCCCTGCGGTTCAAAGGCCGTATCAGCCCCGAAGAGGTGCAGGACATCGCAGCCGAGCGAGTGGCGCGGTGCCTGTCACGATTGCGGTTGCGAGAGGGAGGGGGCCATCGGCGCAGCGCGTAAGCCCGGAATGGAAAAGGCCCGCCGAATATCTTCGACAGGCCCTTCGTTTCAATGCGAACAGGTCTGGATCAGACGTTCTCGGTCAGTTTCGGGACGGCGTCGAACAGATCGGCGACAAGCCCATAATCGGCGACCTGGAAGATCGGCGCTTCCTCGTCCTTGTTGATCGCAACGATGACCTTGCTGTCCTTCATCCCGGCGAGGTGCTGGATCGCACCGGAAATACCGACGGCGATGTACAGATCGGGTGCGACGACCTTACCGGTCTGTCCCACCTGCCAATCGTTTGGTGCGTAGCCCGAATCGACCGCCGCGCGGGATGCACCGATGGCGGCACCCAGTTTGTCGGCAAGACCTTCGATGATCTTGAAGTCTTCTTCCGAACCGACACCGCGACCGCCAGAGACAACGATCCCGGCAGAGGTCAGATCGGGGCGATCGGACTCGGCCACGTGATCCTCGACCCACTCGGACAGGCCCGGCGCATCGCCCGGATCGACGTTCTCGACGGCGGCATTGTTGCCAGTCTCGGCGGCGTCGAAGGTGGACGTGCGGATCGAAAAGACCTTCTTTTCGTCCTTCGACTTCACCGTCTGGATCGCATTGCCCGCGTAGATCGGTCGCTCGAACGTGTCAGCATCCACCACGCCGGAAACGTCGGTGATGACCATCACGTCCAGCAGGGCGGCGGCGCGGGGCAGGATGTTCTTGGCATCCGTCGTCGCAGGCGCGCAGATATGCGAATAATCACCCGCAAGCTGCACGAGAAGCGCGGCGGTCGGTTCTGCCAGACGGTGGCCATACTGATCGTTTTCGGCCACGAGCACCTTTGCGACACCTTGGATCGTCGCGGCTTCCTTACCCGCGTCCGCAGCCTTGGCCCCGGCGCAGAGGACGTGGATATCGCCCAAGTCCTTGACCGCCGAAACCGCCTTCGCGGTCGCGTCCATGTTCAGCTCACCGTCATCGACCTCTGCAAGAAGTAGAACAGCCATCAGATCACCCCCGCTTCGTTCTTCAACTTGTCGACCAGTTGCTCGACTGATTTGACCATGATGCCAGCCTGACGTTCGGCAGGCTCGGCCGTTTTGACCACTTCCAGCCGCGGCGAGACGTCAACGCCGTAGTCGGCGGGCGTCTTCTCTTCCAGCGGCTTCTTCTTGGCCTTCATGATGTTCGGCAGCGATGCATAGCGCGGTTCGTTCAGGCGCAGGTCCACCGAAATGACGGCGGGCATCTTCACCTTGATCGACTGCATCCCGCCGTCGACCTCGCGCTTGACCGTGGTATGATCGCCTTCGATCGTCACCTTGCTGGCGAAGGTGGCCTGCGACCAACCCAGCAGAGCCGACAGCATCTGCCCGGTGGCGTTCATGTCGTTGTCGATGGCCTGCTTGCCGCATAGGACAAGGCCCGGCTGCTCTTCGTCGATCACGGCTTTCAGCAGCTTGGCGACGGACAAAGGCTCGATATCTTGATGCACGTCGTCGGCGGCGACGATCAGGATCGCGCGGTCGGCACCCATGGCAAGCGCGGTGCGCAGCGTTTCCTGAGCTTGCTTGACGCCGATGGACACCGCGACGACCTCTTCGGCCGTGCCGGCTTCCTTCAGGCGGATCGCTTCTTCGACAGCGATCTCGTCAAACGGGTTCATGCTCATCTTGACGTTGGCGAGATCTACCCCGCTGCCGTCGCCCTTCACGCGGACCTTGACGTTATAGTCGATCACACGCTTGACGGGGACCAGAATCTTCATGTCGTCCTCCTACTATATCTTCAGCGAAGACGTAGCGCGGAGCGAAGAAGGGCAACAGGTCAAAAACGCCGCGTCATGGACCTGTGACGCCCCGTTTTCGCGAATTCAGCGGTTCGCGCCGGGCGTCCATAGCACATCCGCGCGGCCATCGTCGTTCGCCAGACGCGCGGCGCAAAAGCACCAGTCGGACAGGCGATTAAGGTAGGTGATCGCCGCCTCGTTCAGCGTTTCGGCTGCGGCGAGTTCCATCGTACGACGCTCGGCCCGGCGGGTGACGGTGCGACACACATGAAGATGGGCGGCGAGTGGCGAGCCGCCGGGCAGGATGAAGGAGCGCAGCGTTTCCAGCCGTTCGTTCATGGCGTCGATCTCACGCTCCAGCCGGTCGGTCTGTGCGGCCACCATGCGCAGAGGCGGATATTCGGCCTGCTCATCGCGCGCGATGTCGGGATTGCACAGGTCCGCGCCCAGATCGAACAGGTCGTTCTGGATACGCTCGATTTGCTGGGCCAGATCTCCGGTCGCGTGCAGGCGGGCCATCCCGAAGGTGGCGTTGGCCTCGTCCACGGTGCCGTAGGCCTCGACGCGTCGGTCATGCTTGGCCACGCGGGTACCATTTCCCAGGGCGGTGTCGCCGCCGTCGCCGGTGCGCGTGTAGATTTTGGATAGAACGACCATGGATCAGCCCCCCATGCGGCGGAAGAAGACGAAGATCAAGATGACGACCACGGCACCCGCCTGTGCATAGATCCGCCAGCGCATGTATTTGTTGGATTTTTTGGCCGCGTCCGGTCCCGGTTTGCCGAAGTTCGCAATGCCAAGAAGCAGGACCGCCGCGACCGCAAGGCAAGCGATCACCACGAATAGGAACAGCGGGTCAGAAAACATGGGCGAGTCCGTCTGGTTTCGGGTCAGATTGGCTTAGCGCGCCACGTCCCGGAACGGAATGCCTTATCCCTGCGGCGTGAGGAAGCGATCGTAGATCCAAGCGGTCGTGCCGGTGTCCAACACCTGAATACGCGCCCAGCCATCGGCAGTGCGCTCGACGATCTGAACCTGCTGGTTGCGAGTGGCTTGGTCCAGCACGGCGTTCGCGGTTGAAGGGCCCGCGCGCAAGTTCACACGTGTGGCGTTGATTACGGCAAGAGCAGACGTTTCCGACGCCTTTGCGGGTTGGATCAAAGAGGCCTCTTGCACCATCTCGGTGACCTGCTCTGGCTCGTAAGTGTCCGTCGCGGCAATCGCCCGCTCGATCGCACCCGCCTCATCGTCCAGCGCCAGCTTGCCCGGATCGACCAGATCGTTCTGGGCCCGCGAAACGTCCATCCCGGCATCGCTGCCCTGTTCGATGTTCGGATCTTGCCCAGCAATACTGAAGGTCACGACGAGGCCTGCGACGAGCAGAAGGGTAAGGCGAATCATTTTGATGCTCCGGACGGCGGTGCTGCTACATTACGCCACGCTAACGTCCCCGTGAACAGAAAAGGTCCATCCAAGTGCCATTTTACTTTCGGCCCGGCACCGGTCTGGGTATCCCGACAATATGACCGACGAGCCGAACATCGATGCCGAAGCCGAACTGTCCGAGTCCCTTGGCCGGGCCATCGGGGAGCGGTATCTGCAATACGCGCTGTCCACGATCATGCACCGCGCCCTGCCAGACGCGCGCGATGGGTTGAAGCCGGTCCACCGCCGCATCCTGTATGCAATGCGCGAGTTGCGGCTGGGATCGAACGGCGGTTACCGCAAGTCCGCCAAGATCAGTGGCGACGTGATGGGAAATTATCACCCTCACGGTGACAGCGCGATCTACGACGCGATGGCGCGCTTGGCGCAGGATTTCACGATCCGCTACCCGCTGGTCGACGGACAGGGCAACTTCGGCAACATCGACGGCGATAACCCGGCGGCGTCGCGCTACACCGAAGCGCGGATGACCACGGCAGCAGAGGCGCTTCTGTCCGGTCTGGATGAGGATGCCGTCGATTTCCGCCCGAACTATGACGGTACGCTGACCGAGCCGGTCGTCCTGCCCGCCGCCTTTCCGAACCTGCTGGCGAACGGCTCCAGCGGGATCGCGGTGGGCATGGCCACCAACATCCCGCCGCACAACATCGTCGAGCTGGTGGACGCCTGCCTGCATCTGATCAAGACGCCTGACGCCCGCGACGAGACGCTGCTGAACTACGTGAAGGGGCCGGATTTCCCGACGGGCGGCGTCATCGTGGAATCGCCGGAGTCAATGGCCGAGGCCTACAGCACCGGCCGCGGCGGTTTTCGCCTGCGCGCGAAGTACGAGGTCGAGGATCTGGGCCGCGGACAGTGGCAGATCGTCGTCACCGAAATTCCCTATCAGGTGCAGAAATCCCGCCTGATCGAGAAGATCGCCGAGCTGATCCAGACAAAGAAGTTGCCGATCCTGACAGATGTGCGGGACGAGTCTGCCGAGGATATTCGCCTGATTCTGGAGCCGCGCGCCAAGTCGGTGGACCCCGAGATGCTGATGGGGATGCTGTTCAAGCAGACCGATCTGGAGGTTCGTTTCGCGCTGAACATGAACGTGCTGATCGACGGGCGCACGCCCAAGGTCTGCTCGCTGAAGGAAGTGCTACGCGCCTTCCTGGATCACAAGCAGGACGTCCTTCTGCGCCGCAAGCGCTTCCGGCTTGGCAAGATCGACCACCGGTTGGAGGTCCTCGAAGGCTTCATCATCGCCTTCCTGAACCTCGACCGCGTGATCGAGATCATCCGCTACGACACCGAGCCGAAGGCCGCGCTGATGCGGCAGGACTGGGCCGATATTCCGCCCCGCGCGATGGACGAAGAGGCCTATGTCTCGCCCCCCGCATCGGATGGTGAGCTGACAGAGGTGCAGGCCGAGGCCATCCTGAACCTGCGTCTGCGCGCTTTGCGGCGGCTCGAGGAAATGGAACTGAAGCGCGAATACGACGCGCTGATGGCGGAACGGGCCGAGATCGAAGATCTGCTGGCCGACGTCGGCCTGCAATGGAACGCCGTCTCGGACGAATTGCGCGCCACCAAGAAGCAGTTCGGCAAGGACCACCCGCGCGGCCACCGCCTAAGTCGATTCGCGGAGGCCGGCACCGTCGAAGACGTACCCATGGAGGCGATGATAGAGCGTGAGCCGGTCACGGTCGTCTGCAGCCAAATGGGCTGGATCCGCGCCATGAAGGGGCATGTGGATCTGGACGCCGAATTGAAGTTCAAGGACGGTGACGGCCCGCTGTTCACGTTCCACGCCGAAACGACGGACAAGCTGCTGCTGGTCGGCTCGATGGGACGGGTCTATACGATCCCGGTGTCGAACCTGCCCGGCGGGCGCGGCATGGGCGAGCCCGTGCGCCTTATGATCGACCTGCCGAACGAGGCGCAGATCGTGTCCTTGCGCATCCACCGCCCCGGTGAGCGGCTGCTGGTCGTATCCAGCGCGGGTGACGGCTTCATTCTGCCAGAGGACGAGGCGATCGCCCAGACCCGCGCGGGCCGTCAGGTGCTGAATGTGAAGGCGCCCGTGGTCGCCAGCGTTGTCCGCCCCGTGCAGGGAGATCACGTTGCGGCGGTGGGGGAGAATCGCAAGCTGCTCGTCTTCGCGTTGGAAGAACTGCCGGAAATGGGGCGCGGCAAGGGCGTTCGCCTGCAACGGTTCAAAGACGGCGGTCTGTCGGATGCGATCACCTTCCCGCTCTCCGAAGGCCTGTCATGGGCCGATCCCGCAGGCCGCACCCGCACCGTGAAGTCCGACGAACTGGCTGAATGGGTCGGCAAACGCGCGAGCGCGGGCCGCATGGCGCCGCGTGGGTTCCCGCGCAACAACCGCTTCGATTGACCGGGAGCGGGGGTTGCGCGATGCCCTCCGCCCGCTAACGGTAACGTCATTGTCTCAGGAGTTGCCCGATGATCCTTCGCCTTGCCGCCGCCCTTGGCCTTCTTCTGTCGCTTGCCGGATGCATCACACCGCCCGTCAGCGAAAACGCCGATCTGGGCGACTTCCGGCTGGGCTATAACATCGTGCAGGCCAACGGCGTGAAGCAGGGGCCGTTCTCGCGCACCGTCACCGGACCTGAGCTGACCGGCGCGATGGAGCAGGCTTTGGAAACGCGTCTGGCCCGCTATAACGGCGACGGGCTTTACCACATCGGCGTCTCCATCGGGGGCTACGTGCTGGCGCAACCGGGCCTGCCGCTGGTCTACACCCCGAAGTCCGCCCTGATCTTCGAGGTCAACGTCTACGACAACCAAACCCAGCAGCGCCTGAACGCCGAGCCCAAGCAGTTCACAGCCTTCGAAGGACTGGAGAACACTGCCCCCATCGTCGGGTCGGGCATCGTTCGCGGCAAGGAAGAGCAGCTTGCGAACCTGACACGCAATGGTGCGGCGCAGGTCGAAACCTGGCTCAAGCAGAACCCCGATTGGTTCGTGGCAGAGCCGGGCCAGACCCGCATGAACATCAGCCGCAGCGAGTTGCGCGCGCGAAGTGCCGCTGCCGTGTCCTCTGGCGGGGGCATTCCCGCCAACTGACGCTTGCATCTTCCAGGGGCGAAAGTTACGTAGCCCGCGTTGTAGAACCGGGCCCGCCCGACCGGCGGTCTTGCCCCTGAATCAAGTGAGGGTCTGACGCCATGGCGAAGGCAAAATTCGAACGTAACAAGCCGCACGTTAACATCGGCACGATCGGTCACGTTGACCACGGCAAGACGACGCTGACGGCGGCGATCACGAAGTACTTCGGCGACTTCCGCGCCTATGACCAGATCGACGGTGCGCCGGAAGAGAAGGCCCGCGGCATCACGATCTCGACCGCCCACGTGGAGTATGAGACCGAGAACCGTCACTACGCCCACGTCGACTGCCCCGGCCACGCCGACTACGTGAAGAACATGATTACCGGTGCCGCCCAGATGGACGGCGCGATCCTGGTCGTGAACGCCGCCGACGGCCCCATGCCCCAGACGCGCGAGCACATCCTGCTCGGTCGTCAGGTCGGCATCCCGCAGATGGTCGTCTACATGAACAAGGTCGACCAGGTTGACGACGAAGAGCTGCTCGAGCTCGTCGAGATGGAGATCCGCGAACTGCTGTCTTCGTACGAGTACGATGGCGACAACATGCCCGTCATCCCCGGCTCGGCCCTGGCCGCGATGAACGGCGACAACCCCGAGATCGGTGAAGAGTCTATCAAGAAGCTGATGGCCGCCGTCGACGAGTTCATCCCGACGCCCGAGCGCGCCGTGGACCAGCCCTTCCTGATGCCGGTCGAGGACGTGTTCTCGATCTCGGGTCGTGGTACGGTTGTGACCGGTCGTGTCGAGCGTGGCGTGATCAACGTGGGCGACGAGATCGAAATCGTCGGCATTCGCGACACCAAGAAGACGACCTGCACGGGCGTGGAAATGTTCCGCAAGCTGCTGGATCGTGGTGAAGCGGGCGACAACATCGGCGCGCTGCTGCGTGGCGTCGACCGTGAAGGCGTGCAGCGGGGCCAGGTGCTCTGCAAGCCCGGCTCGGTCAAGCCGCACACGAAGTTCGAGGCCGAAGCCTACATCCTGACCAAGGAAGAGGGTGGCCGTCACACGCCGTTCTTCGCCAACTACCGTCCGCAGTTCTACTTCCGCACGACGGACGTGACCGGCACGGTTCAGCTGGCCGAGGGCACCGAGATGGTCATGCCGGGCGACAACGTGTCCTTCGGCGTCGAGCTGATCGCGCCGATCGCGATGGAAGAGAAGCTCCGCTTCGCCATCCGCGAAGGCGGCCGCACCGTCGGCGCAGGCGTCGTGTCGAAAATCATCGAGTAAGGGTCGGCTTGGGCGTCAGCCCGAACGGTCCCGCCCAGCCAATCTGGGCCACGAAACACACAGGACGATCCTTCGGGGTCGTCCTTTTTCGTTTCGGCTCCATGTTTCCAAACTATAATGTCAGCCAGGACCATCACCGCCATGACCGACCATATCGCCTTTGCCTACGCCTTGGATGGTCCGGATCGCGGCCGACCACTGACCGGCGATGGCGACATTTCGAAGGCCCTGCACGACCCGTCGCCCGCGTGGCTCCATCTGCAAGCAGACCACCCGGACACCGATCCTTGGATCGACGCGCATCTGGATTGGCTCGATCCCTCGGTGCGCGATGCGCTGACCGACGCCCACACGCGCCCCCGCGCGCTGCGGATCGGCGACGGGCTGCTGGTCAACCTGCGCGGCATCAACTTCAACGCGGGTCAGGACCCCGAAGACATGGTTTCTGTCCGCCTGTATATCGACTCCGCGCGCATCGTGTCGCTGTCGCGCTTCCGCCTGCGTAGTGTCGAGACACTGGCCCAGATGGTCGCCGACGGCAGTGGCCCGGATCGCTCCGGCGGGTTGTTGGCAGCGCTGATCGAACGACTGACCGACCGGATCGAGGAACAGGTCGCGGACCTCGAGGATCGCGCTGACCGGCTGGAAGAGGCGGCGATTGCGACGCCGGAGGACGCATCTCTCCGCACAGAGGTGGCCGATCAGCGCTTGGAGCTGACCGAGCTGCGCCGCTTCATGGGGCCACAACGTGAAGCCGTGCGGGATGCGTCCCGCGTGAAGCTGGCTTGGCTGACGGATGAAGACACGACCAAGATCGCGGAACAGACGGACCAGCTTTTGCGCGTCACCGAAGCCCTAGAGGCGACGCGAGAGCAGTTGCAGACGATCCGCGACGAGATCGAGGGCGCGCGAGCAGAGCGGCTGAACAAGAACTTGTACGTGCTCAGTGTGATTTCAGCGATCTTCCTGCCGCTGGGCTTCCTGACTGGCTTGATGGGGATCAACGTGGGTGGGATGCCGGGCGTCAACAACCCCTACGCGTTCTGGGTGTTCGCCGGCGCGCTGATCGCGATTACTGCCATCGCCGTCTGGCTGATGCGCCGGTTCAAGATCTTCTAGGTATCGGACGGCTGAAACTCGAGCGCAGTGCCGTTCGAACAGTGAAGCAGGGCACCGTCCACGATCAGGATGTGCCCGATGTGGCTGCCGCAGCGGCGGCAATGCACCTCGATTGCGGCCGAGTCGTCCAGAATACGGCGTTCATCGGCCGTCGCTTTGACGGCATCGTCCGGGATCGCCTGGTCAATCGACATCAGCATAGCATCTGGTTCGGACTGGGCGAAGAAGACGTAGCCCTTGTCCACGGAACGCTTCCATCGCCCGGTGTAAAGTGTCAGTTCGCATCCCTTGCAGCAATAATCGCCGTCGCGCGTCTCTTCTGTGAGAGGGCTGGCGTACTTCGCCTCTGTCTTGCCCTCGCGCATGATACCGAAGACATCATCGCCCAGAAGGGCGCGCCAGGCCGTATCGTCGCGCGTGACCTCAAATGTAAATGGATCGGTGGACGCTGCCATGGAACGGTTGGCGGCTAAAGCGGGCAGAGCAAGGGCGCTGCCAGACAGAACGGCACGGCGAGACAGGGTCGACATGGATCATCTCCTTTTGTGGCTGCGCTCAGCTTGCACCGGGATTTGGGGTCGGCAAAACGACACTTCGGTGATCGGCTTGAAATACAAAAAGCGCCCCGTCCTTTCGGAACGGGGCGCTGCGATGGACTGAGGAGGGAGTGGGGGATTAAGCCGCGCCGACACCTTCACGGGCAATGCCCATCATGCTCTCGTGGCCGTCCTGCGTCTGGTCGTAGCACTGCTGAAGAAGGGCCGCATCGCCGTCGAGACCCAGCTTGTTGGCGTAAACCACCGTGATGCCGTAGCCTGCGAGCGCATAGTGCACCATGCGCAGATACTGTGTGATAATCATCGCATCGCGCGCTTCGTCAGAGCCGAACTGTTCATCCAGCGCGTGCGCGTGGGCTTCTTTCACAAGCCCCTCCATGCCCTTGCAGAACTCACCGTTCGGGTCGAAGCCGTGATCGCTAGCGATCTGCTCCAGCTTCTCCATACCTTCTGCAATACCAGCCGACCCGGCGGCCAGGGCCTTGCCCAGCTTGTCATCGCTGGCTGCTTGGCCAAGCTTCGTTGTCGCTTCGATGGATTGCTTACAGGCAGAGTAGATGTCCTGCAGCTGGTCCACATACACGTCTTTCAGCGAATTGAGCGCCATTTTTCTGTCCTTCCGGTTCTCTTTAATTCTTCACGCTGCCAACGCGGAACCCGGCGCCCTGTTCCAGTCCGATCCGGCCTTGACCGTCCGCCCCGGCGGGGATACCCCGACCTCGGCCTAGGGGTTTAGCTCAGTTGGTAGAGCATCGGTCTCCAAAACCGAGGGTCGTGGGTTCGAGTCCCTCAGCCCCTGCCAGGCCACTTCACATCATGTGGTTCGACATCCAAACACCGACTTTTCGACAGAAGTCGGATTTTGTGCGAAGCCAACTGGCCGGGGCTTTCAGACCTCCCGCACGAACGCAGAAGAAACAGCCGTCGGTTACAAGCGTAGGTCAGGTGAGGTTCGCGAACCGGCTCAGTGCTTACTGATCATCGACGAAGCTCCAGAACGCATACTTCCGTCCGTGCGCCTGACGCAGTCCTTCTTCGAACTGAGCGTGGCTCAGCACGCTTCCGTAGTCTTCGATTTCTGCATCGGCAGACCGGCAGGCCAGCAAGTGGCGGGCGATGTGGCGGTAGCGTTTGGATTTGGCCCGACTCAGCGTATCCAGGATCATCGCGCGGCGCAGAACCGCGGCGGCGAGCGGTTGGCTTGCCTCCAGCGCGTCGGCGGCGGGAGTGATGGCCTCGTAGAAGTCCCCGTCGATCTCTGTGGGGCGCGACAGGACCAGCCGCGCGGCGCGGTCGTGCGCGGGCCAGTCGATCAGGAAGCCAAGGGCGGCCTCCAGATCGGGATAGGCTTCGGAGAAGTTCAGCGCGCGTTCTTCGGCCTCGATATCGTCGAAGTCCGGCAGCAGTTTGAGGTACCGGCGCAGATGCGGGGCGCTCAGGGTCTGCTCGAACGTCTGCCAAAGATGCGCCTTCAGGTCATCGGTGCAGCCCATTTGCGACAGGCACGCCTCGTACACCTCGGCGATGTCGAAATGGAATGGGCTGGACTCCTTCGCCGCGTCGGCGGCGCGTGCGCGGGTGATAATGGCAAAGGCCTCGTCCAACCGACCGGCGTCCAGCAGGCGGCGGGCCACGCCCGGTGCGATGGTGCCATAGGTCAGCTGTTCGGCGGAATAGCGGGCCATATAGGCATCGACGTCGCCCTGCGCGTCCGCGACATCGGCGAGGATAATCGACCCCGTCAGATGCCTGTCGCGCCGCGCCCGATCGGCGGCAGATGCGGATAGTCCATAGCCCTGATATTGCGACAGCTCGTCCGGGTCGGGCGCGGTGTCGATCCAGACCTGCGTGATCTGTTTCAGGTGCTCCAAGCCGCTGGTGCCCAAGGCCTCTGCCGTCGCCGGGATGATGCCGTCGAACTCTCCGTAGCCCGCGCTGCCGACAGCGTCGAGGATGCGCTCCGCCAGCGTCTCGGGCGTTACAGAGATCTGCGGCGCCACGGCGGCGAGGGACACCATCGCGTCATCCATGATGCCGCCGACGGTACCGTTGCTGTCATCCGTCCGCTCGAAGATCGACGGGGCCAACTGCAGGAAGGACCAGAGCAGCTCGAAGGCCTCGTTCGGATCATGGGGCGCAACGCTGTCGTCGATCATCCGCACCAGGCCGGTCAGGTCCTTGGCAAACGCCCGCTGCTTGCGCCAACCGATGAAGCTTTTGGCGCGGCGCAGCGCGGCGAAGCGCTTGCGAATATCGGCCGCGACATCCTTCGGCCCCTGCGCCGCACTCAACTCCAGCCGCGCCCGACGCTGCAGGGCGGCACTTCCCTGCACCAGCTCCATGATCAACGCTGCAAGTGTGTCAGCCCCGAGCCGTTCGAGGTTCGCCTTGTTGAGCGTTTTCTTCGACATGATCGAGGGGGCCTTATACGATGTCTTCCGGCTGAGCCTGCAATGCGGACCGGAGCAGGGCAACGGTCCACGGCAAGGAGGTTAAGAAGTTGGGGTGGTGCGACCGTTTAGAAGATCGGCACCCTAGGTCCGCATGTCGTCCATTTAGAATGCCATGAAGGTCCATATTCCGCCCGCGCTGTGGAGTCCTACGCCGCGCAGAAATTAACATGGAGGGCGGTAAGCAGACATTCGGTGCGCCTGCGGAATTTTTTCGGCGAATTCTACTTTTTGTTTCGGACTGCTGGGAAGGTGCATTTTGTGCGTCCCGAAGAACATCGCCGTAAAGCGGGTCGTAGAAAAGGTCACGCCGGTTCGGGCAGAAGACCTTCCCAGTGTGCGCCTACAGCGACGATGCAAGATGTTCCGTTCGCATAAGTCTGCAGGAGCACCCAATCACCGCTTTCGCGCGTCACCCAAACTTCGAGAGTTGTTTCGGGATCGCGTAGGCCAGTGCCCCGGCGTTCGGCGCCCATGTTCTGCTGTAAAGAACGCGATAGACGCGTGCTGTCGTCACACCGAAGATCGGAAATTACGGACTGGGACGATGCGGGCGTGGCCAACATGGCAAGGAACACGAGACAAAGACGCATGATAGTGGACACTCCCGGACGCTGAATTCGTCTATTGTAACACTTCAATGACGACCTGTGGATAATTTCTGCAAACGAAACGGCTCGCCTGCCAGGCGGCAGTCGTGACCGTTTTACGAAATCGAATTCGAACCGTCACATACCTGTAGCACTGCGCGCCTAATGCGTTTCCAACGATCAGGGGGCCGTATGCTGCACGTCGAGTCATTGACAAAGCGTTTCGGGGACAAGATCGCGGTAGATTCCGCGAGTATCGTTGTCGAGCGGCCAACGATGATGGGTATCATCGGTCGATCCGGCGCGGGTAAGTCGACCCTTCTTCGTATGCTCAATCGCCTGACGGATGCGACTGAAGGCACGATCCGCTTCGAAGGGGAAGAGATTACGGGCCTGCGGGGTTCTGCCAAACGCAACTGGCAATCACGTTGCGCGATGATCTTTCAACAATTCAATCTGGTGCCGCGCATGGATGTTGTTTCAAACGTGCTGCATGGCACGTTGAACAAGCGCTCGACCGTTGCCACGATGTTCAACCTCTATCCCCAAGAAGATATCTATCGGGCGATCGAAATCCTGGACCGCTTGGGGATCGCCGAACAGGCGCCAAAGCGTGCCGAAGCTCTGTCGGGCGGGCAGCAACAGCGCGTCGCCATCGCGCGGGCGCTGATGCAGGACCCGAAGATCATCCTGGCCGACGAGCCCATCGCCTCGCTCGACCCGATGAATGCGCAGGTCGTGATGCAGTCGCTGCGCACGATCCACGAAGAAGACGGCCGCATGGTCGTCGCCAACCTGCACACGCTGGATACAGCACGGCGCTATTGCGACCGCGTGATCGGGATGCGCGACGGAAAGATCGTATTTGACGGCACACCCGAGCAGCTCACCACCGGAGCGGCGCGCGACATCTACGGGGCGGGCGCGGATTTCTCGGAAGCTGCCACATCTACCCAGATCGAGACACTGGACAGGCCGGAGGTCCGCGAAGCGGAAGCCTACGTCTGAGCCCGGTTCCACTGCGCGCCAAGCGCGAACCCATAACCACGCCCTCAAGACGCCTAAAGGCAACCGGGCAAAACCCACGGAGAGACCGATGAAGAAGACCCTCGCACTGGCCCTCGTCGCCACCACTGCCCTGAGCGGCACCGCGTTCGCGCAAGAGATTTCCGAGTTCCGCATCGGCATCCTTGGCGGTGAGAATGCGCAGGACCGCATGAACAGCTATCAGTGCCTGGCCGATTACACGACCGAGGCCTTGGGTGTCGAAACCAAGCTTTTCGCGCCCGCCGACTACAACGGTGTGATCCAGGGCTTGCTGGGCGGCACCATCGACATGGCGTGGCTGGGTGCATCCTCCTACGCTGCGACCTATCTGCAGGACCCTGAAGTGGTCGAGCCGGTGCTGATCAAGGTGAACCTCGACGGTTCCGTTGGCTATCATTCCATCGGCTTCGCGCGTGCCGACAGTGGCGTCACGTCGCTCGATGACATGGAAGGCAAAGTCTTCGGTTTCGGCGATCCGAACTCCACCTCGGGCTACCTGATCCCCTCCATCGAGATTCCCGAGCAGGGCGAGAACATCACGATGGAGCCGGGCGACTACTTCGGTGACGTCGTCTTCACCGGCGGTCACGAGCAGACCATCGTCGCCGTCGCCAACGGCGATATCGACGGTGGCGTGACCTGGGCCGACGGTCAGGGCAACTGGGAAGACGGCTACAACTCCGGCGCGCTGCGCAAGGCCGTGGATGCCGGTCTCGTCGACATGAACAACCTGGTCGAGATCTGGAAGTCCAATGTCATCCCCGAAGGCCCCGTCGTGCTGCGCTCGGCGCTGCCCGAAGAGGTGAAGACCACCATGACCGAACTGGTGGACGGTCTTTACGACGCGGATCCCGACTGCGCATACGGTGTAGCCGCTGGTGACACGCTGGGCTTCCAGCCCGTGACCCACGAGATGTACGAGAGCATCATCGCCGCCCGTCAGTCCGTGATCGGCAACTGATCCTGATACGACCATCGACCGGCGGCCCCATGGCGGGCCGCCGGTTCTTCGTTTGCGGGGGGCACGCATGACCGACGCGACTCTTGGTGCCGCGGCGCCTCGTCTGGACAACATCCGCGACAGCTACATGGCACAGGTCCATCGCCGCCGGCTTTACGGCGGGCTGACCCTGCTGATCTTCGTGGTGCTGATGGTGTCGGGCTTCAATATCGCGGATGACCGCAACGCGGGTGGTTTCTGGGCGGGCCTGCATCAGGTCGGAGATTACCCGGCGGACGTTCTGTCGGAAGCTTGGGGAAAGCGCGCCGATCTGCCCGGTCTGATCGCCAAATATTTTCCGGCGCTCGTTGAGACCGTGAACATCGCCGCCGTTTCCACCTTGATCGGTGCTATCGGCGGGCTTGTCTTGTCGCTTCTGGCCACGCGCGGTCTGGCGAAATGGCCACGCCTAATCCCGGTATTCCGCCGCCTGACCGACCTGATGCGCGCGGTGCCAGAGATCGTGATCGCCCTCGTTCTTATCTTCGTTCTGGGCGGCGGTCCGGTGCCCGCGATGATTGCCATCGCGATCCATACCGCAGGTGCCTTGGGCAAGATGTTTTCCGAAGTCGCCGAGAACGCGGACGTGAAGCCTGTGGAGGGGCTGGCATCGACCGGAGCAACGTGGTCGCAGACCATGCTGCTGGGTATCGTGCCGCAAGTTGCGCCCAACTACGTCAGCTACGCCCTGCTACGGTTCGAAATCAACATCCGCGCTTCCGCCATCCTCGGGTTCGTCGGCGCGGGCGGGCTGGGCTACGAGCTGCGCAATTCGATGGCATGGGGGCCGGGACGGTTCGACGAGGCCGCGGCGATCTTCATTCTTCTGTTCGGGACCATCGTCTTTTTCGATCAGGTCTCCAGCCGATATCGTAACCGACTGACCGTGGGATACAGCCAATGACCGCGATTGACCTGGAAACCACCCGCTTCGCCACCGCCAACCTGTTCAAACGCAAGCGCCTGAAAGCCGTAGGTCTTCTGGGAGTCGTGATCCTTTATCTGACGTATGTCTTCTTCGCCTTCGACGTGCCGGGGCTGGCAGGACGCGCCAATCTGAACAACGCGGTTACGCTCGCCTCGGACAGCTGGTCCTACAAGGTGCATGTGACGCGCGACAACCGATCGGATGAGACGACCTATGCGGTCGAGGGAGAGCGCAAGGGAGAGTACCCCGAAGGACAGCGTCCCGACTGGGTGTCGGGCGAGGATGTCCTGACCATCGATCTCGGTGCCGACCACATCGTACGCTACTTGCCCGATGCCCGCACCGAGGTAGAGATCCCCGGATTCCCCCTGATTGCGGTTCAGGCCGAAGGCCGGACCCTTGTCACCAACTTGCCCGACGAGGTGCCCGACTGGATTTCTGCTTCTGACCGCCGCATCGGGATCACCACGCCCGAAGGCCGCATCACCATGACCGGGTCCCGCACCGAAGTGTTCAACTACTTCCCGGGGTGGGAGCTCTTTTGGTTCACGCTCGACAGCCCGTACCACGGGCAAGGCCTGCTCTCGATCCTGTTCGGTGACAGGATCGACCCGGCGCGGCCAAATATCGTGGGCGCAGTATCCGATTGGTGGAACAACGCCATGTGGCGGCACAAAGACGTAGCGTGGGCCATCGGCGAGACGATCCTGATGGCGTTCCTCGGCACGATGGGCGCCGCCATCATCGCCTTGCCGCTGGCCTTTTTGGCTGCGCGCCGCTTCTCACCCGTCATGGTGATGCGCGCCGCGACCCGGCGTCTGTTCGACTTCGTACGCGGGGTGGACGCGCTGATCTGGACGGTTGTGCTGGCGCGCGCTTTCGGACCGGGGCCGCTGACCGGTGCTTTGGCAATCCTGATCACCGACACCGGCACCTTCGGCAAGGTCTTTTCCGAAGCGCTGGAGAACGTCGACGACAAGCAGATCGAAGGAATCTCCTCCACCGGAGCCAAGCCCCTGCAACGCTACCGCTTCGGTGTGATCCCGCAGGTGGTGCCCGTGCTTCTGTCCCAGGTCCTCTACTTCCTGGAATCCAACACCCGCTCGGCCACCATCATCGGCGCGATCACCGGCGGTGGTATCGGGCTGCTGCTGACTCAGGCGATCCAGACCCAGAAGGACTGGGAAGAGGTCGCGTATTATATCATCCTGATCGTTCTGATGGTCATGGTGATGGACTGGTTCTCCGGCTGGCTGCGCGGCAAGCTGATCGGGCGCAGCTCCTGATGGCGCGGCTTTCGGCCGAGACGCCGTTCCTCCATGCCGACTGCGAGATCACCGACAGCACCTTCGGCGCCTACGTCGAGATCGGCAGGGGCAGCCGCATCGCCCATTCGGTCTTCGGCGATTACAGCTACTGCGACCGCTACGCGGATATTGCGAATACCCGGATCGGCAAGTTCGCAAATATCGCGGCCTTCTCGCGCATCGGGGCGACGGACCACCCGCTCGACACCGCCGCATGTCATCACTTCCTGTACCGCTCGGACGATTACTGGGACGATGCCGGGCGCGACGATGCCTTCTTCTCCCACCGCAAGAGTCGAGTGGCGCATATCGGGCACGACACTTGGATCGGTGCGGGGGCGATGGTGAAACCGGAAGTCACGCTGGGGCACGGCGCGGTCGTCGCTGCCGGGGCCGTCGTGACGCGCGACGTGGACCCCTACACTATCGTCACGGGGACCCCGGCCAAACCCCTGCGCCCCCGCCAGCCCCGGACATCGCCGAACGTTTGATTACGCTTGCATGGTGGGATTGGCCGCATGAGGCGCTACGTGCGACGCTTCAGGACTTCCGAACTTTGACGGCCGAAGCCTTTCTTGAGCGCTACGAGGGTCGATGACTGGCGGGTCCATCACCTTGCGCCCCGCCACGCGCGATGATGCTGCTCTCATCCTGATATTGGAAGAAGCCGGGATGAGGCCCTACGCCGAGGCACTGTGGGGCGTTTGGACGCCGTCTGCCACCCCCGACACTCTCGATCTGTCCAACCACGATATGATCGAAGTTGCGGGGCAAGACGTGGGCTGCGTGGCGACCGCCTGGCACACCGATCACCTGCGCCTCCGCAAGCTTTATATCGGACCCGACAGTCGAAGGCAGGGCATCGGAGCATCGACACTTGCGCGCGTGTTTCAAGCGGCTGCCGCACAAGGGATGCCCCTGCGCCTTTCGGTCCTTACGTCAAACCGCGACGCCGCCCGTTTCTACCTGCGGGACGGTTTCGAGGCCATTTCGCACGACGCAGAGCGCATCATGTTCGAGCGGCCTCCTAGTCGGACTCAAGCGTCAGCGTGACCCGGTCGCCCGCGAACCATGTCCGGCCGTATTCCACCGGTATCCCGTCAGCGGCCACGTTCACACCCGAGGAACGCAGCAGCGGGTCTCCTTCTGTCACCAACAGGTGCAAAGCCTGGGTCGCCGTGGCGCGCACTGCTGTCAAACGGGTCGAGGCGCGGGTGTAGTCATCCACGCCCATCGCCTTTAGGGCCGCAGTCACACTGCTGGTATCATGAAGCGCCTCTGATATCCCCTCTAGCCGCGCGACCGGGAACAGGCTTTCGAACAGGGCGATGGGTTGAGCGTCCGCCAGCGACAGGCCGTGATAATCCAGAACCGGATCGCCGGGCGCGACCTTCAGCGCAGCAGCCTCTCCTTCGGTTGCCGCACGCTCTTCCAGATGGAGGACGCGCTTTTCCGGCCTGCGTCCGGCGGCAATCAGGTTCTCGTGAAACCGCACACGGCGACCGATGGGATAGTCCGTCGGCGTGGCTGCCACGAATGCCCCAGCGCCGCGCCGGGTGCGGATCAACCCCTCCTTCACTAGCGCTGCGATCCCGTGACGCACGGTATGGCGGTTCACACCGAACCGCTCGGCCAAGGAGGCTTCGGTCGGCAACCTGTCACCGGAAGTATAGCGCCCTTCTGCCAAGTCAGTCCGCAGGGAGTCGGCTATGGCCTTCCAGATCGGCGTCTTGGGGCTGGCGTCACGCAAGTTTCACAAAACTCTTCTGTCAGACGGCGATGAATCGCGTATCATATGTATAGTTGTATAGATCACTGGCCGGTTGTCGAGATGAAAGACGGATTTGACCACATTGCAGACCGTAGGCACTGGATGGGCGTCTTGGCGAAGGCGCCTGAGGGACGTGCCGCGGCCCTTCTGGATGCCGCGATGCCGCGCCCGTCCTTCACTTGGCTCCGCGCGCCCGAAGTCGGCACCGCCATGGTGCGCGGCCGTGCGGGCGGGACCGGATCGCCGTTCAATCTGGGCGAGGTGACGGTGACCCGCTGTGCCCTGAGCCTGGCAAGCGGAGAGGCCGGTCATGCCTACATTCAAGGCCGGCGCAAGGCGGATGCCGAAGCCGCGGCACTGATCGACGCGCTGATGCAGACCGACAGGGCAGGGGCGGTGCAGGATGCGGTATTGGACCCGCTGGAAGCCGAAGCTGCTGCAACGAAGGCCGCCCGCGCGGGCAAAGCCGCCGCAACGAAAGTGGATTTCTTCACCATGGTCCGAGGGGAAGATTGATGCAGGCCCAAATCCTTTCCGGAGGCTTCACCGATCCGTCTCGCCAGTCGGCCCATGTCTTCCGCGGCGTCATGGAAGCGATGGCCCGCCCCGGAACGCTACATCAGGTTCAGGGCGCAGAACCGCCCGCGCTTCTGTCCCTGGCGGCGGGTGCCGTGCTTCTGACGCTGTGCGACACGGATACGCCACTCTATCTGGCAGGTGCCGCCGATTGCGATCCGGTCCGCGATTGGATCGCCTTTCACACCAGCGCACCGTTCGCCGGGCCCGCCGACTGCATGTTCGCCCTTGGAACGTGGCAGGCGCTGGCTCCCCTTGACGCCTACCCCAAAGGTACTGCCGCATATCCGGACCGGTCGGCCACGTTGATCGTGGAATGTCCGACGCTCGACCCTTCGGGCGCAACGCTCACCGGTCCCGGTATCCAGGACCGTGCTGCCCTGTCCCTGCCAGAGACCCGCGCTTTCCAAGACAATCATGCGCTGTTCCCGCTTGGCCTTGATTTCATCTTCACAAGCGGCAGCCGGTTGGCGGCGCTGCCCCGATCGACAGAGGTGCGCTGATGTACGTTGCCGTGAAGGGCGGAGAGCGGGCGATCGAGAACGCCCATGCGTGGCTGGCCGAGGAACGCCGGGGCGATACCGCCGTAACAGAGCTGAGCGTGGACCAGATTCGTGAGCAGCTGAGCCTTGCTGTGAACCGCGTCATGGCAGAGGGTTCCCTTTACGATCCGGATCTTGCCGCGCTGGCGATCAAGCAGGCGCGGGGCGACCTGATCGAGGCGATTTTCCTTATCCGGGCCTACCGCACCACGTTGCCGCGTTTCGGGGCGTCGCGTCCGATCGATACCGCCGGGATGGTCTGTGACCGGCGCATTTCGGCGACCTTCAAGGATCTGCCCGGCGGGCAGGTTCTTGGACCCACCTTCGACTACACGCACCGTCTGCTGGATTTCAAACTAGCCGCCGAGGGCGAAGTCCCAAAGGCCCCCATACGCGAGACCGAACCCGGCGAAGTCCCGCATGTCACAGAATTTCTGAACCGCGAAGGCCTGATCGAAGAAGCTCCGCAAGACGACACGCCACCGCCCGACCTGACGCGCGAGCCGTTGGAGTTGCCCGCCGACCGGGCGTTGCGCCTGCAGGCTCTGGCCCGTGCGGATGAAGGGTTCACCCTTGGCCTCGCCTATTCCACCCAACGTGGCTACGCGCGCAACCACGCCTTCGTCGGAGAGCTGCGGATCGGCTCGGTTCCGGTGGAGATGGATATCCCCGAGCTCGGCTTTGCCATCGAGATCGGTGAGATTGCCGTGACCGAGTGCGAGACGGTGAACCAGTTCAAGGGGTCGAAGACAGAGCCGCCGCAGTTCACGCGCGGCTACGGGCTGGTTTTCGGCCAGACGGAACGCAAGGCGATTTCCATGGCTTTGGTGGACCGTGCGCTTCGATGGGAAGAGCTTGGCGAGGGCGATCAGGGCGCGCCTGCGCAAGATGCCGAGTTCGTTCTTTACCATGCCGACAATATCCAGGCGACGGGCTTTCTGGAGCATATCAAGCTGCCCCATTACGTCGATTTTCAGTCCGAGCTGGAGCTGGTGCGCAAGTTGCGCCGCGGGGCAGGGGCCGAAGACATGCAGGAGGCCGCAGAATGACCGATTACAATTTCGCCTACCTCGACGAGCAGACAAAGCGGATGATCCGCCGCGCGATTCTGAAAGGCCTGGCGATCCCCGGCTACCAGGTGCCATTCGCCAGTCGCGAGATGCCGATGCCCTACGGCTGGGGCACCGGAGGCGTGCAGGTGTCGGCAGCGGTGCTGACGCCAGACGACCAATTTAAGGTTATCGATCAGGGCGCGGATGACACGACCAATGCCGTCTCTATCCGCAGCTTCTTCGAACGCACCGCCAGAGTGGTGACCACGACCGCCACGCGGGACGCGACGGTGATCCAGACCCGCCACCGCATCCCCGAAGAGCCGCTGACCAAAGGGCAGATCCTTGTCTATCAGGTGCCGATCCCCGAGCCGCTGCGCTTTCTGGAGCCGCGCGAGAGCGAGACTCGCAAGATGCATGCTTTGGAAGAATACGGGTTGATGCACGTGAAGCTGTACGAGGACGTCAGCCGCCATGGGTACATCGCCACCTCGTATGCCTATCCGGTGAAGGTCGAAGGCCGCTACGTGATGGACCCGTCGCCGATCCCCAAGTTCGACAATCCCAAGCTGGGCGACATGGCCGCTATCCAGCTGTTCGGCGCGGGACGCGAGCAACGCATCTATGCGCTGCCGCCCTATACGCAGGTCGTCAGCCTCGATTTCGAAGACCGCCCCTTCGAGCCCTCGCGCGCTGATTATCCTTGCGCCCTGTGCGGGGCCGAGGACAGCTATCTGGACGAAGTCATCGTGGACGACGCGGGAACCCGCATGTTCGTCTGCTCGGATACCGACTACTGCACCGCCCGCCAAGCGGCGGGCCACCGGGGAAAGGACGCCGCATGACGCAGCCACCCACGCTTGTACCCTACCTTTCCTATGTCGATGCCAAGGCGGCCATGACCTTTCTGCAGGCGGCCTTCGACTTCGCGACGATCCAAGCCTTCGACGATGAAAACGGACGGCTCGTGCATGGCGAAATGAAATACGAGGGTGCCATCATCATGCTGGGCAGCGCCGACGCGCGCCATACCGGCTCCAGCCCCGGCCTTTATATCGTGGTCGACGATCTCGACGCGCATTTCGCGCGCGCCCGGGATGCCGGCGCCGACATCGTCTATCCGCCTGAAGATACCGAGTTCGGCACCCGTCGCTACCGGTGCCGCGACCCCGAGGGCCACGAATGGAGCTTCGGCACCTACCGGCCGCAGTTCGAGGCGCTGGCATGGTCATGACGCCCCTCCTGTCTGTCCGGGACATCACCAAGCACTACGGCGTGCATTTGGGCTGTGCCGACGTATCGTTCGACCTCTATCCCGGCGAGGTCATGGGCATCGTCGGTGAAAGCGGGTCGGGAAAGTCCACGCTGCTAAGCTGCCTTGCCGGACACCTGACCCCGGACGCGGGCACGGTGGTCTTCAACACCGGTACCGACGGCCCGCGCGACACTGTCATCATGTCCGAGCCGGAGCGTCGGATGCTCGGGCGCACCGATTGGGCCTTCGTTCACCAGCACGCCCGCGACGGGCTGCGCATGGGCGTGTCGGCGGGCGGCAATGTCGGCGAGCGTCTGATGGCCGTGGGCGCGCGCCACTATGGCGACATCCGCGATCAGGCCTCCGACTGGCTTGAACGGGTAGAGATCGATGCCGCTCGCGTGGACGATCGGCCCACGACTTTTTCGGGTGGTATGCAGCAGCGCCTTCAGATCGCGCGCAATCTCGTCACCGGACCCAGGCTGGTCTTCATGGATGAGCCGACCGGGGGTCTCGACGTCTCTGTCCAAGCCCGCCTTCTGGACCTGCTGCGCGGCCTTGTGCGGGACATGGGTCTGTCGGCAATCATCGTAACTCATGATCTGGCCGTGGTGCGCCTGCTGGCGGATCGGCTGATGGTGATGAAATCGGGCCATGTGGTCGAAGCCGGGCTAACAGATCAGGTGTTGGACGACCCCCAGCACGCCTACAGCCAGCTTCTTGTCAGTTCCGTTTTGCAGGTGTGAGGGGATGACTGTTCGTATCGCATCGATGCGCGCCGCAGATTATCCCGGCGTCATGGCGTTCCTGCAAAGGACGTTGCCGGATGATTGGCGCAGCTCGGCCCCCATGTCCGAGACGCAATTTGAACGGGTTCTGGCCGACCGATCGGTGATCGCAGTGCTGGCGTACGACAACGATCGCGTCGTTGGCTGGGCCGCTGGGTATGTCTTTCCGACCCTCGTAGGTCAGGGTGACACTGCGATGCTGGATGAGCTTCTGGTCGATCCCGCGCATCGGGGAAAGGGTATCGGGACGTCGCTTGTCTCAGCGTTCCTGAACATCGCAGAGGCAAAGGCCGCGCCACCTGTCGCATTCTCGGCAACCACCGATTTTCCCAAAGAACCCGCTGCGACGCCGTTCCAGAAGACAGGCGGCAGACGCGGCGGATTGCTGCGGCAGTTCGATTGGTCAACGGAGATTCGCGCATGATTACCCTTCGGAATGTCTCGAAAACCTTCACCCTGCACAATCAGGGCAGCGCGGTGATCGAGGTCGTCAGCGATGTCTCCCTTTCCATCGAGCCCGGTGAATGCGTGGCGCTGACCGGAGCCTCCGGTGCTGGCAAGTCTACCCTGATGCGGATGATCTACGGCAACTATCTGGCGCAGGCGGGTCAGATCCGCATCGGCGACACTGACATCGTGCAGGCCACGCCCCGTGAAATCATCGCTCTGCGCCGAGAAGTGCTGGGATATGTCAGCCAGTTCCTGCGCGTAGTGCCCCGCGTGCCGACGCTGGATGTGGTCGCTGAACCGCTGCGAGTGCTGGGTGTTTCGGAGGATGATGCCCAAAGCCGCGCACGCGATCTGTTGAACCGGTTGAACATCCCCGAGCGACTGTGGTCTCTGTCGCCCACCACCTTCTCGGGGGGCGAGCAGCAACGGGTGAACATCGCACGCGGCTTCGCGCATGCCTATCCGGCGCTGTTGCTGGACGAACCTACGGCAAGCCTCGATGCCGCGAACAGAGAGGTGGTTCTGTCGCTGATAGAGGACGCCAAGGCCCGCGGTGCGGCGATCGTCGGCATCTTCCACGACGAGGCCGCGCGCGCCCGCGTCTGCGACCGTGAGATTGACGTGGGCCGCTTCACCCCCGGTCTGGCCGCATGACGCGGGGGCGGTTCATCGCCGTGGTTGGTCCCTCTGGCGTCGGCAAGGACAGCGTGACGGCGGGGCTGCAAGCGATGATGCCAAACGTTCACTTGGTGCGCCGGGTCATCACTCGTGCGCCGGAACTGGGTGGGGAAGACTTTGATGCCGTCGATGACCAGACGTTCGAGGAGATGGCATCCAGCGGGTCCTTTGTGCTGCATTGGAACGCGCACGGGCTGCGCTACGGCATCCCCGCCACGGTGGCCGCGCATTTGGAACGGGGAAGGGATTGCCTTGCGAACCTGTCCCGCGGCGTACTGCTTGACGCTGCGGAGCGATTTCTCGACTTCGCGGTCCTTCACATCACCGCGACACCGGACACCCTATCGCGCCGCCTATCCGCCCGCGGTCGTGAGACAGCGGAAGACATCGCATTGCGATTGTCACGAGCGCAGATGCCCTTGCCGGCAGGTTTGGACGTGATCCATGTGTCGAACGACGGACCACTGGCAGAAACGGTCGGCCGCGCGGCGGCGCTGCTTCAGCCAGCAAGCGTGTAGCGATGAATCACTTCGAACCGCCCGTCGGCCCGCTCACCGCACAGCGCGATCTGATCCACGACGAATGGGTTCGGCAGTGCTGGCAGGACACGCTCGGCGCGCTCTATCCAGAGTTCTGCCGATCCCTCCGACAAGGGGCCGGTCAAGGTCAGGTGAAAGCGGAATTCCTCCATCACGTAAGGGTAGCCCCACTGTGTCAGCAGGGCCTCTTGCCGATCCGTCAGCCCGACTTTCCTGCGGCGCTCCAGATCATCGGGCGCGGGCGGCTTACGGAAGATATCGAGGTCGCGCACGCACGCAGCTGCCAAACGGCGCAGATCCTCATTTCCCCCTTTGGGTGTCAGCGCCAAGAAGCGGCCGATGGCTTTGAGTTCCAGCGTATCACAGGTCGCAGCAGCGGTCGTCGCAGCCAATTCCGCAACAGTGTCTTCCAACGCCGTAAGCGACTGGCCATCGGACAGACGGAAGGGCGGCTTCAATGTGCCGTGGAAACCGTATTTCCGCGGAGCCGCAGTAATGCTGGGCAGACCAGGAAGATCGAACTGCGGGACCTCGCCGCCCCGCGCGATGTCCCAGCCCAACCAATTCCTGCCGAAAGTGGCCAAGGGCCCCTCTGGCGGAAAGTAGTAAATCGCAAAACGGGTGTATGACATGAACTCTCTTTTCCCCAAGACACCTATGGCGACCGCCCGTAACAGCGACATGTCAGGCTGTTTGTGTTTGGCCAATGCAAAACTCGTTCTGGCCGATCGGGTGATGACGGGCGCGTTGACCATTGAAGACGGCACGATCCGCGACATCGCCGAAGGGGACCACCTGCCTTCGGACGCCGTGGATTGCGCGGGCGACTTTGTCCTGCCCGGTCTTGTGGAATTGCACACCGACAATTTGGAACGCCATCTAGAGCCGCGTCCCGAAGTTGATTGGCCGCATCTGCCCGCTTTGGTCGCCCACGACGCCGAACTTGCTTCGACCGGGATCACGACCGTGTTCGATGCGCTGCGTTGCGGCTCGATCCACAGCGGCAAGGCGCGCTACGAGGATTACGCCCGCAAGCTGGCCACCGAACTGCTCGCCGCCCGGACGGCGGGTCTTCTGAAGATCAGCCATTTTCTGCACCTGCGGGCAGAAATCTGCTCGGAGACCTTGCTGGAAGAGCTGGCCGCCTTTGGCCCCGAAGACCGCGTCGGCATCGTGAGCCTGATGGATCACACGCCCGGCCAGCGTCAGTTTCGCGATATGTCTGCGCTGAAAGCCTACGTCGCCAAGAAGCGAGGCATGAACGACGGGGAGTTTGCCGAGCATGTGGAGCAGCTCGTGGACCTGCAACGCCGCTTTGGCGCACAGCACGAAGCCGGCGCCGTGACAGAGGCGCACCGGCTGGGCGCGGTTCTGGCCAGCCACGACGATACGACCGCCGAGCATGTGGCGACCTCTGCCGGGAATGGCGTCGGCTTCGCGGAATTTCCGACAACACTGGAAGCGGCCCAAGCCTGCCGCGCCCACGGCATCGCCGTGATGATGGGCGCGCCGAACCTGATCCGAGGGGGCTCTCACTCCGGCAACATTGCGGCGCGAGACCTTGCGCAGGCGGACCTGCTGGACATCGTCTCGTCGGATTATGTTCCGGCGGCACTGTTACTTTCAGCGTTTCGCTTGGCCGAAATCTGGGCCGACCTGCCGCGCGCCATTGCGACGGTCACGCGCAACCCCGCCCGCGCGGCCGGGCTGAACGACCGTGGCGCGCTAGAGGTGGGCCAAAGGGGCGATGTTCTACGCGTGCGGCAGGCGGGCGACACACCGCTTCTGCGCGGTGTCTGGAGCTTGGGCGACCGGGTCGCGTAGGCAACTTGGAAGACCATCATTTTCACCGTGACGATGCGTAGGTGGTATCGCTCGTTCATTCGATATGACGGACCACCATGACCGGTGCGCTGTCCTGTGTAGGCAAGGCGAACTTCATCCGCCAGACTATCGCAGAGACCATGCGTTCTTTAGGCGAAGACGCCGTCATCCGGTCCGCGTTCTCGAACTTATGGTCGGACGAAACCTGATCTCGTGGCGCCGCCTGCCGTCACAAATCTGAAACGATGTCTTTGCAGGACTGTCACGGAAGGGCCGTAGGTCACGCTGCATGCGCGACACGTACGTGCATGCGGACCGGCGGCAGCCGCCGGGCGATTGCAGTTCAGCGGGCGCGCCGTGCCGTGTCCGGGACCGGAGGAAGACATGAAGAAAATTCTGATCACCACGGCGATAGCGACGTGCGGCCTGACGGCCAACGCAGCCTTCGCTCAGACCGAAATCACCTGGTGGCACGGTATGGGCGGCCACCTCGGCGATGTCGTCAACGAGATCGCCGAAGGCTTCAACGGCAGCCAAAGTGACTATGTCATCACGCCCGTGTTCAAAGGCTCTTACGAAGAGACCCTGACTGGTGCGATCGCCGCTTTCCGTGCCGGCGAACAGCCCAATGTCGTTCAGGTCTTCGATGCCGGTGCCGCAACGGTGATCGGTGCCCAGGGCGCGACGATCCCGGTGCAGGATCTGCTGGAGCAGAACGGTGTCGATTTCGACATCGAAGATTACATCGCCGGCGTGCGCTACTTCTACGCCGATGCCGACGGCAAGATGATCGGCATGCCGTTCAATTCGTCTTCGCCGGTCCTGTACTACAATGCCGACGCCTTGGCAGAGGCCGGTGTCGAGCCGCCCGCCACCTACGAAGAGTTCGAGCAGATCGCCCCGGCGATCCAAGAGGCCGGTTATACCCCGCTGGTCCAGACCCACCTGCCGTGGGAATTCGTCGAGAACTTCCACTCCCGCCACAATCTGCCCTTCGCCACGAACGACAACGGTTATGAAGGTGCGGAAGGGACCGAAATCCTGATCAACTCGCCCGAGATGGCCATGCACTTCACGAAGGTGAAGGAATGGCTTGATGGCGGCCTCTTCGGCTTCCACGGAACCAGCTGGGATGACAACAAAGCGCAGTTCCTCGATGCCTCTGCTGCGATGTACATCGGCTCCTCCGGCGATTTCGGCGGGCTAACCTCTATGGATCTGCCGTTCGAGTGGGGCTCGACCTATCTTCCCTACTGGGAGAGCATCACCTCGGAAGGCTACCAGAGCTTCATCGGCGGCGCCTCGCTGTTCGCGATGTCGGGCTTCGACGATGAAGAAAATGCCGCCACGGCCGCCTTCTTCGAGTATCTGACCTCGCCCGAAGTTCAGTACATGTGGCACCGTGAAACCGGCTACGTTCCGATCACCGAAGCCGCCTATGAGATGGCCAAGGAAGACGGCCACTACAAGCAGTTCCCGGACGCCGAGACCGGTATCAAGCAGCTTATGCTGCCGGCCGGCGAGAACACGCGCGGCTACCGGATGGGCTTCTATGTCCAGATCCGCGACGTCGAGAACCGTGAGCTGGCCCGCTTCCTGAACGGCGAGACCACGATCGAGGACGCGCTTGCGACGATCGAAACCGAAGGCAACGAACTGCTTGCCCGCTTCGCGCAGACCGCCACGAACTAAGCCGCTTTTGATGATCTGCTGCGGCCACCTCCGGGTGGCCGCAGTGTCCCGTTCTAGGACCCGATATGAAACGCGCTGGTTTCGATAATCCCTGGCTGCCGATGCTGCTGTTGCTGCCACAGCTGTCGATCATATGCCTGTTCTTCTACTGGCCGGCTTGGCAGGCCCTGCGCTCGTCCTTTTACCTCGAAGACCCGTTCGGCTTTGGCGAGACGTTTGTCGGCTTGGCGAACTACACACGGCTTTGGGAAAGCTCTCAGTATCTGAAGAATGCGTGGTTCACGCTGTGGTTCACGGTTTTGGTAACCTTCTTCTCGCTGGCCATTGCACTACTGTTGGCGGTCAAGGCCGATACGGTTCTGCGCGGTGCGAAGACCTACCGAACGCTGCTTATGTGGGTGTATGCCGTGGCACCCCCGGTGGCGGGCTTCATCGCTCTGATTGTCTTCAACCAGCGCTGGGGACCGCTGACGGAGTTCTTCGCCCAGTTCGGCTGGCAAATCAGAGTCCGGCTGGAGTATTTCGACACCGCGTTTGCGATGATCGTGGCCAGCGTCTGGAAGCAGATCCCCGTCAATTTCATCTTTTTCCTGTCCGGCCTGCAATCGATCCCGCGATCGGTGCGCGAAGCGGCCTTGATCGATAATCCCTCGGGTGTCTCAAGGTTCTGGACAGTCACCTTCCCGCTGCTTGCACCGACGGGGTTCTTCCTGCTGATCATCAACATCACCTATGCGCTCTTCGACACCTTCGGGATGATCGACACGATCTTGCGCAACAATCCGGGCGATCAGCCTGTCACGCTGGTCTACCAGGTCTATCTCGACGGCTTCCGCGGGCAGGACATCGGTGGATCGTCGGCGCAGTCCGTCGTGCTCATGGTGTTGGTGCTCGCGCTGACGATCTTCCAGTTCCGTCTCGTCGAGCGGCGCATACATTACACGTGAACGGAAAAATGGCCGAGATTTACCAAACCCCGGATCAAGCCAAGGCGTCCATGTTGGACGCGCCCGTGCGCCGTCACCGCCGCCCCCTGCGCCCAAGCGTGGTCGTGAATCACCTAGTGCTGATCGCGGGGGCGGTCTTCATGATCGCACCGCTTCTGATGCTTGTTCAGATGAGCACGATCCCCGACGCGCAAATCATGCAAACCGGACCGTCGCTTGAGATCGGCGATCGCTTCTGGACAAACTTGGACGCTGCACTGAACGAAAGCATGAGCTTTTCGGGCGAGACGACCGGTCTGAACATGTTTCGCAACTCGATGATCCTAGGAGTGGGTTTCGCTGTCGGCAAGATCGTCGTCGCAATGATGGCCGCCTACGCCATCGTCTACTTCCGCCTGCGTTTCGCTACCCTGGCGTTCTGGCTGATCTTCTCGACGCTGCTCCTACCACTCGAAGTGCGCATCGTTCCCTCCTACGAAATCACCCAGAAGCTTGGCCTGTTGAACACATGGACCGGGCTGATCGTACCACTGATCGCTTCGGCCACCGCGACCTTCTTCTTCCGGCAGTTCTTCATGTCAGTGCCGGAGGAGCTGCTGGAAGCGGCCAAGATCGACGGTGCCGGGCCGGTGAAATTCTTCATCGACATTCTGGTGCCCCTGTCCCGCACCATGATCGCGGCGATGTTCATCATCATGTTCGTCTACGGCTGGAACCAGTATCTATGGCCGACGATGGTTTCGACCGAAGAGGGCAAGTTCACCCTTGTTCAGGGGATCAAGCAGATCACCCAGGGGCTGGAGGGCGGTCATATCCCCGAGTATGGCCGGTCGAACCTGCTGGCAGTTTTCGCCTTTCTGCCACCGGTGCTGGTCGTGATCTTCTTTCAGCGATGGTTCGTGAAGGGCCTGACCGAGTCCGACAAATAAGGAAAAGCGAAAATGGCACGGGTGACACTCGATCGCGTCCGCAAGGTCTATCCCAACGGCTTCGAGGCCGTGAAACCCTGCTCCTTCGAGATCGAAGACGGCGAGTTTCTGGTTCTCGTTGGACCGTCAGGGTGCGGCAAGTCCACGCTTCTTCGCATGGTCGCTGGCCTGGAAGACATTACCGACGGCACGCTGACCATCGGCGGGCGTGAGGTCAATACAGTCGATCCGGCGAACCGGGACATCGCGATGGTGTTCCAGAACTACGCTCTTTATCCGCACATGACCGTGCGCCGAAACATCGCCTACGGGCTTAAGAACCGGGGGACGTCGAAGGACCAGATCGCTGCCAAGGTCGACGAGGCCGCGCGGATGCTCAATCTGACCGAATACCTCGATCGCAAGCCCTCGCAGCTTTCTGGTGGTCAGCGCCAGCGCGTTGCCATGGGACGCGCCATCGTGCGGAACCCGGCGCTGTTTCTGTTCGACGAACCGCTCTCGAACCTCGATGCGAAGCTGCGCAATCAGATGCGGATAGAGATCAAGGCATTGCAACGGCGGCTTGGCGTGACATCGATCTATGTCACCCACGATCAGGTCGAGGCGATGACCATGGCAGATCGTATCATTGTGCTGAACGGCGGCGTGATCGAACAGATCGGCACGCCGGCCGAAATCTACCACTCTCCGGCGTCCACCTTCGTCGCCAGTTTCATGGGGGCGCCTCCGATGAACCTGATCGAGGCGACATCCGACGACGCTGCCGTGCGACTGGCCGACGGCACGACCGTGATGCAGACACCAACTGGTCGGTCCGGGCCCATCACAGTTGGTATCCGACCCGAGGATGTGCGGGTCGGCCAAGGCAGCGCCACCTTCGATGTGGCTTTGGTGGAAGAACTGGGCGCGCACCGCCTGCTGCATGGCAGTGTCTCGGGCCAACCCTTCACCGCGCATGTCCTCAAGGAGTCCGACGTCACAGCGGGCACGCACCGGATCGATCTGCCCGTCGATGCGCTTGCACTGTTCGATGCCGATACGGGAATGCGGCTGTGAGCGCTCTTCTGGCCGAAGATGCCATGCCCGCGATCACCGTTGCGGACGCCCTGCCGAATGTGACGAAGGCCCAGCGCGACAGGCTCTTGGACGCGCCCCGCACCGCGGAAGCCCATCGTGCCATGATGTTGGACGTTCCGGCGATGCGCATGGTGCAGACCGGCGGTGCGCCTTCGATCTCAGTGCTGCCGGGAAGCGTGACCGCGGTGGCGTGGAACCTGGAACGATGTCTTTTCCCCGAGGAAAGCGCCGCGCATCTTGCGATCCATTCTCCCGATGTCGTGCTTTTGTCCGAGATGGACCACGGCATGGCCCGCACCGGCCAGCGCCACACCACGGCTGCGATGGCCGAAGCGCTGGGCATGACCTACGCCTACGGCGTCGAGTTCTATGAAATGGATCTGGGCGGACCGACGGAACGGTCATTCTGCAAGGACGATTTCAATGCCATCGGCTGGCACGGCAACGCTATCCTGTCAAAAGCGCCCCTAAGCCGGGTGACGCTTATCCGGCTCGACGACCACGGCCACTGGTATTCTAAGGCGGCGGGCGCGGACCCTGAGCAGCCACGGCTCGGCGGCCGCATGGCTGTTGCCGCGGTGATCGAACGGGAAGGCGGCCCGCTATGTGTCGTGTCCACCCACCTTGAAAGCAATGCGGACTCTGCGCATCGTGCGACGCAGATGGAGATCCTGTTGAATGGCGTGGACCACTTCGCCCCGGACATGCCGGTTCTGATCGGCGGGGATCTGAACACCGGCAACGATGCGCCGCCTCAATTCGACTGGCGGGACGAAGCGCTTTTCCCGCTTGCCGAGGCGCGCGGATATTCCTGGGCCTTCACGGCGGAAGGGCCGACCACACGCCCCAGCCTTATCACGCCCCACCCGGAGCGCGTGATGAAGCTGGACTGGTTCGCCGGCCGAGGGGTGTCTCCCATCGCGCAATCGGTCCTGCCATCGATATCGTCCTCCGGGACACCGCTTTCGGACCATGACGCTGTTGTGTGCCGGTTCCGATAGAAACTTGACTGCGACTGACAATCCCTCTCTCGCACAGGCGACCCGCATCTGGTGGAAGATCGGCGTCCTGTCTTTCGGCGGTCCTGCCGCCCAGATCGCGCTGATGCACAAAGAGGTCGTCGACGACCGCGAATGGTTGACGGAAGAACAGTTTTTGAACGGGCTGAGTTTCTGCATGCTTCTGCCGGGACCGGAAGCCATGCAACTGGCGACCTATTCCGGTTGGCGGCTTCACGGCACCGTGGGTGGTCTGATTGCCGGACTGCTGTTCGTCATCCCGGGTGCGGTCGTGATCCTGACTCTCGCGGCCATTTACAGCACCTACGGTGACGTGCCGCTTGTCGAAGGCGTATTCTACGGCATCAAGGCCGCGGTGCTCGTGATCGTTGTCGAGGCGTTACTCCGCGTTGCCAAGAGGGCCCTGTCGCAACGGTGGCATTGGGCAGTCGCCGGCCTTGCCTTTGTTGGCATCTTCTTTCTGTCGATCCCCTATCCGCTGATCGTTTTGATTGCGGCTCTTGTCGGGTGGTTCATGGCAACCGGCGAAACACAGGCGCAGATCGTCGACATGTCGCATGTGTCGATCGCCAAGACCGGGCGCACGATCGGCATCTGGCTGGCGATCTGGCTGCTTCCCCTTCTGGGTCTGACGTCGGCTGGAGCGCCGGACCTTCTGGTTCAGGTCGGCACGTTCTTCTCGACGCTTGCCGTGGTCACATTTGGCGGAGCTTATGCCGTCCTTGCGTATATGGCGCAGGATGTCGTGGTGCAGTTCGGATGGTTGTCGCCGCAGGAAATGGTCGATGCCCTTGGCCTTGCAGAGACCACCCCCGGCCCTTTGATCCTCGTTACCGAGTTTGTGGGCTTTTTGGCCGGCTACAAAGACGGCGGGCTTGCTCTTGGGATCGCGGCTGCGCTGGTGGCGCTATGGATGACATTCGCACCTTGCTTCCTGTGGATTTTTGCGGGCGCCCCATACATCGATTGGATCTCGAACCAGCCCCGACTCAATGGGGCGCTCAAGGCGATCACGGCTGCGGCTGTGGGCGTCATCCTGAACCTGTCAATTTGGTTCGCACTGCACGTCTTGTTCGCAAGAATCACACGTCTGCAAATGGGACCGATAACGCTCTGGCAGCCAGACTTGGCCACGATCGAATGGTTCGCAATGGCGCTGTTCCTTTTGTTCGCTTTTCTGGCGTTGCGCTTGCGTTGGAGCATCATCCGCATACTGATCCTCGCCGCCGGGCTTGGCGCAGCAGGTCAGGTCATTTTATGATGCGCTGCATGGAACTTATTTTCGCTTTCTCCAGAGATCATCGTACGTGAAGACAGCGCGTTCCTACTGGCACGAACATACTTCGCTCGCAGGACAAACCCAAAGATGCCGATAACGCTGCAGGCGCAGCACACCACTGCGTTCGGCTTAGCTTAACGCAGCGATGCCCCGAATTTGGTCAAGGTCTGCTATGGGCCGTGAGCAACGGATTAGACCACGCCGTGAACCGTCAGTCCTGCTTTGTCTTTGCGGGTTCGCTTCAGGCATGTGCTACCCGTCGACGAACTGACTCCCGTCCGCCAAGTCAGCACGGCACTTGTTTTCGGTGGTTCGAGGAACGGCTACTGTCTTAGGAAGTTGTCCCTGCGAGGGTCAGGCTCCGCGCCGTGCGGAGCGGTCTTGGTTTCGCCCACTTGCCACGTTTGGAAATAAGATGTGCCGCATCCTTGCCTATATCGGTCCGGAACTGCCCCTCGAAAGCCTGCTACTGAATAGCCCCGCGTTTCTTAGACGCCCTCGTGTCTCAGTTTCTGCTGCCGCTCGAAGTCGATAGGCGACAACATTCCGTCTTGCGCGTGTTTTCGCTTCGGGTTGTAGGACATCTCGATGTGGTCGAACATGTCCTGCCTGGCGTCTTTGCGGGTGCGATAGGTTCGCCGCCTGATCCGCTCGCGCTTCAGCAGGTTAAAGAAGCTCTAGGGCAAGTCCAAGTCCGCCATCAGTCCGAGGACGATGGACGCGCGCGTTGTCATGGCAGTTTCCGCGTCCGTTGCCGGCAGGGTCTTGCGGAGCAAGATCCCGAGAGGGGCTCATCGAGTGCTCGAGGTCGTGAGCTTTCAGGAAAGCGGCCCAGTCAATACTGGTAAATTGGCTGCCTTGGTCGGAGTGGATCAGCACCTTCGTCTTGGGCTTTCGGCGCCAGACCGCCATCAGCAACGCCTGCACGACCAAATCGGTCGTTTGGCGACTTTGCATCGATCCCGCTGCCCGGCAGTGATTTGCCTGCAAACCGCGAGAGGGGGCCGACGATTCGTCTTGAGAAGAGATCGATGACAACGACGAGATAGGCGAAGCCTTCCTGCGTCCGTATGTAGGTGATGTCGTCGCCCATTGGGCTCGAACCGTCGCGATCGTCGCTCAGACGGATCGCGCCTTGATCGCAACCGCCACAATGGGCAACCCCAGACGTTGTCGGACGCATCTACGTCGAACTGGCGGTCCAGCGTGTTGTCGATCATGACTGACGGCTTGCCGCCATACTTCCCGGGGCGGCGCTTTTGGCCGATCCGGGCCTTGATCCCGGCCAGTCTGGTCAGGCGAGCCACACGGTTCAGGCAGACGCTTTCGCCCTGTTCAAGAAGGTCGTCATGCAGCTTACGATGGCCATAGACCTTCCCGTTTTCGGCCCAGGCCTCCTTGAGTAGCTCTGTCTGACGCTGGTCTTCCATGGACCGCTTACTCAGAGGGTTCCTCAGCCAAGCGTAAAACCCGCTCGGCTGGATGCGCAGACATCGGCACATCGCCCGGACGGAGAATTTCCCGCGATGCTCGGCCACGAACGCGTATCTCATTCGCTGCCCGGCAGGGTCTTGCAGAGCAAGATCCCGAGAGGGTTGCATCCCCGGCGAAATACGCGTCGTCATTGTCGCTCGGAGTTGCCAGCGGCTGCGCCACCGGTCCGAGCGACCGCTGGCGACGGCGCGTCAACGACGACCCATTTTTAGAATATCGCGCTCCTCCGTCACTCGTGTCAGCTCCCGCTTCAGACGCCGGATCTCTGCATCGCTCGCGGCGTCGACCGAGGAGGCCTTCGAGAACTTCTTCTTCCAAGTGTAGAGAGAGTACGCGCTGACCCCGAGGCGATCAGAAACCTCCCTGACCGGTTAACCCCGTTCGGTGATCTGCGCGACCGCGTCCCGCTTGAAATCGTCACTGTAAGTGTTGCTGCCCATCATGGCCTCCTTGCTTCAGATTTAGCTAAGAAGGCGTCCACGATACACGGGGCTACTCAGGGGCATGGTGGGCTTGGGTGTCTTTTGGTTGGTCCAGATGGTGGTGTTATGATTTCGAAAGTTGCGCTTTGGCGGCTGATATTGGGTGTTGGGTTCTGCGGCGCGCTACATTTTGGGCCTTTTTTTGCGGGCCTGCAGAAAGTGTGATCTTTGTTTGAAAAAGCGGTTGCGGGGGTCGGTTGGTATCCGTAGAAGCCCCTTCACCGGCGGCGCTGAGGCGCTGACGGGACGCCAGACGGGGCGGACGGGACTTTCGGAAGACGCCGCAAAAAAGCGGTTGACGCCACTCTCGCCAAGCTCTAGAGACGGCGAACACGGAAATTCGAGGGACGGCAGGCGGGCGCGCCGAAGATTTGGCGCAACGGTTTGTTTTGTCTCTCACGCTCTTTGAAATCGCGAGTATCTGAAGAGATATGTGGGCGGTCACGGTTCATTTCGATGGATCAACGTCTGTATATCGACTTCCTAGGCCTTCGGGTCGATGATGGAAGGTCAGCTTCACTGTTTGTACGACTCTCAGTTGCCTTTGGTAACTGAAGCACGACAGACAGAGACTATACGGCCTTTATGGGTTGTCGTTGCGCTCAAGTAGCGAAGCGGTAGCGCGGAAAGGTCGTGTGATGTGCAGAGGTTCGAACGTCAAGGACATCGCTCGCGATGTTTCAACTTGAGAGTTTGATCCTGGCTCAGAACGAACGCTGGCGGCAGGCCTAACACATGCAAGTCGAGCGCACCTTCGGGTGAGCGGCGGACGGGTGAGTAACGCGTGGGAACGTACCCTTTACTGCGGAATAGCCTCGGGAAACTGAGAGTAATACCGCATACGCCCTTCGGGGGAAAGATTTATCGGTAAAGGATCGGCCCGCGTTAGATTAGGTAGTTGGTGGGGTAATGGCCTACCAAGCCTACGATCTATAGCTGGTTTGAGAGGATGATCAGCCACACTGGGACTGAGACACGGCCCAGACTCCTACGGGAGGCAGCAGTGGGGAATCTTAGACAATGGGGGCAACCCTGATCTAGCCATGCCGCGTGAGTGACGAAGGTCTTAGGATCGTAAAGCTCTTTCGCTGGGGAAGATAATGACTGTACCCAGTAAAGAAGTCCCGGCTAACTCCGTGCCAGCAGCCGCGGTAATACGGAGGGGACTAGCGTTGTTCGGAATTACTGGGCGTAAAGCGCACGTAGGCGGATTAGTCAGTCAGAGGTGAAATCCCAGGGCTCAACCCTGGAACTGCCTTTGATACTGCTAGTCTTGAGTTCGAGAGAGGTGAGTGGAATTCCGAGTGTAGAGGTGAAATTCGTAGATATTCGGAGGAACACCAGTGGCGAAGGCGGCTCACTGGCTCGATACTGACGCTGAGGTGCGAAAGTGTGGGGAGCAAACAGGATTAGATACCCTGGTAGTCCACACCGTAAACGATGAATGCCAGTCGTCGGGCAGTATACTGTTCGGTGACACACCTAACGGATTAAGCATTCCGCCTGGGGAGTACGGTCGCAAGATTAAAACTCAAAGGAATTGACGGGGGCCCGCACAAGCGGTGGAGCATGTGGTTTAATTCGAAGCAACGCGCAGAACCTTACCAACCCTTGACATGGTTATCGTAGTTTCCAGAGATGGATCCGTCAGTTCGGCTGGATAACACACAGGTGCTGCATGGCTGTCGTCAGCTCGTGTCGTGAGATGTTCGGTTAAGTCCGGCAACGAGCGCAACCCACATCCTTAGTTGCCATCATTCAGTTGGGCACTCTAGGGAAACTGCCCGTGATAAGCGGGAGGAAGGTGTGGATGACGTCAAGTCCTCATGGCCCTTACGGGTTGGGCTACACACGTGCTACAATGGTGCCTACAGTGGGTTAATCCCCAAAAGGCATCTCAGTTCGGATTGTCGTCTGCAACTCGACGGCATGAAGTCGGAATCGCTAGTAATCGTGGAACAGCATGCCACGGTGAATACGTTCCCGGGCCTTGTACACACCGCCCGTCACACCATGGGAGTTGGTTCTACCTGACGACGCTGCGCTAACCTTCGGGGGGCAGGCGGCCACGGTAGGATCAGCGACTGGGGTGAAGTCGTAACAAGGTAGCCGTAGGGGAACCTGCGGCTGGATCACCTCCTTTCTAAGGATGTTCCTAGTCATCGGACATGAGTTACCAACGCGCTCAAGTAGCGAAGCGGTAGCGCATGGAAGATCGTGGAACACTTAGCAGTGCCACCCTCTCACGGGGGTCTCCTTCACCGGAGTGAGCACATATACGAACCGGACCGTCCTCATATCTCTTCAGATCAGATACACACGGGCTACCGCCCGTCTTTGGGTCGGTAGCTCAGGTGGTTAGAGCGCACGCCTGATAAGCGTGAGGTCGGAGGTTCAAGTCCTCCTCGACCCACCAATAACACATTTTGCACAGCAAAATGGGGCGTTAGCTCAGCTGGGAGAGCACCTGCTTTGCAAGCAGGGGGTCATCGGTTCGATCCCGATACGCTCCACCAATGCCGCGCTTCGCACGGACTTGGTTGCGCGTATCGGTTTTGCTGACGGACCTTCGGTCCGATACGCTCCACTAGAACCCGATTGTACCGTCAAGCAGCAGCGCTGCTTTACCGTCCAATCGGACGCATTCACATCGTAAAGAGAGATACACATCAGTTTTGTACTGATCCCGGCAGTGCGCCGTGGATCGTGGGTTCGACCCACAAGGTACAATACTATTCCAAGTCAAGTACACTAACCAATGCGATCGCAAGATCGCAAAACGCCCATCGTTTGAACCAGGCGATGGAGCGGGAAGTATGCTTTTGATTAATACCCTGCCAGAAGTTCAAAAGGCTGGTGGGGTGCAGAAGGAGCCAGTCTTCTTCTGGATCAAATCAAGCGCGAAAAGGGCGTTTGGTGGATGCCTTGGCAGTAAGAGGCGATGAAGGACGTGATACTCTGCGATAAGCGTTGGTGAGCCGAGAATAGGCTTTGACCCAGCGATCTCCGAATGGGGCAACCCACCTGATACTGTGTTATTACTGTACTTCGGTACGGCTAATAATGCGGTTAACCAGGTACTTTTAACCTGAATACATAGGGTTATAAGAGCAAACCCGGGGAACTGAAACATCTAAGTACCCGGAGGAAAGGAAATCAACAGATACTCCCCTAGTAGCGGCGAGCGAACGGGGACCAGCCGAGCCTTGAATGTGACTAGAACAGACTGGAAAGTCTGACCATAGTGGGTGACAGTCCCGTATAGGAAGCACGATAGGACGTATTAAGTAGGGCGGGACACGTGAAATCCTGTCTGAACATGGGGGGACCACCCTCTAAGGCTAAGTACTCCTTACTGACCGATAGCGAACCAGTACCGTGAGGGAAAGGTGAAAAGCACCCCGACGAGGGGAGTGAAACAGTACCTGAAACCGAACGCCTACAATCAGTCGGAGGGCCCTTGAGGCCTGACGGCGTACCTTTTGTATAATGGGTCATCGACTTGGTCTCTCGAGCAAGCTTAAGCCGTTAGGTGTAGGCGCAGCGAAAGCGAGTCTTAATAGGGCGCATGAGTTCGAGGGATCAGACCCGAAACCGAGTGATCTAGGCATGACCAGGATGAAGATAAGGTAACACTTATTGGAGGTCCGAACCCACACCTGTTGAAAAAGGTCGGGATGAGTTGTGCCTAGGGGTGAAAGGCCAATCAAACTCGGAGATAGCTGGTTCTCCGCGAAATCTATTTAGGTAGAGCGTCAGACGAATACCTACGGGGGTAGAGCACTGGATGGGTAATGGGGCCCCACAGGCTTACTGATCCTAACCAAACTCCGAATACCGTAGAGTACTATCTGGCAGACACACGGCGGGTGCTAACGTCCGTCGTGAAGAGGGAAACAACCCTGACCTACAGCTAAGGCCCCTAATTCATGGCTAAGTGGGAAAGCATGTGAGACGACCAAAACAACCAGGAGGTTGGCTTAGAAGCAGCCATCCTTTAAAGATAGCGTAACAGCTCACTGGTCTAGATAAGTTGTCTTGCGGCGAAGATGTAACGGGGCTCAAGCCATGAGCCGAAGCTTAGGATGCGCATAGCGCATGGTAGCGGAGCGTAGTGTGACATAGCTCACTGTCTCCTTAGCGGGTTCGCCCGTATTGGAGACAAGGAGCTTTCTGTGAAGCGGGCGCGTGAGCGATCCCGTGGAGAGATCACTAGCGAGAATGATGACATGAGTAGCGACAAACAGGGTGAGAGACCCTGTCGCCGAAAGTCCAAGGGTTCCTGCTTAAAGCTAATCTGAGCAGGGTAAGCCGACCCCTAAGGCGAGGCCGAAAGGCGTAGTCGATGGGAACCAGGTTAATATTCCTGGGCCATGTAGAGGTGACGGATCTCGAGGGTAGTTCAATCTTATCGGATTGATTGGGCTGCTTAGAGGTTCCTGGAAATAGCCCTACTATAAGATCGTACCCTAAACCGACACAGGTGGACTGGTAGAGAATACCAAGGCGCTTGAGAGAACGATGTTGAAGGAACTCGGCAAAATACCTCCGTAAGTTCGCGAGAAGGAGGCCCCGTTAGCAGGCAACTGTTGGCGGGGGGCACAAACTAGGGGGTGGCGACTGTTTACTAAAAACACAGGGCTCTGCGAAGTCGCAAGACGACGTATAGGGTCTGACGCCTGCCCGGTGCCGGAAGGTTAAAAGGAGAAGTGCAAGCTTTGAATTGAAGCCCCGGTAAACGGCGGCCGTAACTATAACGGTCCTAAGGTAGCGAAATTCCTTGTCGGGTAAGTTCCGACCTGCACGAATGGCGTAACGACTTCCCCGCTGTCTCCAACATCGACTCAGCGAAATTGAATTGCCTGTCAAGATGCAGGCTTCCCGCGGTTAGACGGAAAGACCCCGTGCACCTTTACTACAGCTTCACATTGGCATTAGGCCGAGCATGTGCAGGATAGGTGGTAGGCTTTGAAGCAGGAACGCCAGTTTCTGTGGAGCCATCCTTGAGATACCACCCTTGCTCTGCTTGATGTCTAACCGCGGTCCGTTATCCGGATCCGGGACCCTGTGTGGCGGGTAGTTTGACTGGGGCGGTCGCCTCCTAAAGAGTAACGGAGGCGCGCGAAGGTTGGCTCAGACCGGTCGGAAATCGGTCGTTGAGTGCAATGGCAGAAGCCAGCCTGACTGCAAGACTGACAAGTCGAGCAGAGTCGAAAGACGGCCATAGTGATCCGGTGGTCCCGAGTGGAAGGGCCATCGCTCAACGGATAAAAGGTACGCCGGGGATAACAGGCTGATGGTGCCCAAGAGTCCATATCGACGGCACCGTTTGGCACCTCGATGTCGGCTCATCTCATCCTGGGGCTGGAGCAGGTCCCAAGGGTACGGCTGTTCGCCGTTTAAAGAGGTACGTGAGCTGGGTTTAGAACGTCGTGAGACAGTTCGGTCCCTATCTGCCGTGGGTGTAGGATACTTGAGAGGAGTTGCCCCTAGTACGAGAGGACCGGGGTGAACGATCCACTGGTGGACCAGTTGTTATGCCAATAGCAGTGCTGGGTAGCTATGATCGGACAGGATAACCGCTGAAGGCATCTAAGCGGGAAGCCCCCCTCAAAACAAGGTATCCCTGAGGACCGTGGTAGACCACCACGTCGATAGGCCGGAGATGTAAGTGCAGTAATGCATTCAGTTGACCGGTACTAATTGTCCAATAGGCTTGATTTGATCCAGTAGAAGTCTGGCTCTCTCACCAAAGGTGAGGAAGTAAATCAAATCAGAAGCATACATCACAGTGTACGACTTGAAATAGATGGCCCACAGGCCAGCTGATACGAGATGGCCCTTACTCGGTTTGGTGGTCATAGCGCGAGCAAAACACCCGGCTCCATTCCGAACCCGGTCGTTAAGTGCCGTTGCGCCGATGGTACTGCGTCCTAAGGCGTGGGAGAGTAGGTCGCCGCCAAACCTAGTAAGCGCCATCTCAATGTATCTCTCTAACGATGAACGGACTAAACAAAGCGCGCCCCAATAGGGCGCGCTTTCGTGTGCAAAAAAAGGGGGCAGTGGGAGCGAATGGTACAGCTCGCATGTCCCGCACCTACCTGTCAGTTTTGGTCGCGCTAACGGTTCATGTCGGTTCAGGCTTTACATTTGCCTGCGACAAAGCGCTAAGAATCATCGCCATTCTGGTCGGCTGCATTATCTGGCCCATCGTTCGAAGGAGAGGCCGACAGTGCGAAACATATCTTTGACGGCCCTCTTCGGGACGGCCGCATTTTTCCTTGCAACAACCATGGCGCCGGGGGCGCAAGATGGTGACTCCGAAGGTGATGAGGGCGACGTGAGCGTCGAATTGCCTTTGATTGGGGAGGTTCCTGTCCCGGACTTCTTGGCGAACCTCTTGGGAATGGAAGCAAGCGCGCAAGGGCAGGGGGAGCAGGGCCAAGGAGGGCAAGGCCAAAGCAGGCCCACGGCCGTCGTCTTCCAGACCGCTGAGCCGCAAGCCGTGGGTGAGAGTTTCCGTTTCTTGGGCCGTGTTGCGCCCATCGAACGGGTCGAGATCCGCGCACGCATCAGTGGTTATGTCGAAGATGTCGGCTTTCAGGGCGGCGAAAGCGTCAGCGAAGGCGATCTTCTGTTCCGCATCCAGTCCGCGCAATATGACGCACAGCTGGCCTCCGCGCGAGCCAGCTTGGCATCAGCCGAAGCGGCGCGACTGGAAACCGAGCGGCAGTTGACCCGAAACGAAGAACTGCGCGACAGCGGTACGGTCAGCCAAGCCGGTCTGGACGACGCGACCGCTGCCGCCGAAGCCGCGCGTGCGCAGGTCGATCAGGCGCAGGCCATGGTTCAGCAGGCAGAGCTGGACCTGAGCTATACAACGATCGAAGCGCCCATCGACGGTAAGATTTCCGCCCCGCTGATCACGCGCGGCAATTTTGTGTCGCCCTCGTCGGAAGTGATGGCCAATGTCGTGCAGGTCGATCCGATCTGGGGTGTCTTCTCGCTGGGCGAGAATCGTCTGCTTGAGTGGACGCAGCTTGGCATCGGCGGCGTGTCGTCGGCCCCGATAGAAGGAGCCGCGACCGCGGCGCAATCTACACAGAGCGGCTCTTCGGAGTATCGCCTGAGCCTGCAATTGCCGGATGGCTCGACATACCAGCCTGCCGGAGAGTTTTCCTTCGTGGGAAACGAGGTCGATCCGCAGACGGGCACGGTCGAGCTGCGGGTGCGCTTCGCCAACCCCGACGGGCTACTCCTGCCGAACCAAAACGTCTCTCTTCTGGTGTCCGAGATTGATCCACCGGTTCTTCCCGTTGTGCCACAAGCCGCTGTCCAGCTTAGCCGCGACGGCCGTGCGGTCTGGGTGGTGCGCGACGACGATACTGTCACGCGGATGCCGGTCGAGGTGACGCAAGCCCCCGAGCCCGGCCAGGTCGCGATCACGCGTGGGTTGGACGGCGGAGAACGCGTCATCGTGCGGGGTGCGTTGCAGTTGGAAGAGGGTCAGACAGTCGATCCCCGCATGGCCGGAGGGCAGGGCGGAACGCCGGGCAGTGGCGGTTCGGGATCGCAGGGCTCCGGTGGATCGCAAGACAGCGGTTCCGGCGAGCAGGAGTCAGGGGGCGATAGCGCGGACTCCGGCGATAACAGCACGGACGACGACTCGGGCGAAAGCGACGCACAATGATCTCGAAGATCTTCATCGAGCGTCCGCGCCTTGCGGGCGTGATCTCTATCGTCATCGTCTTGGCTGGATTGCTGGCGATGTTCGTGTTGCCGGTCACGCAGTATCCAAACATCTCACCGCCTACGGTGCAGGTCTCGGCGTCTTATCCCGGCGCTGACTCCACCGTTCTGGCAGAGACCGTGGGCGCGCCGCTGGAACGCGCGATCAACGGTGTGGAGGGGATGCTGTATATGTCCTCGTCGTCGTCGAACCAGGGCACCTATTCGCTGTCGATCACTTTCGCCATCGGTACGGACCCGGACATCGCGCAGGTGAACGTTTCTAACAGGGTGCAGCTGGCGACGCCGCAGTTGCCCACCTCTGTTGTCGATCAGGGCGTGACGATCCGAACCCAGTCGCCCAACTTCCTGCTGGCCGTTGCTTTCCCGGTCGATCCGGATAGCGACCTGTCCATCGTTGACGCCGCCAGCTACGTGTCCACCAACCTGACGACCGCCGTGCAGCGGATCGACGGCGTGGGCAACGCGCAAGTCCTGGGCCCGTCGAACTACGCGATGCGCATCTGGACCGACCCCGACAAGCTGGCGCAATTCGGTCTGTCGCCATCCGATGTGGCCGACGCCATCCGGTCCGAAAACCTTGCAGCGGCGCTGGGTCAGGTCGGTGGCGCACCGGCCGTCGACGGGCAATCGCAGGTCTTCACCGTCACGGCGCAGGGCCGTTTGTCGGATGTGTCCTCCTTCGAAGATATCGTGGTGCGCTCGGGCGATGCGGGCGGCTTGGTGCGCGTGTCGGATGTGGCGCGGGTCGAGTTGGGGTCGCAGGACTATTCCACCAACTCCTTCCTCGGTGACCGCGAGAGCCTGACGATGCAGGTGAACCAGTCGCCCGGCGCCAATGCCATCGCCACCGTCGACGAGGTAAAGGCCGAGCTGGAGGCGCGACAGGCCAGTTTCCCCGAAGGACTGACCTATGAAGTCGTCTACGACACTACCCAATACGTGCGCGTCACAATCGAAGAGATCGTCAAGACGCTACTCCTGACAGCGCTGATCATCGTCGTGGTCGTTTTCGTCTTTCTGCAAGGCGTCCGCGCGACGATCATTCCGATCATCGCCATCCCGGTTTCGCTGATCGGAACCTTCGCGGCCCTGCTGGCCATCGGCTTTTCCATCAACGTCATCACCTTACTCGCGCTGATCCTTGCCATCGGCATCGTCGTGGACGACGCTATTCTGGTGGTCGAGAATGCTACCCGCGTCATCGAGGAAAATCCCGACATGTCGCGCCGGGAAGCCGTGACAAAGGCGATGGGCGAAATCACCGGCCCGATCATCTCGACCACGCTGGTCTTGCTTGCCGTGTTCCTGCCGGTCGCTTTTTTGCCGGGCATCTCCGGCCAGCTTTACCGGCAATTCGGTTTGTCGCTGTCGATCTCTATCGTGCTGTCCTCGGTCGTCGCCCTGACCCTGACACCCGCCCTGTGCGGCGCGATGCTGAACCCGCAGGATGAACCGTGGTGGCCCTTCCGCCAGTTCAACAAGGTTCTGTGGTGGAGCAGGGATGTCTACGGAAAGGTCGTCAGCTTCTTCGTGACCCGCGGTATTCTGGCCATCGCTGTCTTGGGGATCGCGATTTTCCTAGCCGGATCGACCTATCTGAAACTGCCGACGGAACTCGTCCCTTCAGAGGATCAGGGCGCGATCCTTGTGGATGTGGCCCTGCCGGACGGCGCGTCCCTCCAGCGCACCACAGACGCGATGGCCGAGGTAACCGATATCATCCAAGGCACGGAAGGCGTCGAAAACGTCATCTCTGTCTCGGGCTTCTCGTTCCTTGGCGGATCGCGGTCCTCGGTCGGTATCGCCATCGTGACGATGCTGCCGTGGGGCGAGCGCCCTAGCGTTTTCCAGACGTTGGGCCAGTTGAATGGGCAATTCCAGACACTGCCGGGCTTGCAGATCACCGCCTTCCCGCCACCGTCTATCCCGGGATCCGGATCGGTCGGCGGATTCTCTGCGCAGATTCTTGCGACCGACGGGCAGGACGCGGCAGAGGTCGCGCAAGTCGCGCGCTCCTTCATCGGCGCGGCGAACCAAGAGTCCGCCATCGGGGGCGCTCGCACGACGTTCTCGGCCGACGTGCCCCGGATCTTCGTCGATATCGACCGCGAACGCGCCGAACAATTGGGCCTGTCGGTGGCGTCGATCTACGAAACGCTAGGACAGACGCTTGGCGCGGGTTTTGTGAACCAGTTCCTGTACGAAGGGCGGGTTTATCAGGTGCGCATCCAGGCCGAGGATCGCTTCCGCTCTTCGCCAGAGAATATCACCGAAATCTACGCGCAGAATCGCATGGGCGGCGTCGTCCCGCTGTCCGCCGTGTCGGACCTGCGCACCGAGTTCGGCCCCTATATCCTGCCCCGTTTCAACCTGTTCACCGCCGCCGACGTATCGGGCCAACCCGCACAGGGGTTCTCTTCCGGCGAGGCCCTGCAGGCGCTCCAATCCGTTGCGGATGCAGAGCTGCCGGAGGGTTATGAGCTTGCCTATTCGGGCGCGTCCTTTCAGCAGCAGCAGGCGGGCAACGTGACCTTCATCGCCTTCGCGCTGGCCTTCGTCTTCGCCTACCTGTTCCTTGTGGGGCAGTTCGAAAGCTGGCTGCAACCGCTGGCGATCATGCTGTCCGTTCTGATCGCGGGGGCGGGGGCGGCTCTGACGCTGTCCTTCGCGGGCTTCACCGCGAACGTTTATGCGCAGATCGGTCTGGTGATGCTGATCGGACTCGCGGCCAAGAACGCCATCCTGATCGTGGAGTTCGCGAAGAACCAGAGGGAGTCCGGCAAGTCGATCACCGAGGCCGCGACCGAAGGCGCGCGCCAGCGCTACCGTGCGGTGCTGATGACCGCGCTGGCCTTCGTGTTTGGCATGTTGCCCTTGGTCCTTGCCAGCGGCGCGGGAGCCGCGGCGCGCAACGCTATCGGCGCAGCCGCCATGGGCGGCATGATCGCGGCGACTTTCCTAGGCATCCTGATCATCCCGGCCATCTACGCCGTGCTGGAGCGTCTGGGCAGCGGCAAGCGCGGCGTGCTGTGGGGGCGTGAGAAAGATGAGGACGACAACACCAATGCGGCAGAGCCGGCTGGGAATTGATCGCGGAAAATCCATCATCATCATTAAATTTCCATAAAAATCTCCCTCTGGCGATTCACCTTTCCTAGCTTCGAACCGCGTTCGCACTGGCATGAAACCGACGTTTGACCGTCAGGAACAAGAGCGTCACCGGAGCCACGGAGACGACTTGTGTGGCCCACTGCGGTGACTTGTGGTCCAGTGAGTTGAACTGGTCTTCTCGCAGGAGCATGCCCAAAGGCCGTGTCTGCATTTCGGGGATAGAGCGGGTGATCATGTCTGTTCAGAAGAACGCATCGCGCTGGTAGACGAAGGAGAACAGCGCCGGCGTCCAGATCGGACAGACGCTATGGGTGTCGGGTTCCCGGCCCGCGATGCGTCGGGTCGGCACGGTCTGCAAGTCGTCGCGACAGCTGAATTGTCGGACGGTCTTCTTGGTGGCACGATTGGCCTGCTTAACGCGGTCGAAGCAGGCCATATTCAGGTCGGCAAGCGCGACAACTCCCAGGCAGTTTCATGAAGTCAGGCCGGAGCGGACGACGACGCGTATTCGGCACAAGAGCCTCTATTCCGCGGCATTTTTTGTGACGTCCACCTTGGCCTGTGTCACCGCAACGCCCTCATCGCGGCAGCGGTTTTGGAAACGGGTGGACGGGGTAATGTCGGTGATGACTTCGTCCAGATCGGCAAGCGACGCCACGCGCACCGGAGCGTTGCGCTGGAATTTCGAGCCGTCCGCGACCAACATGACCCGTCGCGCGTGTTGCACGATGGCGCGGGTCACGCCGACTTCCTGCATGTCGAAATCCAGCAGGTCGCCGTCCGCATCCAAGGCAGAGCATCCGATTACGGCGATATCGAACTTGAAGCGACGGATGGTCATTGTTGCGACATCCCCGACCAACCCGCCGTCCGACCGTCGAAGCGCGCCGCCGGTCACGACGACCTCGCAATCGGGATTGCCGGCAAGGATCGTGGCCACGTTCATGTTGTTGGTCACGACCAACAGGTTGCGGTGGGTCAGCAGGTGCCGCGCGACGGCCTCGGTCGTCGTGCCGATATTCAGGAACACAGAGCTTTCGTTGGGGATGGCGTCGGCGCAAGCGCGGCCGATTGCAGCCTTTGCCTCTTCATTCAGGCGACGACGCTCGTCATAGCCGATGTTGGACGTACCAGACGGCAGTACCGCGCCACCATGCACTCGTTCCAGCCGCCCCGCTTCGGCAAGGTCAGTCAGGTCGCGGCGGATCGTCTGAAGCGTCACACCGAAATGGGTCGCCAGATCTTCGACGGTCACCTTGCCATCGCGGCGGGCGATATCGATAATCTCGGGGTATCTGATGGTCTGTGACACTGGCTCCTCCGCAGAACCCAGCTTTTCGCGATTTTCGTTTCAGTCAAGTTTATTTTCGCGATTATGCGAAAGGGCCAAGCCGAGGCCCTTGGGGCGCAGCCGAAATGGGCAAAAAACACGTATAGCCACCATAGTAGGCCCGTAGTGCCACCGACGACACTGTCAAAGCGAACATTCGCGAAAATACCGCTTTCCATGTCGGGTCGAATCTCCTACCGTCCCTCCGTTGCTGTCGGGATGGGAGGCCTGGCCGCGCCACACGCACTTCACCCTTGGGTGTGCGTTCTTGGCGGCGGCTCACACCTTCACATTCGACACTGGGGAGGGCCAAGCCAGATGACGCTGACGCTGCAGAACGTATCGAAGGTCGAGGGCGGGGCGACGCATATTCACCCCACCGACCTGACGCTTGAGAAGGGCACGATGAACGTGCTGCTTGGGCCTACGTCTGCGGGCAAAACGACCCTGATGCGGTTGATGGCTGGGTTGGATAAGCCGACCACCGGCAAGATCATCTGGCAGGGCGAAGACGTCACTGGCCAGCGCGTGCAGGACCGCAAGGTCGCGATGGTCTACCAACAGTTCATCAATTATCCTTCGATGTCGGTCTACGACAACATCGCCTCTCCCATGAGGCTGATGGGGCTGGATAAAGCCGAGATCGACACCCGCGTGCGCGAAACGGCAGAGCTGATGCAACTAACGCCGCAGATCGACCGCAAGCCGCTGGAACTGTCGGGCGGGCAACAACAGCGCTGCGCGCTGGCGCGGGCCTTGGTGAAGAACGCCGGGTTGGTCTTGCTGGACGAGCCGCTGGCCAACCTTGACTACAAACTGCGCGAGGAATTGCGCGCCGAAATCCCGCGCATTTTCGAGAAGTCCGGCTCTATCTTCGTCTATGCCACGACCGAACCGGAAGAGGCGCTGCTGCTGGGCGGCAATTGCGCGACGCTCTGGCAAGGGCGCGTGACGCAATTCGGCCCGACGCCAACGGTCTACCGCAAGCCCGCCGATGCGACGACTGCGCGTGTGTTCAGCGATCCGCCGATGAACTTCATCGAGGTCGAAAAGACCGGCGATCGTCTTCGGTTCGGTGGCGGACAAGAGGTTCCCGCCGTTCGGATCGGCGTCAATCTACCCGATGGCACCTACACCGCCGGTTTCCGCCCCAACCATCTGTCGCTGGACGCCATCGACGGCGGACTCAGCTTCGACACCACCCTCAGCGTGACAGAGATCACCGGGTCCGAAACCTTCGTGCACGTGCGCCACGACGGACAGCGTTGGGTCGGGCTGGTCCATGGGGTGCGCCATCTGGATCCAGGGCAGGCGCTGACGGTGCATCTGGACACCCGTCACATCTACATCTTCGGTGCCGATGGCCGCCTTGTGCAGCCCGCCCCCTACGCAGAGGCCGCCTGATGGCTAAGATCACCCTTGATACTCTGGCCCATAGCTACCTCGACGACCCGAAATCGCCGTCCGATTTCGCGTTGCAGGAGCTGAACCACGACTGGACCGACGGAGAGGCCTACGCGCTGCTCGGGCCGTCGGGCTGCGGCAAGTCCACGCTTCTGAACATCATCTCTGGCCTGCTGATCCCGTCCCACGGGCGCGTGCTGTTCGACGGCAAGGACGTGACGCATCTGCCCACGGCGGACCGCAACATCGCGCAGGTGTTTCAGTTTCCAGTCGTCTACGACACGATGACGGTGCGCAACAACCTCGCCTTCCCGCTGCGCAACCGTAAACTCCCACAGACCGAGATTGCCGAGCGCGTCGCCCGCGTTGCCAAGTCCATCGACATGGAAGATGTGCTGGACCGTCGCGCCGCCGGACTGACGGCGGACGCCAAGCAGAAAATCAGCCTTGGTCGCGGCATGGTGCGTGACGACGTGAACGCGCTATTGTTCGACGAGCCGCTGACCGTGATCGACCCGCACATGAAGTGGGAGCTGCGCACCCAGCTGAAGCAGCTGCATCAGGATTTCGGGCACACGATGATCTACGTGACCCATGACCAGACAGAGGCACTGACCTTCGCCGACAAGGTTGTCGTGATGTACGACGGGCGCGTCGTGCAGATCGGCACCCCGGACGAGCTGTTCGAGCGGCCGGGCCACACCTTCGTCGGCTATTTCATCGGCTCGCCCGGTATGAACCTGTTCGACGCCAAGATTGACGGTACGAAGGCCCAGATCGCCGGCACCCGGTTCGACATGGGCCAAGCCTACCCCACCAAAGGCGGCGCGCTGAAGATCGGCGTGCGGCCTGAATACGTGCGTATGGGCGATCACGGCCTGCCCGCGCGGGTGACGCGCGTGGAAGACGTGGGCCGCCACAAGATCGTGCGTCTGGACCTTGGCGGTCAGGAAGTCGCGGCCATCGCGGGTGAGGGCGAAAGCGTGCCAGACGGCGGCACCCACGTGCAGTTCGTCGAAGGTGGCGTGAACGTCTACGAAAACGACTGGCGTGTGGCCCCCGAGGGCGGCGACGGGCCTCTGCGGTCCAAAAAGCAGGAGATCGCGGCATGAAGACCGACAACCAAAAGGCGTGGTTTCTTGTCCTGCCGGTCCTGATCCTTGTCGCGTTTTCGGCGGTGATCCCGTTGATGACGGTGGTCAACTACTCGGTGCAGGATACCTTCGGAAACAACCAGTTCTTCTGGGCGGGCCTGACGTGGTTCGATGACATGCTGCATTCCGAGCGCATGTGGAACGCGCTTGGACGGCAGATCGTGTTCTCTGGCATCATCCTCGCGATCGAAGTGCCGCTGGGCATCTTCATCGCGCTGAACATGCCGAAAAAGGGCTTCTGGGCGTCGTTCTGCCTTGTCCTGATGAGCCTTCCGCTGCTGATCCCGTGGAACGTTGTCGGCACCATCTGGCAGATCTTCGGCCGGGTGGACATCGGTCTGCTGGGCTACACGCTCGACGCGATGGGCATCGACTACAACTACACGCAGGGCTTCTACGCCGCTTGGGCCACCGTCATCACGATGGATGTCTGGCACTGGACGTCGCTAGTGGCTCTGCTGGCCTATGCGGGCCTGCAATCCATCCCCGACGCTTATTACCAAGCCGCCAAGATCGACCAAGCCAGCCGCTGGGCCGTGTTCCGCTACATCGAGCTGCCGAAGATGCGCGGCGTGCTGACCATCGCGATCCTGCTGCGCTTTATGGACAGCTTCAAGATCTACACGGAACCCTTCGTCTTGACCGGGGGCGGGCCCGGCAACGCCACCACCTTCCTGTCCATCGACCTTGTGAAGATGGCCCTTGGCCAGTTCGACCTTGGCCCCGCAGCCGCGTTCAGCCTGATGTATTTCCTGGTCATCATGGTGATCAGCTATGTCTTCTACATCGTCATGACGAACCTGGATAAGGAGAACGGGCAGTGACCGACCAGACAGCCTCGGCGCATCTCCCCGGAGACGTCACCGCAGAGAATGCCAATGCCAAGCTCAAGCGCGGCAATCGGATCAACGGATCAGCCGTGGTCATGACATTGTATCTGCTGTTCCTGCTGGTGCCGATCTACTGGCTGGTGAACATGAGCCTGAAGACCAACGCCGAGATCCTCGGCTCCTTCTCGCTGTTCCCGCAGAATCTGACCTTTGCGAACTACGAGACGATCCTGACCGATCCGTCATGGTACATGGGCTACGTCAACTCGCTGATCTATGTGATTCTGAACACGGTGATCTCGATTTCCGTCGCCCTGCCAGCGGCCTATGCCTTCAGCCGTTACAACTTCATGGGCGACAAGCACCTGTTCTTCTGGTTGCTGACCAACCGCATGGCCCCGCCTGCTGTCTTCGCGCTGCCGTTCTTCCAGTTGTATTCCAGCGTGGGCCTGTTCGACACGCACATCGCCGTGGCGCTGGCGCACTGCCTGTTCAACGTGCCCCTCGCGGTGTGGATCTTGGAAGGCTTCATGCGCGGCGTGCCCAAGGAAATAGACGAAACCGCCTACATCGACGGCTATTCCTTCGGTCGGTTCTTCACCCGCATCTTCATGCCGCTGATCTCCTCCGGTATCGGCGTCGCCGCGTTCTTCTGCTTCATGTTCAGCTGGGTCGAACTGCTGCTGTCCCGCACGCTGACATCCGTCGACGCCAAGCCCATCGCCGCCACGATGACCCGCACCCAAGGGGCGGCTGGCATCGACTGGGGCGTATTGGCCGCCGCGGGCGTGCTGACCATCGTACCCGGCGCGCTCGTGATCTACTTCGTCCGTAACTACATAGCGAAGGGCTTTGCTCTGGGGAGAGTGTGATGACCGATATTGCAAAGACCGAAGGCGGCACCACCGTCTCCCACGGGCACACCCCGCTGTTCGTCACGCTCGTCGGCGTCTGGCTGGCCGTTGGCGCGTTCATCCTGTGGTGCGCCATGGCCGCAAGCGGGGACGACAGTGCCATCGAATGGACCGCCAGCCTGAACCCCGGTGGGTGGATGGCGTGGGTGCTGCCCACGGCGCTGTTCTTCTGGCTGGTGGCCGGTACGCTCGTGACCTTCACCATCCTTGCAATTCGATATCCCGAGACGCCGAAGCTGGGCGTTCTGGGGATCGAGACCACGCGCGGCGACAGGCTGTTCATCTCGCTGCTCGCCGCTGGGTTCATCAATTTGGGCTGGCTCGCGCTAGAGCTTGGCCCCCAGTATCTGGCGCTTGTCGTCAGTGTGATCGTCGCCGCTGCGATCTTTCGCTTCGCGTGACGCAATAACGACCGTTCGACATCCAAGGGAGGATACAAGATGAACGTTGCTCTTAGATCGACCACCGCACTGACGGTGGCGCTTGGGCTTCTCTCCGCGCCTGCATTCGCGGGCATGGAAGAAGCCATGGAGTTCCTTGATAATGAAATCGGTGATGTTTCGACCCTGACCCGCGAGGAGCAGGAAGCCGAAATGCAGTGGTTCGTGGATGCGGCGGAGCCGTTCCAAGGCATGGACATCAACGTCGTGTCCGAAACCATCACGACCCACGAGTATGAGGCGCAAGTGTTGGCTCCGGCCTTCACCGCGATCACCGGCATCAACGTCACCCACGACCTGATCGGCGAAGGCGACGTGGTCGAGCGTCTGCAGGTGCAGATGCAATCCGGCCAGAACGTCTATGATGCCTTCGTCAACGACTCTGACCTGATCGGCACCCACTGGCGCTACGGGCAGGCCCGCAACCTGACCGAATGGATGGCTGGTGAAGGATCGGAAGTGACTTCGCCCACTCTGGACCTGGATGATTTTATCGGCACCCAGTTCACCACCGGTCCGGACGGCAACCTGTACCAACTGCCCGACCAGCAGTTCGCGAACCTGTATTGGTTCCGCTATGACTGGTTCAACGACGAGAAGAACCAGACCGACTTCCAGAACGAATACGGCTACGAGTTGGGCGTTCCGGTCAACTGGGCCGCCTATGAGGACATTGCCGCCTTCTTCACCGGCCGCGATCTAAGCCACATGGGCGTGGATCAGGAAATCTATGGCAACATGGATTACGGCAAGAAGGACCCGTCGCTTGGCTGGCGCTACACCGACGCATGGATGTCCATGGCCGGGATGGGCGACACGGGTGAGCCCAACGGCCTGCCGGTCGACGAATGGGGCATCCGTGTGAACGAGCAGTCTCAGCCCGTCGGCGCCTGCATGGATCGCGGCGGTGCGACGAACTCGCCTGCTGCTGTCTACGCGGTCGAAAAGGCGATCGATTGGCTTCAGAACTACTCGCCGCCCGCTGCTGCCGGCATGACGTTCTCTGAAGCCGGTCCGGTTCCGGGGCAGGGCAACATCGCCCAGCAGATGTTCATGTACACCACCTTCGTGGCCCCACTCGTGGACAGCCCCGAGGTGATGAACGAAGACGGCACGCCCAAGTGGCGCCTCGCCCCCAGCCCGCATGGTGTCTACTGGGAAGAAGGCATGAAGGTCGGCTATCAGGACGTGGGGTCTTGGACGATCCTCGACTCCACTCCCGATGATCGCGCCAAAGCGGCTTGGCTCTACGCGCAGTTCGTGACCTCGAAGACCGTGGACGTGAAGAAGGCCGACGTGGGCCTGACCTTCATCCGCGAATCCACCATCAACTCGGACCACTTCTCCGAGCGTGCGGATCGTTTGGGCGGTCTGGTGGAATTCTACCGCTCGCCCGCGCGCACCCAATGGTCGCCCACCGGCACCAACGTGCCGGACTACCCCAAGCTGGCACAGCTGTGGTGGCAGAACATCGGCGACGCCATGTCTGGCGCGAAGACGGCGCAGGAAGCGCTCGATACGCTGTGCTCGGACATGGAGGACGTGATGGCGCGCCTTGAGCGTGCCGGCGTGCAGGGTGATCTTGGTCCGGTCCTGAATGACGAGCAGGGCGCCGAGTACTGGCTGGAGCAGCCGGGCGCACCCAAGCCCGCGATGGAGAACGAGCGGGAAGAGCCGCAGACCATCTCTTACGATGAGCTGATCCAGTCCTGGCAGTGATCCTCATCGCCTGACTGCTGTTCCGGGGCGTGTGGGAAACCGCGCGCCCCGGTTTCGTTTGAGAACTCGTCCGATACCGGAGCCGCGACATGCCGTTTTCCCTGCAACTCCCCACCCGCATCGCCTTCGGGCGCGGCCTCTTCGATACCGCCGCCGACGAGATCGCAGCCTTGGGCGCACGTCCGCTGATCGTTCACGGACGCTCCTCTGCGGATCGCGCGCGGGAGTTGCAAGGCAAGCTGGGTGGCGAGGTGTTGGAGACGCGCGGCGAGCCCGATCTGCCCAGCCTGCGTGAGGCCATCGCGGCGGCCAAGGACAACCTGCCGGACGTGGTCGTCGGCCTCGGCGGTGGTGCGGTGCTGGATATGGCAAAGGCCTTGGCCGCGCTGATCCCGTCCGACAGCGATCCGATGCGCCATCTTGAAGTGGTGGGTGATGGCGTGCCGCTGGACGTCGCACCGTTGCCCTTCGTCGCGATCCCCACGACCTCTGGCACCGGCGCAGAGGCTACGAAGAACGCCGTCATCGGGGTGCCCGAACACGCGCGCAAAGTATCCTTGCGCGATGATCGAATGTTGGCGCGACTTGCACTGGTCGACCCTGCGCTGACAGAAAGCGCGCCGGTCTCGGTGCGTCTCGCGTCCGGCCTCGACGCCGTGGTGCAGGTGATCGAGCCTTACCTTTCGAGCAAAGCGAACCCCCTGACCGACGCGCTCTGCCGCGATGCCATCCCGCGCGGCTTGGCCGCCCTCCGCCGCGTGATCGAGGCACCGGATGGGGATGCGTTTGACGACATGGCGCTGGTCAGCCTCACGGGCGGCATCGTTCTCGCGAATGCCGGGCTGGGCGTGGTTCACGGCCTCGCCGGTCCGCTGGGCGGCCACACCGGCGCGGCACATGGCGCGTTGTGCGGGCGCCTTCTATGCCCGTCCTTGCGCGCGAATTTCGCCCAGATATCCGGGCCGCGCCGCACGGATATCGAACGCTGGATCGCCGCCGCGTTCGGTAGCGATGACGGCTTGTCGGCGTTGGAGGCATGGATCGACGCCGCCGGTCTGCCGCGGCTTGGGGATATGGGTGTCACGCCGGAGATTGCCGCGCAGGTGGCCGATGAGGCTCACGCATCCTCATCCATGAAGAGCAACCCGGTGTCGCTCGACGGTGCGACTTTGACCGGGATCATGCAGCAGGCCATGTAGGTCCGCCGCTGCGAGGGGGTTTACCAAAGAAGCCAAGTATCGTTCCTAGGGCCAGGCGGCTTGAACGATCGGAACTCTCTTGAGCGACCAGAACCCTGTGCTGATCGGTGTGGATGGCGGCGGAAGCGGTTGTCGTGTTGCCCTGCGAACGCCCGACGGCTCGGTCGTCCGCACCGAAGGCGGTCCGGCCAACGCGACGACTGATCGGGACGGGGCCGTGCGGAATGTCCTGCATGCGGTGCGGGCTGCGGTTGACGAAAGTGGTTTGGCCGATGGTGTGATGCGGGATGCGCGGGCTCACCTCGGTTTGGCAGGCATCGTGGATCAGGCCGATGCTCAAGCGGTCGGCACCGCGTTCACCGACGATCTGCCGGTCGCACGCTGCACCGTTTCGGATGATCGGACTACGCATGCCATTGGCGCGCTGGGCGAAGAGGACGGCTTCGTCATTTCCGTCGGCACCGGATCGACGGTGGCCCGTGTTACGGGCGGCACGGTTCGCGGATTGGGCGGCTGGGGGTTGATCTTGGGGGACGAGGCATCCGGCGCATGGCTGGGGCGCATGGCATTGTCGCGGTGTCTGATGGCCGTCGATGGGCTGATCCCGCACTCCGACCTCACGCGCGACCTGATCGACCGCCACGCCGGTGCCGCCGGTATCGTGCGCTTCGCCCGCACCGCGACCCCACGTGATTTCGCAGCGCTGACACCCCTAATCTTGGCCGACGATGCCGATCCGGTCGCGGCCTCTCTGTTGTCAGAGGGCGCGGCCTATCTGGACCGCGCGCTGACGACTCTCGGCCTCACGCCTGGCGCACGCCTGTGCTTGACCGGTGGCCTTGGACCCACATACGCCGCCTGGCTTGCCGCTTCGAACATGGCCCATCTCACACGATCAACGGGCGACGCGCTCGACGGGGCGCTTACTCTGGCTGGTAACGCATGATGATCGCCTACACCGCCACCACCATCCACGACGGGCTGATCCAGCATCCGAACGCGGCCTTGATACTGCAAGACGGTATCGTTCAAAGCATCACTCCAATCGCTGATCTGCAACCAGACATCGAATGCCGCGATCTGGGAGAAGGCACGATCTGCCCCGCCTTCGTTGACCTTCAGGCAAACGGCGGCGGCGGAGTGATGTTCAACGATCAGACCGACGCCGACGGCCTGCTCCAGATCGCCCAAGCCCACGCGGCCACCGGCACCGGCTGGCTCCTGCCGACCCTGATCACGGATACACCCGACCGCACGCGCGCGGCGATCGACGCCGCCCAGCAAGTCATCTCGCAGGGCGACACCTGCGTCGCGGGCCTACATCTCGAAGGCCCGCACCTGTCGCACGCCCGCTGCGGAGCGCACGACCCGGCCCTGATCCGCACGATGGACGCGGACGATCTGACGTTGCTTTGCGAAGCCGCTGCGCACCTGCCGATCCTGCTGGTCACGGTCGCCCCCGAAAGCGTCACACCCGCGCAGATCAAAACGCTCGCGAAGGCGGGGGCCATCGTCTCGCTCGGCCATACGGATACCGACTACGACCAGTGCCGCGCCGCCTTCGCCGCCGGGTCCAGCATGGTCACGCATCTTTACAACGCGATGAGCCCGCTGTCTCACCGGGCGCCGGGCCTAGTGGGGGCCGCGCTCGACACGCCCGGCATCGCGATGGGGCTGATCGCAGACGGCGTGCATGTCCATCCCGCCGCGATCCGCGCGGCACAGGCGTCCCGCCCGGGCGGGCTGTTTCTTGTGACGGACGCGATGGCGACGCTAGGATCGCCAATCGACCGCTTCACGCTAAATGGGCGCGAAATCCGCCGGGCCGACGGACGGCTTACCCTTGCAGATGGCACGCTGGCCGGGGCCGATCTGACGATGGCGAATGCCGTTCGTTTCATGGTGAACGACGTTGGCGTGCCAGTCGAGGCCGCCATCGCCATGGCAACCGGTCGACCCGGCGCGCTGACCAAGATCAATGGGGCCGGGCGCTTAGAATCCGGACATCCGGCGCGGGCGGCGTTCATGCCCGCGTCGGGTGCCGAACCAAGACCGCTTTTCTAGCCGCCCAGCGCCCGCAGCAACGCGACCGAAGGCTCGCCCGTCACCGCAAGGCCAGCGCGGCGCTGATACCCCTCGATTGCTGCCTTAGTGCCCGATCCGATCACTCCGTCCGGCTCTCCGGCGTCGAAGCCCGCCGCGTTTAGGCGGCGCTGCAGGTCCAGACGCTGCACCTTGGTCAGACCGAACTGGTCGGGCGGGAAGGGGCCGTCAATGGCCGGGCCACCAACGATGCGGTCTCCCAGATGGCCGACGCCGATCGCGTAGTTGGTCGAGTTATTGTAGCGCTTGATGACGTTGAAGTTGTGGAACACCCGGAACGTCGGTCCGCCCGGCTGCGGCTGGATGACGGTGCCGCCAGAGCCTTGTCTGGCCAGCATCCCCCACGGCCCCCCCCGGCGCCAGCCGTTCTTGGCAAGGTAGTTGGCGGCAGAGGCCAGCGCGTCGGTCGGATCGTCCGACCAGATGTCGCGCCGCCCGTCGCCGTTGAAATCTACGGCAAGCGATTGGTAGCTTGTGGGGATGAATTGCGTGTGCCCCATCGCACCGGCCCAGCTGCCGACCATGTTGGCGGGCGCCGTATCGCCGTTCTGCAGGATTCGCAGCGCGGCCACCAATTGCTGCTCGAAGAACGCGCCGCGCCGCCCGTCGTAGGCCAGCGTCGACAGCGCCGAGACGGTGTTGATGTCGCCGCGTCGCTCTCCGAAGTTGCTCTCTACGCCCCAGATCGCCGCCACGATCTTGGCATCCACGCCATAGCGCTGCTCGACGGCGCGCAACGTGTTCTGCTGACGGGCATAAGCCGCGCGACCGGCGGCGACCTTCTTCGGCCCGGCAGCGATTTGCAGGTAGTCTTCCAGCGTGCGGCTGAACTCGGTCTGATTGCGATCCCGCTCGATCACGCCGGGGATGTAGCCCGCGCCCTGGAACGCGCGGTCGAAGGTCGCCGCGCTGATCCCGGATGACGTCGCGCGCGGCCGGAAGTTCGCAACCCACGCGTCCCAGCCGGGATTGGCGACCATCGGCATCGTGTCGCGCGCAACCGCAGGGGATGGCCCGGCCATCGGGTTTCCGATGCACCCCTGGAGGCCAAATGCCAGCAAGCCGAAGCCTGCCGTGCGTCGTGTCATGTTCATCGTGTCGTCTCCTGCCCGTTTCGGCTGAGTCTGCGCAGGCCCACGCCCATCGGCAAGGTGTTGCCGCGTTTTCGGCGAAAGCCCGCCGCGCTTGCGTGTCGTTGGGGCAAGCACTATTCTGCGCTGCAGCATAAAGGGAAAGCTTCATGGGCCATGTGATCACCGTTGCGCAGCAAAAAGGCGGGTCCGGCAAGACGACGCTCGCCGTCAATCTGGCGGTCGCGCTGGCCAAGGCGGGCCACTCGGTCGCGCTGCTCGACACCGACCCCCAGGGCAGCACCGGCCACTGGTTCATGACCCGTGACGAGGCGATGGGCGATGCAGGCATAGACTTCGGCACTGCAAGCGCGTGGGGTGCGGGTTACGAGACCAAGAAGATGCGCAAGGCGGTGGACTTCGTGATCGTCGACACGCCGCCCAAGGTCGACAGCGACTTGCGGCCTGTGTTGCGGGAATCATCGCTCGTCCTGGTGCCCGTCGCGACCAGCCAGGTCGATCTCTGGGCGCTCGATTCGATCCTGGAACTGGCCGAACGGCTGGAGATACCGCCGCTGGTGGTGCTCAACCGCTTCAAGCCGGGCACGCGGGTGTCGTCGGACATCGAAGGCGCGCTGGCCGAACGCAACGTGCCGCGTGCCACGGCCGTTCTGGGCAACCGCATCGTCTATGCGGAAAGCCTTGGCCTGGGCAAAGGCGTGCTGGAAATGGGGAAGGGCGCCTGGACGTCCGAGATCGAAGCGCTGCGCGACGAGGTTGTGGCGCAACTCTAGGCGGAACAGGGACGGCGCACGCACGTTTGGCTTTGTATTCACAAGTATCGGAGTAACGCCATGTCCATCGGATCCATCCTTCGCCGCGTCTTTTCCAGCGCCACAAGCGGTCGTCGTCGCACGGCCACCACGACGCGCAGCTCATCGCCCAAGGCGCAGCTCGCCAAGGGTGCTGCACGCACCGCGAAGAAGCACCTCAAGTAACCGCGTTTCAAACGAAAAAGGCCGCCCCGAAGGGCGGCCTTTCCTACGTCCGAGGACGCTGAATTACTCGAGCGACAGGTTCGTCGCGGACTGACGGCCATCGCGGCCGGACTCGAGGTCGAAGGAGACCTTTTGGTCGTCCTGCAGGCCGGTCAGGCCAGCACGCTCGACGGCAGAGATGTGCACGAAGACGTCCTTGCCGCCATCGTCAGGAGCGATGAAGCCGAAGCCTTTGGTGGTGTTGAACCATTTCACGGTGCCAGTGGCCATGTGAATATTCCTTGTCTTAATCAACCTGTTCGCGGAAGTGCAACAGAGCGGCAGAAGGTGCCTGATCGAGTACGCTGCGGCCCGCGAGGGATAGACAGGGGATCGATAGAGGTCGTCTCAGCACCCCTGCAATAACATTCGCGCAGCCATAAATCAAGGGTCAGTACCATCACCGCACCCCGGTGGCAGGTTTCCGCAAGGTCGCGCAGGCCCGCATCAATCGCCCGCACATGACCTACGAACAGATGATGATCCCTGCGCAAGGGATGGTGCACCGCCTGCGTGGAACGATGTCCGCACGAGAAGCGGTTGAAAGATATACGGAAGGTGATGGGTAAGGGGTGAAGTATAGGCCGGATTTCTTAACAGTCGTCGTATTTTTCGTGAGCCACGATCAGATTCACCAATTGAGTGGTTGTCCCGAGGAGGTCCTGTGCTTCGTCACTAGAGTAAAACTTTTCCGGATGAGCAACTGGGTTTCGGAAGCCCTTTCTGAAATTGTCTAAGGTGCCTTTCAAAGATTCTGACAGTAAACCGCGCTCATTCATGTGATCTACCATGGACCCCCAAGTCAGATTCTTTCTGCGGTTCCTCTTAATTGCGCATTTGTAGAGGTGCTTCACCGCTCCCTCTGATCCGCGCATCAAATGATACGCAGCCGCAGTGTTTCTTTCAAAAAGCATACACTTCCCAGCTTCAGCAAAGTCCGCCTTAGAGTTCTCTGATAGCTTCTCGAAGCTATCAGTCCCGAACAGCGCACCTATATTATCTAGTAGAAGGTCGGTATTGTACCTTTTCTCTATCGGAAAGAAGGCCGACACCTCCGGTGACTCGGCATCTAAGACGACTTCAAGCTGTTTGATTGCTTCAGAGATCGAACTCAACTCATCCCTAGTCATAACATCGCCGGAATCTTCCGGATAACTTTCATCCAATTTTAATGTAATCGGCGCGAGCAGCATTCGCGCCGCATTTAAAGAAACCTTTAAGTTGTTCGCCCTCAAGATGCGCGAAAACTCAACAATGTTGTACCGCACGTAGCCATCACCACGATACGGCAGATCACCGATGCTCCTAGCGCGTTTCAGATACTGACACGAAACGCCCAAACTGATAAAATCTTTGAGCTGTTTCCGTTCCAAATCTACCTCGCAAACTTCTTGTGCTTCACCCGGCCCGGACGGGTCGCCTCTTCGCCCAGGCGGCGGACCTTGTCTTCCTCGTAGGCCTCGAAGTTGCCTTCGAACCATTCGACGTGGGCGTCGCCTTCGAAGGCAAGGATATGGGTGCAGAGGCGGTCTAGGAAGAAGCGGTCGTGGGAGATGATGACGGCGCAGCCGGCGAAATCTTCGAGCGCGTCTTCAAGCGCCCTTAACGTTTCCACGTCAAGATCGTTGGTAGGTTCGTCGAGCAGGAGGACGTTGCCACCGGATTTCAGCAGTTTCGCCATGTGAACGCGGTTGCGCTCGCCGCCCGACAGCAGGCCCACCTTCTTCTGCTGGGACGTGCCCTTGAAGTTGAACGCACCACAATAGGCGCGAGAGTTCATTTCGGCGTCGCCCAGATCGATGATCTCCGACCCGCCGGAGACTTCTTCCCAGACGGTCGCTTCCGGGTCCAGCGCGTCGCGGGACTGGTCGACGTAGGACAGTTGCACCGTGGGGCCCCAGTCGATCTTGCCCTCGTCGGGCTGGTCCTGACCGGTCAAGCAGCGAAAGAGCGACGTCTTGCCCGCGCCGTTTGGGCCGATCACGCCGACGATGCCACCGGGCGGGAGAGAGAACGACAGGCCGTCGATCAGCAGCTTGTCGCCCTTGACCAGCTTGAGGTCCTCGACCTCGACCACCTTGCCGCCCAGACGCTCGCCATTGGGGATGACGATCTGCGCCTTGCCGATCCGTTCCCGCGCGGATTGGCTGGCCAGCTTTTCGTAGGATGCGATCCGGGCCTTGGACTTGGCTTGCCGGGCCTTCGCGCCCTGCCTGATCCAGTCGAGTTCGCGCGACAGGGTCTTTTGCTTGGCCTTGTCCTCACGGGCTTCCTGCTCCAGCCGCTTGGCCTTCTGCTCCAGCCAGGCGGAGTAGTTGCCCTCGTAGGGAATGCCGCGCCCACGATCCAACTCCAGGATCCAGCCGGTGATCGAATCAAGGAAGTAGCGGTCGTGCGTGACGATCAGGATGGTGCCGTCGTAGTCGATCAGGTGCTGTTGCAGCCAGGAAATCGTCTCGGCGTCCAAGTGGTTGGTCGGCTCGTCGAGCAGCAGCATTTCCGGCTTTTCCAGAAGCAGACGGCACAGCGCCACGCGGCGCGCCTCTCCGCCCGACAGGCTGGAGACCTGCGCGTCATCGGGGGGGCAGCGCAGGGCCTCCATCGCGATGTTCACCTCGGTGTCCAGATCCCACAGGTTCTCGGCGTCGATCTCGTCCTGCAACCGGGCCATCTCTTCGGCGGTCTCATCCGAGTAGTTCATGGCCAGTTCGTTGAAGCGTTCCAGCTTGTCGCGCTTGGCGGCCACGCCCATCATCACGTTGCCGCGCACGTCCAGCGCCTCGTCCAGCTGCGGTTCCTGCGCAAGGTAGCCGACGCGGATGCCCTCGGCGTGCCAAGCCTCTCCAGTGAAGTCCTTGTCCATCCCGGCCATGATCTTCATCAGCGTGGACTTGCCCGCGCCGTTCTGGCCCACGACGCCGATCTTCACGCCGGGCAGGAAGTTGAGCTTGATGTCTTCGAACAGCTTCTTGCCACCGGGGATGGTCTTCGAGACGCCGTCCATGTGGTAAACGAACTTGTAAGCGGCCATCGGAATGCGCCTTTCGATTGGAATGAGCTTTTGCCCCATCTAAGGGATTTGCGCGGGCATCGGAAGGTGCTGCGCTACAGGATCTCGTCTTCGTCGAACATCGGGTCGGCTTCGAGATCGGCGGCCAGCTGGGTCAGACGGTCTTCGCTGTCGGTGACCGGGACGCTGGCGAGGTGATAGACCGCGTCGCCCTCGTTGACGATGGGCATGGTAGCACGCCCGATGATGACGCCCGCGAAAGGCGCGGTCAGGTCGGTGTCGGTGGTGCCAAAGGGGTCGGACACGGTGGCAAGGGTCTGGCCCTCGTCCACCGTCTCACCCGACTCGCGGAACAGGCGCAAAAGGCCACCGGCGGGCGCGCGGACCCAGGACGACTCTTTGACCGTGACGGGGCGGTCGGCACGGCGGCCGAGACCTTTCTTGGCGATCATGCCAAGGGCTTGCATCACGCGCAGACAGCCGGACGCACCGATGCGGGCCGACATCTCATCGAAGCGCAACGCCTCTCCAGCCTCGTACAGCAGGATGTCGACGCCGGTGTCGCGGGCGGCGGCGCGCAGCGACCCCTCGCGCAGTTTGGCGCGGATGACGAGGGGGGCGCCGAAGGATTGCGCCAGTTGCAGGGTGTCTGGGCTGCTGGCCGAGACGCGGATCTGCGGCAGGTTGGTGCGGTGGATCGCGGCCGAGTGCAGGTCGATGCCGATATCAGAGCGGGCGACGATTTCGGTCATGAACAGATGCGCAAGACGCCCGGCGAGTGATCCGGCAGCAGAACCGGGGAAACACCGGTTCAGGTCGCGCCGGTCGGGCATGTAGCGCGAGTGGTTCAGGAAGCCGAAGGTGTTGACGATCGGCACGACCAATAGTGTGCCCTTGAGGGTGTCGAGTTGGGACGCACCAAGGACGCGGCGCGCAATCTCGACCCCGATGATCTCATCCCCGTGGACGGCAGCCGATATGAACAGGGTAGGGCCGGGACGTTTGCCATGTACCACATGCACCGACATCGTGACGGGCGTATGGTCGGACAAAACAGAGACCGGCAGATCGACGGTGCGCCGTGTTCCGGGTTCGACGGCGTGATCACCAATCTGGAAGGGGGCGCGGGGCATGACGTTGGTATAGGGCGTAGGTCCTATGTTGCAATTGAGATGTGCGACGCGATGGTGGGGAAGCTGCGGGCTGGGGAGAGTGGTTGGGCGTGGTGAAAGTCCGGCTCAAGCCCTTGTTGCACCTTGATGGCATTATACCCAAGGTTAGCCTTAAGGAGAGTGGCGGCTTATGAAAATCATGTGTTTGAACGCTTGGGGAGGCAAGCTGTACGAAGTGATGCTGCCCTATCTGGCTGCGACCGCACCCGATATCCTTTGCCTTCAAGAGGTCATTCATAGCTCTTCGTCCGAGAAGCATTGGCTAACCTATCGCGACGGCGATCACGTCTTGCCCCAACGCGCGAACCTGTTTCGCGACGTCGCATCGGCGCTGCCGGACCACGTGGCAATCTTTTGTCCCGCGGCACAAGGCGTCCTGTGGGACGGCGACACGTCTATCCCTTCGCAGTGGGGTTTGGCGACCTTCGTGCATCGCGCTTTCCCGGTCATCGGACAGTCCCAAGGCTTCGTTCACAAAGACTACTCTCCCGTTGGCTTCGGGGATCACCCGCGCTCTCGAAGCGCCCATGGGGTGCGCGTTTGGGATTATGACGCGAACCGCGCCTTGAGCGTCACGCACATGCACGGGCTGCGGGACCTTGCTGGAAAAATGGACACGCCCCAACGTGCCGAACAAGCGCACCGGCTGCGCGATCTTTCAAGCCAGGTGGCGAAGCCAGGCGAACTGACGGTGATCTGCGGAGACTTCAACGTCGAGCCAGATAGCAAGACGTTCTCGATCCTTGCCGATGCCGGAATGACCGAACTCGTAACAACCCACGGGTTCGGCGGCACCCGGAACTCGCACTACAAAAAGCCGGGACGCTTCGCCGACTACATGCTGATCAACGACCAGGATGCCGTGAGGGGGTTTGACGTCATTTACGATCCGGAAGTCTCGGACCACTGTCCGATCATCCTTGATGTGTAGCGTCGTGCAGGAACGGTCTTTCTGCCAGAGATGTGCAATATCGGGAAAGTCCGCACAGATGCCATTAGGTCCCAGCGGCTTACACTCGTAGGAGCGCCCGCAAGCGACAGGCGGCGCTGAACCCAAACGCCGCCTGCCTTCGGCTTCAAACGTCGTGCGTGTAGGCCATCGGTGCCAAGCGGTAGCCTTCGGTGGCTTTCTCGATGTAGCCCGCACCGGGGAAGGTGATGTGGCTGCCCAGGATCGGGATGTCGTCCGCAGTGACACGGTCGAGCATTTGGCGGCGGGTCTGCGCGGCCTGTTCGCCGTCCACGTCAAAGCCGGTGCCGATACTCGGGTTGGCCAATTGGACGGGGTGGATGTGGACGATGTCGGTCCACATCAGCAGGGTCTTGCTACCGTCCATGATTTCCAGCCCCGAATGGCCGGGCGTGTGGCCGGGCAGGGGCAGGGCGCGCAGGCCGGGGGCGATTTCGGTCTCTCCAGCGAAGGTTTCGTGCTCGTAGGCTTTCAGGACCGATTGGGCGAGGTCGTCGTCGGTGAAGTGGTCCTTGTCAGCCTGATGAACGCGGAGGGTCGCATTGGAAAAGCGCGCCGTGCCGCCGTCCATCAGCCCCGCGATATGGTCGGGATGCAGGTGGGTGACGAAGACGGTGTCGATGTCTTCGGGCGCGAAGCCTGCAGCTTTCAGGTTGGCAGGCACGCGGCCCGTGTGATCGCCCATGTTGCCCGCAACGCCCGCGTCCACGAGGATCTTGCGATCCCCGGTCTCGATGACGAAGGCGTTGAGGCCGGAGCGCCAGGTCTCGGGGTCGTGGTGGTGCAGGCGCAGCAGGCGGGCGTATTCGGGTTCGTCCACGCCGGTCAGTTGTTCGACCCCCAGTGGCAGGGGGCCGTCTGACAGGCAGGTGATGCGGATGTCACCCACGTGGATGCGTTGTGCGTCAGGAAGATTGGTCATGGGATCAGGCCTTGTAGGGGTAGGCCGCTTCGACGAAGCGGTAGCCGTCGCCGTCGGTCGCGACATATCCGGTGCCGGGGAAATCGATGTGGGTGCCCATGATCTTCAGGCGATCCGCACTGGCACGATCGAACATCCGGGCGCGCGTCTCGGCGGCTTGATCGGGATTCACGTCGAAGCCGATGGTGACCTCTGGCCGGGCGAACTGAACGGGCGCGACGTGAACGATGTCGGCCCAGATCAGCAGGCTCTCATCACCGGATGAGATCATGTAGCCGGAGTGGCCGGGCGTGTGGCCGGGCAGGTGCATGGCGGTGATGCCTGAGGTGATCTCTGCCTCTTCGCCGGTGATCGGGCGCAGGCGGTCGCCGTAGGCGGACAGGACGGATTGGGCGAGCTGGAAGAAGTTTTCTGCGCCTTCCGGGGCGTCGCCGGACCAGAAGGTTCGGTCATCCTCGTGCACCACGAGTTCGGCGTTGGGGAAGACCGCGCTGCCATCCGCGACCGCTCCGCCGACGTGGTCGGGGTGCAGGTGCGTGGCCAGCAGCATCGAGATATCTTCGGGCGCGGTGCCGGTGGCCTGCAGGTTCGCCATCAGGCGGCCAAGGTCGGGCCCCATGGCGCCGCCGGATCCTGCGTCGACCAGCATCGTCTGGTCGCCCGACCGGACCAAGAAGCCGTTGACGGCGGCGCGGAAGGTTGCGGGGTCGCGGTAGGCCTCTTTCATCAGCGTGTCGTAGCCGCTTTGGTCGATGCCTTGCAGGGCGTCCGCGCCGATGCTGATCGCGCCGTCGGACAGGACGGTGACTTGCGTGTCGCCGACCGAGAAGGTCAAAGCATCGGCAAGATTGGCCATCTCGCCGCCTTCATGCGCGGCGGCGCGGACGGTTGCGGGCAGAAGCGGAAGGGCGGCGCCGGTGGCTCCGGCTGCGATCAGTTGGCGACGGTTCAGCATGGTCTATCCTCCGATAATCATTTGACTGAAACAGTAGGGCGGGATTGCGGCATGTCAGGGGGCAAGACACCGATGCAACGGATGTTGGAGCGTCACGCTCAGTCGGGCCGGATCGAGTGGATCGGCCTGCGTCCCGCGCGGCGAGAGGCGTTGGACGCGGTCGAGTCGGCCGTCGTCAGCTTGGATGGGCTGGACGGCGATCACGGACGCGCGGGAAAGCGGGCGGTGACGTTAATCCAGGCAGAGCATCTGCCGGTGATCGCGGCCTTGTTGGGGCGCGACGCCGTGACGGCACAGGACCTGCGGCGGAATCTTGTGGTGTCCGGGATCAACCTTGCAGCGTTCCGCAAGGGCGCTTTGCAGGTGGGGAGTGCGGTTCTGTGTATCGAAGGGCCATGCCCGCCGTGCAGCCGTATGGAAGAGACCTTCGGGCCGGGGGGCTATTCCGCCGTGCGCGGCCATGGCGGTTGGTATGCCAGCGTGGTGACTCCGGGACGGGTCGCAATCGGCGAAGCGGTGCGGGCGCCTGACGTTGATGGTCAACGGGTCGCAGGGACGGACGACATGAAGTCGGCGCAGTCTGAACCGGAATAGCGAAGGCGCGCGGATGGATTGGACAGCCCAGATTGACGGCTATTGCGAACGCCTTGGGCCGGGCTTGCTGGCCGAGCCTGCGAATGCCGTCACCAACCTTGCCTTCGTCATTGTGGCGCTGTGGCTGTGGCCACGCGCTCGGGGTGTCGAACGGTGGTTGTGTGCGGTGCTGGCGGTGATCGGGATCGGGTCGGGGCTGTTCCACACTTTCGCAACGGCGTGGGCGAGCCTGGCGGATGTGGTGCCGATCCTGCTGTACATCTTGATCTACGTTTACGCCGCCAATCTGCGGTTCTGGGGCTGGTCTATGTGGGTGTCCGCGCTGGGCGCGGTCCTGTTCGTGCCCTATGCCTTGGCCGCGGGGCAGGTCTTCGCGGTTCTGCCGGGGTTTGCGGTATCGTCCTTCTATTGGCCGGTGCCGTTGCTGATCTTCGTCTACGCTTTCCTCTTGAGATCGCGATTGCCGCGCGTCTCCGCCGGGCTGGCGATCGGGACGGGGATCCTGTGTGCCTCGCTGGTTGCGCGATCCGTGGACGATGCACTGTGCCCGGTCCTGCCGTTCGGCACGCATTTCATGTGGCACCTCTTGAATGCGACCATGCTGGGCTGGATGATCACGGTGTTGCGCCGCCACCGCCTTGAACCGCACCGGGCCGAGGGGTAAAGCGGCGCGCGTATCCCGCGAAAGGCCGCACCATGAGCATCGACATCGAAACCGCCCGCCGCACCGCGAAACTTGCGCGCATTGCCGTGACCGAAGACGAGTTGCCCGCGCTGGCGGCAGAGTTCGACAGCATCATGGGCTTTATCGACCAACTTTCGGAAGTGGATGTGGACGGGGTGGAGCCGATGGTGTCGGTCACGCCGCAGCGCCTTGTACGCCGCGATGACGTTGTGACGGACGGCGATCAGCAGGCGGCAGTCTTGAAGAACGCACCTGATGCCCGCGAAGGGTTTTTCGCCGTCCCGAAGGTGGTCGAGTGACCGCTGTGTCGGGCTTTGAGTATTTGAGAAAACAAAGAAGAGCAGGGGCGGCGCGATGACCGATCTGAACACGCTGACCATTTCCGCCGCGCGCGACGCGCTGGCCAAGGGCGATGTCACCAGCGTCGAGCTGACCGAGGCCTGTCTGGGTGCGATCCAGGAAGCCGATGCGCTGGGCGCGTTTGTGCATCACACGCCGGACCTTGCGATGGAGCAGGCGAAGGCAGCGGACGGGGGCGGCCAGGGCGCGCTGCGGGGCATTCCGCTTGGGATCAAGGACCTGTTCTGCGTGAAGGGCGTGCCGTCGCAGGCGGCGTCGCGCATTCTGGAAGGGTTCCGGCCCGAGTACGAATCCACCGTGACTGCCAAGCTGTGGTCGGCGGGCGCGGTCATGCTGGGCAAGCTGAACATGGATGAGTTCGCCATGGGCTCTTCCAACGAATCCAGCGTTTACGGCAACGCGGTGAACCCGTGGCGGGATGGCGACACGCAGCTGACGCCCGGTGGATCGTCGGGCGGGTCGGCGGCGGCGGTGGCGGCGGACCTATGTCTGGGCGCGACCGGCACGGACACGGGCGGCTCGATCCGCCAGCCCGCCGCCTTCACCGGGATCACGGGGCTGAAGCCGACCTACGGGCGGTGCTCGCGCTGGGGAATCGTGGCCTTCGCATCCTCGTTGGATCAGGCGGGACCGATGGCGAAGGACGTGCGCGACTGCGCGATCCTGCTGGGCGCGATGGCGGGGCACGATCCGCTGGACTCCACCTCCGTCGATATGCCCGTGCCGGATTTCGAAGCCGCGCTGACCGGCGACATTCGGGGCAAGACCATAGGTCTGCCGCGAGAATACCGCGTGGACGGTATGCCCGAAGAGATCGACGCGCTGTGGGCAAAGGGCCGCGCGATGCTGGAAGATGCGGGGGCGAAGGTCGTCGACGTGGCGCTGCCGCACACGAAATATGCGCTGCCAACTTATTACGTGATTGCGCCCGCAGAGGCGTCTTCGAACCTTGCCCGCTATGACGGTGTGCGCTTTGGACGCCGGGCCGAGCCGCAGCAGGGCGACGGCATCACCGAGATGTATGAGCGCACGCGCGCCGAGGGCTTCGGGGATGAGGTGAAGCGGCGCATCATGGTCGGCACCTACGTGCTGTCGGCGGGCTTTTACGATGCCTATTACAACCGCGCGCGCCGCGTGCGCACGCTGATCAAGCGGGACTTCGAACAGGTCTTTGCGGACGGCGTGGATGCGATCCTGACGCCCACGACGCCCTCTGCCGCCTTCGGGCTGGGCGCTATGGCGGACGCCGATCCGGTGCAGATGTATCTGAACGACGTGTTCACGGTGACCACGAACCTGGCCGGTCTGCCGGGCATCAGCGTGCCTGCGGGGCAGGATGCAAAGGGTCTGCCAGTGGGTCTGCAACTGATCGGACGGCCCTTCGAGGAAGGCGATCTGCTGAATATCGCACAGTCGCTTGAACAGGCCGCAGGCTTTGTGGCCAAGCCGCAGCGGTGGTGGTAAAGAACACTCACCGTTCCGGTTCGGGGCGGATGGGGTGAGACGCCAAAGATGACCTACACGATCCGACCGATTCTTCTTTGCGGACTGCTTGCCGGATGCGCGGGCAGCACCTTGCCCGACAGCAATCCGGACTTCCGAACGTCGCAGGTCGATATCGGACGCGGTGTCGGTTTCGGTGACTACGAGGCTTACGAGTCACGGCGTCTGGCGACTGCCCAGCTGGCTGCGCCCCGTGCTCCGGTGGCTGCCGCTCCGGTGCCGACGGCGCCAGTGATCTCGTCGGAAGAGTTGCGTTCCGCCGGGTTGCCCGCTGGCGGTGGCACGCTGCCGCAGACCGGGCCGGTGGCCGCGACCCCGCTGCCCCCCGCGACGAACACCGCACCGCAGAACTTTACCCCTGCGCCCGTGGCGTCCGCGCCTGTAGCGCCAGCGCCGACGCCATCGAACGGCACCGCGATCTCGGACGAGCAGAACTTCGAGGCCGTCTCGGCTCGTGAGACCATTGAGTCCGATGCTGAGAGGCTGGCGCGTCAGCGTGCGCAGTACACCGTGATCCAACCCGGCGCGCTACCCCAGCGCCAAGGCGAGTCGGGGCCGAACATCGTGCAATACGCGCTGTCCACGTCGAATGCCGTGGGTCAGCAGGTCTATCGGCGTGGCGGGGTGTTCGGGACCAAGGATCCGACGCGGGCCTGTGCGCAATATGCGTCTTCCGATCTGGCGCAGCAGGCGTTTCTTGCTGCTGGTGGCCCGCAACGTGACAAGCTGGGTGTCGATCCCGATGGCGACGGCTTCGCTTGCGGGTGGAACCCGGCCCCGTTCCGGGCCGCTCGGGGCTGACCGCAATCTGGCGACCCTCGCCCAACTGCGGGCCGCGCCGGGATGGCGGCACGCCTCGGCTGATCGTTCTGCATTACACCGCGATGACAAGCGCAGAGCGGGCCGCCGCTTGGCTGTGCAATCCCGAGTCGCAGGTCTCTGCCCACTACGTGATCGACCGGATGGGAAGCGTGCAACAACTGGTGGATGAAGCGGACCGCGCTTGGCACGCGGGCGCAGGGGCCTGGGGCGATTGCAGGGACGTGAACTCCAATTCCATCGGGCTGGAGATCGACAACACCGGAACGATGCCCTTTGCGGCGGCGCAGATGAATGCTGTCGAGGCCCTGGTCGCCGGAATCATGGAGCGCTGGTCGATCCCGGCGCGGGGCGTCATCGGCCACTCGGACTGCGCGCCGGGGCGCAAGGTTGATCCCGGTGCGCGCTTCGACTGGGCGCGGTTGGCGCGGCAGGGTTTGGCGGCGGCCACGCCCGATGGCGAAGGCGCTGGCGATTTCCTGCAGGCGATTCGGGCCGCTGGGTATACTGCCGATGCCCCCCAAGACGCGCTGTTGGCAAGCTTGCGAATGCGGCACCGTCCATGGGCCAAGGGGCCGTGCGATGTGCGTGACGTCGGCATCGCGCAGGGGTTGGCAGGGCAGGCGGCGATTGACCGGGCGGCGGCGAACGCCTAACCGGGGCGTCGCGCGGATGGCCGGGTGATCGCGTGGGGGACTTCGGTCCCTCGCGAGGAAAGTCCGGACTCCGGAAAGCGACGGTGCCGGGTAACGCCCGGACGGGGCAACCCGATGGACAGCGCCACAGAGAACAGACCGCCCTTCATGTAGGGGTAAGGGTGAAACGGTGGGGTAAGAGCTCACCGCGGGGCTGGCAACAGCGCCGGCATGGCAAGCCCCACCGGGAGCAATGCCGAATAGGGAACCCACGGCTGCTTTCGCCAGGGTTCCGGGTAGGCAGCTAGAGCCTGTCGGCAACGGCAGGCGCAGAGGAATGATCACCCCCTGACCTTCGGGTCGGGGACAGAATCCGGCTTACAGGCCATCCGCGCATTTTCCACTCGATCATGGGGCTATCCGTAGTGGCCGATTCCGCCTATGGTTGTGTGGCAACCGTTTCGGATGTGTGTATATGCCACTCTCTTCGTCGCATGATGATCGCTTCACAAGGGCCGTTGCCGGTGGCAGGCCCGTGGTGACCCTTGGCTACTTGAGACGGTCTGGGCTGAACGTGGCCGTCATGGGGCGTGACGGCGCGTTGCGATATATTGGTGAGCAGGCGTCTCGCACAACAGAACCGCACGCGCGGGTCGGTCAAGCGTGGTGGACCTTATGGCCCAAGGACAACTGGCCAGCCTTGCGTAACGCCGTGACACGGGCCGGGTTGGGCGATGTCGTCACGCTTATGATAGAGCCGGTCGGCGCTGTGACCCTGACGCCCGTGCGCAACGCCTCTGGGCTGATCCAGCAGATCCTTGCCGTTCATCAGGCGCAGGCGGCGGCTGGGTAGACACTCGTCGGTTTGCCGGTTGACAGCGCGGGCATTGGCGGTAGAAGGCCACTTCAGCATTCAAGCGGGCCACAGGTCCGGGGCGGCACGTCCGTCCGATCCAGGAGAGAGACATGGCGAAGCCCACCACCATCAAGATCCGCCTGAACTCGACGGCGGATACCGGCCACTTCTACGTGACCAAGAAGAACGCCCGTACGATGACCGAGAAGATGTCGGTCCGGAAGTACGATCCCGTTGCGCGCAAGCACGTCGAGTACAAGGAAGGCAAGATCAAGTAAGATCTCGCCTTTACGAATTACGCTGCGCCGTCCCTTGGGGCGGCGTTTTGCGTTTTGGGGGGTGTCGGTGCTTCCACCGGAGAGCAATTCTAAACACGGCGAAGGTCCGGTTTGAGCCCATGGTAACTCAAGTCAATTAGCGTTCAGGGCAGTGATCCATGCGGTAATTTTTTACCTCATAAATGAGTTGTGTTGCATCATCACGTTCGACGGGGAGTTGGAACGCCCGATCAACACGAACTCCCGCTATTTCTAGTTCCGACCCCTCGACATTGAAAGAGACCGTATGATTTTGGGCCGCAAATGCGCCAAAATCCCCAGCTTCTATCTCGGTGAGCAACTCTCTCAATCGAGTCTGTTTTTCTCGCGCTGCGACCGTGTCAATATCTCGACGCTCTGCGAAAGACAGACCAGCATCCCGTAAAGGGACGTTCACATGTTCAAGATCAGCATCAGATACATCATCAGCGAACCAAACAACGTTAAGCCGAGTTGACAGACGACCATCTGAATAGGGAGCGTTCACACGACTTAAGCTCGTGTCGTAGTACGATAGATCAAAGATGGTCTTGCTTATAAAGCGAGGTGTCGAGCGTGATGGGGTGTACTCCGTAATTTCGAACGAGCACCCAACCACTCGCATCTCATACTCATTCCGAATGCTATCGTCTTCGTGGATCTTTACAGACGGGAAAAAATCTGTCGGGTCAGAAAGTGCGATGGTTGGAAAGATGCTGACAAAAAGCGACGTAATACAAGCGGAGTGATAGAGTTTGCAGATTATCATCTCGGCAACATCGGTCTATGGGGGCCAAAACTCAAGGTTCGTTTAGTCCGCACAGCGGACCTCCAAGCTTCACTCCCACCACCGATCAATTCTGGCGATATCCGCATCCGACCAGCCGAAATGGTGGGCAAGTTCGTGGATGTAGACGTGGCTGACCAGTGCGCCCAGCGTGACGTCGCCGCGTTCGGCCCATTCGTCCAGGATCGGGCGGCGGAACAGCCAGATGGTGTCAGGGCGCATCGGCTGGTCGAAGCTGGATTTCTCGATCAGCGGGATGCCTTCATACATGCCAGTCAGCTGGAAGGCATTTTCCAACTCCAGTTCATCTAGCATGTCTTCGTCGGCGAAGTCCTCGACCCGCAAGGCCACCTGCATCGCGGGGCGCTTGAAGTCGGGCGACAGCGCGTCGCGCGCGGCAAGGGCCAGGCGTTCGATGTCTGCAAGGTCGGGTGCGGTCAGGGCGGTCGTATTCATGCCTGCGATATGGCCCTTGCGGAGCGCCCGACAACCCGCACACTCGACAAGTCAGGGGCAAAGTGCGACGACACGCGCGCATCCCGAAAGGCCGTTCCCATGACCGATACCGTCACCCGTTTCGCCCCGTCGCCCACCGGCTTCATCCACATCGGCAACCTGCGCACGGCGCTGTTCAACTGGCTGATCGCACGCAAGGCCGGCGGCACGTTCATCCTGCGGCTGGACGACACCGACCCCGTGCGCTCGAAGCAGGAATATGTGGATGCGATCAAGGAAGACCTGGAGTGGTTGGGCCTGACCTGGGACCGGGTCGAACGGCAGTCCGAGCGGCTGGATCGCTATGCGGCAGCGGCGGATGAGCTGCGCGCGGCGGGCCGGTTCTACGAGGCGTTCGAGACGCCGACGGAACTGGACCTGAAGCGCAAGAAGCAACTGAACATGGGCCGTCCGCCCGTCTACGATCGCGCCGCGCTTGGTCTGGACGAGGCCGAGAAGGAGCGTCTGCGCGCCGAGCGCGGCGACGGTGTCTGGCGGTTCAAGCTGGATCAGGCGCGCATTGACTGGGCCGACGGGATCCTCGGCGATATCTCTATCGATGCGGCCAGCGTGTCCGACCCGGTGCTGATCCGGGGCGACGGACAGGTGCTGTATACGCTGGCCTCGGTGGTGGACGATACCGAGATGGGCGTGACGCATGTGGTGCGCGGGTCCGACCACGTGACCAATACGGCGACGCAGATCCAGATCATGGAAGCACTGGGGCAGGGGCATCCGTCCTTCGCGCACCATTCGTTGCTGACCGGACCGGGCGGAGAGGCGCTGTCGAAACGGCTTGGCACGCTGTCCTTGCGCGACCTGCGGGCGCAGGGGATCGAGCCGATGGCGCTGCTCTCGCTGATGGCGCGACTGGGGTCGAGCGATCCGGTCGAGCTGCGCGGCGGATTGGACGAGCTGATCGAGGGGTTCGATGTCTCGCGGTTTGGCTCTGCCCCAACGAAGTTCGATGCAGAGGATCTGAAGCCGCTGACCGCGCGGGTGATCTCGGCGCGGCCCTACGAGGAAATGGCGGACGATATCCGTGCCGTAGGCGTGCCGGACGAGATCGCGCCGGACTTCTGGGAGGTCGTGCGCGAGAATGTCGCCACACGCGCCGATCTGGCCGGGTGGTGGGAACTGTTCCGTGACGGGCCGAAGGCCGTGGAGCTTGAGGCGGAGGATCGTGCCTTCGTGGACGAGGCTTATGGCCTGCTGCCCGCCCATCCCTATGGACCGGAGACCTGGAGCGCGTGGACCGATGCCGTGAAAGAACAGACGGGCCGCAAGGGCAAACAGCTGTTCATGCCGCTGCGGCTGGCGGTGACCGGCCTTGCGCGGGGGCCCGAAATGGCGGCGGTGATGCCGCTGTTTCAGGTGCCTTTGCGGTAAGGCGGGTGACGCGGGGGCTCTGCCCCCGTCCGATCAGGGATCGGACTCCCCCGAGGTATTTCGGGAACGATGAAGCGAAAAGGCCGTGCCCGGTGATGGGCGCGGCCTTTTGCTGTCAGGCGTTGGTATAGGCGTTGATCGCGGCCTTGGTCCCGTCTGACCAGATCATCGTCAGCCATGTGTCGAACGCGGCTGCGAAGCGGGCGTTTTCCGCCAGATCATCGTAGATTCGGCGCTGTTCGATCCAGGCGGCGGGGCGGGTCTTTGCTTCTGTCGCGGTAGCCTGCAGGTCATCCCACATGGGATCGTTCGGCTCGATGGTGCTGCCGTCTTCGCGGGTACCCTCGCACATGCGGGCCCATAGGGCTTCGACGAGCGCCAGGCCCTCGATCGGGGCCCCGGTGGACAGGGCGTCGCGCAGGATGGGCAGCAGGAAGCCGGGGTGACGGGAGGAGCCGTCGAAGGCAACGCGGCGGGTCGTGTCGCGGATCTGCGGGTTGGTGAACCGACGGTCGATCAGGTCTACGTAGTCGCGCGGTTGCATGTCGGGGACAGCTTCGACGTGGGGCACGATCTCTTCCATCTCGACCTTGCGGAAGAGGGCGTTGATCGCGTTGTGGGCCATGCAGTCGGCGATGGTCTCGACCGACAGGATCTCGCCAGCGTTGGCCAGGACCTGATGCCCCGCGTTGAGGCAGCGTAGCTTCATCGTCTCATAGGTGTGGACACCCGCCGTAAAGGTGGCGCCGACCTTGTCCCAATCCGGGCGGCCCGCGCAGAAAGCATCTTCCATCACCCATTGGCGAAAGTTCTCGTGGGTGACAGGGGCGGCGTCGTCGATGCCGAAGTCGCGCGCCAGATCCAACTCGGCCGGGCCGGTGGCTGGGACGATGCAGTCGACCATGGCATTGGGGAAGGTGGCGTTGGCGTCGATCCAATCGGCAAGGTCAGCGTCTTGCAGACGAGCAAGGCCCGTAATGGTGCGGCGCAGGATATCGCCGTTGCCTTGCAGGTTGTCGCAGGATTGGCAGGTGAAGGGACCGATCCCGGCATCGCGACGCGCGCGGAGGGCCGCGACCATCGCGCCGAAGGCGGTGCGGGGTGTCGCGGGGTTCTGTGCGTCGTGCTGGACATCGGGATGGTCCGCGTCGAAGCCACCGTCGGGCGTGCGGTAGTAGCCGCCCTCTGTCACGGTCAGGGCGACGATGCGGATGTCGGAACGGGACATGCGCGCGATCAGGGCGGCGTTGGTCTCTTCCACGGGCAGGAAGTCGATCATCGCGCCGGTCACCTCGGCGGATTTGCCCGAGGGGTCCAGTTCGATCAGCGTGGTCAAGCAGTCCTGCTTGAGAAGGCGGTCGCGCATGGCCGTATCGGGTGCCCGGACGCCCGCGCCGATGATGGCCCAGTCGTGGGCGAAGCCCTGATCCATGAGGCGGTGCAGATACCATGCCTGATGGGCGCGATGGAAGTTGCCCAAGCCGATGTGGACGATGCCGGGGGTTAGCTTCGAGCGATCATAGCGTGGCGTGCGGATGGAATCCGGCAACCTGTCCAGCGTTGCGTTCGACAGGGGCGTCGCAGTCGTTTTCGTCAGCTCATCCATTGGCCACCATCCACGTTGTAACATTGCGCGACCACGTAGTCCGAGTCGCTGCTGGCAAGGAAGACTGCCATGGGCGACAGGTCTTCGGGTTGGGCGTAGCGTCCGGCTGGAACGCCTGCTTCGACCTCGGCCCGTTTCTGGCCAAGGGGTTTGTCTTCGAGTTTCGCGAACATGGCGTCGACGTGCTTCCAATGTTCGCCGTCCACCACGCCCGGCGCGATGGCGTTCACGTTGATGCCATGCTGGATCAGGTCGAGGCCCGCGCTTTGGGTCATCGAGATCACGGCCGCCTTCGTGGCGCAGTAGACAAGCACCAGTGGCTCACCGCGACGGCCCGCTTGAGAGGCCGTGTTGATGATCTTGCCGCCGTGGCCCTGCGCGATCATCTGCGCGGCTGCGGCCTGCATGGTGAAGAGCGTGCCCGCGACGTTGATGCCGAAGAGTTTGTCATAGCTGGCGCGCGTGATGTCGATCGTCTTGGCGGCATCGAAGAGAGCGGCGTTGTTGACGCAGATGTCCAGCTTGCCGGTGCGCGCGACCACGGTGGCGATAGCCGCGTCGATGCTGGACTGGTCCGACACGTCGATCTGCACGGGATAGGCCTGATCGCCGAGTTCGTCGGCCGTCGCGTTCGCCGCGTCGATGTTGATGTCGGCGATGGCAACCGTCGCGCCTTCGGCGATATAGGCCTGCGCAAAGCCGCGACCGATGCCGCGGGCAGACCCGGTGATCAGGGCGGATTTCCCGGCAAGTCGGGTCATGCGATGCGCAGGCCTTCTGCGTCGAAGCGGTGGATCTTGTCGGCCTGCGGTTCAAGGTGGATCGTGTCCCCGTGCTTCAGGCCGACCTCGCCGCCCGCGCGCACGGTCATGGGCTCTTCGATGTTATCCACGTGGACGTGGAAGAAGGTATCGGACCCAAGGTGCTCGGCCACGCCAACCGTACCGGTAAAGGTGCCGCCCGTGGGCACGATATCCAAGTGTTCGGGACGGATGCCCATAAGCGCGGCATCATGCTTCGCCGCATGTTCGCCGCCCAGCAGGTTCATCTTGGGCGAGCCGATGAAGCCCGCGACGAAGGCATTGCGCGGTTCTTTGTACAACTCCAGCGGCGTGCCGACCTGCTCGATGTGGCCCGCGCGCAGAACGACGATCTTGTCGGCCATGGTCATGGCTTCGACTTGGTCATGGGTGACGTAGATCATCGTCGTCTCAAGCCGGTTGTGCAGTTCGGATATTTCCAGACGCATGCCGACACGAAGCGCGGCGTCGAGGTTCGACAGCGGCTCGTCGAACAGGAATGCGGCGGGCTCACGCACGATGGCGCGGCCGATGGCGACGCGCTGGCGCTGGCCGCCGGACAATTGGCCGGGGCGGCGATCCAGGTAGTCGGTCAGGTTCAGTGCATCGGCGGCCTTCTTGATGCGGCGGTCCTGCTCGGCCTGATCCATGCCGGCCATCTTCATCGGGAAGGCGATGTTCTTACGCACCGTCATGTGTGGATAAAGCGCGTAGGACTGAAACACCATCGCAAGGCCACGCTTGGCCGGGGGCAGGTCCGTCGCCGGCTTGCCGTCGATGCGAATCTCTCCGCCCGATACGTCCTCCAGCCCGGCGATCAGGCGCAGAAGGGTGGACTTGCCGCAGCCAGAGGGACCGACGAAGACGACGAACTCGCCGTCATCGATGGTCAGGTCCAGCGGCGGGATGACTTCCACGTCGCCGAACTTCTTCTGCACTTTCTCAAGCGTGATACGTCCCATGAGTGATTCCTTTTTATGCCCTACCGCTGCGCTACGTGAGGGCGCTTATTTTACGGCGCCGAAGGTCAAGCCCCGGACAAGTTGCTTCTGGCTGAACCAGCCAAGGATAAGGATCGGCGCGATGGCCATGGTCGAGGCCGCCGAGAGTTTGGCGAAGAACAATCCTTCGGGCGACGAGTAGCTGGCGATGAAGGCCGTCAGAGGCGCTGCGTTCACAGCCGTCAGGTTCAGGGTCCAGAACGCTTCGTTCCAGGCCAGGATGAAGTTCAGCAGCAGGGTAGAGGCGATGCCCGGAATGGCCATTGGCGTCAGGACATAAAGGATCTCGCTGCGCAGGCTCGCCCCGTCCATTCGCGCGGCTTCCAGTATCTCGCCCGGAATCTCGCGGAAGTAGGTGTACAGCATCCAGACGATGATCGGCAGGTTGATCAGCATCAGGATCACGACCAGCGCGATGCGGCTGTCCAGAATGCCCATTTCGATGCAGATCAGATAGATCGGATAGAGCACGCCGACCGCGGGAAGCATCTTGGTCGAGAGCATCCACAGCAGGATGTCTTTGGTGCGGCGCGACGGCACGAAGGCCATCGACCAGGCGGCCGGCACGGCGATCATCACACCCAGAACGGTCGAACCGCCCGCGATGATGACCGAGTTCCACAGGAACCGCATGTAGTTAGAACGTTCCTGCACGATGCGGTAGTTTTCCAGCGTCCAGTCGAAGTTCAGGAACAGGGGCGGATCGGCGATGGCCTGCGCCTCTGTCTTGAAGCTGGTCAGGATCGTCCACAGGATCGGAAAGAAGATCAGCAGGCCGATGGCCCAGGCGATGGCGGTGTTGATCGCCTTGCGCCGTGTGGTGACGGAACGTGCCATGTCTGTGCCCTCCCTTAATTGTCCAGGTTCTTGCCGACGATGCGCATCAGGAAGATGGCAACGATGTTGGCAAGGATGATGGCGTAGACGCCGCCTGCCGATCCAAGGCCGATGTTCTGGCTTTCCAGCACGCGCTGGAAGATCAGGTAGGTCAGGGTCCGGGTGCCGAAGGCTCCGCCGGTTGTGGTGAAGATTTCCGCGAAGATCGACAGCAGGAAGATCGTCTGGATCAGTATCACGATGGTGATCGCGCGGCTTAGGTGCGGCAGGATGATGTAGTAGAACCGCTTGAGGATCGGCGCGCCGTCCATCTCTGCGGCTTCCAACTGGTCACTGTCCAGCGACTGGATCGCTGTCAGCAGGATCAGCGTGGCGAAGGGCAGCCATTGCCAACTTACGATCAGCACGATGGAAAACAACGGGGCGTCCGACAGCCAGACCACCGGATCGGCCCCAAAGGCACGCCACAGGTGCGACAGCAGGCCGTTTGTGGGATCCATGAACATGTTCTTCCACACCAGCGCCGACACGGTGGGCATGACGAAGAAGGGCGCGATAACAAGGATACGCACGACGCCCTGACCCCACATCGGCTGGTCGAGCAGCATGGCGAGCAGGACGCCGAAGACGATGGTGATAAGCAGCGCTCCACCGACGATGATCAGCGTCGCCTGCACCGAAGGCCAGAAGGCCGAGGAGGTGATGAAGCGGACGTAGTTGTCGAACCCGACGAACCCCTGGTCGCCGCCGCGCAGGGGCAGGTATTGGCGGAATGAGAACCACAGCGTCATGACCAGCGGAACGAGCATCCACCCCAGAAGCAATACGACGGCGGGGGCCATCATGAAGCGCGCGGCGGAGCGTGAGTGTTGAGTGGCCATGCTGGTCTCCCTGAGCGCGGTGCGGTCCGCGGACGAGCGATAGAATTCTGGTGGCGATCAAGACGAAGGGCCGATTGCGGGGATCGCAAGACCCGCATCGTCGGGGTGGAAGGGGCAGGCGGGCCGCCCCTTCCGAAGTGTCAGAACTTAGTAGCCAGCGGCTTCCAGTTCCTCGGTCATGATGGCCTGACCCTTTTCCAGCGCTTCCTCGACCGACTGCTGACCAGCGTAGGCGGCCGAGAACTCTTGACTCACCTGGCCCCACATGCCGGCCCACTCGGGGATCGCGGCGAACTGGACACCAGTGTAGGGCACCGGCTCTACCGTCGGGTTGTTGGGATCGGCGGCGTCGATCGAGTTCAGCGTCAGCTCGGCAAAGGGAACCTCGGCGTAGTTCTCGTTCTCGTAGAGCGAGGTGCGCGCACCCGGAGGCACGTTGGCCCAGCCTTCGTTCTCGGCGACCATCTCGATGTAGTCGGTCGAGGTGGCCCACTCGATGAACTGCTTGGCCGCGTCAGCCTGCTCGGTTCCGGCGGGGATCGCCAGCGCCCAGGCCCAAAGCCAGTTCGCCTTCTTGTCCACGCCTTCAGCGTTCGGTGCCAGGGCGAAACCGACGCTGTCGGCAACTTCGCTGTCGTCGGGGTTGGTCACGAAGGACGCCGCCACGGTGGCGTCGATCCACATGCCGCACTTGCCCTGCTGGAACAGCGACAGGTTTTCGTTGAAGCCGTTGGTCGCGTAACCGGCGGGGCCGGATTCGGCCATCATCTCGGTGAAGAAGGTCATGGCTTCGGACCAGGCTTCGCTGTCGAGCTGCGGCTGCCAGTCTTCGTTCACGGGACGCGCGCCGAAGGAGTTCGCGAGCGTCATGATCAGCGCACCGCCTTCGCCCCAGCCGGCCTTGCCGCGCAGGCAGATGCCGTTGATGTCGGCGTCGCGGTCGGTCATGGCGGCGGCGGCTTCGCGGATGAACTGCCAGGTGGGCTCTTCCGGCATTTCCATGCCAGCCTCTTCCATCAGGTCCGTGCGGTACATGATCATCGAGGATTCGCCGTAGAAGGGCGCTGCGTACAGCGTATCTTCATAGGACAGACCGGCGCGCATGGCGGGCAGGATGTCGTCGGCGTTGTAATCGTCGGACAGGTCGTCCAGCGGCACCAGCCACTCGTTCGCGGCCCAGATCGGCGCTTCGTACATGCCGATGGTCATGATGTCGAACTGACCGCCGCCGGTGGTGATGTCGGTGGTCACGCGCTGACGCAGCACGTTCTCTTCCAGCGTCACCCATTCGACCGCGATGCCGGTCTCTTCGGTGAATTGATCGGTGTAGCCCTGCATGCGGACCATGTCGCCGTTGTTCACGGTGGCGATGGTCAGCGTGGCGTCGCTGGTGTGGCTTTCGGCGAAGGCTGCGCCGGCGGCAAGGCCGAGCACTGCAGCCGAAGAAGTAAGGGTATGCTTGAGGGTCATGCGTTCATTCCTCCCAGAACGTGGTTTTTTTACGCGTGTTCATTCCTAGGGCACGGCATGCGCTCACGTCAATGCGGAATTGACCTTGGCGCAAAGGAAGTTCGATTGAGAGGGCTGAACTCAGGCAGATTCGCGGATCTTCAATGTTCCGGGATAATGCTTAACCCAATGATCCACACCGGAGTTTTCCCCGTGTATCTTTTCGACCAGGCGCTTCACTGCCGCCGCGCCGATGGCGTCGAGGTTTTGCTCGACCGTCGTCAGGGCTGGAACGGTAAACTGCGAAAGCGGGTAGTCGTCATGGCCCGCGATTCGCAATCCGCCCCGGCGATGAGAGCCGGGTGACAGGCCGAAGCGGGCGGCGGCCCGCAGGGCGCCTATGGCAACGCGATCATTCGCGCAGAGGATGGATGCATCGGTCAGTTCTCCCCGCGCAAAGTACTCTGCCAGCGCCGCTTCGCCGTGCGCCTCATAGTGCCAGCCCGGCTGAATTTCTTCGGTTCCGATAACGCGCGATGGCAGGTTCAACTCGGCCATCTTTTCAAGATACGCGTTCTCGTGATTGACTGCGTTGAAGTTCACACGGGGCATCGCCAGGAAGATCGGAGGCTCTCCCATCCGGGCCAGGTAGTCGGTGATCAAGCCCACGCTTTGACTGTGTTCTGTGCCCACGTAATCCACGTGGCTCAATGCCTTAGGGCGAGAATCGGCCAAAACGAAGGGAAGGCGACGGTTCAGGCGGCTTTGCGCTTCGAAGTCGGTGCCATTGCCCAACGGCACGACGATGGCGCCGTCTACATTCATCGAAGCAAGTGTGCCGATCGCCCGCGACTCGACCGCTGGATCGGCATGAGAGCTTTGCGACAGCACCTTGAAGCCGGCCTGCATTGCGGCCAGTTCGATCGCCTGTTGCAGTTTGGTGAAGAACAGATCGTTCAGGTAAGGAATGAGAACACCGATGAGGCCGGTAGACTTCCGATTCATGCGAGTGGCGAAGAAATTCGGCGTATAATCGACGCGGGCAAGACCCTTTTCAATGCGCGCGCGGGACGTCCGGCTGACCCGGTCGGGGTCCTGAAAGTAGCGCGACAGGGTGGGGCGCGATACGCCGATGGCGACCGCGAGGTTTTCCATCGTGTCGATCCGGGGCTTCTGGTCTGGGTCGGATCCGGCTGATGTCACACTGCTCTCCGTTGCTGCGGTGCGGAAATGCGCCGCAGAAATTTTACGCTTGATAAAATAATCTGCTGCATCTTTGCCGTTTCTGGTGAGGATGGCAAATCTGATGAACAGGGAACCCACATTTTTTTTCGTGCCAAGGATCTGGACAAAAAAAGACCGGGGTCGAAACCCCGGTCTCAATCGATGCGATGGTGACCCGATCAGCAGATCGAGAAGGCAGCCTTGCGTTCGGCCGGTACGTCGTAGCGGTCGGCCATCATGACCTTCGTCCAAGCGCGGACGAAGTCCTTGACCAGCCGCTCTTCACCGTCGGACCCCGCATACAGTTCCGCCGACTGGCGCAGAGTGCTGTTGGTGCCGAAGACCAGATCGCAACGCGTTGCGGTGAACTTCTGCTCGCCACCGTTGCGGGTGACGATATCGAAGGTCGATTCTGCCTCGTCGTGCGGCTTCCACTCGTAGTCCATCGAGCACAGGACCTTGAAGAAGTCGTTGGACAGAACGCCCGGACGGTCGGTGAAGACACCGTGTTGCGAGCCATCGTAGTTCTGATCCAGAACCCGCAAGCCACCGGTCAGCGCCGTCCATTCCCACGTGGTCAGCTTCAGCAGCGCCGCGCGATCCAGGAACAGATGCTCGGGGGCGACGCCGAACCGCACATCAGTGTTGATGTAGTTGCGGAAGCCGTCGGCCACGGGCTGAAGGAAGTCCATCTGCTCGGGGTCGGTTTGCTCGGCCGTCGCGTCGGTGCGACCGGGCGTGAACGGGACGGTGATGTCGTGACCGCCATCCTTGGCGGCCTTCTCGACACCAGCGGCACCCGCCAGCACGATCAGATCGGCCATCGAGATCTTCTTCCCACCAGATGCCTTGCCGTCGAAGTCGGCTTTCACGCCTTCCAGCTTCTCCAATACGCGGGATAGCATGGTCGGGTTGTTCACCTCCCAGCCATTCAGAGGATCAAGCTGGATACGCGCACCGTTGGCTCCACCGCGCTTGTCGGTGTCGCGGTAGGTGGATGCAGAGGCGAAGGCCACGGCGATCAGTTCACGCACGGACAGACCGGTATCCAGGCACGCCTGCTTCAGCGTTGCCACGTCCGCATCGTCCACCAGCGGGTGATCCACGGCTGGAACCGGGTCCTGCCAGATGAAGTCTGGTCCGACGTCGGGTCCAAGGTAGCGGTCCTTGGGGCCCATGTCGCGGTGGATCAGCTTGTGCCACGCTTTCGAGAACGCCTCGGTGAAGTAATCGAAGTCCGCCAGAAACTTCTCGCAGATCTTGCGGTACTCCGGGTCAACCTTGAACGCGATGTCGGTGGTCATCATCATCAGCGGATGCTCTTTACCCTCGATGTGCGCGTCCGGGGTGGTCGGCGCGTTCTGACCGGCAACGGGCGTCCACTGCAATGCACCGGCGGGCGACTTCGTTTGCTCCCATTCGAACTTGAACAGGTTTTCCAGATAGTCGTTGTCCCACTTGATCGGGTTCGGGGTCCACGACCCTTCGATGCCGTTCGTCATGGTGTATTCGGCGTTGCCGGTGCCGCGCGGGTTGTGCCAGCCGAAGCCCTGTGCGGACATCGGAGCACCTTCGGGTGCGGGGCCGATCTCGTCCGGCGGGGTCATGCCGTGGGATTTGCCGAACGCGTGACCACCGGCGACGAGCGCCACGGTCTCTTCGTCGTTCATCGCCATACGGGCGAAGGTTTCACGGATGTCCCGCGCGGCATCCATCGGATCGCCGTTGCCGTTTGGACCTTCGGGATCGACGTAGATCAGCGACTGGTGCGAGGCACCCAGCGGGTTCTCAAGGTCGTAGTGGTCGTCCTTCGGGTCGCCTTCCCAGCGGATGCCACGGTTGACCATCTGGCCCGGGTGACCTTCGAGCGGGCCACGCGGAGCCTCATCGATGGATTTGCCGTTCCAGCCTTCGGGGCCCCAATAGGTCGCCTGATCGGCTTCCCAAGCGTCTTCGCGGCCAAAGGCAAAGCCCTGCAGCGGCAGGCCCATATCTTCCATGCCGATGGTGCCAGCGAGCACGATAAGATCGGCCCAGCTGACCTGCGTGCCATACTTTTGCTTGATCGGCAGCATAAGGCGGCGGGACTTGTCGATGTTGCCGTTGTCCCACCAGCTGTTCACGGGGCCAAAGCGCTGCATGCCCTGACCGGCGCCGCCGCGACCGTCGGCGATGCGATAGGTGCCGGCAGAGTGCCACGACATGCGGCACATCTGTGGGCCGTAATGGCCGTAGTCAGCGGGCCACCAGTCGACGGGCGTGCGCAGGGCTTCGCGAACGTCTTCCTTCAACTGGTCGACATCGAGTTCTTCGATCTTGGCGGCGTAGTCGAAATCTTCGCCAAGCGGGTTCGCCTGCGGACCGTTCTGATGCAGAAGCTCGACCTTCAGGCGGTTGGGCCACCAATGGTCGAGTTGCGGGTCGGTGCCCTGGGCGCCGCCGATGCGCGTCCCCCGGAAAGGGCATGCGCCTTGCGTGGCGCCGTGTTCGTTTTGATCTTTCATGGAAGTCGTCTCCTTGTCGTCGTCCCGTCCGGCAAAGTCGCAAAGAGCCTGCCGGAGAATACTGACCTGCGCGGCGTTGCCTGCGCGGGTCAGCCAAAAATGGGGCCTGTCGCCGGATTGGCCACCCCCGAAGCACGGGAAAGTTAGAAAGTTTCTAAATGTGGGTAGGTCAGGGCGCCGCGTCGGGGCCAAGTCCAGTCGTCGAGGCATCGACGATCCGGCACCCCAGATTGGCCAACCAGCCGTTTATCAGCACGGTTTCGGCGCGGCTGACGGGTTGCGCGCGGGGATAAAGCGGTGCGGCGCGATCATCGGCCACGGGCAGCGACCAATTGTCCGTGCTTTGGAAAAAGCGGGTCACGCCCTCTTCTCCGAACTCGGTCAGGAAGCCCTGCACCACGACATCCAGATAGCTCAGCAGGATCGGGCATTCGGACTGATCGTCGGGGCGCGGCGGGATGGAGTAGACGGCGATCTGTGGCGCGCCAGATAGGGGATGGTGGACAGCGTCCGTAGGCACACGGTCATAGCCTGCCTCACGCTGGTCGAGCGCGGCCCAGTCGTTGCCGGGCACGGGGGCGATCAAGCCGTCGATGGCAGACCCCGCGACGGGACGGGCAGTCAGGAATGCTGCCGGACGCAGCGCGGTCGCGCGCCATTCGCGCCGCCAGCCGGGCAAGGTCGCGGGGTGGCAAGGCGTGTAGACGTGGGTGCGGCGGTTCACGAGGCTGCCATAGCCGAAGAAGTGGGGATCATGCATGGCGCCGATGTCGCCCCTGTCGCGCCACTTGGCAAGGGGGGCGGGGTTGTGGCACCTATGTCCTGCACGAAGGGAGAATCGGGTGCGCCCGATGCCGAAGGAGCAACCGCCCCGGTAAACTCTCAGGCCCCAGGACCTTCGTGCGACGGAACTCTGGAGAGTGGTGCGGATGCACCCGCCGAAGGGATAGCGATCTCAGGCGCAAGGACAGAGGGGGCGACGAAACGGGCCAAGGAGGCTTAGGGATGTCGCCGCTGCGCACTGCTTTGTATGACCTGAACGTCGAACTCGGCGGCAAGATGGTGCCCTTCGCGGGCTACGAGATGCCGGTTCAATTTCCGCTGGGCGTGATGAAAGAGCATGTCGCCTGCCGATCCGGCGCGGGGCTGTTCGACGTGTCGCACATGGGGCAGATCGTGGTGACGCACCCGGACGGGCTGGATGCGGCGGCCGCCGCGTTGGAGCGTCTGGTGCCGCAGAACGTTATCGGGCTGGCAGTCGGACGACAGCGGTACGGGCTGTTTTTAGGCGACAACGGCGGGATACTCGACGACCTGATGATCGCGCGTCGCGCGGGCGATCTGTTCCTTGTGGTGAATGCCGCCTGCAAGGACTCCGATCTGGCGCTGCTGCAGAAGGGCTTGCCGGAATGCGACGTGAAGATGTTGGACCGCGCGCTTCTGGCGTTGCAGGGGCCTTTGGCGGAAAGCGTCTTGGACAGCGTCGCGTCCGGCGCTGCGGAAATGTCCTTCATGGATGTGGCCACACTGGGCAGCGACTACGGCGATCTGTGGGTCTCGCGTTCGGGATACACGGGCGAAGACGGCTATGAGATTTCGGTGGACGCTGCGCAGGCCGAAGCCTTCGCGCGCCGCGTGTTGCAAGCAGACGGCGTGGTCCCCGTAGGCCTTGGCGCACGCGACTCGTTGCGGCTGGAAGCGGGCCTGTGCCTCTATGGAAACGACATCGACATCCATACCTCTCCGATCGAGGCGAACCTAGTCTGGGCGATTCAGAAGGTGCGTCGGACAGGCGGCGCGCGAGCAGGCGGATTTCCGGGGGCGGAACGGGTGCTGGCCGAGCTGGACGGCGCACCGACCCGCCTGCGTGTTGGCCTGAAACCCGAAGGCCGCGCGCCGATGCGCGACGGGGTGGAGCTCTTTGCCGAAGATCGCGCCGTCGGGCGTATCACCAGCGGCGGATTCGGGCCATCCGTCGAGCATCCGATCGCCATGGGCTACGTGGATATTGACCACGCCGCCATCGGCACCAAACTGCAGGGTGAGCTGCGTGGGCGGCGCTTGCCGGTCGAGGTCGTCGATCTGCCCTTCCGCCCCGCCACCTACAAACGCTGACAAGGACTTGCTGCGATGAAATTTACGGAAGAACACGAATGGCTGCGCCCCGAGGATGACGAGGAAAACGTCATCACCGTCGGCATCACCGAACATGCCGCCGAACAGTTGGGAGATATCGTTTTCGTCGAACTCCCCGATGAGGGCCGGGTCGTCGTGAAAGAAGACGACGTGGTAGTGATCGAAAGCGTGAAGGCCGCGTCCGATATCATGGCCCCGGTCGATGGCGAGATCATCGAGGTAAACACCGCACTCGAAGATAATCCGGGGCTGGTGAACGACGATCCGCTGGGCGCGGGCTGGTTCTTCAAGATGCGGGTCGAGGATATGTCCGCGCTGGACGAGTTCATGTCCGAAGCGGCCTACAAGAAATTCATCTGACGCGCGCTGGGCGGGCCGCTGGCCTGCCTGCGGCGCAGGTATTTGTGGAACGATGAAGGGGTGCGACGCGCCCGGAAAGGATAACGCCATGCCGTTTGAACCGACCGGGTATGACCCCTACGATTTCGCGAACCGCCGCCACATCGGGCCGTCGCCGTCAGAGATGGACGCGATGTTTTCCGCTTTGGGCGTGGATGGCCTCGATGCGCTGATCAATGAGACGGTGCCTGCGGGCATCCGTCAGGACACGCCGCTGACGGACCCGCCCGCGACCGAGCGCGAGTTGCTGTACGAATTGCGGCAGCTGGCCAAGCAGAACCGAGTGTTCTCGACCATGATCGGGCAAGGATTCCACGGCACGGTCACGCCGCCTGCGATACAGCGGAACATTCTTGAGAACCCGGCTTGGTACACGGCCTACACGCCCTATCAGCCCGAGATTAGCCAGGGGCGGCTGGAGGCGCTGCTGAACTTCCAGACGATGGTCTGCGATCTGACCGGGCTGGAGGTGGCGAACGCGTCTCTGCTGGACGAGGCGACGGCGGCGGCGGAAGCCGTGACCATGGCGCAACGGGTGTCCAAGTCGAAGGCGGGCGCGGTCTTCGTGGACGAAGGCTGCCATCCGCAGAACATCGCTGTGATCCGCACGCGCTGCGCGCCGCTGGGGATCGAGGTGATCGTGGGATCGCCCGACGACATGGATGCGGACGCGGTTTTCGCGGGCGTGTTCCAGTATCCCGGCACGCATGGCGCAGTGCGCGACTTCACGGACCATATCGCGGCGCTGCACAGGACCAAGGGGTTGGGGATCGTGATCGCCGATCCGCTGGCGCTGACGCTTTTGAAAGAGCCGGGCGCGATGGGGGCCGACATCGCCGTGGGTTCGACTCAGCGGTTCGGCGTGCCGATGGGGTTCGGTGGGCCGCATGCTGCGTATCTGGCCTGTCGTGATTCCATGAAGCGGGCGATGCCGGGGCGGATCGTGGGCGTGTCCGTCGATGCGCGGGGCAATCAGGCCTATCGCCTGTCCTTGCAAACCCGCGAACAGCACATCCGCCGCGAAAAGGCGACGAGCAATGTCTGCACCGCGCAGGCTCTGCTGGCCGTGATGGCCGGTTTCTACGCGGTGTTCCACGGGCCCGAGGGGCTGAAAGCCATCGCGCAGCGGATTCATCAGAAGGCGGCGCGTGTCGCCTCTGCCTTGGAAGGCGCGGGCTATACGGTCGCGCCGAAGCACTTCTTCGACACAATCACGGTCGAGGTCGGCGCGCTGCGCGAGGTGATTTTCGCAGCCGCTGCGGACCGACGGATCAACCTGCGTCGCGTGGGTGACACACAGCTTGGCATCGCGCTGGACGAGACCACGCGGGATGAGACTCTGGAGCGATTGCTGGAAGCATTCGGCGTGACCGGACCCGCCGCCGATGCTGGCTACCGCTTGCCCGAGGCCTTGGCGCGGACCTCTGATTATCTGACGCATCCGGTGTTCCACATGAACCGGGCCGAAACCGAGATGATGCGCTACATGCGCCGCTTGGCCGACCGCGATCTGGCGCTGGACCGGGCGATGATTCCGCTGGGGTCCTGCACCATGAAGCTGAATGCGGCTGTTGAGATGGCCGCCGTTACATGGCCCGAGTTCGCCAATATCCATCCGCTTGCGCCGCTGGATCAGGTGCAGGGATATACAGCGCTAATCGGTGACCTGTCCAAGCGTCTGTGCGAAATCACGGGCTATGACGCCATGTCGATGCAGCCGAACTCCGGTGCGCAAGGAGAATACGCGGGCTTGCTGACGATCCGGTCGTACCATGCCGCCAACGGCGACGATCAGCGCGATGTGTGCCTGATCCCGGTGAACGCGCATGGCACCAACCCAGCCAGCGCGCAGATGGTGGGCATGAAGGTCGTCGTGGTGAAATGCACTGAGCGCGGCGACGTGGATGTCGAGGATTTCCGCACCAAGGCGGAGGCGGCGGGCGACCGGCTTGCGGCCTGCATGGTGACCTATCCGTCGACCCATGGCGTGTTCGAAGAGGGCATCCGCGAAGTCTGTGACATCACGCATGAGTTCGGCGGACAGGTCTACCTGGACGGCGCGAACCTGAACGCGATGGTCGGACTGTCGAAGCCCGGCAGGATCGGCGCGGATGTCAGCCACTTGAACCTGCACAAGACCTTCTGCATCCCTCATGGTGGGGGCGGGCCGGGCATGGGCCCGATCGGCGTGCGCGCCCATCTGGCGACTCATCTGCCGGGCGCGCCGGGCAGCGCCGATGAAGGGGCCGTCAGCGGATCGCCCTTTGGATCGGCATCCATTCTGCCGATCAGCTGGGCCTATTGCCGGGCGATGGGCGGCGAGGGGCTGACACAGGCCACCAAGGTCGCGATCCTGAACGCCAACTATATCGCGGAACGGTTGGATGGCGCGTACAAGGTGCTCTACCGCGGGCAGAACGGGCGCGTGGCGCATGAGTGCATCCTTGATTGCCGCCCCTTCCAAGACAGCGCCGGGATCACGGTGGACGATATTGCCAAGCGGCTGATGGACAACGGTTTCCACGCCCCGACGATGAGCTGGCCGGTAGCCGGCACCCTGATGGTCGAGCCGACGGAATCGGAAACAATGGCCGAGCTGGACCGCTTTTGCGACGCCATGCTGGCGATTCGCGAAGAGATCCGCGCCATCGAAGAGGGACGATCTAACGCGCAGGCCAACCCGCTGAAACACGCGCCGCATACGGTGGAAGACCTCGTGGGCGACTGGGACCGCCCCTACAGCCGCGAAGTCGGGTGCTTCCCGGCGGGCGCGTTCCGCGTGGACAAGTATTGGCCCCCCGTGAACCGGGTCGACAATGCCCACGGTGACCGCAATCTGATCTGCACCTGCCCGCCGCTGGAAAGCTACCAAGAGGCGGCGGAGTAGGGGCTAGCTGGTCTCGCGGAAGAAACTAGAGTTATCCTCTTCTCCAAGCGCCTCGACCACCGCTTCCTTTGGCTTCTCGCTGGTAACAGGGGCGGGGCCGTCGGCGATGGCGTGCTCGGATATGCGGCGCAGGTCTTCCAGGATCAGGATGCCGTCGCGCGAATAACTCAGTCCGCGCGCACTTAGGCCACGGGCCGATTGGGCGATGCCGGGATCATCGTGCTTGGCCAGATCGCGCGCGGCGGTCTGGATGGCATGCCCGATCTCGAAGAACGTCCGCCCGTCGCGCGAGATCGGATCCAGCGTCGTTGCCACAAGGCCCATCATGTTCAGACCCGGCATGTAGACGTTCGGCGCCGCTGGCTCTGCCATCTCGCGTTCCGGCTCGATCTCACTGATCAGGCGCGACAGCCGACTGGCGATATACACACCCGTGCGCGGGTCGTTGATGCCGGGCGACAGGGCGCGCTCTCCGATTTCGGTCAGAAGGAGCAGGGAATACAGGATGTCCTGCCCGTGCTCACGCCGGTCGGAGATAAGGAAATTTGCGCGCAGCGAAGTGGCCTGCTCATCGGTCAGCCGCACATCGCCGACGACTTGGGCCAGCGTCTCTCCTTTCATCACCCAATCCCCGGCGCGTTGTTGGACGTGGACGGTGACGCCGATTTCCCCTGCGGTATCCGACAGGGATGTCGTGGCGATGTTCTGTACGTAGCCGGTCTGGTCCGAGATAAGCTTGGTCGCCCCTGCCGGCACGACAGGCAGGGCGGCACGGCCGCCCAGATAGGGATAGGCGTTGAAGTCCTTGATCGCCTCTTCAGCGCGTTCGTCCGCGCGCCGCATTGTCGCCTCGACCGAGCCCAAGCCATCCAAGTGGCCGACCCACCGCAGGATCGCGACGACCACCATGCCGATCACCAAAACCGTCAGGATGTAGACCAGCGCCAGTTCGCCTTCGACGAACAACCCCGTGTTCATCAGGATAGTCAGCGTCAGCGCGTAGATGAACGCCCCGATAAATGTGGCGATCACGGTCTGCGTGCGGCGATCCTGTTGCAGCAAACGGTAGGCACGCGGCGTGGCGTTGCCATCGGTGGCCAGATGCGCGGTCACCATGATCGACAGCGAAAACGTCGCCACCGTCAGCATGGAGTTCGTCAGAATATCCAGCAGCGCCTGCAGCGTTTCACGGTCGATCTTCGTCGTCAGCGAAAAGGGCAGCAAGTTGCCAAGGGGCGCCAGCAGGGCCGCCAGCACCGCCATCCCCGAGATCAGCGCCGCACGCACCCAAAGACGGCGCGCAAGCTGCCGGAATTTGACAATGAGATTTAAAAACATTCTGCACTGCAACGCCTCCCGATCCCGCCTTGTTCCCCGCTTGACAAGGGTAGGGGGCTGGGGCACTCCCTGCGCCCGAGTGGGGCCGTAGCTCAGTTGGGAGAGCGCGTCGTTCGCAATGACGAGGTCGTCGGTTCGATCCCGATCGGCTCCACCAAGTTTTTCAATCGAAGATTAAAAAACAGTGCGCGAAAGCGTTTGCCCGCAAACGCGTGCGGCACCCGGTTTAATTCTCGTGCTCGCCTTCCGCGAACCTCGTTCGGCGTTCCAGCCCTTCAAACCCTCGCCCGCCCACTCCTTCCGGTTGTCCCCGCCCGCGCTTTCGCGTTGGGTGCCCGTGACGAAAAAGGAGCGATCCCATGCGCGAGCCGCTAATCTTCGACGGGCACAATGACCTGCTGACACGCCTTTTGACGCTGGGCGGGGTCTCAGCCGTGGCGGGACTGGCGCAGGGGGGCGAGGGAGCCATCGACATGCCTGCCGCCCGCGCCGGTGGTTTCGGCGGGGGCTTCTTCGCGATCTGGGTGCCGTCGCCCATGGATGCCTCGGCCCGCATGGCCGCGATGCAGGGCGAGACCTACGACATGCCGCTGCCGGATATGGTCGCACAGGGCGCCGCCAGCCGTGTGGTCGAGGAAGAATTCGCGATCCTGGAAGAATTGGAACGGCAGGGCATGGTTCGGGTGTGCCGGACCGTTGCCGATCTGCGCGAAACGCTGGGATCGGATCGGCTGGCCGCGATCTGCCACATCGAAGGGGCAGAGGCCATCGGCCCCGATTCGACAGAACTGGAAGGCTTCTATGCGCGCGGCCTGCGGTCCCTCGGCCCGGTCTGGTCGCGCGATACCATCTTCGGGCATGGCGTGCCCTTCCGCTTCCCCTCTACCGGCGATATTGGTCCCGGACTGACGGATGCAGGTAAGCGGCTGGTGCGCGAATGCGACCGGCTGGGGATCATGCTGGACATGAGCCACCTGAACGAGGCGGGCTTCCGCGACGTGGCGGCGATCAGCACACGGCCCGTGGTGGCGACGCATTCCAACGCCCATGCCGTCTCGCCGCACGCCCGCAACCTGACCGACGCACAGCTTGATATCATCGCTGAAAGCGACGGGATGGTGGGCCTGAACTTCGCCTGCGCTTTCCTTCGACCTGATGGCAAGATGCGCTCGGACGTAGGCGTGGACGTTCTATTGCGGCACCTCGATCACCTGATCGACCGGCTGGGCGAGGATCGCGTGGGGATCGGGTCGGACTACGATGGCGCGCTTGTGCCCGCCGAATTGCGGACCGTGGGCGATCTGGGCGTGCTACGGCAGGCGATGGCGGACCACGGCTATGACGCGCCGCTGATGGAAAAGATCTGCCATGGCAACTGGTTGCGCGTGCTGAAGAAAAGCTGGGCCTAGCGCAGACGCGCGTCCAACCGTTCCAGCATCGTGATGCAGGCGGCAAGCTGGTCGCGGCTGACGTATTCATCCGCCTTATGTGCCTGTTCGATAGAGCCGGGACCACAGACAACTGCCGCACAGCCGAGTTGCTGGAACAGCCCTGCCTCCGTCCCAAACGCGACGGTGGCGGTGCCGTTGTCGCCGGTCAGCGCGCAGACGATATCGCGGGCTTCGTTGTCAGTAACGGGCTCTAACCCGACCACGTCGCCGATCGTCGAAGTTTCAATTTTCGCGCTTTCGTGGACGGCGCGCATGGCCGGAAGCAGCACGGAATTGCAGTAATCGCGCATCGTGCGGATGGCGTGATCCTTGTCAGCTGCGTTTACCGGGCGCAGTTCCCAATCCACATGTGCCAGCCCGGCGATGACGTTGCGAGCAACGCCGCCTTCGAACCGGCCGACCTGAACGGTGGTGTAGGGTGGGTCGAAGGCGCCGTTGGCCGGGGCGCGATCCTTCAGGTCAGCGCGCAGCTCTAGCAAACGCACCATGAATCGCGCCGCGTATTCGGTCGCTGAAACACCGCGATCCGGGTCCGATCCGTGCCCCTCGAGCCCGTGAAAGGTCGTCGTGTATTCGCAACAGCCCTTGTGCCCGTCGATGATCTTCATCGATGTCGGTTCCCCAATGATCGCGACGGCGGGGCTGACGTTTTCGGATTTCAGCTGATCCACAAGGGCTTGCGCACCAAGGCAGCCGACTTCCTCGTCGTGCGTCAGCGCGAAATGCAGCGGGCGGCGCAAGGTGCCTTCGGCGTAGAGCGCTGCAACCGCCAAGGCACAGGCCAGAAAGCCCTTCATATCGCAGGACCCGCGCGCATACAGCAGCCCATCGTCTTCCCGCAAAGCGAATGGATCGCTGGTCCAGCCTGCTTCCTCTGCCGGGACCACGTCGGTGTGGCCCGACAGCACGATGCCGCCGTCGCCTTCTGGCCCGATGGTCGCAAAGAGGTTGGCTTTGCCGCCGTCTTGCGCCGCCAGCACCCGGACGCGCGCACCCACCGCTTCCAGCCGTTCGGCATACCAGTCGATCAGCGCGCGGTTGGGTCGATCGGACACGGTGGGGAAGGCTACCATGTTCGATAAGTGCAAGATTGCGGTGTCCAGCGTCATGGTTTCACGATCAATTTGCGCGGATAGTGACAAAGGCACTCTGCCGGACCGTCGTCCTTGATCAGAATGGTCTCGGTGATCTCCAGCCCCCAATCCTCCATCCACAGGGCGGGCATGAAATGGAAGGTCATGCCGGGGCGCAGGATCGTCTGGTCGTTTTCGCGGATGGAAACGGTGTGCTCGCCCCAGTCCGGCGGATAGGACAGCCCCACCGCATAGCCCGCGCGGCCCGGGCGCTCGATGCCGTGACGCAGTAGGGTGGATTTCAGAGCAATTGCGATATCGGCGGCGCGGTTGCCGGGGCGGGCGGCGTCCAGCCCAGCCTCTATCGCTTCGATCAACGCGGCTTCGGTCCGCAGCACGCGGTCCGAGGGCGTGCCAAGGAAGACTGTCCGACAGAACGGCGCGTGATAGCGGCGATGACAGCCGGACAGTTCGAAGAATGTCGCTTCGCCCGTCTCGAACGGCCGCCCATCCCATGTCAGATGCGCCGCCGTCGCATCTTCGCCAGACGGCACCAGCGGCACGATGGCAGGATAGTCACCCCACGCGCCGTCGACCCCCTGGATCGCGTCGCGGTAGATTTCGGCGACCAGATCGTTCTTGGCCATACCCGGCTCGACCCGCTCCATCACGCCCTCGATCATCTTGGTCGAGATCGCGGCGGCCTTGCGCATGACCACCAGTTCCTCGTCGGATTTGACGGTGCGTTGCCAGTTCACGGTGTTGGTGGCGTCGGCGAAGGTGGCCTGCGGCATCTGTTCCAGCAGCACTTCCAGTGCGCGGGCGGTGAAATAGTAGTTCTCTTTCTCGACCCCGATGCGCGCCGACGCCAACCCATGCTCGGCGAACAGCGCGGCCAAGGTCTCCATCGGGTGCAGGTCATCGGATTGGATGTAGTCGTCGGTGTAGTCGCGGATGTAGTCCGCGCTCATCCAGGCCGTGCGGCGTGCACCGAAGCTGTCCATGCGACGGCCCCACCAGACCGGGGCGCCATCGGGCAACAGCAGAACACCCTGATGCACGTAGAAGGACCAGCCGTCGTAGCCCGTCAGCCAGTTCATGTTCGACGGGTTGGTGACGAAGAGGGCATCCAGCCCCTCTCTTTCCATCGCGCGCCGGGTCAGCGCGATGCGGCGGTCGAATTCGGCTTGGCTGAAACGCTCGGACATGGGCCCCCTCCACAAGACTTTGCATTGTGTGCGACGCGGCGTAGGACTGGCGCAAGCATCGAATGAAGGAACCTGCCATGAATGAGATCCTGCGCAACGATCAGCTGGGCCAATGGGACCGCGAAAGCTTCATGCACCCCTCGACGCATCTGGGCCAATTCGCCCGCGGCGAGATGCAGGGCCGGATCATCACCGGCGGTGAGGGCAGTCACATTCAGGACCGAGACGGCCAGCGCTGGCTGGACGGTTTCGCGGGCCTCTACTGCGTGAACGTGGGCTACGGGCGGCAGCAGATCGCCGAGGCCATCGCCACGCAGGCCAAGGAGTTGTCCTACTATCATGCCTACGTCGGCCACGGCACCGAGGCCTCGATTACGCTGGCCAAGATGGTGATGGACCGCGCGCCGGATCACATGAGCAAGGTCTATTTCGGCCTGTCGGGATCGGACGCGAACGAGACCAACATCAAGCTGATCTGGTACTACAACAACATCCTGGGCCGGCCCGAGAAGAAGAAGATCATCTCGCGTTGGCGGGGCTACCACGGGTCGGGGCTGATGACCGGATCACTGACCGGCCTGCCGCTGTTCCACAACAAGTTCGACCTGCCGTTGGCGGGCGTGCTGCACACCACGGCACCCTATTACTTCGCGCGTGAAGACTGGTCGCAGTCCGAGGCGCAGTTCGTCGCGCAATGCGCCGCCGATCTGGAAGAGATGATCGAACGCGAGGGCGCCGACACCATCGCCGCCTTCTGGGCAGAGCCGATGCTTGGCACCGGTGGCATCGTGCCCCCGCCCGTCGGCTACTGGGAGGCCATCGCGCCGATCCTGAAGAAGCACGACATCCTGCTGGTCGCGGATGAGGTCGTCACCGGTTTCGGACGTCTGGGCAGTTACTGGGGGTCCGAGTACTACGGGATCGAGCCCGATTTCATGACAGTGGCAAAGGGGCTGACTTCGGCTTACGCCCCGCTGTCCGGGTCCATCATTTCGGACAAGGTGTGGAAGGTGCTGGAGCAGGGCACGGACGAAAACGGCCCCATCGGACACGGCTGGACCTACTCGGCGCACCCCATCGGGGCGGCGGCTGGCGTCGCGAACCTGAAGCTGTTGGACGAGCTGAAGCTGATGGAGAACGCCGGGACGGTCGGCGCCTATCTGAACGCGCAAATGGCCGACGCCCTGGCCGATCACCCCCACGTAGGAGAGGTTCGGGGCGAGGGTATGCTCTGCGCCGTCGAGCTGGTCGAGAAGCGCGATCCGCGCAAGTATTTCGATCCGTCGCGCAAGATCGGTGCGAAGGTCATTGCGGAACTGGCGACGCATCACATCATCGGGCGCGCCATGCCGGGCGGTGACATCCTTGGCTTCGCGCCCCCGTTCTGCCTGACGCGGGACGAGGCGGACCGGATCGTGGACGGCGTCGTGAAGGCGATCCGCGGGGCGGGGCTGTAGGCCGCACCGGTCGCGGTCGAAGATCACGGAAATTCGTAGGGCGTGATGAACCCCTGCGAATTTTCTAATCTGCTCGCCCTCTCAGTCCCTAGGAGGTCATCCTCTTCCGGCTCAGGAACACCCAGACGCAGACGCCCATAAGCACCATGGACAGCAGGAACGGCGCCCCCGGCAGGTAGAAGGGCGTCGTCTCTGCCGTGGCGAGCCAGAAGATGTTGCTCATGATCAGCGGCGATACGATCATCGCAAGTGCCCCGGCGCTGGTCAGCAGCCCCTGCAACCCGCCTTGGCTGTTGTCCGGGATTGCCCGACTCATCATCGCCTGTAGCGCGGGGATCACTACGGCGCCCAAGGCGGCGAGCGGGGTCAGGATCAGCGCCACCGTGCCGCTCGTCACCAGACCAAGCGCCAGGAACGCGACGCCGTTGAACACGATCCCCCATAGGACCGTCCGCCGGTCGCCCAGATACTTCAGAACCAACCGGATCAGCGCCCCCTGCACCACGGCCAGCGAGATGCCGAACAGCCCCAGCGACAACCCGATGCTGCGCGGTCCCCAGCCAAAGCGCTCTTCCGCGAAGTAGGCCCAGATCGCGGGATAGACGAAGAAGGCGGTCTGATAGAGGAAGAACAGGAACGTCAGGCGACCCACGCGTTCCTGACGGCCCAGATCCAGAAGCGCCCCCAACGGGTTGGCGCGCTTCCAGTGGAACTTGCGGCGGATGCTGTCGGTCACGGTTTCCGGCAGCACGATCACGCCAAGGATCATGTTCGCCAGCGCCAGACTCGCAGCGGCCCAAAACGGCGCGCGAGTGCCGAATTCGGCCAGCACTCCGCCCAGAAGCGGCCCCGCAACGAAGCCCAACCCGAAGGCCGCGCCAACAAGACCGAAGCGCGCGGCTTTCTGTTCGGGCGTCGATATGTCGGCGATGAAGGCGGTCGCCACCGACCGTGTCGAGGACGCGATACCCCCCATGATCCGCGCGGCCAACAGCACCCAGATGTTTCCGGCCAGTGCGACGATGATGTAGTCCAGCGCCATGACCGACAGGGTGATCAGCAGGATCGGCCGCCGCCCGTATTGATCCGACAGCGTGCCCAGAAGCGGGCCGCACAGGAATTGCATACCCGCGTAAGCGGTCGCGAAAATGCCACCCCACAGGGCGGCTTGGGCGATGGTGCCGCCCTCGATCTCGCGGATCAGCGACGGCATCACGGGGATCACCAGACCGATACCCATGGCGTCGATCATCAGGGTGATGAAGATGAAGATCAGGGGCAGGCGAGTGCGCATGAACAGTCCGAACGGCGCGCGCAGGGGCGCAACTCGGCGACCTATAACGCGGCAAGTGCGGTAAGGCGACGTGCCAGATCGCGCGGGGCCGCAAAGAAAGGTGAGTGTGACGTGGGCATGTGCTGCACGTCCGCAATCCCCTTCGCCATCTGCTCTTGGAAACCGGGCAGGATCGCACGGTCATCGTCGCATACGATGTAGTGACGCGGCACCTCCGGCGTGGCAGGCGACAGGCCCACGCGCTGCGGCAGAACTGGCTGCGGCGTCAGGTGCTTGCGCGCACGGGCGATCTGTTCCGGCGTGCAGTCGTGGTAGAACAATGGTTCCAGACTGGCATCGTCGAACAGCAACGTGGTGCGATCCTCTGAATGGCGGATCACCGGCAGCAAGGGCTGCTCGGGCCAGTCGTGGCGCATGTCGGCGATGCTGGCGCCGTCCCGCGGAACGTAGGCGGTCAGGTAGACCAGTCTCGCAACCAGTTCCGGTGCCTTCAGCGCGGCCGCTGTCACGGGAAACCCGCCCATAGAGTGACCCACGACGATGGTGGGCCGCTCGATGGCCTGCAGGATCGCATCGGCATAGGCGTCCAGCGTGACCTCTGCGCGCGGGGTGGGATCGTCGCCGTGTCCCGGCAGGTCGATGGCGCGAGCGGGTTGGCCCATGGTCTCCAGTTCAGCCAGCACCTCTGACCAGCACCACGCTCCGTGGCAAGAGCCGTGGATCAACAGGATTTCAGTCATCGTTGGCCCTCCGCAGGGGATGAAAGGTGGCCGATGCGCGCAAGGAAGTCCATCAACACGCGCGCCACGTCTTGGGGAGCCTCGCGTGGTGCATCGTGGCCCGCGCCGCGCAGCAGAACCGTTTCCGCTCCGGGAATCAGCGTCGCCGCCTCTTGCGCCAAGTCGGGCGGCACCGTGCGGTCGCGCGTGCCCGACAGGATCAGCGCGGGCAGGCGCAGCGTTGCCGTCGCAGCCATCAGGTCGGTGCCCGCCAGCGCCGCGCAAGTGCCCGCATAGCCGCGCGGGTCCGCGCCCTCGGGGATCCTGTCGCGTCGCTCTGCTTCGGCTCGCCACCCGTCGGGCGTGCCAATCTTCGGGGCGCTGTTCACCAGAACCAGCGCCCGCACCAAGTCCAGTCGTTTCACCGCCAGCGCCTGCGCCACCATCCCGCCCAAGCCCAGTCCCGCGACGACGGCATCCCGCACGCCGTGGGCGGCAAGACTGCGCTCCAGATCGCCGACGATCCGCCCCATGGCGTAGGGAGGATCGGGCACCGGAGACGCGCCGTGCCCCCGCAGATCGGGGCGCAGCACATGCAGATCGCGCGGCATTGCATCGGCTACATCTGCCCAGATCCCACCGTCCTGCCCCAGCCCGTGCAGCAGCACCAGCGCCGGACCACCCGCCGCACCATGCGTCGCAACATGCAAGACCGGCTCCATCGGCTACAGCCCCGCCAGCGCGCGCGTCATCATCGCCGGATCGCAATTGCCGCCCGACAGGATGACGGTCACCGCGTCGCCTTCGATCCGGTCGCTGTGATACAGCGCCGCCGCCAGCGCCACCGCGCCGCCCGGTTCCGCGCCGACCTTCAAGCGCAACCACGCCTGCGCCATCGCCGACAGCGCCTGTTCATCTGTGACACTCAGGCCCGGCCCGCTCAGGCGCTTCAGGATCGGGAACGTCAGCTCTCCCGGAATCGGCGTTACGATCGCATCGCAGATCGAGCCCGAAACGCGGTCGTTGCCAAGCCGCTCGCCCGCGTCCAGAGACCGGGCCACGTCGTCGAAGCCCACGGGCTCCACCGGGCGCACCCGCAGATCGGGGCGGGTATCGGCCAAAGCGACGGCGATGCCAGAACTCAGCCCCCCGCCGCCGCAGCAAACCAGCACATCGCCCGACACATCGCCCGGCAGTTGCTCGGCCAGCTCAAGCCCAACCGTGCCTTGCCCGGCGATAACATCCGGATCGTCATAGGGGCGGATCAGGTGCAACCCGCGCTCTTTCGCCACTGCCGCGCCGATGTCTTCCCGACTTTCACCGCCCGCGCGGTCGTAAAGGAGCACCTCTGCCCCCAGCGCGCGGGTGTTTGCGATCTTGAGGGCGGGGGCGTCGGCGGGCATCACGATCACCGCCGTCACCCCCCGCAACGCCGCCGCCGCCGCGACACCCTGCGCGTGGTTGCCCGACGAATAGGCGATGACGCCCGTTCCGTCAGGCAAGGCCGACACCGCCGACAGAGCACCCCGGAACTTGAACGACCCCGTCACCTGCAACGGTTCGGCCTTCACGAAAACGCGCCGACCGGCGATCTCATCCAGAAAGGGCGAGGTCAGCACCGGCGTGCGCCGCGCGTGACCGTAAATGCGCTGCGCCGCTGCCCTGATCGCCTCTGGGGTCATGCCCACACCCTTCTTTGTTTTCCCAAATACTCGATGGCGCGCCGCTGCGAGTCAGACCGCCGGAAGCCTGCCGCGCCACGCGGCGATGGCAACCAGCGCCTCTGGCTCATCGAGAAACGGAATATGCCCGCGCCCCGGCACCTCTGCCGCGATCATGTCGGGGCGGCGGGCCTGCATTTCCGCGAAGGTCTCGGGCGACAGCAGGTCAGAGTTCGCGCCCCGGATGCAGGCCAGCGGCAGCCCTTCCAACGCGTCGAACCAGGGCCACAGGTCGGCGGCAGGTTCACCGGCCCCCGCGCGCACCACATCGCCGAGCGCCGGGTCGTAGGTGATCGCCAGTCCCTCAGCGTCTTCGGTGAAATGCGTTCGGGCTTCCTGCTGCCAACGCTCGGACGACACGCCTTCGAAGCCGACCATGCGGGTGGCCATGGCCTCTGCCATGTCCGCGTGCGTCTTCTGCGGCGGCGTGCGGCCCACGTAGTCCATGATGACGGCCAGCCCCTCGGTCGCGATGTCGGGGCCGATGTCGTTCAGGCAAACGCCCGACAGGCGATCCTTGGCCACCGCCGCCAGCAGCATCGCGATCAACCCCCCGCGCGAGGTGCCGATGATCGAGACTTGCTCCAACCCCAGATGATCGAGCAGTTCGATTACGTCGCGTCCCTCGACCGGCACGGTATAGGTCGACGGATCGGCCCAGTCGGATTTCCCCCGCCCGCGATAGTCGAGCGCGATCAACCGCGCGTTCGACAGGTGCGGCGCAAGATACTGAAAGTCCTGCGTGGTGCGGGTCAGGCCCGACAGACACAGGATCGGCTGGCCTTCGCCCTGATCCTCATAGTGCAGGCGCAAGCCGTCGAATGTGGTGAAGTCAGGCATCGGCAATTCCCGGAATGGGGGTAAGGTCATGCAGTACGTGATGGGGCTGGCCGCCCACGCGGTCCACCGGCTGATCGGCGCGGTTGACCCATGCGGTGTGGAAACCGTAGCGCGACGCCGCCGCCGCGTCCCAGCCATTGGACGAGACGAACAGCACCTCTTTCTTCGCACAGCCGAAACGCGCGCCAACCATGTCATAGACGGCATCGGCGGGTTTGAAGACGCCTACGTCCTCTACCGACAGAACGGCATCCAAGAAGTCGCCCACGCCCGCGCTGTCCACAGCGCCCGCCAGCATGTCGGGCGACCCGTTCGACAATATCGCGACATGTCTGCCCGCCAGCTTCAAAGCGGCCAGCATATCTGGCACTTCCGGATAGGCCGACAGCTGCCAATACAGCGCCAGAAGCCGCTCACGCAGGTCCGCGTCTCCGTCCAGACCGTTCGCCTCCAGCGCCCAATCCAGCCCGTCCTGCGTGACCTGCCAGAACGAGCAGTGATCGCCCATGACCGCGCGCAACCAACTGTATTCCAACTGCTTCGCCCGCCAGTCGCGGGCCAGCACCTGCCACCGATCCGCAAGCACATCGCGGCCCGGCTCGGCTGCGGCGTCGCGTGCGGCGGCAGAGACATCGAACAAGGTGCCGTAGGCGTCAAAGATGCAGGTGGTGATGGGCATGGGGTCCTCGGAATTTGCGCCACCGTCGCACGGGTTTGGCGGCGTTCCCAGCCCGGAAAACCGAGGAAATCGGGTTTCGGGGGTTTAAACCGCATCCATAGCGGCCATGTCGAGGGGCATGAACATCCCCGCGTCGCCGTTCCGGTGGCCCCAATCGAACCATCTTACCGAAAGGACAACACCATGAGCCAAGCGAAAGCCGGCGACACGATCGCCATGCATTATTCCGGTAGCCTCGCCGACGGCACCACCTTCGACAGCAGCCAGGGCCGCGAGCCTCTGGAATTCCAACTGGGCTCTGGCCAGATCATCCCGGGCCTCGACTCTGCGCTGCACGGCATGGAGCAGGGTGACAAGAAGCAGGTGAAAATCGCGCCCGAACAGGCCTATGGCGACCGAGACCCTGCCCGCGTCCAGGCTGTCCCGCGTGAGCAGATCCCGGCGGACATCCCGGTCGATCCCGGCACGCAGCTGCAGATGCAGACGCCCGACGGTCAGGCGATCCCGGTCATGGTGACCGAATCGAACGACACCGAAGTCACCATTGACGCCAACCACCCGCTGGCCGGTCAGGAACTGACCTTCGACGTGGAGATCGTCGAGATCAAGTAAGCGCGGCTTATGCGTTCTTCTTCGGGGGGCGCGCCTGTACGGGCGCGCCCTTCGTCGTTTACCAGTTTCTGTTCGGAGTGAACTTTCATGTTGAGTGATACGATTACGATGGCTTGGGCTCGACTCAATCCCTCTGAGCCGAGCTCGGGCTATCTCATCAAGCTCATGGCCTTCATGGTCGCCTGTTTCATCGGCGGATTGCTGATCGGCGGCGTCCCGGATGAAGAACGTCCCGGCCCCATCGAGGCCGCCGCGAGCCAGTGATCCGGCGTCGGTCTTGGCCGCGCCGCTGTGCCCATGGGTACTTGCAAAAGCAAAGAGTAAATTATCGACGTACCCAGATGCGCCACGCGTAGTAGGGCAGGGCGGCCGCTTCACGCGCCCAAGCCTTCAAAGCGATACGTGTGCGCGGCGTGGGGTGCCCGTGACGTGCAGAGCGCAGTCTGACCGACATGCCGCACCCTTTGAACGCCAGCCAGCACCGAAGCAGGTGATACGTGTCGCTGACGACGGTGATGCCTGCATCGGGGGCAAGCATGACGGCGACGTTGATCGCCGTTTCCATCGTGGTCGTGGCGCGGTCCTCCAGCCGGATCGCATCCACCGGCACGCCGCGTGAGATCAGCAGATCGCGCATCACCTGTGCCTCTGCCGGGCCGTGGATGCCGACCCCGCCGGAGGGGATGACCGCATCGAACCCGCCTGCCAGAAAAAGGCTTGCCGCCGCATCGCAGCGCCGTTCCAGCGTGGGCGAGGGGACGCCGCCGGGCCAGACCGCGGCGCCCATGACGACGATGACCTTAGACGTGGATATGTTCGACCTGCGGCATGCCAAGGACGTGGTAGCCGCCGTCGACGTGCAGGATCTCTCCAGTCGTGCAGGCCCCGCCGTCGCTGGCCAGATACACAGCCGTCGCTCCGACGGCTTCCAGAGTTGCGTTGGAGCGCAGCGGCGCATTCTGGTCCGTGAACTTGAACGTCTTGCGCGCGCCGCCGATGGCCGCGCCGGCAAGCGTCCGCATCGGGCCGGGGCTGATGGCGTTCACGCGGATACCCTGGGGGCCAAGGTCGTTCGCCAGGTAGCGCGTGGCCGATTCCAGCGCCGCCTTGGCCACGCCCATCACGTTGTAATAGGGCGTGACCTTGTTCGAACCTTGGTAGGTCATCGTCAGCAAGGTGCCGCCGTTGGGCATCATTTCCGACGCCCGCTTGGCCACGTCGATGAATGAATAGCAGCTGATCGAAAGCGAGTTGCGGAAGTTTGCGCGGGTCGTGTTGATAAATCGGCCCGTAAGCTCGTCCTTGTCCGAAAACGCGATGGCGTGGATGACGCAATCCAGCGTGTCCCAGCGTTCCTTGAGCGAGGCGAAGGCCGCATCCATGCTGTCGTCATCGGACACGTCCGCCTGCACGATAATGTCCGACCCGACGCTTTCCGCCAGCGGTTTCACGCGCTTCAAAAGCGCGTCGCCCTGGTAGGTAAACGCCAGTTCAGCGCCCGCGTCCGCCATCGCCTTGGCACATCCCCAGGCGATCGAGCGGTCGTTCGCAACGCCCATCACCAGAACGCGTTTGCCATCCATCATACCCATGGGGTCAGTCCTTCCACTTGCTCAGCAGCATAGAGCCATTGGTGCCGCCGAACCCGAAGGAGTTCGTCATCACGGTGTCGAGGTTTGCGTTTTCCACCAGCTTCGTCGCGATCTCGCCTTCGTGGATCGCCGGGTCCAGCGTTTCCACGTTGATCGACGGCGCGATGAAGTCGTGCTGCAGCATCAACAGGCAATACACGGCTTCCTGCGCGCCGGTCGCGCCCTGGCTGTGGCCGGTCATCGACTTGGTCGAGCTGATCGGGGGCGTGGAGCCTTCGCCAAAAACGCGGCGCACGGCTTCGACCTCGCCCACGTCGCCGACGGGGGTCGAGGTGCCGTGGGCGTTGATGTAACTGACACTACGTCCTTCCGGCAGGGTGCCGCGCGCGATCCGCATGGCACGCTCACCGCCCTCGCCAGAGGGCGCGACCATGTCAGCCCCGTCCGACGTTGCGCCGAAGCCCGTGACTTCCGCGTAGATTTTCGCCCCGCGCGCCTGCGCGTGCTCCAGCGATTCCAGCACCAGCATCGCACCGCCGCCCGCGATGACGAACCCGTCGCGATCCTTGTCGAACGCGCGGCTGGCCTTGGTGGGCGTGTCGTTGAACTTCGACGACATCGCGCCCATCGCGTCGAACAGGCACGACAGCGTCCAGTCCAGCTCTTCCCCGCCGCCCGCGAACATCACGTCCTGCAAGCCCAGCTGGATTTGCTGCGCGGCCATGCCGATGCAGTGCAGGCTGGTCGAACAGGCCGAGGTGATCGAGAAGTTCATCCCCTTGATCTGGTAAGCTGTGCAGAGGTTCGCGCTGACGGTCGAGGACATGGCCTTGGGCACCGCGAACGGCCCGATCCGCTTGGGCGCGCCCTTCTCTTCGACGATCTTGTGCGCCTCATAGAGCGCGCTGGTGGACGGCCCGCCCGATCCAGCGATCAGGCCCGTCTTGGGGTTCGACACAACATCATCGGGCAGACCCGCATCGGCAATCGCCTGACCCATTGCGATATGCGCGTAAGCGGCACCCGGCCCCATGAACCGCAGGGTGCGCTTGTCCACATGCTCGGACACGTTGATCTTCAAGGTGCCCGCGATCTGGCTGCGGAACCCGCGCTCTGCCATTTCCGCCGAGGCTTCGATACCAGAGGTGCCGGCCTTCAGGGCCTGCGTGACCTCCTCGACGTTGTTGCCGATGGGCGAGACGATCCCGAGACCGGTGACGACAACACGTTTCATTGGCAGGCCTTCGATGGGACGCAACGCATGGGATTCTCCCTTTAGGACAGGTCAGCTTTCGCTCAGCGCGACCTTCATGTCCTTGACTTGATAGATCAACTCGCCGTCCGCGTGAACCGTGCCATTGGCGACACCCATGGTCAGGCGGCGGGTCTGGATGGCCTTGGTGAACTGCACGTCGTAGGTCAGCATCTTGCGGTCTGGGCGGACCATGCCGGTCAGCTTCACTTCGCCCACGCCGAGCGCATAGCCGCGCCCCTGCCAGCCGCGCCAACCAAGGTTGAAGCCGGTCAGCTGCCATAGACCGTCCAGGCCAAGGCAGCCGGGCATGATCGGATTGCCGGGGAAGTGACATTCGAAGAACCACAGGTCGGGGGTGATATCGAACTCTGCGACCACGTGGCCCTTGCCGTGCTCGCCGCCGTCGCCGGAAATGTCGGTGATGCGGTCCATCATCAGCATCGGGGGCAGGGGCAGCTGAGCATTGCCTTCCCCAAACAGCTCTCCGCGTGCGCAGGCAAGCAGCGCTTCCTTGTCGAAGGATGTGGGATAGTCGGCCATTGGTCTCTCCTGCCCGTGGGTTGCCTGTGGCTTATCAGGCGGTGGCGAAATCGTGCAAGGGCAGGGCGATTGAAACCCATCCGCTTTCCACCCTATATAGACGGTAATGAGCAGGATCGACACGCATATCGACGACACCCGCCTTGCGCGCGGGGCCGACTGGCTGGCGGGGGCTGAATTACGCCCGACGCGGCAGCGGGTGTCGCTGGCCGCGCTTCTGGTGGGCGACGGGCAAGACCGGCACGTCACCGCAGAGGCTTTGTACGCTGCGTCCCGCGATGCCGGAGAAGCGGTGTCGCTGGCGACGGTCTATAACACGCTCAGGGCGTTTTGCGACGCGGGACTGCTGCAAGAGGTGCGGGTCGAGGGGCAGAAAAGCTACTTCGACACCCGCATGGACGACCATCCCCACTTCCTGCTGGAAGAAGATGGCCAACTGATCGACGCCGCCGCCGAACAGTTGAAGATCGCCGAACTGCCCACACCGCCCGAGGGCACAGAGATCGCGTCCGTCGATGTGATCATCCGGCTGCGCCGCGTCGAATAGGGCGTCTTAGATCGGCGGTTCGAAGATCGACCAGTCGACTCTGGAGGTAAGCCGGTCCAACGCATAGGTTCCCAGCTTTGAATTGCCGCGCGTATTCAGCCCGGGCGACCATACGGCGATGGAGGCTATGCCGGGCGCGATGGCAAGGATGCCGCCGCCGACGCCCGACTTTCCCGGCAGACCAACGCGGAATGCGAACTCGCCCGATCCATCGTAGTGCCCGCAGGTCAGCATCAGCGCGTTGATCCGTCGCGCGCGACCGGGCGTCACCACGCGATACCCGGTCTGCGGATCGACGCCGTCGGTGATCAGGAACCGCCCCGCCTTCGCAAGCTGCTCGCAGCTCAGGGCCAGAGAGCACTGTTGGAAATACAGGGACAACGTATCGGCCGGATCGTGCATGATATTGCCGAAATCGCGCATGTAATTCGCCAAAGCCGCGTTGCGCCAACCGGTTTCCTTTTCGGCGGCGGCGACGGCATGGTCCACGTAGATCGTATCGTCATCAGCCAGCGACTGCACGAATTTCAACAACGCGCCCATCGCGGCGTCGGGGTGCCGCCCGCCCAGAAGCACGTCCGCAACGACGATGGCGCCTGCGTTGATAAAGGGGTTGCGGGGGATACCTGCCTCGGATTCCAGCTGAACGATGGAATTGAAGGGCGATCCCGACGGCTCGACCCCGATCCGGTCCCACAGGTCTTCGCCCACTGCATCCAGCGCAGCCGTCAAAGAGAAGACCTTGGACACCGATTGGATGGAAAATGGCTCGCACGCGTCTCCGGCGATATGGCAGGCCCCATCTATCGTCGCGACGGCGATCCCGAATTTCTGGGGTGAGATACAGGCCAGGGGCGGGATGTAATCCGCAACGTCACCCCGCTCGGTGACATGCCGCATCTCTTCGACGATCTCGTCAAGGATTAGCTGTAGATTAGATGCGCCCATGCGGTCAGAACCACTGCCCCGGTTCCATCAGCCCCAAATCCAGTAATTGCTGCGAGTGCCAGCGGAACGGCTCTGACCGAAACCACATGAAGCTGTCGATATCGTGCCGAGAGCCTGCGTTCGTCGTCAGCGCCTTCGCCGCGCGGAACGAACAGATCGCCGCCGTCAGGTTGTTGTGCCACGGGCAAGAGTAGGTGTTGTACTCCGGCTCTGTGAAGGTGTGGTCGTCCAACAGTGCGACACCGGGCTTCGCACGGAACAGGCCGATCCGGTCGATGCGGCGGCGGTGAGCAGGGACGTGCTCTTCGAACCGCCAGCGCAATCCGCCGTGGAAGTCGAGCTGCCGCTCCTTGGGGTGATTGTGATTTTCCGGGTCGGGGCGCACGCTCGCGTAGTAGCCCGACGCATCCAGATGCGCGCCATCGCGGTCCACGGCATTGCCCACGTCCGCTCCGTACAGGTCGACCACGTAGGTCAGCATGGAAAATCGCCGCTCTTCCGTGTGGAAGGCCAGCATTTCACCCACGCGGCGCGTTTCGCAGAACGGGAAGAACAGGTATTCGGCGTTGAAGCAGTAGTGCATCCACAGCCCCGGACCGTTCTCGGCCACTGCGTTCACGGCCGCGGGCACCGCCCCCACGCGGTCGTTGCGCCAGCCCACCCGGATAGTAGGCACCGTATCAGGCAGTTCGATCACATCCGAAGGGCGGGCCATCACGACCAGCGTCGCGAAGCCCAGCTTCACCAGATGATCCAAGGTGCTTTGCACCTCGACCGTATCTTCGACCAGCACGATGGCGACGGGCCCTTTCAGGGTCGTCTCGGACCGCTGGAAAGCCGCCAGATCATCATATGTCGCGATTGTATTCGTCACCGCGCCGTTCTGTCCCGCTGATGTCCGGTTTGGCAAGACCTTGGGGACATTGCGGTGAAGGTGGGCGCGCGTTAGAGGCAAAGCTTCCACAGGATCGGGAGCAAGACGATGGGCGCGCCGAAGAAGCTGTTTATCAAGACCTACGGCTGTCAGATGAACGTCTACGACAGCGAGCGCATGGCAGAAGCCATGGGCGGAGCGGGGTATGTCGCGACCGATACCGCCGACGATGCCGACATGATCCTGCTGAACACCTGCCATATCCGCGAGAAGGCGGCAGAGAAGGTGTATTCCGAACTGGGCCGCATGAAGGGCCTCAAGCAAGCCAACCCTGATCTGAAGATCGGCGTCGCGGGCTGCGTGGCACAGGCCGAGGGCGAAGAGATCCTGCGCCGTCAGCCGATGGTCGATCTTGTCGTCGGCCCGCAAAGCTACCACCGCCTGCCCGAAATGGAGCAACAGACCCGCGCCGGCGGCCGCGCGCTGGATACCGACTTCCCCGAAGAGGACAAGTTCGAGCATCTGAAGGGCAGGGGGCAGGCCAAGCGCGGCCCCACCGCGTTCCTGACCGTGCAAGAGGGCTGCGACAAGTTCTGCGCCTTCTGCGTCGTGCCCTACACGCGCGGCGCAGAAGTCAGCCGCCCGTCCGAACGCGTGCTGTCCGAAGCGCGCGCGCTGGTCGAGCGTGGCGTGCGCGAAGTCACCCTGCTGGGCCAGAACGTGAATGCCTACCACGGCGGCGACGGCGGCTTGGCCGGGCTGATCCGTGGTCTGGCAAAGATCGACGGGCTGGAGCGCATCCGCTACACCACCAGCCACCCCAACGACATGGACGACGCGTTGATCGCGGCCCACGGCGAAGAGCCGAAGTTGATGCCCTATCTGCACCTGCCCGTTCAATCGGGCAGCGACCGAGTGCTGAAGGCGATGAACCGCAAGCACACCGCCGAGAGCTACATCCGCCTGATCGAGCGCATACGGGCGGCGCGTCCCGACATCCTGATCTCAGGCGACTTCATCGTCGGCTTCCCCGGTGAAACCGAAGCCGATTTCGACGACACGATGGCGCTGGTGCGGGCCGTGGAATACGGCCAGTGCTATTCCTTCAAATATTCCACCCGCCCCGGCACCCCTGCGGCAGAGCGTGCGCAAATCGATGCAGCACAGGCCGATGACCGCCTGCAGCGTCTGCAAGCGCTATTGCGCGACCAGCAGCGCGCCGTTCAGGACCGAATGGTCGGGCGTGAGGTGAACGTGTTGTTCGAAAAGACGGGTCGAGAGCCGGGGCAGATGATCGGCAAATCCGACCACCTGCACTCCGTGTTCGTGTCGGCAGACGTGGCCGTGGGCGATCTGGCCCGCGTGCGAATCACCGATAGTGCGCCGAACTCGCTCGCCGGCGCACTGATCTGAAGGTTCAGTTACGCGGTGCGGTGCGCAAAATCTGCATGGTGGTCGCGCGCAGTGCCTCGGGACGACCGACAAGGGTCGCGTCCCGGCAGACGCGCTGGGCAATCGCGTTCGCCCGCTCGAACGAGTAACCGTAGGCGACCAGACTGTCGGTGAACGGTGCTTGCGGATGATCCCAGATCACCTTGTCCCACGGCCCCCGGAAGCAGCTGACCACGACGGTCGGCGTTTGCACCACCTCTTGGGCGACGGCCTGATGACCGTGCGTGTGGCTATGCGCGTGCGTCTGGTGGGCGCTGGCAGGCGCGGCCAGTGCGATGGCGGCCGCTACGGCCATAATTGCAGTTCTCATTTCCCGATCATCCCCTGATTACGAAACCTCGGCCACTTTAGGCCCTCCCGCATCACTTACCAATGAATCCCGCAGGGTGGATCGCACAAAGCGGCGACAGACTGTTTCCAGGGCGCCGAAAAGCCGCTTTCCACACTACTCTAGCGCGAAACCTCTGTCAGACTGGACACTTGCAAGTCGGATTCCGCTTCCCTTGAGTCAAAATGCCGTTAATCTTCCGATGCATAAGACGGGGGATGTCGACCAGCGTGTCGGCCAAGATCAATAGCGGTCGTAAAAGACCAACAACGACTTGAAGGAGACAGTGGTGGTCAACCAATTCACCAACACGGCACGCCGCGCGATGGGGGCTGCCATCGTTGCCGGCCTTTGCGCGCTGGGCATGACGACAAGCGTCGAGGCGCAGCAACGCGCCATCGGCACCATCTGGATCGACCCGGACGGCTGCGAACACTGGGTCCGCGACGACGGCTGGGAGGGCTACGGCTCGAACCGCCTGACGCGCAAGGGCACGCCCGTCTGCCACAAGGTCGAAACCTGCGGCGTGATGAACACCGACGTTCTGTTTGCGACCGACAGCGCCAAGATCCGCCGCGAAGGGCAGGCCTACCTGAACCAGTTCTTCGGACAGACAGCAGCGCGGGCCTACACGATCATCGGTCATACCGACAGCCGCGCCAGCGACGAATACAACCTGCGCCTCAGCTACAATCGCGCAACAGCCGTCGCGCGCTATGCCGCGCAAATGGGCAAGCCGATCAATGACGTGCGCGGCCTTGGCGAACGCCAGCCCCGTGCATCGAACCAGACGGCGGCGGGCATGCAAGCCAACCGTCGCGTCGAAATCATCTGCATCCGGTGAATGACATGAGCAAAACGCCTTTCCTGATCCTCGCCGGAGTGCTGGCCCTGTCCGCTTGCGGCGTGAAGACCGACCAGAGCGTCGACCGCGGCTTCGATGCCAAGAATCTTGAAAACCTGACCAAGACGCCCGGCATCTGGGTGGACGGCGACGGTTGCGAGCACTGGGCCATCGACGACGGTATCGAAGGTTACCAGATGAACCGTCTCGACCGTTACGGCAAACCCGTCTGCGGACTGCTGCCGCCGTTCACGCTGCATGGTCCCGATGGCGTCGGTTCGCCCGTGCCCGATCCCATCTGATCGGATGACGATGCCCTGATCCATGCCGCGCGGGACCATCCCGCGCGGCATTTGCGTTTGCGGGGGACGTACCCCTTGCCTAACCCCGGTGCAGGCCCCACCATCAAACGAACAACACGCGCCAATGGAGCAGCTTATTGTCCCAGACCCAAAGCCCGGTCCCGCCCCTGACAACGACCGAGCCGCCCGCGTCCGAGACGCATCTGGATTTCGCCGACAACCGGTTGCTGATCGACCTGTGCGGTGTCGGCGACGCGCATCTGGTGCAGATCGAAAGCCATCTGGGCGTGCAGATCCTGCGCCGGGGCAACCACCTGATCCTGATCGGCGACACGGAAGGCCAAAGCCGCGCGGCGAATGTGCTGAACGCGCTGTATGAACGGCTTGAAGCGGGTCGCACGGTCGGCCCCGCCGACATCGACGCCGAAATCCGCATGGGCCACTCGCCGGAAATCGGCGACGGCGACCAGATAGAGATGTTCAAGGGCCCCCGCACAGAGATCCGCACCAAGAAAAAGTTGGTGGAGCCCCGGACCGACGCGCAGAAGGCCTATGTCGCCTCGCTGTTCGCGAACGAACTGGCCTTCGGCATCGGCCCCGCAGGCACCGGCAAGACCTATCTTGCCGTCGCGGTGGGCGTGAACATGTTCATCGAAGGCAACGTCGACAAGATCATCCTGTGCCGCCCGGCTGTGGAAGCGGGCGAGCGCCTCGGCTTCCTGCCCGGCACGCAGGAAGAGAAGGTCGATCCCTACATGCAGCCGCTGTATGATGCGCTGAACGACTTTCTGCCCGCCAAGATGGTCGGCAAGCTGCGCGAAGAAAAGAAGATCGAAATCGCGCCGCTTGCGTTCATGCGTGGACGCACCCTGTCCAATGCCTTCGTTGTGCTGGACGAGGCGCAGAACGCCACGTCCATGCAGATGAAGATGTTCCTGACCCGTCTGGGCGAAGGGTCCCGCATGGTCATCACCGGCGACCGCACGCAGGTGGACCTTCCGCGCGGGCAGGTCTCTGGCCTTGCCGACGCGGAGCGGCTGCTGGGCAACATCCCCAAGATCGCGTTCAACTACTTCACCTCGAAGGACGTGGTGCGTCACCCGCTGGTCGCCGCAATTATCGAGGCTTACGAGAAGGACGAGGCGTAGCGCCCGTGTCCGAAATCGACGTTCTGATCGAAGACGCGGCGTGGAATGTGCTCGATCTGGAAGCCCTGTGCGTTCGCGCGGTCAACGCGACGCTTGCATATAGGGGCGTCGCCGACGCCGAAGTGGCGATCCTTGCCTGCAACGACGCCCGCATCGCCACGCTCAACGCCGATTTTCGGGGCAAGCCACGCCCCACGAACGTCCTGTCGTGGCCGTCGGAGGAACGCGGCGCCGAAAAGGACGGCGGCATCCCCGACACACCCGACGATCTGGAATTGGGCGATATCGCCATCGCCTACGGTGTCACAGCGTCCGAGGCTGACGCGGCGGGCATCTCGATGGCCGACCACACCACCCACCTGATCGTCCACGCCACGCTGCATTTGCTGGGCTTTGACCACGAACGCGACGGCGATGCCGCGCTGATGGAAGGGCTGGAGGTCGAAATCCTTGGCAAACTGGGCCTTCCCGACCCATATAACCGCTAGGGCCGAATCGCGCCCGGACAGACGGAAAGGCAACATGTCTCATCAGGACGGCGGATCGGGGCCCGAGAACGGCACCGGCGAAGACGAGGGCGACAGTCCCGAACGCGGATTTTTCGGACGCATCTTCGAGGCATTCTCGAACGGCGAGGAGGCAGACGACGCGACCGAGGAGCAGAGCTTTCAGCGCACGCCACCCGGCCTTCTGAACCTATCGCGCATGCGCGTCGAAGACGTGGCGATCCCCTCGGTCGAAATTACGGCGGTGCCCTTGGACATCTCCATCGACGATCTGGTCGAGACCTTCCGCGACACCGGCGTCACGCGCATCCCCGTCTACGACGGCACGCTCGACCACCCCAAGGGCATGGTTCACCTCAAGGATTTCACGCTGAAACACGGGTTCGGCAACGAGCAGGACTTCGACCTGACCGCGATGATGCGCCCGTTGATCTACGCGCCGCCCTCCATGCCCATCGGCGTTCTGCTGCAACGCATGCAGTCGGAACGCACGCATATGGCGCTGGTGATCGACGAATACGGCGGCGTGGACGGTCTGGTCACCATCGAGGACCTGATAGAACAGGTCATCGGCCAGATCGAGGATGAGCATGACGAGGACGAGGATAAGCTCTTCTCCGAGGAAAAGCCCGGCATCTGGATCGCGCAGGCCCGCACGCCGCTCAACGCTTTTGAAGAAGCCGTCGAGATGGGACTGAGCGACCCCGAGGAAGAGGAAGAGATCGACACGCTGGGCGGTCTGATCGTCGTCCACACCGGTCGCGTGCCCGCCCGCGGAGAGGTCATCCCACACCCCTCCGGCGCCGAGTTCGAGGTTGTGGATGCCGACCCCCGACGCCTCAAGCGGTTGCGGGTGCGTCTGCCCGGACACGACCAAGCATGACTGAAACACGCCGCCGCCTGTTGGCGGTGCTGGCCGGATTGGCGGCGGCGTCGGGTCAGGTGCCCTTGTCACTGGTGCCGTTGGCGCTGGCGGGGTTCGGACTCGCAGGCTGGCTGTGCCTCGGCTCTGCCACGCCGCGCCGTGCGGGCTGGATCGGCTTCATCGCGGGCACCGCCTATTTCGCCGCCGCGTTGCACTGGATCGTCGAACCGTTCCTTGTGGACGCCGACACCTACGGTTGGATGGCCCCCTTCGGCTTGTTCTTTACCGCAACCGGCTTCGCGCTGTTCTGGGCGCTCGCCTTCTGGGTCGCACGCCGCTTTGCCCGCCCCGGCTGGCGCGGCGCAGTGGCCTTCGCGGGCGCGCTGGCGGCGGTCGAGGCGACACGCTCACTGATCCTGACCGGCTTCCCCTGGGCCTTGCCCGCCTACATCTGGGCCGACACGCCTGCCGCTCAGATCGCGTCCGTCACCGGGCCGTTCGGCCTGTCGCTTCTGACGCTTCTGCTGGGGGCTGCGCTTGCCGCCATCGGCCCGCGCTGGCCCGCGATCCCGGCGCTTCTGGTCCTGTGGCTTCTTCCCATCGGCGCGGGCAGTCTGCGGGGGCCTGCCCCTGCGATCCCCGACGGCGCGCCCACCATCCGCATCGTCCAACCGAACGTGCCGCAGAACGAGAAGTGGGCCGCCGAGATCGGGGCCGCACATTTCGACCGCGCGCTGGGCATCACCGCCGCCCCCGGCACACCTGACCTGATCGTTTGGCCCGAAACCTCCGTTCCTTACCTGATCGAGCCGGGCCATCCCGTCCTGCAGCGCCTCGCCAACGCCGCACGCGGCATCCCCATCGCGGTCGGCACCCAGCGCGCCGAAGGCGACCGCTATTTCAACACAATGATCGTCGTGGGCGCGGGCGGCACCATTGCCGAGGTTTACGACAAGCATCACCTCGTCCCGTTCGGCGAGTTTTTCCCGATGGGCGATTTCTTCGCCCGCTTCGGCATCCGGGGGCTGGCGCAATCCAGCTTCGGCTACTCCCCCGGACCCGGCCCGCGCCTGATCGACCTTGGTCCGCTGGGCCGCGCACTGCCGCTGATCTGCTATGAGGCGATTTTCCCAGAAGAGGTCGGCGCGACCGCGCGGCCCGATTGGTTGCTTCAGATCACCAACGACGCGTGGTTTGGCACCTTTGCCGGCCCGCAACAGCACCTTGCGCAGGCCCGGATGCGCGCGATCGAACAAGGTCTGCCGATGATACGGTCGGCAAACACTGGTATCTCGGCAGTGATCGACGCGCGGGGGCGGGTTCTGCAATCGCTGCCGCTGGGCTTGGCGGGCCATCTTGACGTGCCGCTTCCCTCGGCCGCCCCGGCAACGATCTACGCGCGGTTTGGTGATTGGCCCGCGTTCGTGGCAATCTTGCTGTGTCTTTTGCTCGGTTGGACCCGTTCGCGCGAAACGCCTTGATCGGAACGCCGCACCCCGCTACGTCGCGGCGTCAAGCGCACAACGGCTTCCTGGCGTGCGCGCCGATTTGGATTCAACGGAGCACGTCCCCATGCCGCGTCAAAACTACATTTTCACCTCGGAATCAGTGTCCGAGGGCCACCCCGATAAGGTCTGCGACCGTATCTCGGACGCCGTTCTTGACGCGTTCCTGGGCGAGCAGCCCGAAGCCCGCGTCGCTTGCGAAACCTTCGCCACGACCAACCGCGTCGTCATCGGCGGCGAAGTCGGCCTGACCGACAAAAGCAAGCTGGACGAATACCTGGGCAAGGTCGAACAGATCGCCCGCGATTGCATTAAGGACATCGGTTACGAGCAGGACAAGTTCCACTGGAACACCTGCCAGGTCGACAATCTGCTGCACCCGCAGTCCGCGCACATCGCGCAGGGCGTTGATGAAGACGGCGACAAGGACGAAGGTGCTGGCGATCAAGGCATCATGTTCGGCTACGCGGTCGAAGATACGCCCGAACTCATGCCCGCGCCGATCCACTACGCCCACCAGATCCTGCGGCGTTTGGCAGAGGTCCGCAAAGACGGCACGGAACCGACGCTTGGCCCCGACGCCAAGTCCCAGATCAGCCTGCGCTACGAGGACGGCAAGCCGGTCGAGGTGACCTCTATCGTGCTGTCCACCCAACACCGCGACGAGTCCCAGACCAGCGATGACATCCGCGCCATCGTCGAGCCCTACATCCGCGAAGTCCTGCCCGACGGCTGGCTGACCGACGCCACCGAATGGTGGGTGAACCCCACCGGCGTCTTCGTGATCGGCGGGCCGGACGGCGACGCAGGTCTGACAGGCCGCAAGATCATCGTGGATACCTATGGCGGCGCGGCCCCCCACGGAGGCGGCGCATTCTCCGGCAAGGATCCCACCAAGGTGGACCGCTCCGCCGCCTACGCCGCCCGCTACTTGGCGAAGAACGTGGTCGCCGCCGGTCTGGCTAAGCGCTGCTGCATTCAGCTGAGCTACGCCATCGGCGTCTCGAAGCCCCTGTCGATCTACGCCGACACCTACGGTACGGGCGAGGTCCACGAGGAAGAGATCGAGCGCGCCGTTGCTGCCACCATGGACCTCACGCCGCGCGGCATCCGCACGCATCTGGGCCTGAACAAGCCGATCTACCAACGCACCGCCGCTTACGGCCACTTCGGTCGCGCGCCCGAGGCGGACGGCGGCTTCTCATGGGAGAAGACGGACATCGCCGACGCGCTGAAGAAAGCGGTCTGATCCTTGTCGGGCGCGGCAGCAATGCTGCGCCCGGCCACCCCCGCCGATCTGTCTGCGATCAAGGCAATCGTGGACGCGGCCTATGCCCCCTACATCCCGTTGATCGGCAGGCCTCCCGCACCGATGTCAGAGGACTACGCGTCCCGCATCGCCGCAGGCGAGGCTTTCGTGCTGGACGATGGTGGCGCAATCCTTGGTATTGCGATCCTGATCGACCAGCCGCCCGCCCTGATGATCGACAACATCGCCATCGCGCCGAATGCTCAGGGCAAGGGGCTTGGTCGGGCGATCCTTGCTCACGCCGAACGCACCGCGCGTGACAAAGGGCACAAGACCCTGCGCCTTTACACCAACGTCGCCATGACCCGAAACATCGCGATCTACCGCAAGGCCGGCTTCATCGAAACGGGCCGCCACCAGACCGACCGTTTCCACCGCGTCGACATGGAAAAGCAGTTTCTCCCCTGACGCGCGCCGCCCTCCAGTTCACCGTTCTTCAAATACCTGCCGCACCCAGCAAACCGCGAGACGTAGGCTTCAACGCAGCTGGTCCAGCACCCACTGGGCATCCTGATCCGGCGGGAACACAGGGTAGTGTACCGCGGTCACCGTGCCGCCATCGACGATCATCGTCATTCGCTTCAAAAGAACCGTCCCGTCCACCTCGAACCGCGGCAGGTCCAGTTCCTCTGCCATCTCTGCCCCGTGGTCGGACAGCAGCGGGTAGGGCAGTCCCAACCGCTCTTTCGCCTCGGCCTGCCAGTCGGTGTGCTGCGTCGACAGCCCGAAGATCCGATCCACCCCGGCGGCTTTCAGGTCTTCCGACAGATCGCGGTACGAACAGGCTTGCGGCGAGCAACCGCGCGCGCCGGGGATCTCGTTCCAGCCGTCCGGCAGGTCATGGTCGGGACGACCCGTCATCGGGTAGCAAAACACCACGATCCGGCCCGTCTGCACGCCCATGGAAATATCGGCTCCGTCGGTCGACGGCAGCGGCCAGTCCGGCAGAACAAGCCCCTTCACGTGATCCGCCGCGCCGTCGTCTTCCGGCTGGGGCAGTTCGGCCCAATTCACATCACTCATCAAACGCGCTCCTGCGTTGCACCCCGTTCCCACCTGACTTATTGCGCGGCCCATGTCGGAAAAGCCCCCCTCTGCGCCGTGGCGCAATTTTTACGGTCGCCGCAAGGGTCACAACCTGAAGGCCAGCCACGAGCGTTACCTTGAGCAGGACCTCGACGCCCTGTCGCCCGGTCCGGTAGAGTGGGACGAGAACCCGGACCGCACTCCGCTGGACTTGGACACCCTGTTCCAAGGGCGCGACACGTGGCTGGAGATCGGCTTCGGCGGTGGCGAGCATCTGGTGCATCAAGCCGCCGGGAACCCGGACGTGGGCATCATCGGGGCCGAACCCTACATCAACGGCGTCGCGATGCTGCTGGGCAAGATCCGTGACGCAGGCACCGACAACATCCGTATCCATCCCGGCGACGTGCGCGACCTGTTCGATGTGTTGCCAGAGGCGTCCATCTCCCGCGCCTTCCTGCTGTATCCCGACCCATGGCCCAAGGCCCGTCACCACCGCCGCCGCTTCGTGACGCAAGAACACCTGCAACCGCTCGCGCGCGTTCTAAAACCCGGCGCGATCTTTCGCGTCGCGACCGACATTCCCGACTACGTGCGCCAGACGCTGGAAGAGGTGCCGGACGCGGGCTTCGACTGGCTGGCCGAACGTCCCGCCGACTGGCGCAAGCCGTGGGGCGATTGGCTGTCGACACGCTACGAGCAGAAGGCTCTGCGCGAAGGCCGCGTGCCGCACTACCTGACCTTCCGCCGCCGCTGATCGGCGGAAAATCGGCGCGCCCTCAGGCCGTTTGGCGGAAGGTCGCGCATCGGGCGAATTGTTCTCAGATTTCATGCCGGAAGCGGGCGACATTCACGTATCAGGGCATCGTCAACAGTGCCCGGTCCGGTCCCATGAAACGCTATTCCTTCGCTCCGTTCATCCTGTTCATCTTCGTTCTGCTGCCGCTTCTGGCCGCGATCTGATCTTGCGCGCAAAAGCGCCGCGTGCCAGCACCGCCTCGACCCGATCACAGGCGAGGTGTCTTCCATGTCCGGCCACGGCGATCCCGTTCCGCTTTCCTCCCGCAAGGGCAACCCGCTGCGCGGCGAGGCGCATGTTCCCGGCGACAAGTCGATCAGCCACCGCGCGCTGATCCTTGGCGCGATGGCGGTGGGTGAGACGAAGATCACCGGCTTGCTGGAAGGGCAGGACGTGCTGGACACGGGCCGCGCCATGGCCGCGCTGGGGGCCGATGTCGTCAGCCACGGCGGCGGCGCGTGGTCCGTCCACGGTGTCGGCGTCGGTGGCTTTTCGGAACCCGACGGCGTGATTGACTGCGGCAACTCCGGCACCGGTGTGCGCCTGCTCATGGGCGCGGTCGCGACGTACCCCTTCGCGACGACCTTCACCGGCGACGCCTCTCTAAACGGTCGCCCCATGGCGCGCGTGACTGATCCGTTGGCCCTGTTCGGGGCGCAGGCCGTGGGCCGGTCCGGTGGGCGGCTGCCGCTGACCTTGGTCGGTGCGGCAGACCCTGTTCCGGTGCGCTACGCCACGCCCGTGCCCTCCGCTCAGGTGAAATCCGCCGTGCTTCTGGCGGGCCTCAACGCGCCGGGCGAAACCGTCGTGATGGAACGCGAAGCCACCCGTGACCATTCCGAGCGGATGCTGTCCGGCTTCGGCGCGACGATCAGTACGGACGTCACCGACGAGGGCCGCGTTATCACCCTGCAAGGCCGACCGGAACTGACGCCCCAGACCATCGCCGTGCCGCGCGATCCATCCTCCGCAGCCTTCCCCGTGTGCGCCGCGCTAATCGTCGAAGGTTCTGACGTGCTGGTCCCGAACATCGGCCTCAACCCCACCCGCGCGGGCCTGTTCGAGACCCTGCGCGAGATGGGCGCAGACCTGACCTATGAGAACGAGCGCGAAGAGGGCGGAGAGCCCGCCGCCGACCTGCGTGCGCGGTTCAGTCCCGATATGAAGGGCATCCGCGTGCCCCCCGAACGCGCCGCCTCGATGATCGACGAGTATCCCATCCTGTCGGTCGTCGCGGCCTTCGCCGAAGGCGTGACCGACATGCCCGGCGTGGCGGAACTGCGCGTGAAGGAGTCGGACCGGATCGACGCGATGGCGCAAGGTTTGCGCGCGTGTGGAGTGACGGTCGAAGACGGCGAAGACTGGTGGAAAGTTACCGGCATGGGTGCTGGCGGTGTGCCCGGCGGGGCGACCGTCGCCGCGCGTCTGGACCACCGCATCGCCATGGCGTTCCTATGCCTCGGCATGGCCAGCGCCAAGCCCGTCATGGTGGACGACGCCACACCCATCGCCACATCGTTCCCGATCTTCGAGCGGCTGATGGGCGATCTTGGCGCCACCTTCACCCGTCCGAACGCCTGACGCCGCGCCTACGCGCTCTAGGTGTCATCGAAAGCCAAAGGGAAGCCATATGTCCGATATGTTCGACGTCGACAAAGAACACCTGTCCACGACCGGGGGATGCCTGTGTTCCGAAGTCTCTTACCGCGTCACCGGCCCGTTGCGTCCGGTCTCTGGCTGCCATTGCCAGCAGTGTCGGCGCACGTCGGGGCACTACGTTGCCGCGACATCCGCCCCCAAGGCGCAGGTCGAGATCGAGGGCGAAGTGCGCTGGTATCAGTCCTCGGATACAGCGAAGCGTGGCTTCTGCCCGGATTGCGGGTCGAACCTGTTCTGGGACGGTGGCGGTGACGAACTGTCGATCATGGCGGGCACGTTGGACGGACCCACGGGGCTGGAACTGGACCGTCACATCTACGTCGCCAACAAGGGTGACTACTACGAGCTGGACGACCGGCTGCCCCATTTCGAGCAATCGGACACCTGATGGCCTTCACCGTCGCCATCGACGGTCCGGCAGCGTCCGGCAAGGGCACGATCAGCCGCGCCGTCGCGCAGCGGTTCGGGTTCCGTCATCTGGACACCGGGCTTTTGTATCGCGCGACCGGGCGGCGGGTGTTGAACGGTGAAGACGCGGTGGCTGCGGCAACAGCCCTGATGCCAGACGATTTGCAGACCGATGGCCTCCGCTCTGCCGATGTGGCCGAAGCCGCCAGCAAGGTCGCCGCAATCCCCGAAGTCCGTGCAGCTCTGGTCGCCTTCCAACGCCGCTTTGCGCGGCTGGGCGACGGCGCGGTTCTGGACGGACGCGACATCGGAACGGTGATCTGCCCCGAAGCAGAGGTGAAGCTGTTCGTGACCGCCTCCGCCGAGGTTCGCGCGGCGCGACGCCACGCCGAGTTCGACGATGACACCACGCTGGAAGAGGTTCTGGCCGATGTGAAGCGCCGCGACGAACGCGACGCGGGCCGCGCCGATGCGCCGATGCGCGCCGCTGAAGACGCCATAAGGATCGACACGACCGAGATGAGCATCGCAGAGGCCGTCGCCGCCGCCGAAGGTGCCGTAGCGGCGGTTTGGTCGGGCGGATGAGCGATAGCCTCGCCCAGCACGCCACAAACCGAAGCGCCCGCCCGCGTTGATCGTCACTGAACCGGAGACCGCCATGACCAACCCATTCGATCTGACCGGCAAGACCGCGCTCGTCACCGGCTGCAAACGGGGGATCGGGCGTGCGATTGCCGAAGCTCTGGCGACGGCAGGGGCGGACATTGTGGGCGTCAGCGCTTCGCTAGAAGCGGGCAGCGAGGTTGAGCAGGCGGTCACCGCGATGGGCCGCCGTTTTACCTCGCATCAGTGCGACTTCTCGGATCGCACGGCGGTGACGGACTTCGCGCGAAAGATAGAAGAAGACGGCACCACTCCCGACATCCTGATCAACAACGCGGGCACCATTCGCCGTGAACCCGCGGCGACGCACCCCGATGCGCTGTGGGACGAGGTGATAGAGGTGAACCTGTCCGCCCAGTTCGTCCTAAGCCGAGAGATCGGGCGCGGGATGCTGGCGCGCGGGCAGGGCAAGATCGTCTTCATCGCCTCGCTTCTGTCGTTCCAAGGTGGAATAACGGTGCCGGGCTACGCGGCGTCCAAGGGTGGTATCGCGCAGCTGACGAAGGCTCTGTCGAACGAATGGGCGGGGCAGGGCGTGAACGTGAACGCCATCGCGCCCGGCTACGTCGCCACCGACAACACGCAGGCGCTGCAGGACGACCCCGATCGCTCGGACGCGATCCTGTCGCGCATCCCTGCGGGCCGTTGGGGTACGCCTGCCGACTTTGGTGGCCCTGCTGTCTTCCTGTGCTCCGCCGCGTCGGACTACGTGAACGGAGAGATCCTGACCGTCGATGGCGGCTGGATGGGGCGGTAGCCTGTCGTGGCGGTTAGGGTCGCTATCTTCGCGCCGTGCAGAAGAACGGTCCATCAGCCGCGGACCCCGTAAACGGTCAGACACCCGTCACCGCGCTTGCCAAACGAGGCGAGCTGGCGTATCTGCCACACCGTCGAAGGGGCGGAACGATCCCGGACGTGGGCAGGGTCGGTTTTACCGGCCCTTTTTATCATCCGCGTTCCCCCTGTCCTGACCAACCCAAGACCGGCGGAGACAACCGCACGGCCAGTATAAACCGCTAAAAGGAAATCATAGGCCACATGGCTCAAAACGCATCCATGGAGGAATTCGAAGCCCTCCTGAACGAAAGCTTCGACATCGACACTCCGGACGAAGGTTCGGTTGTCAAAGGCAAGGTCCTCGCCATCGAGGCAGGACAAGCCATCATCGACGTCGGCTACAAGATGGAAGGCCGCGTCGATCTCAAGGAATTCGCCCAACCCGGCGAAGCCCCCGAAATCAACGTCGGTGACGAGGTCGAAGTTTATCTTCGCCAGGTCGAGAACGCCCGCGGCGAAGCCGTCATTTCGCATGAAATGGCCCGCCGCGAAGCCGCGTGGGACCGTCTGGAAAAAGCCTACGCCGACGAGAACCGCGTCGACGGTGCGATCTTCGGCCGTGTCAAAGGTGGCTTCACCGTGGATCTGGGCGGCGCCGTTGCGTTCCTGCCCGGCTCTCAGGTCGATGTGCGCCCCGTGCGCGATGCGGGCCCGCTTATGGGTCTCAAGCAGCCGTTCCAGATCCTCAAGATGGACCGCCGTCGCGGCAACATCGTGGTGTCGCGCCGTGCGATCCTGGAAGAGTCCCGTGCCGAACAGCGTGCAGAGGTCATCGCGAACCTCGCCGAAGGTCAGGCCGTGGACGGTGTGGTCAAGAACATCACCGAATACGGTGCGTTCGTGGACCTTGGCGGTGTCGACGGTCTGCTGCACGTCACCGACATGGCGTGGCGCCGGGTCAACCACCCGTCCGAGATCGTCACCATCGGCGAGACGATCAAGGTGCAGGTCATCAAGATCAACAAGGAAACCCACCGTATCAGCCTGGGCATGAAGCAGCTGCAGGACGATCCGTGGGATACCGTCGAAGCAAAGTTCCCGCTGGACAGCCATCACCAGGGCCGCGTGACGAACATCACCGACTACGGTGCATTCGTAGAACTAGAGCCGGGCGTCGAAGGCCTTGTCCACGTGTCGGAAATGTCGTGGACCAAGAAGAACGTCCACCCGGGCAAGATCGTGTCCACCTCGCAAGAGGTCGAGGTCATGGTGCTCGAGATCGACAGCCAGAAGCGTCGCGTCTCGCTTGGTCTCAAGCAGACCCAGCGCAACCCGTGGGAAGTCTTCGCGGAAACCCACCCCGAGGGCACGCCGGTCGAAGGCGAGATCAAGAACATCACCGAATTCGGTCTGTTCGTGGGTCTCGACAACGACATCGACGGCATGGTCCACCTGTCCGACATCTCGTGGGACGAGCGTGGCGAAGAAGCCATCCAGCGTTTCCACAAGGGTGACGTGGTGAACGCGGTCGTCACGGAAGTCGACGTCGAGAAAGAGCGGATTTCGCTCTCGATGAAGGCCACCGACGACAGCTTCTCGGACGTGGTCGGCGGCGTGTCGCGCGGCTCGATCATCACCGTGGAAGTCACGGCGATCGAAGACGGCGGCATCGAGGTCGAGTACGAGGGCATGAAGTCCTTCATCCGTCGCTCCGACCTGTCGCGTGATCGTTCCGAGCAGCGCCCCGAGCGTTTCGGCGTCGGCGACAAGCTGGACGTGCGCGTCACGAACGTCGATCAGAAGTCCCGTCGTCTGGGTCTGTCGATCAAGGCGCGCGAGATCGCGGAAGAGAAGGAAGCGGTCGAGCAGTATGGCTCGTCTGATTCGGGTGCATCGTTGGGCGATATCCTGGGCGCTGCCCTGAATCGCGACGACGACTGATCCGCAACCCGCGAAAAATCGCTGAAAATTACCCCCGTGGCGTAAGCTGCGGGGGTTTTTTCGTGCCTTGTCAGCGATAAGGCTATAACATCGATCACGATTGCGTTTCGAATTCCCGGCCTTATGCCGATGCTCCCATGCGTCGAACAGAAATCGATGCGAAAGTCGAAGGACGTGCCAGAATGATACGCTCCGAATTGATCCAAAAGGCGGCCGAAGAGAATCCGCACCTTACGTTGCGCGATGTCGAGCGGGTGGTGAACACGATCTTCGAAGAGATTGTGGACGCCATGTGCCAAGGCAACCGTGTCGAGCTTCGCGGCTTTGGCGCGTTTTCGGTCAAGAAGCGCGATGCGCGACAGGGCCGAAACCCTCGCACGGGCGAAGCCGTGCAGGTCGAAGAAAAACACGTGCCCTTCTTCAAGGCGGGCAAGCTACTCAGGGATCGCCTGAACGGGGAGTGAAGACGACTATGCGTATCGTTAAATTTGTTTTGCTGGCGATTGTCGCCATCTTGTTGCTGATCGTGGCACTGGCCAACGCGCAGGAGGTGACGTTGCGGGTCCTTCCAGAGGCGATGGCGGGCTTCATGGGGATCAGCTGGACGATCACGCTGCCGATGTTCGTCGTCATACTTGGTGCCGTCGTCGTAGGCCTTCTGATCGGTTTCCTGTGGGAGTATGCGCGCGAGCATAAGCACCGCCGAGCCGCCCGCACCGAACGCCGCGAGCGTGAGGTGCTGGAGCGTGAAGTGACGCAGATGAAGCGCGAAAAGCCCGGCAAGGGCAACGATATTCTCGCCCTGCTGGAAGACGGCTCGACACCCACGCGCCGCGCATCTTGAGCACCACCCGCATCAAATTCTGCGGGCTGACCGATCCGGCCGACATTCCCGCCGCCATCGCGGCAGGCGCGACCTATCTGGGCTTCGTTTTCTTTCCCAAATCCCCCCGGCACCTGTCGCTGGAGGTTGCGCGCGACATGGCGCTGTCGGTGCCCGTTGGCGTGGCGAAGGTCGCACTGACGGTCAACGCGGACGATGCGGCGTTGGATGCGCTGACCGACGCCGTGCCCCTGGACATGCTGCAGCTTCACGGCTCGGAAACGCCCGAACGTGTGGCCGAAGTGCGCACACGCTACGGCTTGCCCGTGATGAAGGCGCTCGGCGTGGCGGACGCGGACGATCTTGATGCGATCCCCGCCTTTGAGGCGGTGGCCGATCAGCTCCTGATCGACGCCAAGCCACCCAAGGGGGCCGACCTTCCGGGCGGCAACGGGCTGGCCTTCGACTGGCATCTGATCGCCGGACGGGAATGGTCCAAGCCGTGGATGCTGGCGGGTGGACTGACGCCCGATAACGTGGCGCAGGCCGTGGCGATGACGGGCGCGCGGCAGGTCGATGTGTCATCCGGCGTCGAAAGCGCCCCCGGCGTGAAGGATGGCGCCCGCATTGCCGCCTTCGGTGCGGCCCTTCGGGACGGTTAGGCCGTGCCGATTGTCGCGGTCGGGGGCCTGATGCCGCATCCGCTGCGGCTGGGGCGCTTCATCGCTTTGTCGCAGGACTCGTTGAAGCAAGCTTCGGCGCATCCGGGCAACCTTCATGCAGCCACGCATCTTTTTGGCGTGCGCGCGTGGTCGCTGACAGTCTGGCAGGATACAGCGGCGATGCAGGATTACGCCCGTACCGGTGCGCATCTCCAAGCCATGCGTGAAATTTCGAAGGTCGCCTTGGCGTCCCGTTTTCACCGCTATCCATCGGATGTGGTGCCGTCGTTCGCCGAGGCTCGCGCCGTTTGGCTTCGTGCCGGACGTGCGGATTGAAAGACAGCACGCCCGTATCTAGCTGCAATCGATGACCGATAACCGAAGACGCGACCGCCTACGCCGAAGGCTCGACCGGCAGCTTGATGCGCTTGCCCGCATCGTGCCTCAAGCGCAACGTGTTGTCCCGGTCCTGCGTCGCCCCAGCATCGCGATCATCCGTATTCCGTTGGGTATCCTTTTGGTCCTTGGAAGCCTGCTCGCGATTCTGCCTGTCTTCGGCTTGTGGATGCTGCCGCTGGGTCTGCTGCTGTTGGCTATCGACGTGCCGTCGCTCCGTCCGATGGTCACCACAGTGCTGATCCGTCTGCGCCGTCGCGCCAGCATGATCCGCCGCCGCCTGCGCTAACCCGCCCGCTTGCCGCCGCCGCGCGCTAACGCTATCGCTGACCACCAGCCAAAGGGAGCGCCGCACCATGCCCGACGATCTGAAGAACTCCTACCGCACCGGCCCCGACGACAAGGGGCGTTTCGGTGATTTCGGGGGGCGTTTCGTGTCCGAGACACTGATGCCGCTGATCTTGGAGCTGGAAGAGCAATACGAGCATTCCAAGACCGACGACAGTTTCTGGGCCGAGATGCACCACCTCTGGACCCACTACGTCGGCCGCCCCAGCCCGCTCTATCTCGCCGAGCGCATGACCGAACGGCTGGGTGGCGCCAAGATCTACCTCAAGCGCGACGAGCTGAACCACACCGGCGCGCATAAGATCAACAACGTGCTGGGCCAGATCATCCTCGCCCGCCGCATGGGCAAGACGCGCATCATCGCGGAAACCGGTGCGGGCCAGCACGGCGTGGCCACGGCCACCGTCTGCGCCAAGTTCGGTCTGAAGTGCGTCGTCTACATGGGCGCGCATGATGTGGAACGTCAGCAGCCCAACGTCTTCCGCATGCGCCTGCTGGGGGCAGAGGTGATTCCCGTCACCTCGGGTCGCGGCACGCTGAAGGACGCCATGAACGACGCCCTGCGCGACTGGGTGACCAATGTGCGCGACACCTTCTACTGCATCGGCACCGTCGCCGGTCCGCACCCCTATCCGGCCATGGTCCGCGACTTCCAGGCGATCATCGGGACGGAAGCCAAGTCCCAGATGCAGGAACAAGAGGGCCGCTTGCCCGACACCCTGATCGCCGCCATCGGCGGTGGATCGAACGCCATGGGCCTGTTCTACCCCTTCCTCGACGACGATGGCGTGAACATCATCGGCGTCGAAGCGGGCGGCAAGGGTGTCTCGGACAAGATGGAGCATTGCGCCTCGCTGACCGGGGGGCGCCCAGGCGTGCTTCACGGCAACCGGACCTACCTGCTGCAGGACGACGACGGCCAAATCCTTGAAGGTTTCTCGATCTCGGCGGGCCTCGACTATCCCGGCATCGGGCCGGAACACGCATGGCTGCACGACATCGGCCGCGCGCAATACGTCTCGATCACCGACCGCGAGGCGCTGGACGCCTTCACCTTCTGCTGCGAAACCGAAGGCATCATTCCCGCGTTGGAACCGTCGCACGCGTTGGCCCACGTCATGAAGATCGCGCCGGACCTGCCGAGCGATCACCTGATTTGCATGAACATGTGCGGACGGGGCGACAAGGACATCTTCACCGTCGCAAGCGCTCTCGGCGTCGACATCTCGAAGTCGAGCTGATCGCTCAGCCCTCGGCGTGCGCTTCCAGCACGTCGAGCGGCACGACATCCAGCGCTCGCTTGTGCGTGGCCCCCAGATGCACCTTCGGCCCCGCGCCTTCTTCTGCGGCCTGCAGGAAGCGTGAGGCACACAGGCACCAGCGATCGCCTGCCTTCAGCCCGGCAAAGCCGAATTCGGGGCGGGGGGTCGACAGGTCGTTGCCAAGGTATTTCGACAGCGCCAGAAACTCCTCGGTCATTACGGCGCAGACGGTGTGGCTGCCCTGATCTTCGGTGCAGGCGTTGCAGTGGCCGTCGCGGAAGAAGCCGGTGACGGGATCCATCCCGCAGGCTTCCAACTTACCACCGCGCACGTTCACCGGGTCGTCGATATTCATGGGTCGCTCCTTGGTCTGCGCTATGTAGGGTAGACCGCGCGCCATGTCGTGCCACCGCGTCGGCTTCATCGTTCCAAAAATACCTCGGGGGAGGTGCGTCAGCACCGGGGGCAGGGCCCCCATCATCGCTTAGCGAAAGCGATCCATCAGCTTCTGCATCGCAGACCGGTCATCCACCGGCTCCGGCTGCGGCTCTGGCTTGGAATCTTGCTTCGGTTTCGCCGTCCCGGTCGAGGGGCGCGGCGGGTTCAGGCGCAGGGCGACGGCGTTCGAAAACGCGCCCGTGTCGCCTCGCGCCAGCGCCTCTGCGCCGTCGGACACGCCGCGCAGCATGTCGTCCAGCCAGGCCTCATCCGCCTTAGCGAAATCACGCAGCACGTAGCCGGGAACGGCATCCTTGTGGCCCGGATGACCCACGCCCATGCGCACACGCCCATAATCCGGCCCCATGTGCTGGTGGATCGAGCGCAGACCGTTGTGGCCTGCGTGGCCGCCGCCGGTTTTGCACTTCAGCTTTCCGGGGGCGAGGTCGATCTCATCATGGAAGACAACCACATCGGTCACGTCCAGCTTGTGAAAGCGCGCGGCGGCAGCGACGGATTGACCGGACAGGTTCATGAAAGTCTGCGGCATCAGCAGAACGATGCGTTCGTCGCCCAATCGGCCTTCGCTGACCATCCCCTGAAATTTCTGACGGAACGGCGGGAAGCCGTGGTCCTGCGCAATCCGCTCGACAGCCATGAAGCCGATGTTGTGCCGGTTGCCGGCGTATTTCGTGCCCGGATTGCCCAGCCCCGCGAAAAGTCGCATCAGATTGCTCCTGTCCGTTCGCCGCCCGTTCTATTCGGCGGCGTCCTGTCTGACCAGAGCAAGCGCCCGTTGGGCGACGTACCGGCTGTCCGAGGGCTTCGGGATCACTTCCGCCTGCATCTTCGAGATCACCTCACCCTGTCGCATCAGATCGCCCGAATGCAGGACGAACGGCACACCCAAGGTCTCCAGACGAGCGCTGACCGCCTGGCATGTCTTGCCTCGGCCCAGATTGAAATCAAGCACCGCCGCATCGGGGATTGCAACCTCGATGGCCTCCAGGGCTTTCTCCGCCGAGGTCGCGGTAACAGGGGTCGCGCCCAAGTCCTCGACTGCGAAGGACAGCTCCATCAGGATCATCGGCTCGTCCTCCAGCAACAGGATGACGGGGCCGGAGCTTTGATTAGCCATGGGGTATCACAATTCTCATCTGCAAGCCGTTCGGTTGCCACTTCGGCTCTATCCGACCGCCGCTGGCGCTTAGCAAGGTCGCGATTATTCCCAACCCCGAACCCGTACGATTGGGTTCCGAAATATCGGGTGCACCCGCTTCTTTCCAATCGACCATCAGGTTCTCGGAATCCGCAGACCAGGAAACGGTGACGGTGCCCGTGTCGTTCGACAGGGCGCCGTATTTGATCGCGTTCGTTGCCAGCTCGTGCATCACCAAGCCCAGGGTAGACACGGCGTTCGGGCTGACGCGCAGACGGGATCCGACGTATTTGATGCGCGTCCCCTCGGGATCGTAGGGCGCAACGACGGCCTTCACCGCCGAACGGAAATCCACGTTGCCGTGCGTCGCATCGTCCAGAGTCGTCTCGAAGGCGCGGCCCATCGCGCGGATGCGATCGTTGATCTCTGCCGCCTCGTTTTGAATGCCGCGCGTGCGGCCCGTTACGGTCACCAAGCCGCCGATGACCGAGAACATGTTCTTCATCCGGTGGCTGAGTTCGCGCGCAACTGTCTTGGCATACAGCTCGTCCGCCCGTGCGGCATGCACATCGCTGACGTCCCATTGCGAGCCGAAATAGTACAGCAACTGGCCATCCGGTCCGTAGATCGGGCCCAGATGTAGCGCGTTCCAGAATTCGGTGCCATCCTTGCGGTAGTTGAGAAGTTCGACGACGATGACATCCTCGGTCTCCAGCGCCTTGCGGATCTGATCGACCTTCGACTTGTCGGTCTTCGGTCCCTGCAGGAACCGGCAGTTATGTCCGACGATCTCGTCTTCCTCATAGCCAGTCAGCGAGAGGAATGCCTTGTTGGCGAAGACAATCGGATTGTCGTCTTGGTTCGGGTCGGAAAGACAGACGGCCATCCGGGTCTGCGCCATGGCCTGTTCGAACAGCACACCAGACGCGCCAGAGATCGATCCGTCTATCGCAGCGGCTTTGCCCCGCGCCTCCTTCGCCCGTTCATCGAAGGTCCGATGGGCCTGCGATTGATCCGGATCGTTGATATATTCTTTCATTAAATCACCGGCTTCTTCGTCCCGTAGTACAGAAGTGGCTACATAGAGACGCACAGCCAAAAAGCAAAATGGCGCGGTCTCCCGCGCCATTCCTGAATGCTGTTACGTGACGTTGGACCTTAGCGGTCGACGCCTGCCGCGTCCTCGTTCTCGGAGCCGTCTTCCATCTCGGTCGACGGCACTTCATCCGGTGCAACCTCGTCCTCGTCATCGGACTGAGAGGCCAGACCCGACGGCGGCTGGATGTTGGCGATCACGAAGTCGCGGTCGATCGTCGGACGCGTGCCTTCCGGAAGCGTGACCTCGGAGATGTGGATCGAATCGCCCACGTCCTTACCCGCCAGAGAGACCGTAATCTTCTCGGGAATGTCGCCCGCGGTGCAGCGCAGTTCGACTTCGTTGCGCACCATGGTCAGCACACCACCCGACTGCAAGCCGGGGGCGTCATCCTCGTCGATGACCTCGACAGGGATATACAGCGACACGCGGCTGTTGCGGCGCAGACGCATGAAATCGACGTGGACCGGCAGGTCCTTCACGATGTCACGCTGCACGTTGCGGCAGATGACGCGCACGTCGTCGTGGCCTTCGACCTTGAGATTGAAGAGCGTGGCCAGGAAACGGCCGGCCTTCAGCTTCTTCACAAGCTCGTTGTAGGGCAGATTGATGGGAAGTGGATCTTGCTCGCCGCCATAAACGATGCCGGGCACGAGCATGTCGCGCCGGGCCTGACGGGCGGCCCCCTTGCCTGTCCCCGTCCGTTCGTGTGCGATGATGTCGGGCGTTTCGCCAGCCATATCGGTTCTCCTGAAATTGCATGAACCCCGCCGCCTCCAAGGGTGTCAGCACGGGGATGCGGGCGTATAGGACAAGGAAAGGGGTTTGGAAACCCCATCCCGGCTGCGGAATTACAGTTTGAATTCGGCAACCACCGGACAGTGATCCGACGCCTTGGGCCGATCCCATCCGACGCGCGGATAGCGGGGCGTGTCTGCGGAGTTCGGAACCCGCCACGGCATCCCGGCCCGGATGATTTGCGGCGCACCCACCATCTTTTCGGCCAGGGCGGGTGAGGTGATGATATAGTCGAGCTGCGTCTTGTGCCGCTCCCACGCGTAGTAGTGCGTCCAGCGGTCCGGTCGGGGCAGCATATCGCACAGGTTCACGCCGAACCCATCGTCGATCAGCGGATCGATGCCGGATGTATCTTCGGTCACGATATCTTCCACACGGTTTCCATCATCGTCGGTTCGCGCACGAACCTTGATGACCTGCCGGTAGTCGTTGAGGTCTCCTCAGACCGCCCAAAGGGCCGTGGAGGGATCTTCGAACCGACGATTGATGATCTCGCGGACCGTCAGCGCTTCCAACTGGCGCATGCCCATCGTGTCGTCTCGCCCCCCACCCATGGACTTGAAATGGCAGTTGAAGACGGTCACTGGGGCTTTGGTCAGTTGAACCTCTAGGCAATCGCGCCGGAAGATGCGTTTGCCCCGCAGTTGCCCGGCGCGCCTGCGTGCCAAAGGAAAGCGCTCTAGCAGTGCCTCGCCCGTGGGCTCGTTGTCGATCCATGCGGGCGTCAGATCGGCATGGCTGCGCGTGTAGATCGGCCAATCGTCCTGCGCGACCACCGCAACGTCGATCCCGCGCGGATCATTGGCCTCATGCAGCACCACATGGCGGTAGGTCTTCTCTCCTAACTTGGCGTAGTAGGCCTTGAGGAAGCGTTGCAGCGCATCGTAGCCATCGACTTCCTGCAAGCACACGACATCCGCATCCAGCGCAGCAAGCGCCAGGGCCGTGTGCTGCCGCTTGTCGTCGTCCTGCGAGATGGAGGCGGTGCGTACGAGCGATCGGAAGTCGTTGAATTGCGTCAGATCGCCATCGCCGTATTGCCCGAGAAACTGAACGACGGGATCGAGGTAGCGCGCGGCGCGGCTGGTCGGACCATCCAGGAACGCCGAGAAGTCAAACCGTGTGAACAGGTTTTCGATATTGAAGGTCGCCAGTCGCAGCTTGATGGGCATGGTGCACCTCGCGCGGGGTTCTCGCTCCGCAGAAGGTTTACACAGATTGTGTAGCAGCGGTGCGACAATCCGGCGATGCACCGCCGGCCCGTCATCGGCGCTACCACTCCCGTGCCTCCAGCCACAGCGCGCCGTAGGGGGGCACGACGATCCGGTCTTCCTCTACGCCGGGCAATGCCCCCGACAGCATGTCCCGCGGCAGGGCGTCGATGTTCAACCCAACGCGATCCGCTTCGATCTGCTGTTCGGCGTCGGTGACGTTGTAGATCGCCGTCACCGTGGCATCGGGGCCGGGGCGGGTCATGCAGAACAGCTTGTCGTGGCCCGTGCGCAGCACACGGCTGGGGACGTCGCCGCGCAGGGCGTCACATTCAGCGCGCACGGCCAGAATGTGCCGCACGCCGCGCCACAGGCGACCGGCGGGGCCGTCGTCGGTTTCGGCTTGCTCCGCCGTCATCCAATCCATCGCGGGACGCTGCATCCAGCGCCCGTCGCCCGCGCGGTCGGGATCGTCGAGGTAGCCGTGATCGTTCCGCATCCCGATCTCGTCGCCCATGTAGATCAGCGGGATGCCACCGAAGCCCGCGATCAGCGCGTGACCCATCAGGATGCGCTTCACGGCAAGCTCCGCCGCCACCTCGTCGCCGGTCTCAAGCGCGATCTCCAGCCCCGCGAGGGAGGCGAAGGTGCCGTTGGTCCGCGCGTCGCCGGTCTCTTCGTTCACCTGGAAATCGGCACCGCGGGCGAAACTGCCCTCATACCGGCCCGCATAGAAATCCGTCAGGAAACGGCGGTGGGCTGCGCCGTCCAACCCCACGGCCTCTGCGTCATCTTCGGTGATCGCCCATCCGATATCGTCGTGGCAGCGGATGTACGTGGCCCATTCGGCATTCACGAAGCTGTCGGGGAAGTGGATGTCGAGCACATGGCTCATCAGGTCGGACTTGCCCGACGCCAGCGCCGACCAGAACTGCACCATCAGGCTGTTGTGGTAGGCAAGGTTCGACACCTTGCCCACGTGCCGTCCCGCGCCAAGGTAGGGGACTAGCTGGTGCGGGCCGACGATGGCTTCGGCCTTGAAGATCGTGGCGGGCGCCGCAACGGATGCCGCCTGGTTCAGCGCCTGCAGGATATCGTGCACCTCCGGCTCGTTCTGGCAGACGGTGCCCATGCGCTTCCACATGAAGGCCACGGCATCCAGTCGAAGCACTTCCGCGCCACTGTTCGCAAGGTCGAGGATGATGCCAAGGATCGCCAGGAAGACTTCCGGGTTCTCCCAGTTCAGATCCCACTGGAACGTGTTGAAGGTGGTCCAGACCCACTTCTGCATCCCTTCGTCCCAGGTGAAATTGCCGGGGGCTTGCTCGGGGAAGACTTCCAGCAGCGTCTCCTCGAACTGAAGCGGGATAGTGGCGTCGTCATACAGGCGGTAGAACTCCCGGTAGAACGGATCGCCCGCGCGCGCCGCCTCGGCCCAGGCGTGTTCCTTGGCGGTGTGGTTCAGCACCATGTCGATGCAGGGGCTGATCCCGGCCTTGCGCATCTTGGCCGTCACGGCACGGAAATCGTCCATGCTGCCCAGCTCGGGGTCGATCTGGCCGTAGTCCATCACCGCATAGCCGCCGTCGCTGTCGCCGGGGCGCGGCTGAAGGCAGGGCATGAAATGGGCGTAGCGGATGCCAAGACTTTGCAAATAGGGGATGCGCTTGGCGACACCGGCCATCGAGCCTGCAAAGCGGTCAACATAGAAGACGTAGCCCGCCATGCTTTGGCTCTGGAACCAGTCGGGCTGGATGTCGCGCTCCAGGTCCAGACGGCGCAGGTCGGCGGGCCGCGCGGCCCATTTCTCAGCCAGCAGGGCGCGCACCCGGTCGCGCAGCTCTGCCGGGTCCATCCGGTCGGCATACAGGCGCGTCAGGGGCGTCATCAGGTCTGCCTCTGCGCGTTTCCAGCGCAGATCGAACAGGTCGGTGAATTTGAAGGTCTTGGCCATGGGGTGCTCGCGGCTAGTGTCGGGCATCAGCTACCGCTAACCATGATCCGTGTCACGGGTGCGGCACAGGGCGGGCAATCGTGTAGCGGAGGGATTGATGGATAGCATCACGCTGATGGGCTGCAAGGGCGGCCCCGCGATCCGGCCCGGCAGCCAGATGCCCACGTCTACACTGGTGCGACTGGCGGGGCAGGTGGTGCTGGTGGATGCAGGACTGGGTGCCGCGCGGGGCCTGTGCGACGCCAATGTATCGCTGACGGCGCTGGACGCGATCATCATCACGCACCTGCATTCGGATCACTATCTGGAGCTTGGGCCGCTGCTGCACACCGCTTGGACCGCGGGGCTGAAGCGGCCCGTTCCAATCTACGGGCCGACCGGTCTTGCCGACTACTGGCAGCACTTCTGCGCGGCCATGGCCTTCGACATCGACCTGCGCATCGCGGACGAGGGGCGTCCCGATCTGCGTGATCTGGTCACGATCCACGAAATCACACCGTCCTTCACCATCGGCTCGCTCTTCGTCACGACAATCCGCAACGACCACCCGCCCATCGCCGATAGCTTCGCGGTGCGGCTAGAGGGCGGGGGTAAAACGGTCGTCATCTCTGGCGATACCGCACCGCTCCCCGCGATGACCGATTTCGCGCGCGACGCCGACCTGCTGGTCCATGAGGCGATGCTGACCGCTGGCGTCGATGCCCTGTTCGCCGCCACACCGAACGGAGACGACCGCCTGCGCACCCATATCCTGCGCAGTCACACGTCGGCGGAAGAGGCCGGGCGCATCGCGACCAAGGCCGGGGCCAAGCACCTTGCCCTGAACCACTTGGTCCCCGACGGCCTGCCCGGCTTCGGGCCGCAGCAATGGGAAGCCCCCGTGCGCCAAACCTACGACGGCCCGCTCACCATCGGCAGGGACGGCGTCACCATCCCGCTTTAGCTTCATCGTTCCAAAAATACCTCGGGGTCCGGGGCAGAGCCCCGGACGGGCAGAGCCCCGGACGGGCAGAGCCCCGCCTATGCCATCTGCTGGTATCGCGCGAACTCCGGCCCGATCAGCAAACACTTCCGATCCAGGTCTTTCACGTCGCGGTAGCCGCATAGCGCCATCGAGACGTCCAGCTCCTTGTGGATGACTTCCAGCGCCTTTGTGACGCCTTCGCGGCCCATCGCGCCCAGCCCGTAGATGAACGCACGCCCGATGTAGACGCCCCTGGCGCCCATCGCGATGGCCTTCAGCACATCTTGGCCCGAGCGGATGCCGCTATCCAGATGCACTTCCATCCGGTCACCCACCGCTTCCAAAATCTCTGGCAACACGCGGATCGAAGACAGCGCCCCGTCCAACTGCCGCCCGCCGTGGTTCGACACGATGATCGCGTCGCAGCCCAGATCGGCGGCGCGGCGGGCGTCCTCGGCGTCCAGAATGCCCTTCAGGATAAGCTTCCCGCCCCACATCTCCTTGATCTGCGCGACCTTGTCCCAGTCAAGACGCGGATCGAACTGCTGTGCCGTCCAGTCCATCAGCGACGACACATCGCCCACACCCTTGGCATGGCCCACGATATTGCGGAACTCGCGCTTGTCGGTGCGCAGCATCTCCATGCCCCAGCCCCATTTGGTGGATAGGTTCAGCATGTTCTTCAATGTCGGCTTGGGCGGCGCGCTCAGCCCGTTCTTAAGATCCTTGTGCCGCTGTCCCAGCACTTGCAGATCCAACGTCAGCACCAGCGCCGAGCACTTGGCGTCCTTGGCGCGCTGGATGATGCCTTCCAGAAACTCCTGATCGCGCATCACGTAAAGCTGGAACCAGAACGGTTTGGTCGTCGCCGCCGCCACATCCTCGATCGAGCAGATCGACATCGTGGACAGCGTGAACGGCACGCCGAACGCCTCTGCCGCCTGCGCCGCAAGGATTTCCCCGTCCGCGTGCTGCATCCCGGTCATGCCGACGGGGGCCAGCGCCACCGGCATCGACACGTCCTGACCGATCATCTGGCTGGCGGTCGTGCGTCCGTCCATGTTCACCGCAACCCGTTGGCGCAGGCGGATAAGATCGAAGTCGCTAGAGTTCTCGCGGAATGTCTGTTCCGTCCATGACCCGCTCTCGCAATAGTCGTAGAACATCTTGGGCACCCGGCGGCGATAGATGCGCTTGAGGTCTTCGATCTCGGTGATGACGGGCATGGCGGCTCCTGCTGCGAACAACCGCGTGTCTAGCAAGCGGTCCGATTGCCGTCCACGTCCTTGAGGTCGCGTTGCATTGGCTTACCTGCGGTGCCTTATGGATATTCTGACCCTTGGATTCTTGGCCAGTCTTGCCGCGGGACTGATGACCGGCGTGGGCGCTCTGCCCGTGCTGGTCGGGCGCACGGTCAGCCAGCGCGCGGCGGATGCGTTCCTGGGGTTCGCCGCCGGGGTCATGCTGTCGGCGTCGTTCTTCTCGCTGATCCTGCCAGGCATCGACGCGGCCACGCCCGACTATGGCAAGACCGGCGCCGCCTTCGTCGCGGCGGGCGGTCTGGCACTGGGCGCGGGGTTCGTCGCGGTGCTGAACCACCTGTTGCCGCATGAGCATTTCGAGACTGGGCGCGAAGGCGTGGGGTCCGCGAAGCTGGCCAAGATCTGGCTGTTTGTCATCGCGATCACCATTCACAACTTCCCCGAAGGACTGGCCGTCGGCGTGGGCTTCGGCGGTGGCAACGTGGAAAACGGCGTGTCGCTGGCCATCGGCATCGGGCTGCAGAACGCGCCAGAGGGGCTGGCCGTCGCCGTGGCACTGCTGGCCAATGGATATTCGCGCGGACGGTCGTTCCTGATCGCCGCCGCCACGGGGCTGGTAGAGCCTGTGGGCGGCGCGCTGGGCGTTCTGGCCGTCAGCGCAGGCGACGCGATCCTGCCATGGGGTCTGACCTTCGCGGCCGGCGCGATGCTGTATATCATCAGCCATGAGATCATCCCCGAGACCCACGCCAACGGCAATCAGAACCGCGCGACTTTGGGCCTGATCGTTGGGCTGATCCTGATGATGATCCTGGACGTCAGTCTTGGTTGATCACAGCGACCGCGGCAGAGCCATGTGCCGGTTTACGTCCTTGTACAAAAGGTAGCGGAACGGCCCTGGACCACCCGCATAGCAGGCTTGCGGGCAGAAGGCGCGCAGCCACATGTAGTCGCCCGCTTCGACCTCGACCCAGTCGCGGTTCAAGCGGTAGACGGCCTTGCCTTCAAGCACATACAACCCGTGCTCCATCACGTGTGTTTCCAGAAATGGGATCACGCCCCCGGGCTGGAAGGTGACGATGTTTACATGCATGTCGTGCCGCAGATCGTCGGGTGCGACGAAACGGGTGGTGGCCCAAGCGCCATCGGTCCCCGGCATTTCGACCACCGTGGCATCGCGCTCGTGCGTCACGAAGGCGTCGGGGCGCGGCAGGCCATCGACCCCGGCATAGGCCTTACGAATCCAATGGAATCGGCAGGGCGCGTCCCCGGTCGCATGCAGTCGCCAATCGGTGTTGGGCGGCAGGTAGGCGTAGCTTCCGGCCTCCAGCGCATGGGCCTCGCCGCCGATGGACAGGCTGGCGGTGCCTTCGGTCACAAACAGCACCGCCTCTGCCGCCGGATCGGTTTCGGGGCGGTCCGATCCACCGCCCGCCGACACCTCCATCAGGTAGTGGCTGAACGTCTCGGCGAAGCCCGACAGGGGCCGCGCGATGACCCACAGGCGCGTCGCGTCCCAGAATGGCAGGAAGGACGTCGTGATGTCGCGCATCGTGCCCTTGGGCAGCACCGCGTAGCTTTCGGTGAAGACGGCGCGGTCGGTCAGAAGCTGATCCTGCGGCGGATGCCCTCCGGTGGGCGAATAATATCGGTTCGTCATGTTGGCTTCCCTCGGTTCGCACTCCTTATGCGCTGCGCGCGCCGTTGTTGGAAGCACGGGTGGAACAGCATCGCAGTCCGCGCGGTTGGCCTTGGGTCGGGAACGGTAAGAGGTACAGATGGGGAAGGTCACGCCGCGCTGGGGCGCCACCAAGATCGCACCGGGACGCTGGCGCATCGCGACCTGGGCGCCATCGCTGGACCGATTGGATCTGGCGATAGGCAAGCGCAGCTTACCGATGTCCCGCGATGACGGCGGTTGGCACAGCGCAGAGGTAGAGGCCGAAGCGGGCCAGACCTACGCCTTCATTCACAACGGCACAGAACGTCCCGACCCGGCATCGCGCGCTCAGGATGGTGGCGTTCACGCGCGGTCGATCCTTGTCGACACGGACGCGCTGGCACAACGCAAGCCGTGGCAGGGCCGCGCATGGGAAACGGCGGTGATCATGGAAATCCATGTCGGCACCTTCACCCGCGATGGCACGCTACGCGCCGCGCGCGACCGACTGCACACTCTGGCCTCCATGGGCATCACCTGCGTCGAGCTGATGCCGCTGGGCCAGTTCGCGGGCGACCGTGGCTGGGGCTACGATGGCGTGCTGCCCTTCGCGCTGCACCCCGCCTACGGCACGCCGCAGGACCTGGCCGAATTCGTGCGCGTCGCCCATGACGCGGGCCTCATGGTGTTGGTGGACGCGGTCTACAACCATTTCGGCCCCGAGGGCGCAGTGCTGAACGACCTGTGCCCATCGTTCTTCACCGCCGACCGGCAAACGCCATGGGGCGCGGCCATCGACTTCGACCGCCCTGAAGTGCTGCAATTCGTCGAACAGAACGCCGAGATGTGGTTGCGCGATTACGGCGTGGATGGCCTGCGCCTGGACGCCGTGCACCAGCTGGGCGCGCCGAACGACACCCACGTGCTGCACCATCTTGCCCGGCATCTGGGCAAGCTGGACCTTGACCATCCGATTCACCTGATCACCGAGGATGAACGCAACATCACGTCCTACGTCGAGGGCGAAGAGGCCATCCGCGCGCAGTGGAACGACGATTATCACCACGCGATCCACTGCCTGCTGACCGGAGAGGCGCAGTCCTACTACGCGCCGTTCTCAGTTGATCCGTTCGGCGATCTGGTGACCGCCTTACGTGACGGGCAGGTCGATCAGGGGCAAGACCGGCCCAAGGGGGCAGAGGCGCGTGGCGAGCCGTCCGGACATTTGTCGCCCGATCATTTCGTCAATTCCAACCAGACCCACGACCAGATCGGCAACCGCGCCTTCGGCGAGCGCCTGATATCGCTGTCCGACCCCGCCACGATGCGCGCCGTCCACGCGATGCTTCTGCTCGCGCCCTTCGTGCCGATGCTGTTCATGGGCGAAGAGATCGGCGCCCGCGCGCCGTTCCAGTTCTTCACCGACTTCGACGGCGATCTGGCCGAAGCCGTGCGCAAAGGCCGGCGGTCCGAGTTCCCGGAGTTCGCAAGCGCTGAGCGCGAGGTGCCCGATCCGAACGCGATGGCGACGTTCCGCGCCTCTCGCCCCTATTCCGACCCACCGTCCGATGCCGATGCGTGGGAAGAGCTGACCCGCCACTGTCTGTCCCTGCGCCACGATCACGTTGTCCCGCGTCTGCGCAGCGGATGGCAGGACACCACCGTCGACCGCCTGTCCGACCGCACACTCTGGGCGCGCTGGCGCTTCGGTGACGGCGCGCTTGAAATCGCCTTCACGATGGAAGGCCCGCCGCCGTCCCTCAGCCGCGATGCGCGTGAGATTTTCTACATTGCAGAAGACACCGGCGCGGGGCTGCGCGTCGGAATCGGAGAATCGAAATGACCAACGTCGCTACCTACCGCGTGCAACTGCGCGACGGCTTGGATTTTGCCGGGCTGACCCAGCGCCTGCCGCAGATCGCGGCGCTGGGCGTCAGCCACCTCTACCTGTCCCCGATCCTGACTGCCGCGCCCGGATCGACCCATGGCTACGACGTGACCGATCCCACAACAGTGGACGCCAGCCTTGGCGGCATCGAGGGCTTCCGCACCCTGTCCGCAGCAGCCCAAGACCACGGGCTGCGCGTCGTTCTGGATATCGTGCCGAACCACATGGCCTTCGGGTTGGACACGCCGTGGCTGGTAGACGTGCTGCGCCACGGTCAGGCCAGCCCGCATGCGCCGGTCTTCGACATCGACTGGACCGCTGGGCCACTTGCGCTGCCGTGGTTGCCCAAGCCGCTTGCCGAGCACGCAGCGGACGAGATCAGCCGAGACGGCGACTGGCTGACCATCGACGACCTGCGCTTGCCGCTGCACCCCGACACGCCTGCGGGCGATGATCTGGACACCATCCTGCCCGCGCAAGCCTGGCAGCTTCTGCCGTGGCAGCTAGAGCGGGACAGCATCACCCATCGCCGGTTCTTCTCGGTCACATCCCTCATCGGCGTGCGCATCGAAGACCCGGATGTCTTCGAAGCCGCGCACGCCTGTGTCTTCGCGCTGGCCAATGAGGGGCTGATCCACGGGCTACGTGTCGATCACGTGGACGGCCTGGTCGATCCGGGCGGCTACCTTCGTCAACTCACGGACCGCCTTGGGGATATGCCGGTCTGGGTCGAGAAGATATTGGTGACAGGCGAAGACCTGCCAGACTGGCCCGTCGCCGGCACCACCGGCTATGACGCCGCAACAATGATCGAGCAGGCTCTGACGGACCCGAACGGCATGGCGCGGATCGATGCCCTTTGGCGTGAGCAAACGGGCATCGAAGGCGACTTCCACAACGCGGTGACCGAAGCGAAGTACGAAATCCTGACCGACGAACTGGCCGCCGAGCTGCGCCAATTGATCGGCATGGCCAAGGCTCTGGCCGAAGACGACTCGCACGTCGTCGGCCCCGAAATGCTGCGCGAGGCGCTGACCGAACTGATGGTCGCCTTCCCGCGCTACCGATCCTACATCGCCGATCCTGCGACGGACGATACGGTTCTCTGGCGCGACACCGCGGACCGCGCGTCGGACCGGATGCGGGATCGCGCCACGGCGGATTGGATCGTTGACCGCATCCTTTCATCCGACTCCGCGCCCGCCCAACGCCTGCGCACACGGATCGAACAGGTCACCGGCGCGCTTCTGGCCAAGGCGCATGAGGACACGGCGGGCTTCCGCTTCAACCGCTACATTGCCGCGAACGAGGTCGGCGCCGATCCCGACCACCCAACGGCTGATGCGGACGCGGTGAATGCCCACCTGTCCGACCGCTTGGCGCACTGGCCCGCCGCCCTGACGCTCGGCTCCAGCCACGACACGAAACGGTCCGAGGACACCCGTGCCCGCCTCATCGCGATCACCCACGCGCCGGATGATTGGGCATCGCTCTGGCAGGACGCTTGCGCTCTGGACGCGGCGCAGGGGCTCGACCTCAACCGACTGTTCTACGCGACGCAGGTGTCATTGGGCCTGTGGGGCGAACCCGATGCGGCAGACCGGGTCGCGGACCACATGATCAAGGCATTGCGTGAGGGGAAAGAGGTCAGCTACTGGACCGCCCCGGATGAGAAGCGCGAGGGCCGGATACAAGACTTCGTCCGCGCCTTGCTCGCCGACTGGGACTCTCGCCGTCCCGATACGCTGCTGAACCTGTGCAAGCTGGGCGAGGGGCTGTCGCTGGCCGAAACCGCGCTGCGCCTATGCTGGCCGGGCATGCCCGACATCTATCAGGGCGCAGAGGGCACGCTGCTGCAACTCACCGACCCCGACAACCGCCGCACGCCCGATTGGGACGCGCTGAAGGCCCTGCCGAACGGAGAGACCCACGCCGACCGCAAGGCGGACCTGATCCGCACCCTACTGGCCCTACGCCGTGATAGGCCCGACCTTTTTGCCCATGGCACGGCCACGTGGGACGGCACGCAGCTGACCCGACGCGCAGGGGACGACGGCATCGCCGTGGGTCTGGGCAAGCCTGAGGGGGAGACCCTGTGGACCAGCGGCACCGACGCGCCGTGGCCCGTGTCTATCGTCGCTACGCCGCTCGGGGGTTAGGCCGGGGCTAGATTGTATCCTTGCGGGCCGCGGTGGCGGTGTCGCCCGTGTTCGGCGTGCCGGCGGGCTCGATCAGCAGTAGATGAACCTCTTCCTCGGCCACGGGGCGATGCTCGACGCCTTTCGGCACGACATAAAGCTCACCGGGGCCCAGCGTCACATCGCCGTCGCGCATCTCGATCCTCAGGCGGCCCTTGAGGACCAGAAAGAAATCGTCGGTGTCCGGGTGGCTGTGCCAGGTGAATGCCCCCAGCGCCTTGACCACCATCACGTCGCAGCCGTTGAACCCGGCGACAATCTTCGGGCTCCAATGGTTCGCAAACGTCGACAGCTTGTCGGCCAAGTTTACCGCATCCGACATCTAACGCACCATCCCGACGATCTCATAGGTTTTCGCCAGGATCGGCGACGCGATCTCTCGTGCGCGTTCCGATCCACGGGCCAGCACGCGGTCGATCTCTGCCGTGTCCTGCATCAGGCGGCCCATCTCTTCGGTGATGGGTGACAGCTTCGCGACAGCAAGGTCCGCCAAGGCAGGCTTGAACTGGCCGAATTGCGATCCGCCGTGGTCGGCCATCACCTGCTCAACGGTCTGGTCCGACAGGGCAGCGTAGATGTTCACAAGGTTGCGGGCCTCGGGTCGGTCCTTCAGGCCGTCGTACTCGGACGGCAGCGGTTCAGGGTCGGTCTTGGCCTTGCGGATTTTCTTGGCGATCGTGTCGGCGTCGTCCGTCAGGTTGATGCGCGACGCGTCCGATGGGTCGGACTTCGACATCTTCTTGGTCCCGTCACGCAGGGACATGACGCGGGTGGCCGCCCCCTCGATCACAGGCTCTGTCAGCGGGAAGAAGTCCACACCGTAATCGTTGTTGAACTTCGCGGCGATGTCGCGCGTCAGCTCCAGATGCTGCTTCTGGTCCTCGCCCACGGGCACGTGGGTCGCGTGGTACAGCAGGATGTCCGCGGCCATCAGGGCAGGGTAGGCGAACAGGCCCAATGATGCAGCCTCGGCGTTCTTGCCGGCCTTGTCCTTCCACTGGGTCATCCGGCCCATCCAGCCCATGCGCGCCACGCAGTTGAAGATCCACGCAAGCTGCGCGTGCTCCGGCACCTGCGATTGGTTGATAAGGATGGACTTCTCGGGGTCGATGCCGGACGCGATGAAGCCCGCCGCAAGCTCTCGGGTATTGCGCGCAAGGTCCGCTGGGTCCTGCCAGACGGTGATCGCGTGCAGGTCGACCATGCAGTAGATGTTCTGGAAGCTGCCCTGATCCTGCATGTCCACGAAACGGCGGATCGCGCCAAGGTAATTGCCCAGCGTCAGGTGGCCGGACGGCTGGATGCCAGAGAAGACGCGGGGGGTGAACTTGGCTTCAGGCATGGGGATCGGGGCTTTCATCGGTGGTTGCGCTCGCTTACCGAGGGGGCCGTAACCCGTCAAGGAAGCCCCATGTCGATGCACGACCACAATGCCTCTCCCTTCAACGCGCTGCCCCCCGTGGTGGTCGCGCTGACGATTGCCATCTGCGCCATCGAACTGATCTTCCAAGCGGGTCGCGTCGGGATCATCGGGGGCGCGAGCGGCGTGGGCCTGCGGATCGACGCGCTCAACGCTTTCGCCTTCTCGCCGCAACTGTGGGAGCGGATGTGGGACACCGGTCAGTTCCCGCCGCGCGAGTTGCTGCGGCTGGTCAGCTACTCGTTCGTCCACTTGGGCTTCACGCACCTGCTTTTCGTCGCGGTGTTCCTGCTGGCGCTGGGCAAGATGGTGTCAGAGTCTTTCGGCCCGCTGCCCGTGCTGGCGATCTGGGTCGTGTCCGCGGTGACCGGCGCACTGGTCTACGGCGCGATTCCCGGCGTGCGCACCGCCTTGGTGGGCGGCTACCCGGCAGTCTACGGGCTGATCGGCGCCTATACGTTCCTGCTGTGGACCGGTCTTGGCGCCATGGGTGAACAGCGCATCCGGGCCTTCACGCTGATCGCGTTCCTGCTGGGCATCCAGCTTGCGTTCGGCTTGCTGTTCGGCGGCGGGCTGGACTGGATCGCCGATATCGCTGGCTTCGCGGCGGGCTTCCTTCTGTCCTTCGTCGTGTCGCCGGGCGGGTGGAGTCGGGTGCTTCAAAAGCTGCGCAATCGCTAGCGGCGGACCGTTCCGCGCAGTTCGCGGAACGACACCGCGCCCAGCAACTGCCCCGCGCCGAAGAACGATACGATGCCGGTCGCGACAAGGATCGCGAGGGCGAGGAACTTCCAACCGTCCACGAACAGCGGGGCCAGAGCCACGTTCGCGACCCAGACCACCACGCCCATCAGCACCGATGCCGCGACGATGCGGGGCCAGCGGCGGCGAAAGCGGTCGTCGGGGCTGGCGACTTCTCCCATGCGGCGCGCGCCAAGGATCAATTGAATCGCCATGAACCACGCGGCCACGGTCGTGCCTAGGGCGGCGGCGATGAAGCCGATCACCGGGGCAAGGGCTATGGCAACGACGGCGTTCACGACCAAGGCCACCAGCGCGAAGCGGAACGGCGTGCGGGTGTCTTCGCGGGCGAAGTAAAGCGGCTGCCAGACCTTCTGCAGCACGAAGGCGGGCAGGCCCAACCCGTAGACGGCCAGCACCAGCGCGGTGGCGGCGGTATCGTCGGCATCGAAGGCACCGCGCTGGAAGAGTGTCGCGACCAGCGGCATGGGGATCACGAGGAAGGCGATGGTGCAGGGCACCGTCAGCACCAGCGCGAACTCTGCCGCGCGGGACAGCGCATCGCGCCCGCCAGCATCGTCCGATGCGCGCAGGCGGCGGGACAGGTCGGGCAACAGCACCACGCCGATGGCGATGCCGACAACGCCGAGCGGCAGTTGATACAGACGGTCCGCGTAGGACAGCCACGCGATGGCCCCGTCGAAGAAGGACGCGACCTGACGGCCCACCAGCAGGTTCACTTGCACGACGCCGCCCGCCAGCATCGCGGGGCCCATGATGGTGCCCAACCGCTTCATCTCTGGCGTCAGGCGGGGCAGGCGGGGGATCAGCGTGAAGCCCGCGCGGGATGCTGCGATCCACACCACGGCCAGTTGCAGGATGCCGCCGACAGGCACCGTCCACACCAGCGTCAGGCCAGGCGGCCAGCCCACCGCGTCGCCCAGCAGCAGCGCACCGACCAGCGCGATGTTCAACAGAACCGGCGCGGCGGCGGCGGCCACGAAACGCCCCGCCGCGTTCAGCACGCCCGACAGCAAGGCCGCCAGAGAGATCAGCACGATATAGGGAAAACAGATGCGCCCATACAGAACCGCTAGGTCGAAGCGATTATCCTCCGCAAAGCCCGACGCCATTGCGAAGACCAGCGCGGGCATAGCCACTTGCGCGATGACGGTGAAGACGATCAGCACCGTCGCCAGCCCGGCAAAGGCGTCCTGTGCAAAACCCTGCGGATTCTCGCCCGATTCCAGCCGTTTCGAAAACATCGGCACGAAGGCGGTGTTGAACGCACCTTCCGCAAAGAAACGGCGGAACATGTTGGGCAGGGCGAAGGCCACAAGGAACGCTTCTGCCACCGGCCCCGCGCCCAAGAAGGCAGCGATCAGGATGTCGCGGGCGAAACCGAAGATGCGCGACAGGAAGGTCCAGGCGCCGACGGTCACGAAGCCGGAGATCAGGCGGACGGGGCGGGCCATGGTGCGTTCCTTCGCGGTTCGCGTGCAGCTATGTCGTCAGCTTGATCGGCGTGCAAGCCGACACGCGTTGACGACAGCGCGCGCTTGGCTAAACCGCACCTTATGACCCTGCGCGATCGCATCAAATCCATCCTCGACCGTGACACCACGCGCAACGCGATCACCGCCGTGATCGTGGTGAATGCGGTGCTTCTGGGGATGGAGACGTCGCCCGCGCTGATGGCCCGTTTCGGCACGCTGATCGTCGCGCTGGACACCGTCTGCTTATCGATCTTCGTCGTTGAATTGGCGGCGAAGCTGTATGCCTACCGGCTGGCGTTCTTCCGGTCGGGCTGGAACATCTTCGATTTCATCGTCGTAGGCATTGCGCTGGCCCCGTCATCGGGCGGGCTGTCGGTGCTGCGCGCCCTGCGCATCTTGCGGGTGCTGCGCGTCGTCTCGAACGCGCCGCGCCTGCGGCGGGTGATCGAAGGCTTCCTGTCCGCCCTGCCGGGCATGGCCAGCGTCTTCCTGCTGATGGCGCTGATCTTCTACATTGCCGCCGTGATCGCCACCAAGCTCTTCGGCGCGGCGTTTCCCGAGTGGTTCGGCGATCTGGGGCTGTCGGCTTACACCTTGTTCCAGATCATGACGCTGGAATCATGGTCCATGGGCATCGTGCGCCCCGTGATGGAAGCCTACCCCTATGCCTGGGCGTTTTTCGTGCCCTTCATCATGGTGACGACCTTCGCTGTCGTGAACCTGATCGTGGGTCTGATCGTCAATTCGATGCAGTCCGCGCATGAAGAGGAATCCGTCGCCGCCACAGAGACTTACCGCGATGCGGTGCTGGAGCGGCTGGAAGCGATCGAGCGGCGGTTGGATCGGCGGGACTAGGGGCTCTGCCCCTCGGCGCTGTGCGCCTCACCCCGCGGTATTTGCAGAACGATGAAGGGTCAGACGCCTGCGAGCACGGCCTTGGCGCGAGATTCGGCGCGGCGGATGCGGATGCAGGTCAGGTAGGCTTCTTCCATCGTCTGGCTGGCGTTGGCGATGGCCTCGGCCACGCGGCGCACCAGTTCCTCTTCCGCGCCGGCGTCGATCTTCGCGATTGTCTCTTGGGCCAGTTGGTCGGCGACCTGTTCCAGAAGGGTCATGTTCAGTCCTTTCGGCGCTTGGCGCGCAGTGTGGGATCGGCCTGCGTGGGATCGTCGGGCCAGGGATGACGGGGGTAGCGCGCGCGCATGTCCTTTGCCACGTCGGCATAGCTGCCCGTCCAGAAGCCCGGCAAGTCCTGCGTCACCTGCACAGAGCGATTGGCGGGCGACAGCAGGTCCAGCCGCAGCGGTGCTCCTGCAACGGTGGGGTGGCGGGTCATGCCGTAGAGTTCCTGCACGCGTATGCTGACCTGCGGCGCCTCTCCGCCGTAGTCGATGGGCACGCGTCGGCCCAGCGGGGTCAGCAGATGAGAGGGGGCTTCGTCCTCCAGACGGCGCTGATCGGCGTAAGACAGGCGGGCCTGCAAGGCAGGCAGCAAGTCAAAGCGCCGCCAGTCTTCGGTGGTTTTGACGCCGGTCAGGAAGGGCAGAAGCCACGTTTCGGCGCTGTCTTTCAGCGCGTCTTCGTCGGTCGGGAACAGGTCCAGAAGTGCGACACGGGACAGGAAGCGTTTGACGGGCGCGGGCAGGGGCAGGGGCTGTTCGCGCACGCCGTCCAGCATTGCGCGCGCGATGGCGTCGGGCGGCGCGTCGGGCCATGTGCGGTCGTCCAGCGCGATGGCACCCAGCCGTTCCTGTTGGCGGGCGATCACGCGCCCGTCGCGGCGGGACCATTCGCAGACGTCATGCCAACCGATCCGGTCCGCATGGACGGCGCGCAACTCTGTCTCGGATATGGCGATGGCCTGCCGGATCGTCGCTTCGCGCGGGTGGCCGTCGGTGTCGGTCACAACGATCAGGCGCCGGGAAGCCATCGGATCGCCCTCGGCCATCTTCGCCCCTTTGCCGCCCGACAGAAGCCAGCGTGGCGCGTCACCCGCGCGCCGCAGTCCGATCCGGTCGGGATAGGCGAGAGCGGCGTGCTGAGCGGTGGTGAGGGCCCCGTCGCCCTTGCCGAACCGGCGCAGACGTTTGGCCTCTTGCCTGATGCGCTGAACGGCGGGCTGCGGTGCGTTGAAGGCGCGGGGGTCCCGAAGGGCGCGCAGGCGCAGCGAGAGGTCCGCGCCGCGATCCCAAAGAATATCGCGTTCTGACAAGATTGCCGCCAGATCAGCCGCGTCAGACCCTCCGATTTGCAGCATATGTGCAAGTCGGGGGTGCAGCGGCATCGCCACCAAGGCGCGTCCGTGCTCGGTGATGCCGCCTCCGTCCAGGGCACCCAGATCGGTCAGAAGCGCCCGCGCCTCTGCCAGCGTGCCCTCTGGTAGCGGGGTTAGAAAGGGCAACGCGGTGCCCATGGGATCGCCCCACAGCGCCAGTTCCAAGGCCAGCGCGGTCAGGTCCGCCGCCTCGATCTCCGGCGGGGCGAAGGCGGGCAAAGCGCCGTCTTCGCCCTTGGTCCACAGCTTCAACGCCGTTCCGGGTGCGACACGGCCCGCGCGCCCCGCACGTTGCGTCGCCTCTGCCCGGCTGACCCGTTCCGTCACCAGCCGCGTCATTCCCGATCCGGGATCGAACCGCGCGCGGCGGGCCAGACCGCCGTCCACGACGATCCGCACGTCCTCGATGGTCAGCGAGGTTTCCGCGATGGCGGTCGTCAGAACGACCTTGCGCCCCCGCGATGGCGCGATGGCCGCGCGTTGCTCGGCGAAGGGGAGCGCGCCGAAAAGCGGTCGGACCTCGACCCCCGGCAGGTTCAGGCGGGATGCGACACGCCTGATTTCTCCTTCCCCCGGCAGAAAGGCCAGCACGCCGCCGTCTTCCTCTGCCACCGCCTGCGCGATCAGATCGGCCATCGCAGCGTCGAACCGAGTGGCTTTGGGCACGGGGCGATCCAGCCAGCGCGGGGTCACAGGAAAGGCGCGTCCCGCGCTTGTGATCACGGGCGCGTCGTCCAGCAATGCGGCCACCGGCCCTGCATCCAAGGTGGCCGACATGACCACCACCGCCAGATTGGGGCGCAGGGCTTGGCGCACCTCCCACACAAGCGCCAACCCCAGATCGGCGTTCAAGGAGCGCTCGTGGAACTCGTCGAAGATCACGCAGCCGATGCCGTCCAATCCAGGGTCGCGTTGCAGGCGGCGGGTCAGGATGCCTTCGGTGACGACCTCGATCCGCGTGGCGTCGGACACGACGCGCTCGCCCCGCACGGCGTAACCGACCGTCTGCCCCACAGGCTCGCCCAGCGTGGCGGCCATGCGCTCGGCGGCGGCGCGGGCGGCAAGACGGCGCGGCTCCAGCATGACGATTCGGCCCGTGATCTGGCCAAGCAGCGCCAGCGGCACGCGGGTCGTCTTGCCCGCACCGGGTGGGGCTTGCAGCACGGCACGGCCTGATGCCGCGACGGCGGCGCGCAGGTCGTCCAGTACGGCATCGATTGGCAGGTCCATGGTGTCCGAACTACAGGCGGGCGCTGGACAATCCCAGCCCCGCGCGGGCATCAAGCGGGCATGGATATGAAGGCGATGGCACAGGGGATCAGGAACGGCGACCGCCGCGCCCTGTCGCGCGGGATCACGCTGGTCGAATCGTCGCGTGCGGATCACCGGGCGGACGCGATCGCGCTGTTGGAAGCGGTGACCGATCCCGACCGGCAGGCCGTGCGAATCGGGCTGTCGGGAACGCCGGGTGTCGGGAAATCGACCTTCATCGAGGCGTTCGGCCTGCAACGCACGGGCGCGGGTCAGCGGGTTGCCGTGCTGGCGGTGGACCCGTCTTCGTCGCGCACAGGCGGCTCGATTCTGGGTGACAAGACGCGGATGGACCTGCTGTCGCGTGATCCGAACGCCTTTATCCGCCCCTCTCCAAGCCAGACCGAACTCGGCGGCGTCGCGCGCCGCACGCGAGAGGCCATCGCCCTGTGCGAAGCGGCGGGGTTCGATGTGGTGATCGTGGAAACCGTCGGCGTGGGCCAATCAGAGACGATGGTCGCCCAAATGACCGATCTTTTCGTGCTGCTGCTGGCGCCGGGCGGCGGCGACGAGTTGCAGGGCGTCAAGCGCGGCATCATGGAGATCGCTGACCTGATCCTTGTAAACAAGGCCGATGGCGCGATGGTCGGCCCCGCGCAGGCCACGCGCGCGGATTATCAGGGCGCGCTGCGGCTGATGCGGCGGCGTGACGGCGATCCGGACGATTTTCCCAAGGCGCTCGCGGTATCGGCGGTGTCTGGCGCGGGGCTGGACGGCGCGTGGGAGGCGATGACCACGCTTGCGGACCATCGCCGCAAGACCGGCCATTGGGACCGTACCCGTGCCGCGCAAAACCGCCACTGGTTCGAGGATGGCGTGCGGCAGGGGCTGATGCGGCGGCTGACGGCCGATGCGGATACCCGCGCGGCGATGGACCGGCTGGGCGATGCAGTAGGCCGCGGAGAGACCGCGCCTGCCGCCGCTGCGGCAGAGATGCTGGCGAGACTGTTCCCCGAACAACGCGATTGACGCCCGGCTTCGCTTGACGCCCCGCGTCTCATACCTTATCGCGCGTCAACTCAAACCCATTCCCGTCCCGGCGACTTTCGCCCGGACATGACTGCGAGGATCAGCCCATGTCGCGCGTTTGCGAACTGACCGGCAAAGGCCCCATGACGGGCAACAACGTAAGCCACGCCAACAATAAGACGCGGCGTCGCTATCTGCCCAACCTGAACGACGTCACGCTGATGTCGGAAGTGCTGGGCCGCACCGTGAAGCTGCGGATTTCCGCCGCTGCCCTGCGCACCGTGGATCACCGCGGTGGCCTTGACGGCTTCATGGCGAAAGCCAAGGCCGACGAGCTGAGCGCGCGTGCGCTGAAGATCAAGAAAGAGATCGAGAAAGCTGCAACCGCAGCCTGATCGCCTTGATGTGACGTATTGCCGAAGCCTCGCTGTCAGCGGGGCTTTCGGCGTTTTCAGGCCGTGAGTACGCGATCCACCCAATCTGGCACGATGTCGGTTGCGGGGCCGTAGAGGCCATCGTCGAACCGCCCGCCGCTGGGCTCCAGGTTCAGTTCCAGCGTCTCGATGCCATAAGCGCGCGCCATCTCTACGAAGCCTGCAGCGGGATAGACCGTTCCGCTTGTGCCGATGGCGACGAAGAGATCGGCAGCCGACAAGGCGTTTTCGATCCGGTCCATGTGGTAGGGCATTTCCCCGAACCAGACGACATCGGGCCGGGTCGCTTTGGCTGCGCATGCGGGGCAGGGATCGCTGACCTGCATCACCGCAGGTGCGTCCCATCGTGCACCGCATCCCGCACACAGCGCCCAGTCAAGCTGGCCGTGCATGTGGATTACGTCGCGCGCACCCGCCGCTTCCAGCAGGCTATCGACGTTCTGTGTGACCAGCGCGGTCTGCGTCTGCTGGGACAACCGTGCGAGAGCGGTGTGCGCTGCGTTGGGCGTCGCGCTGTCGGCATTGGCGCGGCGTGCGTTGTAGAACGCCAACACCTTTTCGGGATCGGCGGCGAAGCCTTCGGGCGTCGCCACCTCTGACAGATCGTACTGCGTCCACAGCCCGCCTTCGTCGCGAAAGGTGCCAAGGCCGCTTTCGGCAGACAGACCCGCACCGGTCAGAACGAAGATCATTCGCGGCTCGACTGCGGTAGTTGATCGGCTAGGTTCCAGGTCATGCGTATCCTCGTCGTCTGTCTTGGAAACATCTGCCGCTCACCCAGCGCCGAAGCCGTGCTGCGCGCGAAGGCCGAATCGCGTGGGTTGGATTGGCAGATCGATAGCGCTGGAACGGGCGACTGGCATATCGGCAATCCGCCCTACGGTCCGATGATCGCGGCGGCGCGGGAGGCCGGATATGACCTGTCCGATCTGCGCGCGCGGCAGGTTGGCCCGGATGACTTCGCGCGGTTCGACCTTATCCTCGTGACGGATCGACAGAACCAGCGGGATGTAGAGGCGCTGCGCCCGACCGGGAACAAGACCCCGGTGCGCCTGCTTGCGCCGTTCGCGGGGGATGCAGGGCAAGACGTGCCCGACCCCTATCACACCCGCGATTTCGACGGCGCACTGCGGCTGATCGAACGCGCTGCCGATGGGCTGCTGGATCAGCTGCAGTAATTCTCTGCGGCGCTGCCGAAGGCGCGGTACTTCTTCCAGAACACTTCATGGTTCGAGCGGTCGGACTGGCGAATTTCCTGCGCCATGTGTGGATCGCGGAAGAACTTGGCCGCCAGCCGCTGATCGCGACGGTCCAGCGTCACGTCCGCGACCTGCTGAATGCAGCTGCACAGCGCCTGCTTGCCCGCCGCGCGGTCGGATCGCTTGCACGCACGCTCGATGGCGCCAGCGTGAACGGTGCCTGCCAGAAGAATCCCGGTCAGTGTCAGGGTGATAAATTTTGTCATCGCTATGCCTCGTAGCTTGATGGTTCGGCGCCGGGTTATCCCGGTCATTCTGCCCACAACTAGTTAACACGAGGTAGCGCGCGGCCCAAATCACGAAATCGCCGGGCGCGGCTAGCGTATCTGAAAATCCACAGCGCCCGCGGTTTCGGTATCGCGTGCCGACACGTCAGCGACCTTGGACGGCGCGGGGCCTTTACGCAGCGCCTCCTGCATCTTGCGCAGCGATTCGCTATCGCCTTCGAAAACCGCCTCGACGCTGCCGTCGTCGCGATTGCGCACCCATCCCGTCAGGCCAAGATCGCGGGCCGTGCGTTGCGTCCAGGCGCGAAAGCCGACGCCTTGAACGCGGCCCTGAACAGTGACGTGGATTGCATCGGTCATGCGGCATGCTCCTTCAACCAATCGGCAGCCTGCGCCAGATCGGCGCGGAAGCCGCGGGTAGCGGCTTCTTTCGCTTGGGCATTGGGGACGCGCAGCAGGTAGGACGGGTGCAGTGTCAGCAGGACCGGCGTGCCGTCCGGCGTTTCCTCGAACGTGCCGCGGCGGTTCATGATGCCCGCCGCGCGCCCGGTCAGCGCGCCTGCAGCCGTCGCGCCCATCGCCAAAATCAAGCCGGGTTTCACCAGCTGGCGTTCCGCGTCGAGCCACCAGCGGCAGGCCTGCACTTCGCCAGCGTCAGGCTTCTGGTGGATGCGCCGCTTGCCGCGCGCGGTGAATTTGAAATGTTTGACGGCGTTCGTCACGAAGGCCCGGTCACGCGGCAGGCCAACCTCTGCCGCGATCTGATCGAAGAGCTGCCCGGCAGGGCCGACGAAGGGGCGTCCCGCCAGATCCTCCTGATCGCCGGGCTGTTCGCCGACGATCATCAGCGGCGCGTCCAACGGTCCTTCGCCCATCACCACCTGCGTCGCATCCGAATACAGCGGGCAGCGCGTGCATCCGCCCGCATCGCGGCGCAAAGCCTCAAGATCGGTGGCGGGGGGCGGCATTTCTTGGTCCATCATCAGTCGCTCCGTAATCTTCGCGGCCCGCACAGGCGGCAGCGTCGGCGCGCTGGCCTGCATCTGCCGCACCCGCGTCTCTGCGCTGGCGATGAGTTCCGGGATCAGCGCGGCTTCGGGCATGTTCTTCCAGTATTTCTTCGGCATCTCCGCCTGCATCGCCTTTATCTTCAGGCGCGCGGGATTGAAGATGTTCCGGAAATAGGTGGACCAAAGCTCTTCCGTCGCATCCTCGGGCAGGGGCGGCTTTGGCTGGCCGTCCGAGAAGACAACGTCCCCATCCGTGAACGTCGCGGTCAGATCGGGCGTGACGATCACCCAATCCATGTCTCCGAACCGGCGCATGAAGAAGCCCGCCAGCGGCTCGACGATATGGTGCGACGGCTCGAACCAAGCGGCGAAGCGGCGGCGGGTGTCGTTCAGCGCGTCGATCTCGCGAAAGCGCAGGAACGCTTTCATCTTGTGCTTGTCGCGATTGACCGACTTTTCCATCTCACGCAGCTTTGCCAACCCAGCATCCCCTCGGTCGGACATCAGTCCGGGCGTATCGCGCAGCCGCCAAAGCAGCGCATACAGCCGGGCGAACCGTTCCGGATCGGCATGCCAGCACACGTTCTGGGTCAGCTCGACGAAGGATTTCGGTACGCGCAAATCACCCGTTGGCGGGACGGTGGGCGCTTCGGCGAACAGGTCATCTGCGCATTCACCATACTGCCAGATCACGTCCTCTGGCGGCACACCACCGGCCACCAACCCCCGCGCCGCGTCTCTCCAAGCCTGCGCGGTGTTCCGCGTGGGGACCCGGATCGTGGGCATCAGAACAGGCTCAACTGCTCGGGCGGCGGCGCGAAGCGCGCGCGCAGGTCAGCCGTGTCGGTCAGCGCGCCGGGCGACCAGCCCTGCGCCGTGATGAAGGCGCGCGCTTTCTTCAGACTGGCCCCCATGCGGTTAAGGTCCTCATATCGCAAGTTTCTGTGCCGGCGAGAGGTCAGGATGCGGTTCACCGTCTTCACGCCGAAGCCCGGAACGCGCAGCAGCATCTCACGCGTGGCGCGGTTCACATCCAGCGGGAAGTGATGGCGGTTCTGCAAGGCCCACGCCAGCTTCGGGTCGATCTGCAGATCAAGGTTACCGTCCGCGGTCGTGCCGGTGATCTCGTCCAACCCGAAGCCGTAGAATCGCAGCAGCCAGTCGGCCTGATACAAGCGATGCTCACGCTCCAACGGCGGACGGATCAGCGGCAGTTTGGCGGTCGCGTCGGGAATGGGCGAAAAGGCGGAATAGTAGACGCGTTTCAGCTTGTAGCTGGAGTAAAGGCGCGTCGACTGCCCAAGAATAGCAGCATCGTTGGACCCATCGGCCCCCACGATCATCTGCGTGGACTGGCCTGCGGGCGCGAACTTCGGGGGCCGCTTGCCGGTGTGCGACCGGTCCTTGGTCGCGTCCTTGCGCAACCGCACATCCGCCATCGCCTTGCGGATGGTTTCGGGGTGCTTTTCGGGCGCATAGGCCTTCACGCTGGCGTCCGTGGGCAGTTCGACGTTGATGGACAGACGGTCCGCTAGCGCGCCCGCCTCGGCGATCAGATCGGGGTCGGCGTCAGGGATGGTTTTAAGGTGGATATACCCTTTGAACCGATGCTCCACCCGCAATTTGCGCGCAATTTGTACCATTTCGAGCATCGTCTCATCTGGCGAGCGCACGATCCCCGACGACAGGAACAGCCCTTCGATGTAATTGCGCCGGTAGAATTCGGTCGTCAGCGTCACGACCTCATCCACCGTGAACCGCGCCCGCGTGACGTTCGATGACACGCGGTTGATGCAATACGCGCAGTCGTAGATGCAGAAGTTGGTCAGCAGAATTTTCAGCAGGCTGATGCACCGCCCGTCCGGTGCGTAGGCGTGGCAGATGCCCGATCCTTCGGTGGACCCCAAGCCATCGCCCTTGCGGGAATCGCGTCGCGATGTGCCGGACGAGGCGCAGGACGCATCGTATTTCGCGGCATCGGACAGGATCGCCAGTTTTTCGTCGAGTGTGAATCGCGCCATTCGTTCACTATATGTTCACAAAGCGCACGTTACTAGGGGACATGGAGTCACAGAGTCTTCAGGTGTCAGACGTTTTAGCATTGCACGCCACCATCGGTGGCGTGCTCTTCTCAGGCAGGGTCGTCGAAGCCTGCAAATCCGGCCATCTGATCTTCCGCCCATGCGGAGATATCGTACTTTCGGATCGTGTCGCGCATGTGGCGCATACGATCTTCCTGTTCGTTCTCTGGCATGTGCAACGCCTGCAAAAGCGCCTTGTCCATGGACTTGTGGCTGAACGGATTGGCCAGGATCGCCGATCCCATCTCGACCGCGGCACCCGCATATTCCGAAAGGACCAGCGCGCCGCGCAGGTCAGAGCGGCAGGCCGCGAACTCTTTGGCGACAAGGTTCATGCCATCCGCCAGCGGCGTGATCCAACATACATCTGCGGCGCGGTAATAGCTGACCAGATCGTCGAACGGGATCGCGCGGCTCATCAAGGTTACGGGCGTCCAGTCGAAAGAGCCGAAACGACCGTTGATCCGCCCGACCGTGGCTTCGATCTCGTTCTGGATGCCCTCATAGACCGTCATGTTGCGGTTCGCGCTGACAGACACGTGCATCAGCCGCACCTTGCCGTGCAGCTCGGGGTGTTCGTCCAGCACGCGCTCGAAGCTCATCAGCTGGTCGGTGCCGCCCTTGGTGTAATCGGTCCGCCCGACCGACAGTACGAACTGGCTGCCAGCCGCCTCAGAGCGGATCTCACGCGCGCGGATCTGCGTATCCTCCAGCGCGGCTTTCTCTTCGATGAAGTCCATGTCGACCCCCACCGGCGAGGCGAGAACGCGCACCTTGTGGTCGCGGAAGGTCAGAACCTCCGCCACGCGGCGTTCGTTCAAAGCCACGCCTTCCTTGACGAAATCGGGGTTCACAGGCTCGCGCGGGCCTGTTTCGATGTCGAACAGACTTTCGGCAACGCCCACGAAGTTCGCCGCATAGCGCGGGATGTGGAAGCCGACGACATCACAGGCAAGAAGCGATTCCACAATTTCGCGCCGCCACGGCAGCACGTTGAACATGTCTGCCGATGGGAAGGGCGTGTGGTGGAAGAAGCTGATCCGCAGGTCGGGACGCAGCTTGCGCAGGTAACCGGGCACAAGCCACAGGTTGTAATCGTGAACCCAGACAACGGCCCCCTGCGCGGCCTCGTTCGCCGCGGCCTCGGCGAAGGCCCAGTTGACCTCGCGGAACGTCGGCCAGTCGACGGGGTCGTAGTCGTACTTTTCTTTGAAGGAGTGCAGAATCGGCCAGAATGCCTCTTTCGAGGTGACGTGATAGAACGATTTGACCTGCGCCTCGGTCAGCGGCAGGCGGCTGACGGAGTACTTGCCGTAGCTGTCCTCGATCTCGATGACGCGCTCGAAATCGGGGTTCGACGGTGTCTCGGACAGTTTCCAGGCCACCCACGCCCCTTTGTCCACCCGCCCGAAGAACCCTTTGAGCGTCGGGACGATGCCGTTGGGGCTTTTGTTTTCGATGCGCACGATCTCTCCGTCGCGCTCGACCTCTTCATAGGGTTGGCGGTGGTAGACGATGACAAGATCCGAAGACATGGGGCTTCCTTGTGGCGAGGTTGGGCGTCAGTCGTGGTTGGGTGGTGTGTCGTGCATATCGCGCGCGGCGATTGCCTCGGAAATACCGGCGGCACCGATCGCCTGCGCGATATAGACGTGGGGCAGGGGTTCGACGCGTTCGACCAAAGCGTCTTCCGATCCGCCGACTGCGACGGCGGGCAATCCGCATTCCAGCATCGACAGGTCGTTCAACGTATCGCCCGCCGCCAATACGGCGTTCGGCGAAATGGCCAGGTGCGACACCAGCTTTTTCAAGGACGGGCCTTTGCTGATACCCTTGGGCAGCACGTCGAAGTACTTCCCGTCAGAGGCGATCCAGTCGAACCCCATATCCTCGACCTGCCGCACGGTTTCCTTGTCCAGAAGGTCGGGCCGAAGGTGATAGCTGACGCGATAGCGAAATTCGGTCTCTTGAAGCGTCAGGCCCGACACGCCGTCAAGCGCCTCGCGGACGCGGTCGCCGGAGTCGTTCCACAGCTCCGCGATGTCCTTCTCCAAAGACTCGATGGGTCGGATATCGCCGGAGTGGACCTTTGCGATCGTCGTGCCCACATCGCCGATGACGTATTCGGGCCAGGGAACGCCACCGTCGCACAGCTCGGCGATGAAGGCGGGGTCGCGCCCGGTCACGAAGATCAGGCCGACGGTGTCGCGGTTCGCCTCGATCCAATCGTAAAGGACCTGTCTATCGGCCTCGCTACCGCCAAGGAAGGTTCCGTCAAGATCGGTCGCCAGCACGAAGCGGCACCCGGCGATATCGCGGTCTGTTGGCAGTGTCTCGGTCATGCGCGGTCTCCGAAGGGATGCTGGAAGCGAATCGCCATGCCCTTGGGCTCGGCTTCGATGGGCTGGGACCACAGATCGCGGAACGTCTGCGTGATATCTGCGCCGTCGTGCAGAACCGCATGGACCGCCGCACAGATCGGCAGCGTCACACCGATGCGCTCGGCCAAGTCGATGACGGAAATGGAATTGACCTCGCCCTCAACCACGACGGGCTTGCCGTCGAAGCATTCGGACCTTTTGAGGCCACTGCCCAGCTGCGTGCCAAGGCTCATGTTACGCGAGGTGGTGGAAGAACACGTCAGCGTCAGATCGCCCGCACCCGACAGGCCCGTCACCGTTTCGCGGCGACCGCCAAGGTTCTCGGCCAGCGTCTTCATCTCGTCCATGCCGCGCGTGATCAGGGCGGCGCGGGTGTTTTCGGCAAAACCGGCGCCCGACATCATGCCACATGCGATGGCGATGACGTTCTTGACTGCGCCGCCGATCTCTACACCCACCAGATCGTCGGAGATATAAGGCCGGAAACTATCGGACGACATCGACAGGGCCAGACGCGCGGCTGGACTCTGCGACGGCTCCAGCCGGTCCCGGTAGGTGAAATCGAAGGCCACGGTGGCGGCGGTGGGGTGCGCCAGAACCGTTTCACGCGCGAAGGTAGGGCCAGACAGCGCGCCGATGGGGTGGCCGGGCAACTCGCTGGCGGCGACCTCTCCCAGCAGAAGGCCTGTCTTGGCCTCGATCCCTTTGGCGCATAGGGCAACTGGTACGCCGGGCTGCAGATGCGGGCGCATCTTGGCGCAGACCTCGCGCAAGGTCTTCGACGGCGTGACGATCAGCACGGCCTCTGCCCGCTCCAGGGCCTCGGCCATGTCCGTCGTGGCCTCGATCCCGTCGGGCAAGGCGACATCGCCAAGGTATTTCGGGTTGCGGCCATCATCGCGGATAGCGGCGATGGTCTGTGGATCACGGCCCCAGATCACGACCTCGCGCCCCGCACGCCGTGCGACCGACGCCAGCGCCGTCCCCCACGAGCCGCTGCCGATCACCGCGATGCGTTGGTAAGGTTCGGCGTCAGCCGAAAGCGCGCGTGCTTCTGTCTTGGTCAATCCCATGGCGCCTAACCTGTGGGTGTTAGAGGCAACGGCAAGGGGGAGATGCGGAAAGGCGTACGATCAATCGTAGTTAATAAATTCCTTTGATTTGCCTAAATCGCGCCCGGTTTACCCTTGATACCTGTCGACAACGCAAGCGAGCCAGTCTCGCACCCGATCAAGGAGGCAGATGATGTTCGATATTTCCGCTCAAGCCAGCCGCGCCACCCATGCTCCGCAGCCCGTTCGCACGGCAATTTTCCCGGTCGCCGGTCTTGGCACCCGTTTCCTGCCGGCCACCAAGGCGACCCCGAAAGAGCTGTTGCCGGTCATCGACACGCCGCTGATCCAGTTCGCCATCGACGAGGCGCGCGCCGCCGGTATCGAACGCTTCATCTTCGTGTCCCACCCCTCGAAGGCGTCGATCGAACGGCACGTACGCCAAGATGCCAACCTGGCCCGCCAGTTGCGCCGCAAAGGCAAGAACCAGATCGCGCGCAAGCTGGAAGAGGCGGCGCTCAGCGAGTGCGAGCACGATATCGTCTTCGTCATGCAGGACGAGCCGCTGGGCCTTGGCCACGCCGTCAACTGCGCCGCCGCCCACGCGCTGCCCGGTGCGGTTGCCGTAATCCTGCCGGATGACCTGATCCTTGGCAAAGGCTGCATCAAGGAAATGGTCGATGCTTATCAAACCGCCGGTGTGGGCCACATGGTCGCTTCCATGCAGGTCGCGTCCGATAAGGTGTCGTCCTACGGTATCCTCGATCCCATCGAGACCAATGGCCAGATCATCCGCGCCCGCGGCATGGTCGAAAAGCCCGATGCGACGGATGCTCCGTCGCGCCAGGCCGTCGTTGGCCGCTACGTGCTGGATGGGTCGATCTTCTCCGATCTCGACCGGATAGAGCCCGGTGCAGGCGGCGAATATCAACTGACCGACGCCATAGCCGCCGGGGCCGCGCGTCTGGGTCTGGCCGGTTTCGCCTTCTCCGGCACGCGGTTCGACTGCGGGTCCAAGGCTGGAATGCTGGCGGCGACCCTTCACCGGGCGCAGCAGGACGATGAGTTCGCCGATGTGTTGGCGTCCGTCGCGGCCCCGATGTCAGCGGCGAAAGTCACCGTCGCCGCCTGATCTTTCTAACGTGTTTCCCCACGATCCCGCCTGCCGGTCCCGCTAAAACGGGACCGGCATTTTGCGTCTTGGCTTCGCTACAGGAAGACGCGTTCCACGAACCAATACGCACCGACCAGCGCGATCAGGATAGAGGCCGGATTGGCGACGTTCTGGCGGTAGCTTTCGTCACCCTCAGATGCCAGCGCCGCGCCGGTCAGGCCCAGCAGCACGGCGACCAAGGCCGCCAGAGGCAGCAAACCACCGTCCAGAGTAATGCCGAACGTCGCGAACAGGCCGAAGACGGCGGGCACCACGATGAACGCAAGCGCCAGATAGATCGCCGCGCGGCCCCGCTGCTCAGCGGCCCGCCCGAATTCGCGCATGGCTGCGAAGACGAGGATGAATCCCACCGCAATGACTGCCAGTTGCCCGATCTCGACCCCCAGGTTGAAGCCGATCAGCTTGGCCACGAAGTTCTGCGATCCCAGACCGTATTCGGCCAGAACGCTCGCAAAGCCCAATCCGTGCAGCAGACCGAACAACAGCACGATGAAGGGCCGCCACGGCGACAGCCCCCGCGACAGCACGTTCTCGACCCCGACATAGACGATCGAGGCCGCGATCAGCGGCTCGACCACGGCTGCTGGCACGGTCACGATCCCAAGCGCGGCCAGCGCCAGGGTGACCGTATGTGCGGCAGTGAAGGCCGTGACCTGCCACAGCAGGGGGCGCAACTGGGTGGATAGGAAGAACAGGCCCAGCACGAACAGGATGTGATCCAGTCCCAGCGGCACGATATGCTCGAAGCCCACGGGGATATAGGTCAGCAACGACAGCGCCCAGTTCTCGTCGCGTGCGCCCTCACGCGGGATTTCCGCCGTTTCACCGCCAGAGGAGAGGTAGGCTGTGTAGCCCTCTTGCTTCAACCCCTGCTGACGCACCGCGACGCCGCCAAGACGGCTGTCCCATGTCACGACGACCGGCGCGTCGCCTTCGGGCAATTGCGCCGTTGCGGTGAAGGTCGTCGTGCGGGGCAACTCGACGTTGCCGACCTCCGGCACGGAAACGTCGCCTAGTTCCAGCGGGATATCTTGCCCATCGACGCGAAGGCCGATCTCTGATTGCAGATCGGGCCAAGCGTCGCGGAACGCGGCTTCCAACTCTGCCGGCGGTAGTGCGCGCAGGCGGTCATTTTCGTCCGAGCGGTCGCTGGCATTGGTGTCGTTCAGCCCGTCAAGGTCGATCCCGGCCAGGAACGGCTCGACCGTTGCGGCAACCTCAAGGTCGGCTGCCGTGGGCGATAGCGTGATGTCCATGACGGATGGCTGCACTTCGTGCGCGCTCGTCGGAGATGACAACATCGCGAGGGCGCAGATCAGAACAGCCGTCAAGCTTGACACCCGAAGGCCCGAAGTCACCCTGTTGCCGGAATTCGATTGAAGGATTGCCACGTGCTGAAACTCCCGTTTGTCTGCGTCGCCATGTCATTTAGCGCCCTCGCTGCCCCGTCCAGTGCCCATGAGTTCTGGATAGAGCCGCTGGGCTACATGCTGTCACCCGGCGACACGCTGGAAGCGACGATCAAGGTCGGCACAGAGTTCGAAGGCTCTTCCTATGCGTACCTGCCCACCAACTTCCGCCGCTTCGATCTGACCACCGGCGGAGAGACCGCGCCGGTGCCGGGCCGGATCGGCGACCGCCCCGCCGTTCAGGTGCCGGTGGAAGAGCCGGGCCTGACCACGCTGATCCATGTCACCCGAGACTATGAGTTGACATGGGAGACGTGGCAGAAGTTCGAGGATTTCGTCGATCACAAGGACGGCGCGGGTGTTCTGGACACCCACCGCGCGCAGTACGAAGAGGCCGACGGCGTGCGCGAAGTCTATTCGCGCTACGGCAAGTCTCTGGTAGCGGTCGGCGAGGGCGCAGGGCAGGATCAGGAGTACGGGCTGACGACAGAGATCGTCGCGCTGGAAAACCCGTACACCGGCGATCTGTCGGACGGCTTCGATATCCGCGTGCTCTATGACGGCGCACCCCGCGCGGATGAGCAGGTCGAGATCTTTGCCCGCAACGCGACCGACGAAGTGACGATCACCACCACGCGCACGAACGCCGATGGCGTGGCGACGATCGACGTCGCTCCAGACACGGAATACCTGCTCGACTCGGTGGTCTTCCGGGAACCTGCGGACGATCTGAACCCGGATTTTGCTCCGCAGTGGGAAACGCTCTGGGCCAGCCTGACCTTCCACACGCCCGGCGCGGCGATGAACTAGGCCTAGCCAGACTTCTGGATACGCTCGGCCCGGCGGCGCACCAGCACCTGTCGAAGATCGTGCATGGACAGCAGCAGATCGTCGGTCACGGCGTCGACTTCGTCGTCCGAGGCCTTCGACTGTATCCAGTGCGACACTTGGTTCAGGTGATCGACGGTGCGGCGGATATCGTCGATCACGCGCTCTGCGATGACCGCGCGACGGGCCTCCATCCAGTCCCGGATCGCCGCCACATCCTCGTCGTCCAGAACCCGGTCGCCGTGGGGCTTGATCTCACCGTTGCGGATGTTGACGACGGCGATCTGGTCCATCTCGATCCGGCGCAGACGCGTTTCCTGCTCGACCTTGAAGACGAATGCCCCATTTTCGCGCGTACGAAAAAAGTATCCGGGAAGTTCGGCGGCCATTTCGTTCCCTTTCGGTGTCGCACAGTGTCGCGGGATGGTCGCGCTGATGTAGCCATGCGCCCGCTGCCGTCTTAAGGTCCGCCCAACAGTCAGACAAGAGGAGCCCCCCATGAGCGATATCAGCGCCGATGATTGGTATTCCGAAGAAACCGCAACCTTCGGTGATCGCCTCGCTGCGGCACGCGAGGCCGCGAAGATGACGCAAAAGGACCTGGCGCAGAAGCTGGGCGTCAAGCTGACCACGATCGAAGCGTGGGAGAACGATAAGGCAGAGCCGCGCGCCAACCGCCTAAGCATCATGGCCGGCATCCTGAACGTCACGCTGCGCTGGCTTTTGACCGGGGAAGGCGACGATCTGCCAACCCCGTCCGACGACGAACTGCCCGAAGGCGTCGGCGACATTCTGCGGGACATGCGCAAGCTCAGCGGCGAAATTCACCGCGCATCAGAGCGTTTGGCCGTCTTGGAAAAGCGCCTGCGACAGGCCGCCGTATGACCGAAGATACACTTGAAACCGCTCGCCGCCGACTGCGTATGCGATCCATGCGGCGGGGCATCAAAGAGATGGATCTGATCCTGTCGACCTTCGCGGATGAGCGTCTGGGCGACATGGATGCCGAGGCCTTGCACCACTACGAGACGATGCTGAGCGAGAACGATCAGCTTCTGTATCGCTGGGTGTCGGGGCAAGAGGATGCGCCCGATGACTATGCAGCGCTGATCGCCGATATCGCCGCCGTCACAAAAGATCGTTCAATTCGTCTAAGAACCGGGCGTATTTGACGAATTCTTAGGGTTTATGCGCCAGAACCGCTCTGTCTGAAAGATTTGGGGCGGAGAGTGCCATGAACATGCTTACCGATACGACAACGGCGGCGGATCGCAGTTTCGCCGCCGAATATTTGGACAGCCTGTCGCTTGTCGAACGACTGCATCGGCTTTTGCTCGATGTGGTGAAGGACGAATTCGAACGCGTCGGCACGCTGGAGGTCAATCCAGTCCAGGCCCTTTTGCTATTCAACATCGGCGACAAGGAAGTGACCGCAGGCGAGCTGAAGACGCGTGGCTACTACCAGGGCTCGAATGTGTCCTACAATCTGAAGAAGCTGGTCGAAATGGGTTTCATGCACCACAAACGCTGCGAAATTGATCGCCGCGCCGTGCGTGTCAGCCTGACGGACACGGGGCGGGAAGTGCACCAGAACGTCGCCCGCCTGTTCGCCCGTCACGCGCAGGGGATGCAGCAGAAGAACGTGCTCGATCTGGATCAGATCATGACGATCAATTCGACCCTGCGCCGCGTCGAGCGCTACTGGGGCGACCAGATCCGCTACATCTACTGACGCCCGATAACGACGACGGCCAATTCACGGACCAGCTTGCGCTCCATCGCGCGAGCGTAATCCTGAAAGCCAAGCGCCGTCTCGACGAAGGCCCCCGGCCCATGGATCACTTCGGCCCGGAAATAGGCGGATAACTCGGCAATACCCACGGCCCGCCGGTCGCCGCCCTGTGCGTCATCGGCCCCGATGGCCAGCGCATTGACGGTGATATCGCCAAGCTCGGATCGAACCGACCGCGGGCGCGGCCCGGTGTTCGCCCGGCCATCGCCGGAAATGTCGAGCGTGCGTCGCCAGCAGTTTTGACCGGCCAGAAGCGCCGCGCCATACCGCATCGCCGCACCCAGCGCCGTAGAGGGATCGCCAGAAGGGCGCTCTGCTGATTTCAGCGCGAAGATCACCCGATCCAGTGCGTCCGGCCCCGCCACTGGGGTAACAGGCACCGTCAACCGAACATCCCCCGGCCCGGACCATTCGAAAACCGCCAGTTCCACCCATGTGCCCGGCATCGCGAACAAAGCATCGCGCACCGCTTCACTGTCCAGTGCGGTCGCCAAACCATCCAACTGAAGCCGATACTCGGCCGCATCCACCGACCCCGAAATATCCAGCCCCAGCGCCAAAGCCTGCCGACACTCCGCTTGCGCCAAACCGGCTGACAGGTACAGCGCCGCGAGAAGCCGTTTCATTCCAGCGCGCCCAGGCTCAACACGCCCATCTCACGCTCCAGCTTGCGCCGCATCGCGCGTTCGAAATCCTCGAACCCGTCCGCAATCTCTAGGAATGCGCCCGGGCCATGTATCATCTGGTCTCGGTAAAAGGTCACAACAGCGTCGTCATGGCCGGTGATCGGCAAGCCGTTGACCGTAATGTCGTCGAACGGAAACTCACGGTACGCCAGCGTCGGTGGAAACCCCTCGTTGCTGATCCCGTCGCCAGAGATATCCAGCGTGCGGAACAGGCAGGGCGGGGCGGACTGAAACACTTGGGTCGCGTAGCCAAGCGCATAGCCCGCCGCTGTCGGGAAGTCGGCATACGACCGCGTCGAACCGGCGATAACCCCCGCCGCCGCGCGAATGGTCGTTTCATCCCGCAACAGCACCCAGTCCAGGATCATGTCCTGCTGCCAGCGCCCCGACCATTCGAACACGGCCAGGGCCACAGGCTCGTCCGGCAGCGCCAACGCGGCCCGGATCACTTCCGGCGCCACCAACGCTCGCGCCAGCCCCTGCCGCTGCAACGCATCCTCCTCCGCATCCACGGAAGAGGAAATGTCGAGCCCCAGCACCAGCGCCAGCCGGCACTGCGCCGAGGCCGCGCCCGCGCAGAGAAGCCACGCGAGCGCCGCCAGCCTTACCAGTGTCCGGTGTTTTCCATCGACGACCACGGTTCTGCCGGCTCCTTCGCGTCGCCCCGCTGCAACAACTCGACCGAGATGTTATCAGGCGAGCGCACGAACGCCATATGACCATCGCGCGGGGGGCGGTTGATCGTCACGCCCGCGTCCTGCAGCTTGGCGCACATGTCGTAGATATCGTCCACGCGATAGGCGAGGTGCCCGAAGTGGCGGCTGTCGTCGGGCAGCTTGTCGTCGCCATCCCAGTTATAGGTGATTTCCACATCCGCGCGCCCATCGTTCTGGTCGGGCGGGCACATGAAGACCAGCGTAAAGCGGCCCTCTTCGCTTTCCTTGCGCTGACGCTCTTGCAGCCCCAGCATTTCGAAGAACGCCATCGTCGCGTCCAGATCCTTCGCGCGCACCATCGTGTGCAGGTATTCGATCGCCATTGCGGCCTCCATTTCTGTGTCCGTCAGGCACCTAGCGCCGGGGCCGTGGGCGTAAAGCGGTGGCGCTTCCCCGCGGCCCCCGGCAAGTTGCCACCAGCCGATTCCCAAGCCCGAAGGACGCGTCATGCCCCTGACCCCCGAACAACTGGCCGAGATCGAGGACCAGCGCGCCCAGACCGCGACCACCCGCCGTGCCACAAGCCCAGGGATGGAGCAGCACCTCTATACCGCGCATGAAGTGCTGGATCACGGCCTCGTGCGCGTCATCGACTACATGGGCGACGACGCCGCGATCTGTCAGGCCGCCCGCGTCAGCTACGGGCGCGGGACCAAGGCGGTCAGCAATGACGAGGGGCTGATCCGCTACCTCATGCGCCACTGGCACTCGACCCCGTTCGAGATGTGCGAGATCAAGTTGCACGTAAAGCTGCCGGTCTTCGTCGCCCGCCAGTGGATTCGCCACCGCACGGCGAACGTGAACGAATACTCTGCCCGCTATTCGGTGCTGGACCGCGAATTCTACATCCCCGCGCCCGAACATCTGGCCGCGCAGTCGTCGCAGAACAATCAGGGCAGGGGGGCCGTGCTGGAAGGGGCAGAGGCGCAGCGCGTGCTGGACATGCTGCGGGGCGATTCCAACCGCGCCTATGATCACTACGAGGCGATGCTGTCCGACGATGGCCAACAGGGCCTGGCCCGCGAACTCGCCCGCATGAACCTGCCCGCGAACATCTACACGCAATGGTACTGGAAGGTGGACCTGCACAACCTCTTCCACTTCCTGCGCCTGCGCGCCGACCCCCACGCCCAATACGAGATCCGCGTCTACGCCGACGCCATGTGCCGGATCGTCAAGGACTGGGTGCCCTTGGCCTATGCCGCGTTCGAGGAATACCGCCTCGGCGGCGCGCAACTCTCGGCCACGGCAGTGCAGGTGGTGCGAAGGATGCTCGCCGGGGAAGAGGTCACACAGGAGACCAGCGGCCTGACGAAGCGGGAATGGAGTGAAGTGATGGGGGTGATTGGGTGAAGGTATTCTTCGCAGACGATTCTAAAGTCTCCGCATCTCCACATCCACGTGAGAAAATGAACGACTTAGTATCTGTTGGAGGCGTTGTAGTCGACGCAGACGCTGTTTGTAGTCTCGAGAATGAGCTACAAGAATTATGCGCAAGTCAAGACTATCAGATTCCATCACGCGAGAATGTAAAATGGTCGCCAACGAAAAAGTCTTGGCTACGAAAAAATTTATCAGGAGAGCAACGACAAGACCTCTACGGAAAGTTTTTAGATATTGCGGCACAGCATGATTGCCAAACATTAGTTGCTATATGTGATCCGACGCTCAGTATGGCAACTGATGAGGCTTCTAATCACGAGATGGACGCAACACTTCTGGCTTTAGAGCGATTCAGCACCTATTTGGGGAAAGAGAGTGGGCTCGTCGTAGTTTCCCGGCCAGGCGGCGGACACAAAGAAGCAGATAAATTCTTATGTGAGTGCGTTGAACTCAAAGAATCTGGGACCGCTTTCGTGAAGTTTCAAAACCTTGCGCAGGCGCCATTTTCTCAAGAGGCGTCGCGATCTAGAATCTTGCAGCTCGCGGATTTGGTTGTTTCTATAACAACTTCAAAGGTCTCGCATTCTTCAGGGTATGCAGATAAACATTTCGAAAAAATTGTTCCATTATTTCCGGAGAGTTCGCGCGGCGTCAAAGGTGGTGTAGGTTTGAAAATTCACCCTTCTCTTCGCTACAGGAATTTGTACCACTGGATTTTAGGTGATGCTTATTACGTGGAACGAAATATGGGCACTCCTCTCCCCCAAATGGATAAGCCTTACTGCAAAAGTTCAGAAAGGTGGAGGTAGTTAAAACTCCATCGGTTCCCTTCGTTGCCCGGCATCGCCGGGCAGCTCCCGACCGCCCCCGTCACGCCAAAGGCGTGCCTGCGGCACGACGGCGGGGGCTTCACCCCCACCCGCGGTCGGGGGCTGCCCTCTGAACTGCGCGATGGCCGTGGACGTGAGGCAGGCTAGATCATGTGCAGCACAACGCAGGGGCCTCGCCATGATCCTCCTCTACCTCATCACCGCCACGCTCTTTCTGGTGATCGACGCCGTCGTCCTCACCCTTGTCATGAAGCCCCTGTTCCAAAGCCATCTGGGCGACGCCATGCGGGACTCGCCCCTGCTGGGGGCGGCGGCGGGGTTCTACCTCGCCTATGTCGCGGGGCTGATCTACCTCGTATCCCTCCCGGCGCTGCGCGCGGGCGACCCCATGCAGGCGCTGATCCAGGGCGCGGTGCTGGGCGCGATGGCCTATGGCACCTACGAGTTCACCTCGATGGCCGTGATGAAGGACTGGTCGTGGCAGATGGTCGTGACCGACACCGCATGGGGCGCGATCCTGACCGGCGGCACGGCTTGGGCCGGGGTCTGGCTGACGATGCGATTCACCTGAACCCCTGTCGGGACGCGCGGCTGTACATCGGCCCGACGCTGGCCCGACATCCGCCTGACGCGCGGTGCACATCCGCGGGGCGCGCGGCGTACATCGGCTGCACTCAAGCTGCACGTCTGCGGTACGGATGCTGCACGCGGAATTGACCGGGGGCGGTCCGCTGCCTAACGTAACGCCAAGTTGATGTCACCAACCCCCCGGAGGGACGCCCATGATCCGCACGACCATCGCCGCCGCCGCACTGACGGCCTTCGCCGGTCCCGCACTGGCCGAGATGTATACGCCCAACGTCTACGCTTACCCGACGCACGAAAACTACTGCCCCGCCGGTCTGCAGCCGGTGACGGTGGACGGCACGATCTGCTGCGGCACCCCGAACCAGCACATCACCTACCAACAGGCCATTAGCCACCCGGTCGTTCGCCGCCACGTTCCGAAGCGCGTCGTCCGCCACGCCCCACGCCGTGCCGCTATCCCCTTGAAAGGCAACGATAGTTACATCCCGCTGGGCAAAGGCATCGACTGACACAGCCGTGGCCCGCACCTGACCCGGTGCGGGCCCTTTGCGCTACAGGGGCTGCAAATCCCCCGCCGAATCGCGCCCATCCCGGCCCGAAATCAGCTCATACTGGACCTTCTGATTGTCCGAGAGGCCGGTCAGGCCCGCCCGCTCGACCGCTGAAATGTGCACGAACACATCACTGCCGCCGCCCTCTGGTGCGATGAATCCATATCCTTTGGTGGTGTTGAACCATTTGACGGTGCCGGTCGGCATGCCATGTCTCCTTATCGTACCGCGCTGCCGCGGTGGTCTGCACTGCGCCCCGCAAATAGGCCCAAGGGCGGCAGGACAGGAGATATCGTGAAGCGAAAGCGCGCGACAAATCAAGTGAACTTTGGATGAAGGAGGCCCCGTGGAATGCGACTTTTCGGGCTGAAGACCTGCGATACCTGCCGCAAGGCGCTGAAATCCCTGCGCGATGCGGGGCATGAGGTTGAGTTCATCGACCTGCGCGCCGATGGCGTGCCGCAGGGGGTGGTTGAACGTTTCCACGACGCGTTCGGTGAAGAACTGGTCAACCGCCGCTCGACCACGTGGCGCGAATTGTCGGATGCCGAGCGCGACGACGAGGCCGTCCCACTGATCGTCGCGCATCCGTCTGTGATGAAACGCCCGGTGATCGAGGATGACATGGGCGGTCTGTATCTTGGCTGGACCGCCGACGTGCAGTCCAAGTTGATCGGCTAGGTCGTGATCCGGGCCCCGCGCCCGAGTGTGCATCACGTTACTCGGGGCCCGGATCGTGGCCGGGCAAGCGCCGCATGAGGTCGACGCCTGCCCGGCCGTCCCACCCAAGCGGCAGGGCAGGCCGCTGGCCACTGACAGCGCCGTGAATGGCGCGGTCGTGACGGGGTGAAATGTTTGGGGTCAGCGTTGGTCCGGCGGTGTCGCCTCTGACTTCAGAGCCTGAACGGCTTCGTCCAGTGACATAACCTTCTGATGCTTCTCACCCAGACGACGCATGGACACAGTGCGCTCCTCGACTTCGCGGGCGCCAACGGCTATAATAGCGGGCACCTTGCCGTGGCTGTGCTCGCGCACCTTGTAGTTGATCTTTTCGTTCCGCGCGTCGATTTCCACCCGCAGACCGGCGTTGCGCAGCGTTTCGACCACCTCGGCTGCGTAGTCATCGGCGTCTGAGACGATGGTCGCCACGACCACCTGGCAGGGGGCGAGCCAGAGGGGGAACTTGCCCTCGTAGTTTTCGATCAGCATGCCGATGAACCGCTCGAAGCTGCCAAGGATCGCGCGGTGCAGCATGACCGGGCGGTGCTTGGCCCCGTCAGCGCCGATGAAGGTGGCGTCCAGCCGCTCGGGCAGCACGAAGTCCACTTGTAGGGTGCCGCACTGCCAGTCGCGACCGATCGCGTCGGTCAGAACGAACTCCAGCTTGGGGCCGTAGAAGGCGCCTTCGCCGGGGTTCAGCTCGAAGTCGTAGCCCGCGCTTTCGGTGGCCTGGCGTAGGGCGGTCTCGGCCTTGTCCCAAACGTCGTCAGACCCGGAGCGCATCTCTGGCCGGTCAGAGAACTTCACGCGGAACTGCTCGAAGCCCAGATCCTTGTAGATCGCGGCGAGCATGGCGATGAAAGACTTGGTTTCGGCCTCGATGTCGCCTTCTTCGCAGAAGATATGGGCGTCGTCTTGGGTGAAGCCGCGCACGCGCATGATACCGTGCAGCGCGCCGGACGGCTCATAGCGGTTGCACGATCCGAATTCGGCCATGCGCAGGGGCAGGTCGCGGTAGGACTTCAGACCCTGATTATAGACCTGCACATGACAGGGGCAGTTCATGGGCTTGAGTGCATTGACCGCCTTTTCGCGCGCGTGATCCTCGTCGACTTCGACGATGAACATATGCTCTTGGTACTTGTCCCAATGGCCGGACTCTTCCCACAGCTTGCGGTCCACGACCTGCGGTGTGTTCACCTCGACATATCCGGCGCGGCGTTGGGCGCGGCGCATGTAGTCTTGCAGGGCGACGTAGATGCTCCAGCCGTTGGGATGCCAGAAGACCTGACCGGGGGCTTCGGGCTGCATGTGGAACAGGTCCATCTCGCGGCCCAGCCGTCGGTGGTCGCGCTTTTCGGCTTCCTCCAGCATGTGCAGGTGGGCATCCAGCGCCTTCTTGTTCTTGAAGGCGACGCCGTAGATGCGTTGCAACATCTGTCGCGAGCTATCGCCGCGCCAATAGGCCCCGGCGACGTTCATCAGTTTGAAGGCGTCGGCGGGCACCTGGCCGGTATGCTGCAGGTGCGGCCCGCGGCACAGGTCCTGCCAGTCGCCGTGCCAGTACATCCGCAACGGCTCATCGCCGGGAATGCTGTCGATCAGCTCGAGCTTGTAGGGCTCTCCCTGCGCCTCGTAATGGGCGATGGCGCGGTCGCGCTCCCAGACTTCGGTACGGACGGGATCGCGGGCGGCGATGATCTCTTTCATCACCTTCTCGATCCGGCCGAGGTCTTCGGGGGTGAAGGGCTCTGCCCGGTCGAAATCGTAGTACCAGCCGTTGTTGATGACGGGGCCGATGGTGACCTTCACGTCGGGCCAAATCTGCTGCACGGCGCGGGCCATGATATGCGCCAGGTCGTGGCGGATCAGCTCATGCGCGGGGGCGTCGTCGTCCATGGTGTGAATGGCGATCTTCGCGTCGGCATCGATAGGCCATTGCAAGTCGTGGTGACGTCCATCGACGGAGGCAGAGATCGCTTTCTTCGCCAATGACTTGGAAATCGAGGCCGCAACTTCTGCGGGCGTGATGCCTGCGTCATAGTCGCGTGCGTTGCCATCGGGAAAGGTCAGGGAGATCTGGGCCATCGTGGGCCTCCTCGTCGGTTCGGCGCCCACGGAACGCCCGGTTGCAAGTACTGGTTTCGCGGATGTGACCGAGGGGGGAGGCGGTGTCAACCGGCGCGCTTGGGGCGGGCCGGTCGACATGTGCATTTTCGGAGCGGTGGGGGTGGAGACATCAGCCCATCAGCGCAAGGACTCCCATTGCCATGCAGCATAGCCAACCGGCGGTGAAGATGATCGGGCGCGTCGGCAGGACAGTGCGGCCAGAGATCATCCAAGCGGCGTGGGCCAACCTGAGCGCGAAGAAGACCGCTGCGATCAAGGCCGTGGCGGGGCCCGTCGCATCCGCAAGATGCGCGATGATCGTCAGAAGGCCGAACGGCATCGCCTGCTCCAGCAGGTTCTGATGGGCACGGAAGGCCCTGTGGACCCACGGGACCAGATCGGTGGGCGATGGCGGGCGGTTGTCTGGTGGATAGGTGACGGGCGTGATGTTTACGCCGACCACCTGCGGTATCCAGAGCGATGCCGCCAGAAAGCCGACCATGGCCAGCCAGAAAAGAGTCGGGGTCATGCGGATTCCTCCGCATGAGCGAAGCGCGCGGTCTCGCCGGTTTCAAGGAAGGTCTTGAGACCCGCGGCCCAGCGCGCCCAGCCATCTGCGACGCCTGCGCCCGGAACGACGGCGTGGGTCAGCCCGTAGTGCTCGACCGTAAGGCGACAGTGGCTCCCCTCGGTGGCGATCAGAAAGACCTGGCGTGATGGAGCGACCTCTTCCCAGTGTGGCTCGAAGGTGGCTTCCAGTCGCGATTTTGGCTCGGCCAGGATTGTCCGGTTGGTCAGCATCCTGTTGCCGCCCGGCAAGTAGAAGACGTGGGCGTCGCCCTCGACCTCTACGCGTTCGGCCATGAAGTGATAGCGGCCCATCTTTACCGGGTCGGTCAGGGCGTCCCACAGCGCATCACGCGAGCAGGCGATGTAGGTAGACATCACGAAATCAGGGGTATCGTTTGCCATTTCGGCCTCCATTTCAAGGTTCGCCTTCAAGTCCAGAAGCCCGCGGGCAGCGGGCTTTCGATAGGGGTCGATGTACTGGTCGATGGCCTGCTGGAGTGGCGCCGCATTCAGATAGTGATGCTTGAAGCGACCCTTCTTTATGGGGATCACAAGCCCTGCCTCTTCCAGCTGTGCCAGGTGCTTCATGACGCCGAAGCGGGTCATTTCTGCGCTGCGGCACAGCTGGGTCAGGGTTTGTCCGTCGCGATTGCGCAGCGTGTCGAGAAGGGCGCGACGCGTCGGGTCTGCCAGAGCTTTAAAGACTTGATCCATAGGTGACCCATAGATCACATATTATAAAGGTGTCAATATAGTCACCTGTTGGTGCGGATAGTGAACTTGGGCAGACAAATCGCACCGCGAGCGCTATGTGATGCGCCGCTGGAGGGTTCGAGATGAGCGAGACAAGTTTCGAGGAAACGGTGTTTGAGGCACTGACCGACGATACGTCGGGGCAGGGCGGATTAAGCGACGCTGCGGCAACGCACGAGGCCGGATCGTTCCTGCGGCACGCGGGGGCCCTCTCGATGTCGAAGCTTGCGGACGGCTTGCTGTCGCCCAAGCTGGTGCTGTCGTGGTTGGTCGCTCATCTGGGCGCGGCGTCGGTGTTCGTCGGACTTCTGGTGCCGATCCGCGAGTCGTTGGCGCTGTTGCCGCAATTGCTGACCGCTCCGCGGATACAGGCGATGGGCCGGCGCAAATGGGCATGGGCCGGTGGATCAGTGGCGCAGGGGCTGGCCTGCGGGGGGATCGTTCTGGCGGCGCTGACGCTGGACGGGAACGCGGCCGGTATCGCGATCTGTGTTCTGCTGGCGGTGCTGGCGTTGGCGCGGTCGGTCTGTTCGGTCAGCTACAAGGATGTGCTGGGCAAGACCGTCGGTGCCTCTCGCCGCGGGTCGGCGACGGGGTTCGCAGCCAGTGCCGCAAGCATCGGCGTGATTACCTTCGCGCTATTTCTGGTAATCGGCGGCGGGCAGCGGCTCGGGCTGGTGATCGCGGCGTTGGGCCTTGCCGCTGTTCTATGGGTCGTGGCGGGGGCGATCTTCTCGACCCTGCAGGAAGAAGCTGATCCGGGCGAGGCGCACGGCACGCCATGGGCGCAACTGGGGTTGTTGCGCGACGATCCGCAATTGCGCCTGTTCATCTGGGTGCGCGGCCTGCTGACCGCGACCGCCCTTGCGCCGCCATACCTGATCCTGCTGGGTGCAAATGGCGGCACCTTCGATCGGCTGGGTGCGCTTTTGCTGGCATCCTCGGCGGCGTCGTTCCTGTCGTCCTACGTCTGGGGGCGCTTAGCGGACCGCTCGTCCCGCAAGGTGCTGATGGCCTGCGGTGTGCTGGGCGCGTTGGCGCTGGCGTTGGCGCTTCTTCTGGCGGCGGTGGGCGTTGCGGATACATGGTGGGCGCTGCCGCTGACACTGTTCATCCTAATGATCGCCTACCACGGCGTCCGGCAAGGGCGGTCGACCTACTTGGTGGACATGGCGCCTGACGGCCAACGCTCGGCCTACACGGCGGTGTCGAATACAGTGATTGGCGTAGTGCTTCTAGGCTCGGGCGTGTTCGGCGCGCTGGCGTCACTAGCGGGGGCCTGGGTCACGCTGGCGTTGTTTGCCGGCATGTCGGCGCTGGCGGCGGTGGTCGCGTTGCGGCTTGACGAAGTGGAATAAGGCAGGGACGTTGAGGTATGAAGTTTCTCGATACGCAGCAGGGCCGCCGGATCGCCTACCACAAGACGCCGGGGCAGGGGCCGTGGATCGTCTTTCTGGGCGGGTTCAAGTCCGATATGGGCGGCACCAAGGCGGTGCATCTAGAGACGTGGGCAAAAGCCCGTGGCCAAGCGTTCCTGCGGTTCGACTACTCGGGCCACGGCGAAAGCTCTGGCGCGTTCGAGGATGGCGCCATCGGCGATTGGACCGAAGACGCGGTGGCCGCGATCGAGACGCTGACCGAGGGGCCGGTGGTGCTTGTCGGGTCGTCCATGGGCGGTTGGATATCCCTGCTGGTGCAGCGGCGCGTGGCGCGTGTGGCCGGATTGGTCGGCATCGCGGCGGCGCCGGATTTCACCGAAGATTCCATGTGGGCTGGTTTCGACGGAGACCAGCGGGCGACCTTGAAGTCCGAGGGCCGCGTGGCGCTGCCGTCGGAGTATGGCGATCCCTACATCATCACGCGCCGCCTGATCGAGGATGGGCGCAACCACTTGGTGCTGCGCGATCCCGTGGCGGCGTTTGGCCCGGTCCGCCTATTGCAGGGCACAGAAGATGCCGACGTGAGCCGCGAGACGGCGCTGCGGCTGTTGGATCATCTAAAAGGCGATGTGCGGCTGACGCTGGTAAAAGGCGCCGATCATCGCTTTTCTGACCCTGCGTGTCTGTCGCTGATCGAGACGGCGATAGAAGAGGTGCTGACATGCGTGTCGTAAGGTGGGCGATTTTCATCGCGCTTGTGCTCGGCGCGCTGTGGGTCTTCGGGCCGCGCGCGACCATGTCGGCGATGCCCGCCCCGTCAGATGTGGCGCTTGGCGATGATCTCAACGCTTGGCTGTCCGAGCAGGAAGCCGCGTACGACGATATCGTGCCGGGCACCGAAAAGCGGATCGTCTGGGCAGGCGAGGCGGGGGGCACGACGGATTGGGCGGTGGTCTATCTGCACGGCTTTTCGGCCAGTTCCGAAGAGATCCGCCCCGTGCCCGAACGCGTCGCCGAGGGCCTGCAAGCCAACCTGTTCTATACCCGCTATACCGGCCACGCGCGCGACAGTGCGGCAATGGCCGAAGCAACCGCCGACGCTTGGGCGCGCGATACGGCCGAGGCACTGGCCATAGCACAGCGCATTGGTGATCGGGTGCTGGTCATCGGAACCTCGACCGGTGGGACGATGACAGCGATCGCGGCCAGCGATCCTGCCACCGCGGAAGCCATTGATGCCGTTGTGCTGATCTCGCCCAACTTTGCCCCGCAAAACCCGGCGGCTTTCTTGCTAACCTGGCCGTTCGCCGAAACCTGGGTGCCCGTGTTGGCGGGAGAGACCCGGTCATGGGAACCGCATAACGAACGGCAGGCCGAGTTCTGGACGGAACGCTATCCGACCATCGCGGCGATCCCGATGCAGGCCAGCGTGGATCGTCTGCAAAGCGCTGACTTGGGACGCGCGGACCAGCCCGCCTTGGTCATTTATTCCAGCGCGGACACGGTCGTGAAACCCGAAGCGACACGCAATGGCATGGCGCTGTGGGGCGGGGCGAAAGAGTTCGTCGAATTCGGCGCGGGCGAGGGGGTCGACCCCTCGAACCACGTGCTTGCGGGTGATATCTTAAGTCCCGCACTGACCGATCCGGTGACGGACTTGATCCTTGGCTGGATGTCGCGCCTGTCGGCGCCCTGATCTTTCGAAGCACTCGCCTTTTCGGCTTCGGACCGAGGATTAGATATGTGCCGTAGCTGATACGGCATGCAGCGGCCTTGGTAGAGGAAGCACGCAAGATGGAGAAAGTCGAGACATTGCGCCAATGGTTGGCGCGACTTGGCGGCAACCGCCAAGTGCGTTCCGTCTTCATGGACTGACCGCAAGGAAGCTTCGGAAGCCTGCTGCCCCGAGTTCACCCGCTTCAAACGGGCATGGGGCCATCTCCATCCGTACCCGTCTTCAGATTCTTGCGTCGGCCCGGCGCTTTCTTATCGTTCGCAGGTGTCGCAACGGACCCGCCTTGCGCGGCTTGGTCGATGAACTCCAGCACAAGCGGCCGAATGTTGTTGCGCCAGCTTTTGCCTGCGAAGATGCCGTAATGACCGGCTCCCGGCTCCAGGTGCGCGCGGGTCTTGTCCTTCGGCAACTCGGTCAAGATGTCCAGCGCAGCGATGCATTGTCCGGGGGCGGAGATATCATCGTTCTCGCCCTCTACGATCATCGTCGGCACGCTTGTGATTTTCGTCATGTCGACGGCGGTACCGTCGATGTGAAATGCGTTATGCGCGATCTCACGATCCTTGAAGATGCGCTCGACCGTCGAAAGATAGAACTCTGCCGTCATGTCCATGACAGCCAGATATTCGTCGTAGAATTTGTTGTGACGGTCGTGGTCGCCCGCTTCGCCCTTGGCGGCACGCATGATCTGTTCCGAGAAAGACTTTGCGTGGGTCTCGGCGTTCATCGAAATGAAGGACGCCAACTGCAGCAATCCCGGATAAACCATCCGTCCTGCACCGGCGTACTTGAACCCGACGCGCTGAATAACGGCGCGTTCCAGCTGACCCATCGTCACGCGGCGGCCGAAGTCCGTCACATCGGTCGCGGCGGCGTCGGGATCGACCGGGCCGCCGATCAGGGTAAGCGATGCGGGCTGGCTGTCAGGATCGTTCTGCGCAAGCCATCCGGTCGCGACCAGCGCAAGCGGAACAGGCTGGCAAACAGCGACGAGGTTGGTGTCGGGGCCAAGATGCTGCATGAAGGACACCAGATACTTGGTGTAATCTTCAACATCAAACTTTCCGGCCGAGACGGGAATGTCGCGGGCGTTCTTCCAGTCGGTGATCCACACTTCGGCGTCGGGCAGCAGCGACTGCACGGTCGAACGCAGGAGTGTCGCGTAGTGGCCTGACATCGGCGCGGCCAGCAGGATCTTTCGTTTCTTCTCTGGGCGACCCTGAACGCGAAAACGCACGAGGTCTCCGAAATCCTGTTCCAGATCGACTTCCGGCGTCACGATATGGTCGCGCCCATCCTCGGCGACGATGGCTTCTATGCCCCAGTCGGGCTTGACGACCATCCGGCTGAAGCTGCGCTCTGTCACGTCGCCCCAAGCGGACAGCATCTGGAAGTACGGGTTCGGCGCGAGACCGTTCACCGGATAAGAGCCCATGGCCTGCGCCGATGCACCCATCCATTGGCTGGTGACGCGCATCGTCTCCATCCAGTCGTAAGACATCATCGCTCGCATAATTCGTCCTTCCTCGTCACGTCGTTCGGGCTACACATCACGCCCCGTTCCGCTAGTATTACAACGACCGGTGGAACCCTTCAGGTTCCTGTGCACGCGCAGCGCAAATTCTGCCCTGCAGCGTAGGGAGGGGAAGTTAAGATGGCAACTACAGAAGAAAAAAGCACTGATGTGCTGGGCGATTATTCGGAAGAGATGTCGCAAAACCTCGCCCGGATGGAGCAATTGTCAGAGCGGCTGGCCACGGTCATGTCCCGCAAAAAGCAGGTGCCCGCATCGCTACAGGGCCCCTCGCCGGAACTTTACGCCAAGGCCGGCACCGCCTTCATGCGCGAGATGATGGATAACCCTACCAAGATCATGCAGACGCAGATCGACTACTGGGGGAAAACGCTTGGCCACTACGTCGAGGCGCAGAAGAAGCTGATGGCAGGCGATCTGACGCCACCGGAGTCAAAGGTGAAGGATGACAGTCGCTTCGATAACGAAGTCTGGCAGACCCATCCGATGTTCAATTACCTGAAGCAGCAGTACCTGATGAACGCCGAGCTGGTCAGCAGGGCCGTCTCTGACATCGACGGTCTTGACCCCAAGGACAAGTCGCGCCTGCAGCACTTCAGTCAACAGATCGTCGACATGATGAGTCCAACGAACTTCCTGGGTACCAACCCGGAGGCCTTGGCACGCGCGGTCGAGACCGAAGGCAAAAGCCTTGTGGATGGGCTGGAGAACCTGGTGCGCGATCTGGAGCGTAACAACGGCGAGCTTGTCGTCACGCTCGCCGATCCTGACGCCTTCAAGGTGGGCGAGAACCTCGCGACCACGCCGGGCAAGGTTGTCTTCCGCAACCGCATGATGGAGCTGATCCAATACGCGCCCACGACCGATCAGGTCCACGCGACACCTCTGATCATCTTCCCGCCCTGGATCAACAAATTCTACATTCTGGATCTCAAAGAGAAGAACAGCCTGATCCGCTGGATCGTCGATCAGGGCTTCACCCTGTTCGTCGTCAGCTGGAAGAACCCGAACGCCGAATACGCCGATGTCGGCATGGACCAGTATGTCGAGGAAGGCTTTCTGGAGGCCATCGGCCAGGTCAAGACGATCATCAAGCAAGACAAGGTGAACGCCGTTGGCTACTGCATCGCGGGCACCACGTTGTCGATGACGCTGGCCTTGTTGAAGAAACGCGGCGATGACAGCGTCAACGCGGCCACGTTCTTTACCACGCTTACCGATTTCTCCGATCAGGGTGAGGTCGGCGTCTTCCTGAACGACGATTTCGTCGACGGGATCGAGGAAGAGGTGCAGCGCAACGGGTATCTCGACTCGCTTTACATGAGCCGGACGTTCTCTTTCCTACGGTCCAACGATCTCGTCTACCGTCCTGCCGTGCGCAACTACATGCTGGGGGAGGCGCCGCCCGCCTTCGATCTTCTTTACTGGAACGGCGACGGCACCAACCTGCCGCGCGACATGGCGGTCGAGTATCTGCGGGGCTTGTGCCAAGGCGATAAGCTGGCGACCGACGGCTTTCCAATCCTCGGAGAGACGGTGACGCTGGACGAAGTGACCGTGCCTCTGATGGCGGTCGCCTGCGAGACCGATCACATCGCCGCCTGGAAATCGTCGTTCCGCGGTGTTCAGAAGATGGGTTCGGACGACAAGACGTTCGTGCTGTCTGAATCTGGTCACATCGCGGGCATCGTCAATCCGCCGTCGAAGAAGAAGTACGGGCACTACGTGAACGGCGATTGGTCCGGCACGCCCGAAGACTGGCAGACGGCTGCGGACTTCCACGAGGGTACCTGGTGGATGCGCTGGGGCGATTGGCTGGCCGGGCGATCCGGGGACAAGGTGAAGGCGCGCAAACCCGGCGGCGGTCGCAAGACATTGGGCGATGCGCCCGGCACTTACGTCACAGAAAGTCCCGACGGGTAAGTTTCGCACCTGCGGCGTGCCCTAGGGGAAACTTTTTCGCGTAGCGGCGCTGCCTGTCAGTACCAGGCTGCCGCGGATTTTTGAAGATTCATATTGCAAGTCAATGCCTTGGCGCGCTCTTCGGGCCATGCTGCGGCTGCGTGAGTTTTCATGCTGCAATGCAGAATGCCTCTTGCAATGCTGCGATGCGGCATTATGTGTGTGTCATCGCAATCACGGGGATCGGCCCAAGCAACTGGACCGCCCCACCCGCAACCGAAGCTAGGAGAGCTATCATGGCCAAGACCGAAACCCCCGACTTCACCAAGATGATGCAAGAGATGATGGCGTCGATGCCGACGGACATGTCCGCCATGCAGGACAGCTTCAAGAGCTACGCCTCTTTCGGCGAGAAGATGTCGAAAGTCGCACTGGAAGCCGCCGAGAAGTCGACCGAAGTGTCCTCGAAGTGGACCAAGGACACGCTGGCCAAGATCAACGACATCGCCGTCGTTCGTGATGAGCCCTCCGACTACTCGAAGGCCATGACCGACTTCGCCTCCGCTCAGGCCGAGATGACGTCCGAAACCATGGCGCAGTTCGCCGAGATCGCGAAGAAGGTCCAGATGGAGACCGTCGAGCTGATGCTGGCCGCTGGCAAGGACGTGTCCGAGGACATGACCGCCGCCGCCAAGAAGGCCACCGACTCGGCTTCCTCCGCCGCCAAGAAGACCGCCGGCGCGAAGTAATCGCGACAGCTTAAAGAATACGTCGTCTTCTCCTCCCTGGCGGCGTTGTGACTGGGCGAGCTTCGGCTCGCCCTTTCTTTTTGCGTTTTGTTCCGCAGTGCAGCAAGGTGATCCAGCATTCTGCTGATCCGGGAACAGACTATGGCCGACACAATCAAACCGCTTCTGATCAAACGCTACGCGTCGCGCCGTCTCTACAACACGGAGACCAGCGATTACGTGACGCTAGACGATATTTCGGGCTTTATCCGCGATGGCCGCGAGGTGCAGATCGTCGACCTCAAGTCGGGCGATGACCTGACCCGCCAGTATCTTCTGCAGATCGTCGCCGAAAACGAATCGAAGGGCCAAAGCGTCCTGCCCCTAGACGTGCTGACCGATCTTGTGCGGTCCTACACCACGCAGGCGAATTCCGTCGTGCCGGAGTTCCTGAAGATGAGCTTCGACATGCTGCGCCAGAGCCAGCAGAAGATGATGACCCCGATGACCGTCGTGCCGGGCTTCGAGGTGATGCAGAAACAACAGGAAGCCTTCCTGAAGGCTATGACCGGCGGTGGCTGGTCCGTTGGGACCGATACCAGCGACGAGCCCGAGCCGAAGGCCGACGCGCCAAAGGCTGACACCACCGAGATGGACGAGATCCGCAAACAGCTGAAGCAGATGCAGGACGCGCTGAACAAGCTGAACGGCTAGCTGGTGAACAGTCGCCCGCGCTCAGCGATGGCGACCATGCCCAGCGACACGACGGCCAACCCGACCGATCCGGCCAACAGCGCGTAAAGCGAGCCGTCATAGAAGAACGCGATGGCCGCCCCCAAAGCGCCGCCGATCACCATTTGCGACGCGCCGAGCACAGCCGAAGCAACACCCGCGACGTGGCCCATCGGCTCCATAGCGATGGCGTTGAAGTTCGGCGGCACGAAGCCGAAACAGCACAGGCTGGCCGAGAACAGGATCAGGAACATCCAGAAAGGCGTGATGCCGCCGTAGATGGCCGCCAGCACCAGATGGATCGCCACGACGATCAGGTAGGCGACCAATGCGGTGTGGCTAAGCCGTCGGGTGCCCAGACGCTCGACCAGCCGCGAGTTGGCGAAGGACGAGGCGGCCATGAAGGTCGCCATCACCGCGAAGATCAGGGTGAAAGCGCGGCCAAGATCATAGGTCTCGGTAAAGATCTGTTCGGCCATGTTAACGAAGGCCAGCAGCACACCGAAGAATGCCGCCTGCGCCAAGGTGTAGAACGCAGCAATCCTGTTGCTGGCGACGATGCGGAACGCTTCTGCCAGCCGCGCGCCGGTCAGAGGGCGGCGGTTTTCGGGCGCAAGCGTCTCTGGTAGGCGAAGCAGGACCCAGACCAGCGCGATCAGCCCGACCAGTGCCATCACACCGCCCAGCCCGTGCCAGTCGGCGAACAGCAGCACCAGCGATCCCAGGTTCGGCGCAAGAACCGGCATGATCATGAAGACCATCATGATCAGCGACATGACATTCGCCATTGCCGCGCCTTCGAACCGGTCGCGCACCAGGGCGGTCGCGACGACGCGCGTGGCCGCGGCCCCCACACCTTGCACGAACCGAAGGAACAGAAGCGCGCCAAAGCTGGGGGCGAAGATCGACGCGACGGACCCGGCTAGGTAAATAGCAAGTCCGACCAGCAGGATGGGTCGCCGCCCGTAGCGGTCGGCCAGGGGGCCATAGATCAACTGCGCCGCGCCGAAGCCCACCACATAGGCGGTGATGACCAACTGGCGGGCGTTCGATTCCACGCCGAACTCTGCCGCGATGTCGCGCAGACCGGGGATGAACACGTCGATGGCCGCCGAGTTCAGCGCCATGACGAAGGCCACCAAAGCCACGAATTCACGACGCCCCAACGCGGCACGCGCGCCGGGGGGCATGTGGGTTTCAGTCGGGCTAGTCATGGCGGAGTCTCCGGGCGGGCAACCCGCTCTAACTTGACGCTGCGGTGCAGCGTTGCAAGGCCCGCAACGCACACACCGCCCTGCGCCACCGCACCGAAGCCCCCTTAGACGTTGATCAGCAGATGCTCCCGCTCCCACGGAGAAATCACTTGCAGGTATTCGTCGTATTCCTCGCGCTTTACGAAGGAATAGACCTGCGCGAACTCGGGGCTGAGCACGTCGTGCAACTCGGTCGCCCCGTCGAACAACTCCAGCGCGTCGAACAGGCCGCGGGGCACGCCTTGCTCTTCGCCGTAGGCGGTGCCGGTCCGTTCGGCGCGCGGCTCCAGCTTGTTGCGCAATCCCAGTAGGCCGCAGGCCAGTGAGGCTGCAATCCCCAGATACGGATTGCAATCCATGCCCGCGATCCGATTTTCCACCCGCCGCGCCTGCGCGTCGGCTACGGGGATGCGTAATCCAGCGGTGCGGTTGTCGCGGCCCCATTCCAGATTCACCGGCGCGGCAAAGTCTTTCACGTAGCGGCGGTAACTGTTCACGTAGGGCGCGAGAAGGGCGAGGGCCGAGGGTAGGTGTTCCTGCAAGCCGCCGATGAAGTGCCGGAACGCGTCGCTTTCGCTATCGTCATCGTTCGAGAAGATGTTGCGGCCATCGGCGTCCAGAACCGAGTGATGGATATGCATCGACGATCCCGGCTCACGCTCGATCGGTTTGGCCATGAAGGTAGCGAAGCACCCGTGCCGCAGGGCGGCTTCGCGGATTAGACGTTTGAAGAAGAAGACCTCGTCTGCCAGCTTGATGGGGTTGCCGTGGCGCAGGTTGATTTCCAGCTGCCCCGCGCCGCCTTCTTGGGTGATGCCGTCGATCTCGAACCCCTGCGCTTCGGCGAAGTCGTAGATGTCGTCGATGACGGGGCCATATTCATCGACCGCCGACAGGGAATAGGCCTGCCGTGCCGCCGCTTGGCGGCCCGTGCGTCCGATCATCGGCACGATGGCCTGACCGGGATCGGTGTTGCGGGCGACAAGGTAGAATTCCATTTCCGGCGCGACGACAGGGGTCAGCCCAAGCTCTGCATAGGCGGCGATGACGCGCTTCAGCACGTTGCGCGGGGCCGCCGGGACGGGGCCGCCCTGTTGCAGCTCCATGTCGTGGATGACCTGAAGCGTTCGGTCGGCAGTCCAAGGCGCTGCGGTGGCTGTCCCATAGTCCGGCGTCAGGATCATGTCCGGTTCCGTGGCACTCTCGGGCACGGGAACGCTGGCCCAACCGCCGGTGATCGTCTGATGAAAGATCGTGCGCGGCAGGAAGAACCGGGACTGGCGCGCGAACTTCGGGCCGGGCATCGCCTTGCCCCGCGCGATGCCGGGCAGGTCCGAGACGATGCACTCGATCTCTTCCGGCGCACGCCCATCCAGATAATCGCGGGCGGCTTGCGGTGCGTGGGTCAGCCAGTCGGCCATGGGATCGTCCTTCGGAAATGGGCGGCGAGCGCGTCGCCGGTTAAGGCATTGTCCACCGGCAGCGGCAGATCGGCGCTGGCCTGCGTTAGCAGGTCGTCGGGCACGGTGCCGCGCCCGACGGCGGGGATCATGTCAGCGATAAGGGCAGGCGGAAACTCTGGGTGCGGTTGCAGCGTCAGGGTGTCGCCCATGGCAAGACCGGCGTGGATGGTGAAGGGGTTGGTCAGGATCGTGGTCGCCCCCGGCGGAGGCATCACGACCTGATCCTGATGCCACGCGTTCAGATGCACCGTGCGCCCGGCCCAATCATAGGCGCGACGCCCAACTGCCCAGCCGCCGCTGTATTTCTGAACCCGCCCACCCAAGGCCTGCGCAATGATCTGGTGGCCGAAACAGATACCGATCAGCGGTCGCGTGCCGTGGATGGAGCGGATCAGCGTTTCCAGCGGGGCGATCCAATCGTGATCCTCGTAGGCGCCGTGGCGAGAACCAGAGACCAGCCAGCCGTCGCAAGTGGTCGGATCGTCCGGAATGTCGCCATCGTGGACACGGAAGACCCGCCAATCGAACCCCGGTCCAAGAAGTCGTACATAGAGTTCCGGGTAATCGCCGTGCGTGTCGCTAAGCGGAGCGCGCACATCCCCGCATTGAAGCAAGCCGATGGTGGGGCGGTCGGACATGGGGGTGTCAGTCGCCCTCGAACGCGCAAAGCGCTTCGACGCGCAGGCCCAAACCTTCAAGGCGTTTGCGCCCGCCCAGATCCGGCAGGTCGATGATGAAGGCGCAGCCGACGATTTCAGCGCCCAAGCGCTCGCACAGCTTCACGCCTGCCTCTGCCGTGCCGCCGGTGGCCAGCAGGTCATCGACCAGCAGCACCTTCTCGCCTGCTTCCAGAGCGTCGTTGTGGACCTCCATCGTGGCCTCGCCGTACTCCAGTTTGTAGTCTTCGGACAGCGTGTCGCCGGGCAGCTTGCCCTTCTTGCGGATCGGCACGAAGCCCACGTTCAACTGGTGCGCGATGGCCCCGCCCATGATGAAGCCGCGTGCTTCCAGGGCCGCGACCTTGTCGAAGCGTTGGTCGGCGAAGGGATCGAGCAGCTGGTCGATGCAGATGCGGAAGCCGCGCGGATCGGCGAACAGGGTCGTCACGTCGCGGAACATGATGCCCGGTTCCGGGAAATCGGGAATTGTGCGGATGTAGTCGCGAACGCTTTTGCGCGCCGTCTTGCTCTGCGTCATGGCCTTGTCCCTTTGGGCTGCATCCGTCCGCACACCTAGCGCCTTGGGGCAGGGGGGCCAAGGGGAAGCGGTGGGCCGTGCCTGCGCGAACAACCCCGTTCTTGCTGACACGGCCCGGTCGGTGGAGAGCCTGACATGACGCCCTTCGGTCTACGCCGAAATCTCTAACTTTCCGTTAATTGCCCAAGACCCGACCGGCCACGGCATCAAGTTTCGCGACGACATCCGGATCGCGGGCGTCGGGGCCGGTCATGATGGCGTATTCCAACGCCCTGTCGCAGCCGTGCTCGCACGGATCCCTGTCTGTTTTCAGGACTTTGGCTATCCCCGTCACAAGGTCACGGGCTTTGGCTCCGTTGCCTTTCAGCGTGGCGATGATGTCGGTGATGTCGACGCTGCCGTGGTCGGGGTGCCAGCTGTCGTAGTCTGTGATCATGGCGACGCTCGCGTAGCAGATTTCGGCCTCTCGGGCGAGTTTGGCTTCGGGCATGTTGGTCATGCCGATCACGTCGCAATTCCAGACGTCGCGGTACAGCTTTGACTCCGCGGCGGTCGAAAACTGCGGTCCCTCCATCGCTAGGTAGGTGCCTCCGTCGTGCATGGTGATCCCGGCGGCGCGACCGGCATCCAGCGCGACTTGGCGTAGGCGTTCGCAGACCGGGTGCGCGACCGAGACATGGGCGACGCAGCCGGTTCCGAAGAAGGACTTCTCACGTGCGAAAGTGCGGTCAACGAATTGATCCACCATGACAAAATCGCCCGGAGCCATCTCTTCGCGGAAGCTTCCACAGGCCGAGACGCTGATGGCATCCGTCACTCCCAACCGCTTCAGCGCGTCGATGTTGGCGCGGTAGGGGACGGTGGTGGGAGAGTGGACGTGGCCGCGTCCGTGGCGGGGCAGAAAGGCCATTTCGGTACCGCCCAATGTGCCCGTCAGAATGGCGTCGGACGGGGTGCCCCAAGGGGTGTCGACCGTCTGCCATTCAGCCCCTTCAAGGCCGTCGATGTCGTAGATGCCCGATCCGCCGATGATCGCCAGTCTGCCCATGGGATGCTCCTTAGTGCCGTTTCGCGTGACGGTAGCGGGGCTTGCGGGGCGCGAAAAGGGTGGTCTGCGCGGCGACGGCAGAGTGTCGGACTTCTGTCGGGCGCGCGTGCAAGCCTAGTCGCGCTGGACAAGACCTGTGACAGCGGGGTGTGAAGCCACCCGAGCGCCGACCGGGTCAGCGCAAGCGCGCATACCCACCATCTCTAACCGCCACGCGAAGTCGAGGGCTGCTACGTTTCAGTCGGAGGTCTCCGACTCCGTTCGGTTGATGGGCATGGGGGCTGATACTTGGCGACGGTTTACGCAAGGGCTGTGGGGTTGCTTTTCGGGGGGGCGCGTGCCAGAGCCGCCGCAAATCTTACAGTCGCGTCGCCTCTGTGCCGGTAGCCTTTCAGCCAACCGGACCGCGACGCGTGATGGGCGAAGGATGCGGGTATGGCAAGAGCATTGATGGCAAACCTGGCGGACGCGATCAGCGTGCGCAGCCGCAAGGGCGGGGCCGGCGATCCGCGGCAGATGAAGACAGAGCTGCTGTCGGGTCTGACGGTGGCGCTGGCGCTGGTGCCTGAAGCGGTGGCGTTCGCCTTCGTGGCGGGGGTCGATCCGCTGGTGGGCCTATATGCTGCGTTCATCGTAGGTTTGATCACAGCGATCTTCGGCGGGCGGCCGGGCATGATCTCTGGCGCGACCGGGGCGCTGGCAGTCGTCATGGTCAGCCTCGTGGCCGAGCACGGGGTGGAGTATCTGTTCGCGACCGTGGTGCTGATGGGGCTGATCCAGATCGTCGTCGGTATCCTGCGCTGGGGCAAGTTCATGCGGCTGGTGCCGCATCCGGTGATGCTGGGCTTCGTCAACGGTCTGGCCATCGTCATCTTCCTGGCGCAACTGTCGCAATTCCAGGTGCCCGGATCGGCAGAGATTACCGGTCACGGTATGGCCGGTGGCGACTGGCTGCCGCCGCAGGCTCTGGGCCTGATGCTGGGGCTTGTGGGCGTGACCATGCTGATCATCTGGCTGCTTCCGCGCGTGACCAACATCGTGCCCGCACCGCTTGCCGGGATCGGCGTGACAGCGGCGCTGGTGCTGGGCCTTGGGCTTGATACGCCGCTGGTCGGCGATCTGGCCTCTATCGAGGGTGGGCTTCCGCCGTTCCACATTCCGATGGTGCCGTTCACGCTTGAGACGTTGCAGATCATCCTGCCCTACGCCGTCATTTTGGCTGCGATCGGGTTGATCGAAAGCCTGCTGACCCTGAACCTTGTGGGAGAGATCACGGGTGAGAAGGGCGGCGCGTCGAAGGAATGTCTGGCGCAGGGCGCGGCGAACACCGTGACGGGCTTCTTCGGGGGCATGGGCGGCTGTGCTATGATCGGCCAGTCGATGATCAACGTGAAGTCCGGTGGGCGGACGCGACTGTCGGGGATTTCAGCAGCGCTGTTCCTGCTGGCGTTCATCCTTGTGGCGGCTCCGGTGATCGAGCTGGTTCCGCTGGCAGCCTTGGTGGGCGTGATGTTCATGGTGGTTATCGGGACGTTCGCCTGGAACTCGTTGAAGATTCTGTTCCGCGTGCCGCTGGTGGATGCCTTCGTCATCGTGCTGGTGACGGGTGTGACCGTGGCCTTCGATCTGGCGACGGCCGTGGTCGTAGGCGTTATCGTCTCGGCGCTGGCCTATTCGTGGCAGAACGCGACGCGTATCTTCGCGCGGACGCACACCACGCCGGAAGGAGCCAAGGTCTATTCGGTGCAGGGGCCGCTGTTCTTCGGTTCGGCCGAGGGCTTCGTCGAGCTGTTCGACCCGGCGCAGGACCCATCGCTGGTTATCGTCGACTTCGCGGGCAGCCGTGTGGCCGATCAGTCCGCGCTGACGGCGATCGAGACGGTCGCCAGCAAGTATCAGGACGCAGGCAAGACGCTGGAGCTGCGGCATCTGTCCAAGGACTGCCACCGTTTGCTGCGGCGCGCTGGGCAGCTGGTAACAGAGGACGAGGACGATCCGGAATATGGCGTAGCTGTCGATTACGGTGTGCGCACCGGCATGGTGGGTGGCGGACACTAAGCGAATGGAGCGCCTGTTGTCGGCGTGGTCTGAGTATTTGGGAAAACAAAGAAGGGGTGGCGCTGGATAGCGTTGCCCTATCTTGCGTTATGGGTGGTGGCGATGGCCTTAGCCTCAAGCAGATCAAAGGGTCCTGAGCACAGGCAAGATTGAATGGGTCCAGAACGCCAATCCGAACCGCGGCCTGCAGCTACAGCGACTTCTGGCGAAAGCGGACTTTTCACAGATCGGGCCGGGCGATGTGGACGTCTGCGCAGATGTCAGCCTGAACGAGAACGCCCACGCAGACGTCTGCGTGGGCGTTTGCCTGTTTTAGATAGCTCAGCGCCCCCTCGACAAGCTTAGCTGAGCGTCTCAGCTTCCTTGACGGCGGCTTCGACCTTGGCGCGTTGCTCGGTCAGGAAGTCGTAGCCGGGCTCACCCTTCGTCTGGTCGATGGCGTCGTCGTAGGCGGACTTCAGATGGCTGTCGCCCCGCGCGCACTCGGCCATGATGCCGGCGTCGCCGGACGAGATCGCATCGCGTATGTTGAAGATGACGCGGTGCGCGGCTGCGGCGGTGGAGCCGGATTCGTCCGTCTCGATACCGTCCTGTGCGAGTTGCGTATGCAGCGTGTCGTGGAAGCCGCGGCGCTCGGACAGGCAGCGCTCGATGAAGGCCTTGTGCTCGCCGTTCATATTGTCGTGGGCCTGCTGGTAACCGTCGACGCTGTCGATCAGGTGGGTGTGCAGGGTCTTGAGGGCGTCGGTCTTGTTACTCATTGAACTGGTCCTTGTTACGTGTCGCCCCACCAACGCGCGTGCGGGGCCCGGAGGTTCCGCGACAAACGGACCGGGGGGCGACGGGGCTTGGGGGTCAGATCGACAGCGTGATCTTGCCGAAATGGTCGCCTGATTCTTCGTGCCGGAAGGCGTCGGCGATCTGGTCGAGCGGGAACTCCTTGTCGAGCACGGGGCGCAGGCCCGTCGTTTCCATGGCGCGAACCATGTCCTTCTGCATGTTGCGGGAGCCGACGATCAGGCCTTGCAGCCGCTGGTGCTTGGCCATCATCGCGGCGGTGGGGATGTCGCCCGAACGGCCCGTCAGCACGCCGATCAGGGCCATATGACCGCCGATGCGGCAGGCCTTGATGGATTGCTGCAGGGTCGCGGGGCCGCCGACCTCGACCACGTGATCGACGCCGCGTCCGTCGGTCATCTTGGCGATGGTGCTGCCCCAGTCGGTGTCGGTCTTGTAGTTGACGGTGCCGGAGGCGCCCATGTCCGCAAGGCGTTCCAGCTTGGCGTCCGAGGATGAGGTGGCGAAGACACGCGCGCCCATGGCCAGCGCGATCTGCAGCGCGTAGATCGATACGCCGCCAGTGCCGAGGACCAGCACATCGTCGCCCGCCTTCAGGCCGCCGTCGACGACCAAAGCACGCCAAGCGGTCAGGCCTGCAGTGGTGATGGTGGCGGCCTCGGCGTGGGTCCAACCATCGGGAGCTTTGGTGAACCACGAGGCGGGAAGGGTGACGGCTTCACGGGCGTAGCCGTCCAAGCCGTCGCCGGGCGTGCGGGTGAAATCGGCCAGCGGGGGCGGGCCGTCGATCCAGTCGGGGAAGAAGGTCGAGACGACCGCATCGCCGGTGGCGAATTCGGTGACACCGTCGCCGATCGCCGTGACTTCTCCGGCGCCGTCGGCCATGGGAATGCGGTTGTCCTCTGTCGGCATGTTGCCGGACACGATGCCGTAGTCATGGAAGTTCAGCGACGAGGCGTGGAGTCGAACGCTGATCTCTCCGGGACCGGGATCGGCGGCGTCGGGGATATCGGCGACGGTCAGATTGTCGAGACCGCCGCCCTTGGGAACGTGGATGGCTTTCATGGGATGGCTCCTTTGGGTTGAGCCGTCACCTATGGCGCGGGGGCGGGATGGAAAGCGTCACCCTGCGTTGTCGGTGTTTCGCCCGACCACTACGGGGCACATCGGGTCAGGGCGTCGATATCGTTGGCCATCAGGGCGGGTATTGCCTGCGCGATGCGATCCGCTGACCAGTTCCACCACGCGAGAGTCAGCAGCTTGGCGATCGTGGCATCATCGAACCGCATGCGTGCGACGCGGGCCGGGTTGCCAGTGACGAGCGCATAGGCGGGAATTGTGCCGCGCACGACTGCGCCTGCGCCGATGATAGCCCCATCGCCGATCTGCGCGCCCGGACAGATCAACGCGCCAGTGCCGATCCAGACGTCGTGGCCTACGGTGGTGTCTCGAATGTCGGGGGTGAAGCTTCGCATCCGCTCGGGGTCGAATACGGCGAAGGGGAAGGTGGAAAGGGCGCGCGCGTCATGGTTGGCCGAGGCCGTGATGAACCGCACGCCCGCTGCGATCTGGCAGAAGCGGCCGATGTGCAGGTGATCGGGGGCGCCCGCGTAGAGGTAAGGAGCGAGCCGCGCCGCCCAGTCGCCAACGTCGGACGGCGGATGCGGGTCGGAGTAGTAGCTGTAGTCGCCAGCGTGGATATTTGGATGATCCGCAAGCGCAACGGACAGGTTGATCGTGCCTTCGTGCGGCGTGCCGTCGGGTAGGGTGATGGGATGCAGGCGAGTGGGATCGGGGAAACGGGGCATGCTTGGCCCTTTCGTCTTTGAACTGTGTTTCAGGGTTCAAAGAGCTTTGTTCACCGGTTCCTCCATCGCTTGTTCTCCGACATTAGCAGCTTTTGCGGCACCGGGCTACTCGCCCGGACGCGGCATCGCGTATTTGTCCCGCACGGTCGTGAAGTCGCGATAGCCCATGCGCGCGACCGGGCCAAAGGCCATGTAGTCGAACAGGCCGTCCTTCAGCGCATCGTCACGGATATGGATGCCGGTGACGGTGGCAATGACGAGGAAGTTCGCCTCTCCTTCCAACGTCACGATCTGGGTCATTCGGCATTCCAGCGCGGCGGGGGCGGCCGTGACGAACGAGCAAGGGATCGTCTGGCACTCGGAACGGTCCAGCCCCGTGTGCGCGAACTCGTCGGTGTCCTTGTCCCACGGACCGGAACTTTCGTTCATTGGGTCTTTCAGCGCGTCCGACACCACGTTGCAGCAGAACACGCCGGTGTCGCGGATGTTGGCGACCGTGTCCTTGGTGCCATCGCGGTCTGGCTTGGTCGAGGTCGAGGCGAAGACCACCTGCGGCGGTGTGTAGGCCACCGCGTTGAAGAAGGAATAGGGGGCAAGGTTCTCTGATTCGTCAGAGCCGCGCGTCGAGATCCAGCCAATGGGGCGAGGCGCGACGATTGCATTGAACGGGTTGTGCGGCAGGCCGTGGCCGTCTTCGGGGCGGTAGAACATGCAGGCTCCTTCGTATTTGCCCGGACCCTAGCGGCGTGCTAGGCGGCGCGCCAGCCGTGGAGGGGACATGCTGGGCACCGAGACGCCGCAGGACATCTGGGAAGTCGAGGCCCTGTACGACCTGAGCTTTGCGCCGGGCCGCGAGCTGCTGTCGTCCTACCGGCTGCGCGACGGCGTGGCGCCGGTGCCGGAGCTGTGCCTTGTGTCGCGCGAGGATGGGGTGATCGGTGGGGCGATCCGCTACTGGCCGGTGCGTGTGGGCGGCGTGGACGCCTTGTTGCTGGGGCCGGTCGCGGTGCACCCGACACGGCAGGGCGAGGGGCTGGGCGCGTTCCTGATGCAAGACAGCCTGTCGCGGGCTGCCGCGCTGGGCCATCCGCGCGTGATGCTGGTGGGGGATGAGCCCTACTACGGGCGGTTCGGTTTTACGCGTTTGGTCGGTGTAGAGATGCCGCCGCCAACGAATCCCGAGCGTGTGCTGGGCATCGCGCTGGTGCCGGGTGCTTGGGATGGCGTTGCAGGGGCGGTGACGCGCGCGGGATGAATTGAAGATCGCAGGGTCGTTTCGGATGCTGCTTAGGCTATTGAAAAACCAATCTTATTTGATCTGGCAACATCTTTTTTTCGTAGCTGAGTTTTTCAGCTACGAAAAAAAGATGTTAACGCCAAGGCCTCATGGTCTGTCCGACGTCCAGCGTAACGCATCTTGGCAAACCAATCGCCGCGCCCCATCTTCAACCCCATGGCACAAACACCCGTAGAGACCGAAGATCTGTCGCCCGAAACCTCTGCCGCGCTGGACGCGCTCGCGGACCGGTTCCGCACTGCGGATGGCGTGGGCATGCAGGTTCTTGGGCTGATCGGCGGGCAGGCCGAAGACCTGCTGGGACGTCTTCCCATGTCGGTAAGGCAAGGCTTGGACACGGCCACAAAGCGCGCTCTGGAGGTGGCCTTCGATGCCGCAAGCGTCTCTCGCGGGCGGCTGCGCGACCGGCCCGACTGGCTTAATACCGTGGCGACGACGGCGATGGGTGCCGTGGGTGGTGCCGGTGGCTTGTCGACGGCGATGGCGGAACTGCCCGTCACGACAACGGTACTCCTGCGGGCCATTCAGGGTATCGCCGCCGACGAAGGCTTCGATGTGACTGACCGAACTGTGCGGGCGCAGTGTCTGCAGGTGTTCGCCGCCGCTGGACCGCTGTCGCGCGACGACGGCACGGATATGGCGTTCCTGTCGACGCGCATCACCCTCAGCGGCCCCGCCGTCCACGGCATCATCGCGAAGGTCGCGCCGCGTCTGGCGACCGTCTTGGGCCAGAAGCTGGCCGCGCAGGCGGTGCCGGTGATCGGTGCGGCGGCGGGCGCGGCGACGAATTACGCCTTCACCAGCTACTACCAGGAGATGGCGCGGGTCTATTTCGGCCTACGGGCACTGGCGCGCGACAGCGGCACGGACGTTGAAGTGCTGCTGCGAGAGTTCCGTCTGCGGATCGATCCACCGAAACGCATCCTCTAGACAGCGCCAGTTTGCCCTGCCAACTGCTCCTGCAAATGGGCTTTCACGGTCTCACGCACGCTCTGCTGACCTGAATCGCGTGCCTCATCAATGGCTGCGCGGACACCCGCCAGATCAACACGGCGCAACAGATGCTTGACCGGGCCGATAGAGGCCGGGCGCATCGACAGGGCGCGCAGGCCGATGGCACACATGCACAAAGCCTCGATCGGGCGGCCAGCGTCTTCTCCGCAGAAGCTGACGGGCGTTTCGGTTTCGGCGCATCGGTTCACGATCATCTGTAGCATGTTCAGGAACGACACGTTCAGCGTGTCGTAGCGCATCCGCACTTGCTCGTTCTCGCGGTCCGCCGCGAAGAAGAACTGTTTGAGATCGTTGCCGCCGATAGAGATGAAATCCGTCTCGCGAAAGAAAGCGCTGGGCGCGAAGGCCATGGACGGCGTCTCTAGCATCGACCCGATCTTCACGCTTTCGGGAAGCACGCGGCCAAGACGCCGCTCGCGCTCGATCTCGTCTTCCAGCAATGCGCGGGCGGTGCGGTATTCGTCCAGCTGCGCGATGAAGGGGAACATCACGTGCAGGGGGCGCCCATTGGCGGCGCGGATCAGGGCCTGCAGCTGCATGCGCATCACGCCGGGCCGATCCAATCCGACCCGGATCGCGCGCCACCCCAGCGCCGGGTTCGGTTCTTCGGGGCGCTTCATGTAGGGCAGGACCTTGTCGGACCCGATGTCGAGCGTGCGGAACACGACGGGCTTGCCTTTCGCCGCATCCATGACCCGGCCATAAAGCTGCGCCAGATGCCCGCGCTTGGGAACGTTGCGGTTGGCGAGAAACTGCAATTCGGTCCGAAACAGGCCGACACCCTCGGCCCCGGAGCCTTCCAGCGAGGGCAGATCGGCCATCAGGCCAGCGTTCATCGTCAGCGCGATGGTGGTGCCGTCCAACGTCCGCGCGGGCTGGTCGCGCAGGTCGGCATAGCGTTCCTGCGCCTTGGCCTGCATCGCGATCTTGTCGTTGAAGGCAGAGATGATGTTGTCCTCTGGCCGCAGGTGCACGATGCCCTGTTCGCCATCCACCAGGATCTGGTCGCCGTTCAGCGCCTCTGTCGTGATAGCGCGGGCGTGGATCACCAGCGGGATCGCCAGTGCGCGTGCGACGATGGCGGCATGGCTGCCGACCGATCCGCCTTCCAGCACGATGCCACGAAGCGACCGCCCGTAGTCCAGCAGATCGCCCGGTCCGATATCGCGGGCGACGAGGATGGGGTCGCCGGGCATCTCTGCCCCCGTTTCCTTGCCTTGCCCCGTCAAGATGCGCAGCAGGCGGCGCGACAGGTCGTCCAGATCGTGCATCCGCTCTCGGATATAAAGATCGGGAGCGGATTGCAGGCGGGTGCGCGCGGCGGATTGCTCTTTCTCGACGGCGGCTTCTGCCGACAGGCCGCGGTCGATGTTTTCTTCCATACGGCGCAGCCAGCCGCGCGAGTGGGCGAACATCCGGTAGGTTTCCAGCACATCGCGCTGGTCCTTGTCGGCGATACCGGCGCCGTCGAGCATGTCATCGACGCTGACCTGCAGCTGTTTGACGGCCTCTTCCAGCCGTTCCTTTTCGCTGTCGGGGTCTTCAGCGATGGGATTGGTCACGACCACGCGCGGCTCGTGCAGCCAGACGTGCCCGCGCGCCGTGCCTTCTTGGCCGACGAGGCCACGGAACAGGGCAGGGTGCTGGTGGCGGGCGGATAGCGCCGCCCCCTCGCCGGTGAACGCGCCCAGCTCTGTCATCTCTGCCAGCACCATCGCAACGACTTCGAGGGCGTAGACCTCGTCATCGGTGAAGGTGCGGGCGATCTTTGATTGGACGACTAGCACGCCCAAGCGTTCGCCCAATCGCGAAATCGGGATGCCTAGAAAGGACGAATACCTCTCTTCCCCCGTTTCGGGCATGTAGCGGAAGCCGCGTGTCGCGGGGGCGTCGGCGGTGTTTATGTTCTGGCCCATCCGGGCCACCCGGCCCACCAGACCTTCGCCCAGCCGCATCCGGGTCTGGTGGACGGCCTCGCGCTGCAAGCCTTCGGTGGCGCACAGCTCCAACGTCTCGGCATCGCGGAACAGGTAGATCGAGCACACTTCCGTTGCCATGCATTCGGCGATGATCGATGTGATATGGTCGAGCCGTTCCTGTCCCTCGCTTTCCTCGGCAAGGGTTTCGCGCAGACGCTTGAGTAGCTTGCGGCTTTCGCTTTCGCTGCCCGTTGGCATGGCTTTACTCCCTCGACGTGCGAAAGGCCGCCGTCACACCCGTTCTAGGCTTTGGGTCGCCCGGTGGAAAGGACGCGGTCTACCGCGCCTTCTCCAACTCAAACGCATCGTGCAGCGCCTGCACCGCCAGTTCCATGTACTTCCGGTCGATCAGGACAGAGATTTTTATCTCGGAGGTCGAGATGACCTTTATGTTGACGTTCTCGTCGCGCAACGCCTGAAACATGCGCGCCGCGACTCCCGTGTGGCTGCGCATCCCGATGCCCACGACCGACACTTTCGCGGTGTCCTGATCGGCGACCAGCTCATCGAACTCATAAAGGCCTTCACCGCGCGCTGCCTCTATTGCCTGACGCGCCCGTGCGACTTGATCGACGGGGCAAGAGAACGTCATGTCCGTCTTCCCGCCTTCGGATATGTTCTGAACGATCATGTCCACGTTTACCCCGGCTTCGGCCAGCGGCCCGAAGATCGCAGCAGCAATGCCCGGTTTGTCGTAGACCCCCAGCAGCGTCATCTTCGCCTCGTCGCGCGAATAGGCGACGCCGTTCACCACATTGGATTCCATGATCTCATCCTCCGCGCAGACGAGCGTGCCTGCATTTTCATCGTATTCCTCGAAGCTCGACAGCACCCGCAGCTTGACGCCGTAGCGCATCGCCAGCTCCACCGAGCGTGTTTGCAATACCTTCGCGCCCAGCGACGCCAGCTCCAGCATCTCTTCGAACGCGATGCGGTCCAGTTTGCGGGCCTTGGCGGTGATGCGCGGATCGGTGGTGTAGACGCCATCGACGTCTGTATAGATGTCGCAGCGAACGGCATCGAAGGCGGCGGCGAAGGCGACAGCGGTGGTGTCCGAGCCGCCGCGCCCCAGCGTGGTGATGCGGCCTTCGGGGCTAATGCCTTGGAAGCCCGCGACGACCGCGACCTTCATGCCCTCAATGAACTTGGCGTCCATGTTGGCGGTCGGAATCTCTTCGATCCGCGCGGCCCCGTGGGTGCCATTGGTCTTCAGCGGCACCTGCCAGCCCTGCCAAGACCTGGCCGGGATGTCCATTTCCTGCAAGGTCAGCGCCATCAGCCCGGCGGTCACGTTCTCACCCGACGAGACGACCGCATCGTATTCGCGGGCGTCGTAGAAGGGCGAGGTTTCGTTCACCCAGCCCACAAGCTCGTTCGTCTTGCCCGACATGGCCGAGACGATCACGATCACCTCGTGCCCATTGGCCACCTCACGCGCGACGCGCTTGGCCGCCCGCTTGATGCGGTCGAGAGAGGCGACAGAGGTGCCGCCGAATTTCATCACCAGACGCGACATCGCCGATGCGTCCCCTTGTATTGGATCGCTGGCCCAATACGGGGGGCGGTGCGGGCGCGCAAGACCCTCGCCCTTGTGACGTGTCGGCCTATCCTTCCTTAAGGTCATCAAGTGAGGGTGGTATGGAAGAAGACGGCGCTATCATGCGGATGTACCACTGGTTGGAGCGCGCGATCGCCGCCGTGATCCTGCTGGGTATGGTCGTCGTCGTGCTTCTGGCGACCTGGTCGTTCTTCGCGACGCTTTGGATGCTGACGCTGACGGAAGGCGGATCGCTGGAATACGGACAGTTCCAGATCCTTTTCGACCGTGTTCTTGCCGCCGTCATCGCGTTGGAGCTGGCGCATTCGATCCGGCAGATGGTGGCGGGCGATCATGGGCTAGGCCAGTTGCGCACGGTCATCGTGATCGGGATGCTGGCCGTGGTGCGCAAGCTGATCGTGCTGGAAGTGGATCAGGCGACGGGGCCGTTCCTTTTGGGGATCGCCGCCGCTGTTCTGGCGCTGGCCGTCGGGCTGGTGGGCATCCGATGGGTCGAGGACCGGCGCATGATGTTGAAGGTAGAGGATCGCCCGCTCGACTAGCTCGATGCGAACCCCCCATAGCGGCCCTGCGCGAAGATCAGCGGATCTCCCTTGCGGTGTTGCGCGTCCAAAACCCGGCCGACGACGATGGCGTGATCACCCGCGTCATGCACCGCGTGGGTTTCGCAGTGAAAGCGGGCTAGGCAGTCCTGGATCAGCGGTGTGCCGTCATCGGCTCGGGTCCAGTCGAGATCGTCGAACAGATCGCCTTCGGATACGAAGCCGTTGCTGATCGTCTCTTGCCCGGCGCCCATGACGTGGATCGCGAAGGTCTTGCAATCGGTGAACGGCGTGAAACGGCGCGAGGATTTGGCGGGCAGCCACAACACCATCGGCGGGTCCAGAGACACCGAGGTAAAGGAGTTCGCGGTGATGCCCAGAGGCCCGGACGCGGCCTCCGTCGTGACGACAGTGACGCCGGTGGCGAAACGCGAGAAAGCGTCGCGCAGCTCGCGTTGCGTGAATGGCTGAAGGTCGGTCATGGAACCTCTTGGCCCAGAGCGTGGGTGTAAAGCTGGAACCATGTTTCTCGATCCATCTTTACCCTCTCCGCGTCAGAGATGCTGCGGATGCGGCGCGGATTGTTGGTGCCAAGGACCGGAACGATACCGGCCGGATGCGCCAGAAGCCAGGCGACCGCAACGGCGGCACGGTCCACGCCGGCCTGTGCGGCGACTTCGTCCATCGCGGTTTCCAGCGCGCCGGTGCCAGTCATCAGTGCGCCGCCACCCAAGGGCGACCATGCCATCGGTGCGACGTTGCGCTCTTGCAGATAGGCGAGATCGCCGTTGGTGAAAGGGGCAACGTGGCCAAGGCTCATCTCGATCTGGTTCGTCACCAGCGGCGATGTCATCGCGGATTGCAGCAGGGTCCAGTCGTGCAGCTTGAAGTTCGACACGCCAACGGCGCGGACTTTTCCCTGAGCGACCAACGCGTCCAGCGTTCGGCCCGTCTCGTGCTGGTCCATGAACGGATCGGGGCGGTGGATTAACAGAAGGTCGATCCGGTCGATCCCCATCAGCCGCAGCGAGGTGTCGACAGAGCGGACAATATGCGCGCGGCTGGTGTCATAGTGCTTGATGCGTGCCTTCGCGTGACGCCCTGCCGGCGCGACGATATCGCATTTCGTGACAACCTCGATCTGGCGTTTCAGATTGGGTGTCAGCGCGGCTCCCATCACTTCTTCGGCCATGTATCCGCCGTAGATGTCGGCCTGATCCATGGTGGTGATGCCTTGTTCGAGACAGGCTTCGATCTTTTCCTGCACGGCTTTGGGCGCCGTGTCGGCGCCGTCATCGGCCAGCCGCCACATGCCGTAAACGATGCGGCTGATCTCCAGGTCGGGCGAAAGTCTGACGCGGTCCATCAGCGGCGGTCTCCTGTTCCAAGGGGCGTGGCCGGAGTGGTGTCCGGTACGCGACCGTAGACATGGGGTAGCGAGCAGGTTGTCAACTGAGGCATGACCAGTCGGCCGAAATGGCGACACTCGTCCAGATGCGGGTAACCCGAGAAGATGAACGAGCGGATGCCCATTTTCCGGTACGCCTCGATTTCTGAAAGGACCTGGTCCGCCGATCCTACCAGTGCGGCGCCGCAGCCCGACCGCGCGCGGCCGATGCCGGTCCAGAGGTGGGGTTCGACATAGCCGAACTGGTCCGCCAATTCGCGCGCACGGGCCTGATGGCTGACACCCAGGCTACCGCTGTCATGGGCGCGCTCGCGGATCAGCTTTCCCATCTCGTCGTCAAGCTGAGCGGTCAGGTGTTCGGCGTATTCCTTCGCCTCTGCTTCCGTGTCGCGCACGATCATGTGGACGCGCAGGCCGTAGTCGAGCGTGCGATCATAGCGGGCGGCCACGTCGTTCACGGCGCGCATCCGTTCGGCGATCTGGTCCTTTGGTTCGGGCCACATGAGGTAGACGTCGCAATGCTGGCCGCACAATTCCAGCGCCGACGGAGAGTAGCCGCCGAAGTAGAGCAGAGGACCGCCGGTCTGGTAGGGTTTGGCGGGGTCCGTCGGGACGGCATCGAAATCGTAGACCTGTCCGTGATAGGTGATCGTATCCTGCGTCCAAGCCTGTTTCAGAATCTCCACCACCTCGCGGCTGCGCTGGTAACGGTAGTCGCTGTCAGCCTTCTCCCCCGGAAAGTCGGACGAGATGACATTCAAAGTCAGCCGTCCTTCCAGCATGTGATCCAGTGTCGCGACCGTGCGCGCGAGCATGATCGGCTGCATCTCTCCGCAGCGGATCGCGGCCAGAAAATTCATCCTTTCCGTAAGCGGTGCCATTCCGGCGACGAATGACAGCGTGTCCTGACCGACCTGATAGGATGATGGGCACAAAATGTTGCGAAAAGATTGACGCTCGGCCTCCAGCGCGATGTCGCGGCAGTGTGTCCAGCTTGACCGCAGATCACCATCGGGTACGCCCAACTGCGTGTAATCGTCGGAACACAGGGCGGCGAACCAAGAGACCTCTGCGGCGTCGAGATCGGCTGAGGTGACAGGGACAACGGTCATGGGAAGGCTCCTTATGCTGCTTGCGTAGCAGCCCTGTGGGGGTGCATCAATTGCGGTTAGTGAAGCGGCGGGCGAAGCCGGGTTCCCATGCTCATCGTGATGCACGGAAATGAATAGTTGGCGGGTAAACGCGACGAAGGTCAGGGCTGCGAATGCACGAAATAGTCAAATACGGCATCATCGGATGCGGGATGATGGGGCAAGAGCACATCCGCAATATCGCGCTTCTGGATGGGGCCGAGGTCGTCGCATTCCTGGAGCCTGACCCCGGTATGGCAAGGCATACCCGCGCGCTGGTACCGGATGCGGTGCAATACGGATCAATTGCCGAGCTGCTGGCGCACGACCCGCTGGATGCGCTGGTCATCGCATCGCCGAATTTTTTGCATGTCCCTGAAATGATGGAGATTGCGCAGCGCCGGGCCCTGCCGCTGTTGATCGAAAAGCCGTTGTACACAAGCGAAGATCAGGCCGCGGCCTTGACGGCGATCGACTATCCGGCCCCGGTCTGGGTGGCGATGGAATACCGCTACATGCCCCCCATCGCCGCGTTGATCGACAAGGCGACCGGCGCGACCGGCGCACCGCGCATGCTGTCGATTCGTGAGCATCGCTTTCCGTTTCTGGACAAGGTCGGTGACTGGAACCGCTTCAACGCTTTCACCGGCGGCACATTCGTCGAGAAATGCTGCCATTTCTTCGATCTGATGCGCCTGATTCTGCAGTCCGAGCCGGTACGGATCATGGCCAGCGCGGGGCAGGAACTGAACCACAAGGACGAGGTTTACGGGGATCGCGTGCCGGACATTCTGGACAGCGGATACGTGCTGGTTGATTTCGAAAGTGGTGCGCGGGCGATGCTGGAGTTGTGCATGTTCGCCGAGGGCGGTCGCTGGCAGGAAGAGATCGCGCTGACGGGTCACGCGGGCAAGGTCGAGGCGTTCGTGCCTGGACCGACGCGCTTCTGGCCCGAAGCGCTTGGTCCCAGCCCGACGGCGCAGCTTGTGGTCAGCCCCCGCCATCCCAAGGGGCCGGAAACGCTGGAACTTCCGGTCGATCCGCGGTTGCTGGAAGCAGGTGATCATAACGGCGCGACCTTCTATCAGCACCAGCGATTCAGGGAGGTTGTTTTGGGCCGGGCGGAGGTCGAAGTGACGCTGGCGGACGGCGCGCGGGCCGTTGAAATGGGGCTCGCGGCACAGAAATCTGCGGCTACGGGCGAGGCCGTGCATCTGCCACCGCAATCGTGAGCGATTGCTCCTTCAACTCTGCCGCACGATCGCTTAGGTAAGGTGCGTTCCAGCCGGGGCGAAAGGGAGAGACCCATGCTCAACAATATCGGCCTACCGGGCCTGCTGCTTATCGCCGTTGTCGTCCTTGTCCTGTTCGGACGCGGCAAGATCTCGTCCTTGATGGGCGAAGTCGGCAAAGGCATTACTGCCTTCAAGAAGGGCGTCGGCGAAGGCAAGGACGAGTCCGAAGCCGAAGCCAAGCGCGTCGAGTCGCACGACGAGGTGGAAACGCCGATGGTGCAGACCTCGGACAGCGAAACCCACAAGAGCTGATCTTCAGGCCTTAGGGGGCGCGCGCCATGTTCGACATCGGCATGACCGAGCTTTTGGTCATTGGAGTCGTCGCGTTGATCGTGGTGGGGCCCAACGACCTGCCGGGGATGTTCCGCCAATTGGGCCGGTTCACCGGCAAGATGCGAGGCATGGCGCGCGATTTTCAGCGCGCCATGGAAGACGCTGCCGATGAGTCGGGCGTCAAGGATATCTCTCGCGATCTCAAAGGAATGGCGAACCCGAAGAAATTTGGCTTGGACAAGCTGAAGGACGCGGCAGGAGATTTCGAGAAGTGGGATCCCATGAAATCGCCGCGCAAGGCCGGGCCGAACACCAGCGCTCTAAGCGAAGAACGGCAGGCAGAGCGGGATCGCATCCAGACCGCCGCCGCGAAGCGGATGGAAGCGCGGAAGACTGCTGCCGCTCCGGACGCGGTGCCTGAACCCGCCGCGCCTGTGAAAGACACCGGCACCGCCGCCGATACGCCCCTGACAGCGGATGAACCCAAAGAATGAGCGCCAACGACGAGATCGAAGATAGCGCGGCGCCGCTGATCGAGCACTTGGCCGAGTTGCGCACGCGCCTGATCCGGTCCGCCATCGCGTTTATCATCGGCATGGTGCTGTGCTTCACGGTCGCCACGCCCATCTTCAACTTCCTGACAGGGCCGCTGTGCCAAGAGCTTTCCCAGCGTGGGCAGGACTGTGACCTGATCTTCATCAGCCCGCAGGAAGGCTTCTTCGTCGCGATCAAGGTGTCGCTACTGGGCGGGTTGTTCCTAGCGTTCCCGATGATCGCCTACCAGATGTGGCGGTTCGTGGCACCGGGGCTGTACCGACAGGAAAAGGGCGCAATGCTGCCGTTTCTTGTTGCCTCACCGTTCATGTTCGTGCTCGGCGCGTCCTTCGCGTTCTACGTCGTCACCCCTCTGGCTTACGACTTCTTCCTGGGCTTCCAGCAGTTTGGTCAGACCGGAGAGGCTGTTCTGCCGGATCAGGCAGCACCCTTGTCGGTCGTGTTCCAAGGTTCGGCGCAGGAATACCTGAACCTGACGATGAAGTTCATCGTGTCCTTCGGGCTGTGCTTCCAACTGCCGGTTCTGCTGACGCTAATGGGCAAGGCGGGGCTGGTCACGTCGCACGGGCTGGGTGCCGTTCGGAAGTATGCCGTCGTGGCCATCCTTCTGCTGGCCGCCTTGGTGACGCCGCCCGATGTGATAACGCAGGTGATCCTGTTCGTCGTGGTCTACGGTCTTTACGAGATCTCCATCTTCCTTGTGCGCCGCGTCGAGAAAAAGCGGACCGAAGAATTGCGGGCCGAGGGTGTCTTGGGTGAAGACGAAGAGCTTTACGACTTCGACGACGACGAAGACCTTGCCGACGACGAGCCAGAGGACGACACGAAGCGCCCCTGATATCCCGTCGATGAGTATTTGAGAAAAGAAAGAAGGAGGGGCGCGTGGACGATCTGACCCGTATCGCGGATGCGTTGGACCGGATGGCGCCCCGTCCGATGGAAGCTCCTGATTTCGGGTCGGCCGACGCATTCTTGTGGCAGACGGACCCCGAGCGGTTGGTGCCGATAGAGCAAGTGAGCCGCGTGGATGTGGCACTGTTGGTCGGGATCGACCGGGCGCGTGATATCCTTTTGGAAAACACGCGGCAGTTCGCGCGCGGTTTCCCGGCGAACAATGCGCTGCTGTGGGGCGCGCGGGGGATGGGCAAGTCTTCTTTGGTGAAGGCGGTCCATGCCGACGTGGCGCAGAATGCGCCATTGAAGATCGTCGAGTTGCAGCGCGAGGACCTGCCATCGGTGGGGCACCTTCTGGAGCATCTGCGCGCCGCGCCCGATCTGCGCTTCCTGCTGTTCTGCGATGATCTGTCGTTCAGCCACGACGATCAGCATTACAAGTCGTTGAAGGCAGTTCTGGACGGGGGGATCGCCGGGCCGCCAGAGAATGTGCTGTTCTATGCGACCTCGAACCGTCGGCACTTGATGCCGCGCGACATGATCGAGAACGAGTCGTCGCGCGCAATCCACGGCGGTGAGGCTGTGGAAGAGAAGGTGTCCCTCTCGGATCGTTTCGGTCTGTGGCTGGGCTTTCACCCCTGCGATCAGGACGAATATCTTGCGATGATCCGGGGCTATTGCGACGCGCATGGGGTCGAGATCGATGACGCCACCCTGCGCGCCGAGGCCATCGAGTGGCAGGCGACGCGCGGGGGGCGGTCCGGCCGTGTCGCGTGGCAGTACTTCACCGACCTGGCGGGGCGCCGGGGCGTCCGGCTGGGGTAGGTTGCCCGATCGGCTGCTCCCGGCGGGTTGTCAGTCCAGGTAGTCCGCCGGATCGACGGCCTCGAACCCTTCTCGTACCTCGAAATGTAGCGCTGCGGGAGAGCCTGCGCGAACTTCCGCGATGGTCTGGCCGCGCTTCACGCTGTCGCCTTTGCTGACCGTGATACCGTCCACGCCAGCATAGACCGTCAGAAGATTGTTCGGATGGCGCACGACGAGGATCGGCACCTGATCGGTGTCGCGCGTGATGGCTGCGACCGTGCCGGAGGCTGCGGCCTTGACCGGCGTGCCTGCGGCGGCGGCGATATCGATACCTTGGTTCTTACCGGGGGCGTAGGCGCGGATGACGCTGCCTTGAACCGGGTATGAGAACGCGGAGTCCGAGCGGGAGGCGGTGGTCGTCTCTGCCTCTAGCGCGGGGGAAGGTGGCGTCTCTTTCGGTGGTTCTTGGGTGGCTTCTTCGTCTGGCAGGGGCTGTGTGGAGGAGGGCGGTACCGGGGCGACGCTGCCTTGTCCGGGGCGTGTGGTTTGCGCGGCTGGGACGGCGGTGACGGGCGGGATCAACAGGAACGCGCCTTCGCGCACGGTCATCTGACCGTCCAGACCGTTCCAGTCGGCGAGTGCTTGCACCGGAACGCCGTAGCGCCGGGCGATGGAGAAGGCGGTTTCGCCGCGGCTGATCTTGTGGCGCACCGGCTCGATGCCGGTGTTTGCGGGTGCAGGCGCGCGTGTGGCGGGCTGGGCGACCGGGGTGGGCGCAGTCTCGCCGCGGTTGATGGCGGCGGTGGCGCGGTCTTCCAGTGATGTCGTCGTGATCGGGGCTGCGGGTGGCAGGATCGGGCCGGTGACCGGCGCGCCGGTGGCGGGCGAGGGTTCGGCCACGCGGTTCGGCAGGGCGACGATCTCTCCCTTACGCAGCACGACGTCTTGAGGGATGCCGTTGAAGCGGGATAGTTCTGCCCCGTTCAGGCCCAGACGCGCGGCGACGTCGTTGATGGTCTCGGACCGCTGTGTGACGGCCACCTGATAGCCTGGGTAGCTGATGATGCCGCGATTGTCGGGCGTGGGGCGCGCGGCGACGCGGGCGACGGCGGGGCTGGTATCGAAGGCCATACCCATGTTGTCGCGCAGATCGAAGTCGATCATGCCGTTCTCGGCGCAACCCGATAGGCCAAGTGCGGTGACGAGCAACAGCCCAGTGGCTCCTGTCCTGCGGATCATCTTTGCGTCCCTTCCTGTTCACGGGCGGCGCTTTCTTGCCGAAGCGCGCGTCCCGTCTGCCTTTGCCCCTGCCGCCAGCGATTTGGCCGCGTCGTTTTAGCCGTCTCCCATGCCCTCGACCAAGGGCACGAAGCGCACCTCGCCCAGCGTGGTATAGTCCGGTCCTGCTTCGGTTCGGGTAACTTTCAGAAGCGTCTGCACGTGATCGGACTGCCCCACGGGCACCACCATGATACCCCCGATGCGCAATTGCGCCAATAGGGCCGGTGGCACGTCTTCTGCCGCCGCCGTCACGAGAATGCGGTCGAACGGGGCCTGTTCGGGCAACCCGACCGCGCCGTCCGCGGCCAGCACGGTGACGTTCGAGATATCCAGCTGTTGCAGGGTCGTCTGCGCGCTGCGGGCCAGCGGCTTGTAGCGTTCCAGCGTGTAAACGCGCCGTGCAAGTTGCGACAGGATCGCGGCCTGGTAGCCAGAGCCGCAGCCGATTTCGAGCACCTTGTCGCGGGGCCGAACGTCCAGCGCCTGGGTCATCATGCCAACGACCGAGGGCTGGGATATCGTCTGCCCGCATTCGATGGGCAGGGGCGTGTCGTCATAGGCGCGCGGCTGGAACACGCCGCGCACGAAGCGCGCGCGGTCGATCTTTTCCATGGCATTCAGCACACGCTCGTCCGTGATCCCGTTCGAGCGCAGGGCGAACAGCAGCCGCATCCGCGCTTCGGCGTCGAAGGTCATTCGAGCGTGTCCTTGAGCGAGGCGACCAGATCATGGGCCGTGAGATCGGCGCGCATGGGGGTGATGGAGATGAAGTTGCGCAGGTTCGCTTCCACATCGGTGCCGGGCGCGGTTGGCGTCTGCTGCGGACCGCCGGTGACGTAGAGAAAGCGGCGACCGGAAGGGGAAATATGGGGCGTCATGCCGTGATCGGCGTCCGTGCGCCATCCCTGGGCGGTGACGCGGCGGCCTTGCACGTCGGCAGCGGCGCAGGGCGGGAAGTTCACGTTGTAAAACAGGCGGTAATCGGCGCTGTCCCACTGCGCGCCGTCGATGAGGCGACGAACCGTTTCGACACCGTGGACGCGGGCGGCCTCGAACGGATCATCGAGCGCGTTGTTGTTGGGGCCGTAATATTGCGACAGGGCGATGGCAGCGCAGCCTTGCAGCGCGCCTTCCATCGCAGCGCCGATGGTGCCGGAATACAGGACGTTCTCGGCGGCATTGTTGCCCCGGTTCACGCCCGACAGGATCAGGTCGGGGCGGTCCGGCATGATGTCGTAGATCGCGGCCAGCACACAATCGGCGGGAGAGCCTTCGACGGCGTAGCGCCGGTCTTCCAGCTTTTGCACCATGGTGGGCCGCGCGTAGCTGATGCAGTGGCCGACGCCCGATTGCTCGAAGGCGGGGGCGACGGTCCAAACCTCATCCGCATCGCCCGCAATTTCGGTGGCGATTCCTGTCAGGACCTGCAGGCCGGGCGCGGCGATGCCGTCGTCATTGGTGATGAGAATGCGCATGAGGACCCCGCTGCGGTTTGGACCTGTCTAGGCGTGGGCGGCAGAGGCGGCAATACGGCGGCGCGGTCCGGGAAGCGACCGTTGCAAGGGAGACTCTGTCAAAGCGCGATCTGTCGAACAGGCCTTCCGCCCGGTGTGTACGACCGGGTAGCGCCCGAACCGCCCCCACGATGCGGGCGATCTCCTAAGCGTCTTGAATCCCCGCCTGCGCCAACAGCCGCTTCGCCTCTGCCATCGGTTCTGCCAGCCCGGAGCGATCCTCTCCCGGAAAGAACCGGGCGCGCGTTGCCGTGGGCATCGCCGCCGGATCAAGCACCGACACGCGCGGTGCGGTGTTGGCCGTTTCCGCCGCCCAGCTTCGGGCCAGCGCGATCTGCGCCGCCTTCGTCGCGCCGTAAGAGCCGAAGAACTTGACCCCACCGCGCGCGTCTTCGAAGAACAACGCGTGCCCGGCCTCGGCGGCCAGCAACAGCGGCTCGACGAAGCGGATCAGCGTTGCCGTGGCGGTGGCGTTTATCGCGACGCTCTTTTCCCAGTCCTTCGCCGCGACGTGGGGCGCGGGCGACAGGGGGGCGGCGTGGACGGCCGTGTGCGCCCAGACATCCACGTGTCCCCAACGATCGTGGATGCCACGGCACAGAACCGCCATCGCGTCGGCGTTCGTGATGTCCATCGGGGCCAGCGTAGCCTTGCCGCCGGCGGCTTGAATGCGGTCGTCCAGCTCTTCCAGGGCGCCGGTGGTGCGGGCGACGGCGACGACGTGGTGCGTGGCAGCCAGCGTCTCGGCCAGTGCGGCCCCAAGGCCCCGAGACGCGCCGGTGATAAGGGCAATCTTTTCCATGGCCCGCGTGATGGTCAAAAGATGGCCAATAGGCAAGACGGCTTGACGCGGACCCGCGTGGGGTGAAGAACGGACACAAGCCAACAGGAGACCGACATGACCCACGCGACCCCCCTTCTTCGCCGCCCGGATCAGACGCTCTGGCAGCAGGGCGCCTTGATCGTCGCCGCGTCGCTGTTCATCGCGATCGCCGCGCAGGTCGCCGTGCCGATGTGGCCGGTGCCGATCACTCTGTCGACGCTAGCCGTGCTGACGGTTGGTCTGTCGCTGGGTCCGCGCATGGGCGCGCTGGCCGTGCTGACCTATCTGGCCGAGGGCGCGATGGGCCTGCCGGTCTTCGCGAATGGCGGTGCCGGGCTGGCCTATATGACCGGACCGACCGGCGGTTTCCTTCTGGGCTATGTCGCGATGGCCTATATCGCGGGGCTTGCCGCCCGCGCGTCCTTGTTGGTGATGCTCGGCGCCACGCTGGCCGCATCCGTGCTGTTGTACGTGCCTGGCCTTGCCTGGCCGCTGGCCGTCGCCTCCGCGATGGGCGTCGACGCAAGCTGGGCCTCGTCCGAGGCCGCCGCCCTGTGGTCCGGCTGGATGCAGCCGTTCCTGATCGGTGACGCGCTGAAGGCCGTCCTGGCTGCCTTGTTGGTGGCCGGTGGTTTGAAGACGTTGAAGCGGTAGTCTCTTCCACGGTGTTACAATGAAAAACGCCGCTCTTCGGAGCGGCGTTTTGCGTTTCTGGCTTGAGGTAGAAGAAGTTACTCCGCCGCGACGTGTTTCAACTGAAAGCCCTTCTCGATCCGATCCGTCGGTGTGATCGGATACTCGCCGGAGAAGCAGGCGTCGCAATACTGGGGCGATGCGGGGTCGCGGCCCTCGGCTTCGCCGACGGCGCGGTACAGACCGTCGAGAGAGATGAAGCGGAGCGAGTCGACGCCGAGGTGCGCGCACATCTCGTCTTCGTCCATGTTCGCGGCGAGCAGTTTTTCGCGGTCGGGAGTGTCGACGCCATAAAAGCACGGCCATGCGGTGGGGGGCGAGGCGATGCGGAAGTGGACGGCGGCGGCACCGGCGTCCAGCAGCATTTCCCGAATTTTCACCGTTGTCGTACCGCGCACGACCGAATCGTCCACCAGCACGATGCGTTTGCCGCGAATGAGCGCGCGGTTCACGTTCAGCTTTAGACGCACACCCATGTTGCGGATCTGCTCGGTCGGCTCGATGAAGGTCCGGCCCATGTACTGGTTGCGGATGATCCCCATGGCGTAGGGGATGCCAGATTCCTGGCTGTAGCCGATGGCGGCTGGGGTGCCGCTGTCGGGGACGGGGCAGACATAGTCGGCCTCTACCGGGGCTTCGCGGGCCAGTTCCACGCCGATGCGGCGGCGGGTTTCATAGACGGATTGCCCGCCAAGGATCGAATCGGGGCGGCTGAAGTAGACATGCTCGAAAATGCAGAAGCGGGACTTTTGCGGTGCGAACGGACGATGCGAGGCGACTTCGCCGTTCTCGATCACCACCATCTCGCCCGGCTCGATTTCGCGGATGAATTCGGCGCCGATGATATCGAGCGCGCAGGTCTCGGACGAAAGGACCCAGCCATCACCCACGCGGCCCAGCATCAGGGGGCGCACGCCCAGCGGGTCGCGCACGCCGATCAGCTTGGTGCGCGTCATCGCCACGATAGAGAACGCACCTTCGACACGGCGCAGGGCGTCCTGGATGCGCTCCGGCACCTTGCGCTGCAACGAACGCGCCATGAGGTGGATGATGCATTCGGAGTCACTGGAGGACTGGAAGATCGAGCCGCGCTCGATCAACTCTCGCCGCAGGGCGTCGGCGTTGGTGATGTTGCCGTTGTGGGCAATCGCCGCGCCACCGGCGGAGAATTCGCCGAAGAACGGCTGCACGTCGCGGATCTGGGTCTGACCCTTCGATCCGGTGGTGGAATAGCGCACATGACCGATGGCGAGCGGGCCGGGCAGTGTTTCCATCAGCGATTGCTTGGTGAAGTTGTCGCGCACGTAGCCAAAGCGGCGGGCAGAGTTGAACCCATGCTCGGGGTCGTGGCTGACAATGCCGCCAGCCTCTTGCCCCCGATGTTGCAGGGCGTGCAGGCCAAGAGCCACGAAGTTCGCGGCCTCTGACACGCCGGTGACGCCGAAGACGCCGCATTCCTCGCGGAGTTTGTCGTCGTCGCGCGGCTCGAACGGGTGGAACAAGGGCATCGCGGGCATGGCAGGTCCGGTGCTGGAAGAGTCGCCGCTGCATACGCCCGACCGCAGGCGTTGTCACCCGTTTGTCATGTCACATAAGTGCGGGCAGCGTCGATGCGATCAAAAGGGCGGCCATTGTCCAGTTGAAGGCGCGCAGGGCACGGGGAGCGGTCAGAAAACGGGCAACGCCGCGACCGGCGATGGCCCACAGGACGATCAGAGGCACGGCCACGGCGGCGAAGACCATTCCAGCGGTGGCAGCAGCGCCGGGCGCGTAGACGGTCGCGGTGGTCAGCGCCATGGCCCAGGCCTTTGGGTTCACCCATTGGAACGCGGCCGCCTGCACGAAAGTGAACGGCGATCCGCGCGGCGCGTCGGGGTCCGGTGGTGCTGCGGTCGCGATCTTCCATGCAAGGTAGGCAAGGAACACAGCGGACGCGATCAGAAGGGCCGTGTCGAGCCATGGGACCACCTCGAACACGCGGGACAGCCCTGCGCCGACGAGGAAGATCATCGCGGAAAAGCCGATGGCGATGCCGAGGATGTGCGGCCAGGTGCGCCGAACACCGAAGTTGGCACCTGAGGCCATGACCATCAGGTTGTTCGGTCCCGGCGTGCCGGTCGAGACGATGGCGAAGAGGGCGAGGGCGATGAAATTTTCTTGTGTCATGGAGCTAATATAGCGCGCAGCTGGGTGTATTTGGTTGCAAAGTTCTCTACTCAATCTGATTTTACGACGTATATTGTTCTGAATGGACCGAATTGACGCTTCGATATTGCGTGCTCTTGAAGCCGATGGGCGACTTTCGAATCTTGCGCTAAGCGAGAAGGTCGGGTTGTCGCCATCGGCCTGCCTGCGCCGCGTGCAGGCGCTAGAGCGTTCGGGCGTGATCGCGGGCTACCGTGCCGTGTTGGATCCCGGCTCGATGGGGCTGGGGTTCGTGGCCTACGTGACCGTCGGTTTGGGCACCCACACGCGAGACGCGCAGGCGGCTTTCGAGACGGCGATGGCAACGGCCGATCAGGTGGTCGAATGTCACAACATTACGGGTGCATCAGAGTATCTGCTACGCGTGGAGGTTGCGGACATTGCAGCCTACAAGACCTTCCATACGAACATCTTGGGCGATCTGCCGCAGGTTCAATCCATCTCGACTTTCGTGGTCATGGCTTCGCCGAAAACGCGCGGTCAGAACGCCAACGTCCAGGCACCGTAAAGCGCGCCTCCGCTCGCCGCGAAGGCCACGGCCATCAGCAAACCGTCGCGCAATGTAAGTGCAATGCCGAGCAGGGCGATTGCGGCAAAGGGCAAAAGGGCGGCGAAGGGGACCACCTCCAGCGGAGGCAGAATCGCGCCGAGTGCGATGCAGAACAGCGCGGCGATGGTGGTGGCTGGCTGTTGTGTCAGGACCTGCAGGCGCTTGCCGAAGTGTCTGTCGATCCAGCGGGCCGGGCCGCGCGACTTGGATATCGCGCTCGATAGTTTTCCGTCAGACACCGAACGGCGGCGAATAAAGCCCGGCAGCCACAACTTGCTGCGCTGCATGACGATCTGCAGGGCGATCAGGATGGTGAACAAGCCCAGTATCGTCGGAACACCCGGTATGGCACCCACCGGCGTCGCGCCCAGAAGACCCGGAAGTAGAAGCAACGCGCCGCGACCGCGCGGGCCGATTTTTTCGACCACGTCGCCCAAACTGACTTGCCCCTCGGCATCGGCCAAGGATTGCAGGTCGTCCAAGATATCGCTCAAATCCGATGCCATGACGGAGCAACGTGGCGGGCGGGGTGCGCGTTCCCGCGCACGTGAGTGACCTGCGGCCAAGACGCCCTAAGTGTCGCCCCAGACCCAACGGACGACGGAGGTTTCCCTATGTCCACGACCAGACGCACTTTCCTTGCCACCGGCGCTGCCCTTGGCGGTTCGGTGATCCTGCCATTCACTGCCAAGGCTGCGGCCCATGGCGGGAACACATTCGAGGTCGATGGCGGCCAGATCGTCGTTCACCCGGTGAACCACGCCAGCGTCGTGCTGGAGACGCCGATCGGCGTGATCTACGCTGACCCGGTGGGTGATGCGTCACAATACGCCGACTTCCCAGAGCCGGACATGATCTTCATCACCCATGAGCATGGCGATCACTACAATGCGGAGACGATCCAGGCGGTGTCGAAGGCGGCAACCCAACTTGTGACCAACATCGCGGTCTACGACATGCTGCCGCCCGATCTTCAGATGAAGGCCCAGCAGGCGGCCAACGGCGAAAGCGTCGATGTCTCTGGTCTGATGGTAGAGGCGGTCCCCGCCTATAACATCACCGAAGGCCGCTTGGACTTTCACCCGCAGGGCCGCGACAACGGTTACGTCTTCGAGATCGGCGGACGCCGGATCTACATTTCTGGTGATACCGAAGGCACCCCCGAAATGCGCGCGCTTGAGGACATCTATCTGGCCTTCGTGTCCATGAACCTGCCGTTTACCATGGCGGCGGATCAGGCGGCGGACGCGGTGTCAGAGTTCGCGCCGACCTACGTGTACCCCTACCACTACCGTGGCCGCGACGGCGGCACGCAAGACCCCGAAGAGTTCGCGTCACTGATGGCCGAGACCGATGCAGAGACCGAAGTCCGCATCGGCGACTGGTACGAGCCGGGTGAAGTCTGAACCGGGCTAAATTTTTATAGGGGCCGCGCGGCGGACTGCGCGGCCCTTTTCTCGTGCGCGTCTCAGGCCAGCGCATACTCTTCCAGCAGATCATAGCGCGGGCCGTCGTCGGTCAGGGTCGACTGGTACAGCATCAGCCGGTCCACGCTGACCGGGTCGAAACGGAAGTTGCCGTGGGCCGACAGGAAGCGGCCCAGTTTCACATGATCCTCCGGCGGCATCCGGTGGCGAAAGCGAGCGAGCGTGATGTGCGGGACGAAGCGGTGGTGGGGCAGGGGATGGCCTGCACGGCGCACCAGCGTTTCAACCTTGCGGTTCAGGTGGTCCAGTTCGGGATGCGGGCGGGCCGAGGCGTGCAGCGACCGTGGGTTGATCGATCCGAACGTATCCAGCCCCGTAACCTCGATCCGCACGGGGCCCGGGCGCAGCATCTCCAGATCGAGGTTCAGCTCGTCCAGCGCATCAAGCTCCATGTCGCCCATGAAGGCGAGCGTCAGGTGCAGATCATCCTCGTCCACCAACCGCCCCACGCGCAGGCCGTCCTGCAAAGCGGCAAGGGCGTCACGAAGAGTGTCGGGCGGGTCGAGTGCAAGGAAACAGCGCATGATCCCGATTTAGGCGACCCGGGGGTTGGTCGAAAGGGGGGCGCGGCTTACCTGCACGGCATGACCAACACAGACATGACGGCGCTGGAACAGCGCGACGCCCTGCCAGACGCCTTGCGCGTTCTGGTGCAGGAACTGCCCCGCGGCACCTGGGAAGCGCACCCGAACTTCTCGCCCCTGACGCGGTTCTGGCTGCAACGGCATCTGATGTTCCGCGAGCTGCTGGAAAAGCTGCAGGGCGGCACGCGCGGTTATCTGGACGACGTGATGGACGCGCGCAGCTACGGCCGCAACGCCGCGCGGCTGGCGCAGATGTTCCTGTCGGAGCTGCACGCCCACCACAACATCGAAGACGCGCATTACTTCCCGGTGCTGCAGGGGCTGGACCCGCGGCTGGAACGCGGATTCGACTTGCTGGATGCGGACCACCACGCGTTGGACGGCCATCTGAACGGGTTGGCCGAGGACACCAACGCCATGCTGCGCGGGCTGTCGGGGAATGACCCGAAGGTGGCAGCGGGCACGCTGGACGACCGGCTGACCGACTTCGGCGCGTTCCTGAACCGGCATCTGGTAGATGAAGAAGAGTTGGTTGTGCCGGTGATCCTGAGATACGCGCCAGAGATTGGGTGAGAAACAGATTTCCGAAAGGTCGGCTATGCGGACGAAGCCGCCGTTCTCAGCTTGCGGTTTGAGGAGAGTTGACGAAAATCTGGAACCGAAAACCGTTCCATTTTAATCCTGAATACCTCGCCCTAATAGTCCACGATTCGCCAACTTGCTTTTCAAGAACTGAACGGAACATTCCGTAACGAATGCGGAATTCTCCAGACAGAATGCCATTCATATTCTCAATGAAATCATCGAAAGCAGCGGGACAGGGGAAGGCGCTACCACCAAAAAACTCTCCAACGCCATAAGAAATTTCGTTAACGTTCCCGAGGGTCAGGACCCATTGATCTGCTTGAGGCTCTGCGGCCCGCGTGATTCACTGCCCCTGAACCAAAGGGGGCGTGATGAGTGATCTATACTGGCTGAGCGAGGCTCAGATGGAGCGGCTGCGGCCTTACTTTCCCAAGAGCCATGGCGTGCCCCGCGTCGATGATCGACGGGTCCTGAGCGGCATTATCTTCATCAATCGCAATGGCTTGCGATGGCGAGATGCGCCGCGTGAATATGGCCCCCACAAGACGCTTTACAACCGCTGGAAGCGGTGGAGCGATATGGGCGTGTTCGCGCGGATCATGGCTGGCTTGGCGGCGGAGGCGCCCGACAACAAGACGATCTCCATCGACGCCACGTATCTGAAAGCGCATCGCACGGCCTCGAGTCTATGGTCGAAAAAGGGGGGCGTGGACGCCTGATCGGACGCACGAAGGGCGGCATGAACACCAAGCTGCACGCCGTGACGGACGCGTGTGGGCGGCCTATCCGGTTCTTCATGACGGCGGGACAGGCCAGCGATTACACTGGAGCCAGAGCTCTATTGAGCAGTCTTCCGGACGCCGACTGGCTCTTGGGGGACCGAGGATACGACGCGGACTGGTTCCGCGAAGACCTTATCAACAAGAAGATAAAGCCCTGCATCCCTGGCCGGAAGTCACGCGACACCCCGGTCAAATACGACAAACGCCGCTACCGAAAGCGCAACCGGATTGAGATCATGTTCGGTCGCCTGAAAGACTGGAGACGCGTGGCCACGCGTTACGACAGAAGCCCCACGGTCTTCCTCTCAGCCATCGCCCTCGCCGCTGCCGTCATCTTTTGGCTATGAGTCCAGAGCCGAAGCACATCCATACTTTTTCTTGTAAACCGACCTGTTGTCCGAAAAAAAGGCAGGTGTCTCCATCTCCATAAGTCTTTCGCTCGTAGACCAAGTTGAATCGTCGAGCGAAATCTAAAAAAATCTCGTCTGCTTGCTCAACCAACTCCATCTGACCTCGCGTAATCCATTTGATAGTAGCTCTAACGATGCAGCGCTCCTGTCAAAGTGTCGAGTCCGCCTCCGCTCCAAAATGCAGCGCGACACTTCGGGCTCAAAGCAGACGTTTGGGTGGCAAACTTCGCTATATCTATTTTAATTTAAACAAGCTGCTTTACTCCGCCGCTTCCAAGTCCCCCCGTGCTGCCAGTCGCTTTTCCCGTCGGATCGTGAACCAGATCGACGCGACCGAGGCGAGGGAGGTCAGGGTCATCAGCCATAGAAGTGGCGCGGCACCTTCCCCGCGTTCCAGCAGGATGCCTGCGAGTGCTGACAGGCCAGCTCCGCCGCCGACCATCAGCGCGCCGCCAAGACCGGATGCTGTACCCGCAAGGCGGGGGCGTACAGAGAGCATTCCGGCCATCGAGTTCGGGATCACCAAGCCGTTGCCAAGACCCACGAAGATCATGAAGGCGAAGAACGTCTCTGGCCGACGCATGCCGCCAAGGTCGACCAGAAGGCCCGCGCTCAGTCCCAGGACGGTCACGATTGTGCCCGTCATGATCATGCGCTGAATTCCGAAAACATTTGAATAGCGCCCCGACAGTCCGTTGCCGACCATGTAACCGACGGCGGGCGCGCCAAAGTAGATGCCCAGACGCTCTGGCGACATGCCGTAGACGGATGAGCCGACGTAGGGCGCGCCGCCTAGATAGGCAAAGAACGCGCCCGAGGCGAAGGCGGCGGTCAGCGCGTACCCCCAGAAGCGCGGGGCGGTCAGAAGTTCGGGGTAGTGGCCGAATTGCTGGGTGATGGACTCGGTGCTGGGGGCCGCTGTCTCGCCCATATCGGCCCAGACCAGCCACAGGCCCGCGACTCCCAAGGCCATCAGCGTCACGAAGTTCGCCTGCCAGCCGAACAGGCCATCCAGCACTCCGCCCAACGCGGGGGCCAGCATCGGGGCGACGGCCATGCCCATCGTGACCCAGCCCATCATGCTGGCTGCCTGATCGGTGGAATACATGTCGCGCAGCGCGGCGCGGGGCAGGATCATGCCGGCGACGATGGCGCCTTGTAACAGACGGAAGGCCAGGAAAACCTCTATCGTCGTGGCGAAAACGCAGCCGATGGAGGCGACCACGAAGATCGCCACCGCGCCCATCAGCGTGTTGCGCCGTCCGTATTTGTCAGAGATCGGGCCGATAATCAGTTGCAGCAGGCCCGTGACGCCCAGATAGCCCGCCACCGCGATCTGCATGATGCGATATTCGGTGTCGAAGTAGGCCGTCATGTTCGGCAGTGACGGCAAGAACAGGTTCATCGCCAGCGCGCCAAGAGATGTCAGCAGGATCATCGTCGCCACCGTGGGGGGCGTCGTGCGGTCCAGAAATCGGGAGGGTGCAAGGCTGCTCATCGAGCGGACTTAGGACGATCGTCTTCCCGCGTCCATCGGGTGATGGGGGCGATTGTCCCGTCAGGGACAATCGTGTTTTATTTCGATCTGCTTAGGTGCGGCGTCCCAGAACGCCGCCGCCGGCTGCCGCGGCCAGACCCAGAAGTGACGCGATGAAGAGCCACAGGGAAGCCGACGCGACGGCCGACTGTGCGGTCTCTGCCGCCGAGACGAGGTTTTGCTGCATATCGTTTACACTCTGGCGCAGTGTCTCAATGGCAGAGTCATACTGGCTTCGAACGGACGCAACCAGTTCCTGTGCCTGTGCATCGGTGATGCCGAGGCGTCGCTGGAGCGTATTCGTGGCCTGGGTCAGATCCTCTTCGCTCAGAACGGCGTTCTCTCCACCGACCAGTTCGTCGATGGCGGCATTCACTTCCTCGGCGAAACTGGACGGTCGGGTAATTACATCGGACGCGGTGGATGTGACAATGGAGCGCGCGCGCGACAATTCCTGTTCCGAGATCACGTTGCGAAAGGCCTCGCCAAGTTCGGCCCGCAGGGCCGAGGGCGTGATCTCCGCCTCTTCCAGCGCCTGCTGAAGCTCGGGCGGCAGATTGGACAGGGAAATGTCGTTCGCCAGGTCCGAGATGTCGGGCAGTTGAAGGTCATCCGGCGCGATCGCCTGAACGGCCCCGGCCGCGCCCTTGGACACCTGTCCGGCAAGATTGGCGGTCGAATTGATCGCGGAGGCTCCGGTCCCGATACCGCCAACCGCAAGGACGATGGTAGCCAGCGCCCATACGGAAACGCCCGCCATGCCTGCGGCGGGCGTGTCATATGTATCCAGCAGACGGGACGCGGCAAAACCACCTGCGGCCAAGGAGACCAGTTGTGTCACGACCAGGTAGATCGCAGCGCCAATCCCGAGACCTTGGTTTGCACCGTCAAGACTGGCGACGCCGATCGACAGACCCAGAAGCGTGAACAGAACCATCAGAGCGATTGAGATAAGTGTCCCCACGATGATAGCGGAAAGAGAGACCTGGCGGTCACCCGTGTAAGTCGACATGTATTGTTCTCCTGTCGTGTGGTCAGAGCTGGTTGGAAGTAGGAGCGGTTTCAACTGCCTTTTGTAACGCCGCCTGTCTTATTTTGGTTACCTCGCAATACCCAGGTTGTTCCAAGACGATCGCCGCCCGTGGCTGTTTCGGCTTTCTCACGGGCGGATACGGCTATAAGTTGCGTCACAACGCCCTGTGACGAAACGAAGGAACGCGCGATGAAGGATATTCTGGACCAGTTGGTGGAGAAACGGGCCGTCGCGCGGCTGGGCGGTGGTCAGAAACGGATCGACGCGCAGCACGCCAAGGGCAAGCTGACCGCGCGCGAGCGCCTGGAGTTGTTGCTGGACGACGACTCCTTCGAAGAGTTCGACATGTTCGTCACCCATCGCGCCACCGATTTCGGGATGGCCGAGAACAAGATCCCCGGCGATGGTGTGATTACGGGGTGGGGCACGATCAACGGGCGTCAGGTCTACGTATATAGCCAGGATTTCACCGTTCTGGGTGGATCGCTGTCGGAAACCCACGCGCAGAAAATCTGCAAGGTCATGGACATGGCCATGCAGAACGGCGCGCCGATCATCGGGCTGAACGACTCGGGCGGGGCGCGGATTCAGGAAGGCGTGGCCTCGCTGGCGGGTTACGCCGATGTGTTTCAGAAGAACGTTCTGGCCTCGGGCGTCATCCCGCAGATCAGCGTGATCATGGGTCCATGCGCCGGTGGCGCGGTCTATTCACCGGCGATGACCGACTTCATCTTCATGGTGAAGGACACGTCCTACATGTTCGTCACCGGCCCTGACGTGGTGAAGACCGTCACGAACGAGGTCGTCACGGCCGAGGAACTGGGCGGCGCGTCCACCCACACCAAGAAGTCCAGCGTGGCCGATGGCGCGTTCGAGAACGACGTTGAAGCGCTGATCGAGATCCGCCGCTTGGTGGACTTCCTGCCGCTGTCCAACCGCTCGATCCCGCCGGTGCGGCCTTTCTTCGACGATCCCAAGCGCATCGACGACAGTCTGGACACGGTGATCCCCGACAATCCCAACATGCCCTACGACATGAAGGAAGTGATTACGAAGGTCGCGGACGAGGGCGATTTCTTCGAAATTCAGGAAGACTACGCCAAGAACATTCTGACCGGCTTCATTCGGTTGGAAGGGCAGACCGTCGGTGTCGTGGCGAACCAGCCAATGGTGCTGGCAGGCGTGCTGGACATCGACTCCAGCCGCAAGGCCGCGCGGTTCGTCCGGTTCTGCGATGCCTTCGAGATACCGATCCTTACGCTGGTGGACGTGCCGGGCTTCCTGCCGGGCACGAGCCAGGAATACGGCGGCGTCATCAAGCATGGCGCCAAACTGCTGTTTGCCTACGGCGAGGCGACGGTGCCGAAGGTCACGGTTATCACGCGCAAGGCCTATGGCGGGGCGTATGACGTGATGGCATCCAAGCACCTGCGGGGCGATTTCAACTACGCGTGGCCCACGGCGGAAATCGCGGTGATGGGCGCGAAGGGTGCGGTGGAAATCCTGTATCGCTCCGAGTTGGGCGACAAGGACAAGATCGCCGAGCGCACGGCAGAGTATGAGGCGAATTTCGCGAACCCGTTCAAGGCCGCCGAACGCGGCTTCATCGACGAGGTCATCCTGCCCCAATCCACACGCCGCCGCGTGTCGCGCGCATTCGCCAGCCTGCGCGGCAAGCGCTTGCAGAACCCGTGGAAGAAGCACGACAATATACCGCTATGAGCCTTCTGCGTGTCATTCCTATCGTCGCGGTTTCCGCGTCGGGCACTTGCGCCGCCGCCGACACCATCGCCCTGCCATCCGGCATCGAGGCGCAGTTCCTCGATGTCATCACTGACGCGCCGGGGATGGGGATCGCGCATCGCTACCGCTTCGTGTCGCCGTCGCTGACCCCGGATCGGGACTATGTAACCACGGAAGCCGACATGGCCCACCTGTGCGTGTCCTACGCGTTGCCGCGGGTCGAGACGGCAGAGCCGCGGCCCGAGGCCATCGTGATCACATTGGCGGACCGCCCCGTGCCCTTCGGTGCGACCGATCCCGAGGCTGTCCAGTTCTTCGAAGCCTATACGCCGCAAGGCACGGACTGCCTGTGGCGTGATTTCTGACGCAGTCGCGCAACGCATTGCGAAAACCTGCGTCAGAACCATCTACACACTGCGTTTCCGATGCGGTAACAGGGCAGCAGAGTCGCGGGTGAGCGGTTCATGGAACATGGGACGCGAAATGCGCCCGACCTTATGGAGACACTGATGTCCAACACCTTCAAAATCGTCATGGGCTTTGCGCTCGTGTCCTTCGTCGCCGCTTGCGGCAACCGCCAGGAAGAGGTCGTCGTGACCGCTCCCCCGGCCCCGATCGTCGCAGAGCCGACCTTCTCGAAGTTCTGAGTTACCTGGCGCGGGCGGTCTTCCGGCGGCCCGCACCATACGCCCGAGGTTAAGCCAAGATGCTGAAACACCGGGGTTTTCCGGGCCGACTGCCCGGCACCGACCTTCAATTCACAGTTCGACGCGCCAATCCCAAGGGGGCCACGCCCCTGACGGTCAGAGAGCGCTATCGCGACCGCCGCGCCACCGACAAGCAGGCGGATGAAGAGTTCCTCTATGCGCTGATCGACCATTTCGGGTTCGACCCGTTCGAGCGCGGCAATCTTGATGCCGGGCGTCTTTCGTTCCTGTTCAAGCGGGAGGTCGTCGCGGTCGACGATCCGTTCGACCCTGCGGACTATGAGGCGCTGCTGCGCGTCGATGAGGCCGCGGCCCGCGCGTCCTTCCCCACGATCTTCGCAGACTAGCGCGGGATTTCGCCGAAGACTGCACCGTGATCGGCACCCCTTGGCCCAAAGTGGGATTTGCTGCGCGTCGGTATTGCACGGCTTATCGTTTCCGGACAGCACTGATGCATGGCTCGCAACTTTGTGGGTCAGCATACCGTTTACCCTTCCCCTGATGGCCCGGTCCCCGCCGGGCCATCTTTTCGTTCGCGGTCATGCAATCTCGCCGACTGAGCAGCTGTACCGACACAGATTGGAACCTCTGCGCGGTCACTGTTTTGGGAGTCGGTAATCATTAGGATACGTTAACATGACCAAGACTGCAATTATCCTCGGCCTTGCCGCCTTCACTGGCCTTGCTGCCTGCGGAAACACCGATCTCGAGCGTGCTGGCACGGGCGCCGTCGGTGGTGGCCTTGCTGGTGAAGTGTTGCTGGATGAGCCCGTGGCCGGTGCTGCCGCCGGTGCCGCGGTCGGCGCGCTCAGCGACGACGTGTAAGCGAGCGTCCAAAATCACCCCGTTACCGCAATCTTCGTCGCTAAGGATTGTGCATTCCCGATAAAAAGTGGCATTCCTTCCTGAAAATTGGAGGGATGGCATGACTGGTATCTGGCAAGCGGCTTTGGCTGCGATCCTTGTGGCAACGATCGCGGGGTGCGCCCCGACGGCAACGACGATGCCGTCGGCTGGCGGAAGTGGTCCCCAGTTCGAGCCGGGCGATCCCTGTATGGGCGTTGTGCCCGAGTTGTGCGCCAACCCCGGCCCCGTCGTGAACCGCACGCCCGGCGATACGGCAGACTTCTGATGTTCAAGAAGATCCTGATCGCGAACCGGGGCGAAATTGCCTGCCGGGTCATAAAGACCGCGCGCCGTATGGGGATTGCCACCGTCGCCGTCTATTCCGACGCAGACCGCAACGCGTTGCACGTGCGCATGGCCGACGAAGCCGTGCACATCGGCCCCGCCCAGGCCAACCAGTCCTACATCGTGATCGACAAGATCATGGAGGCTCTGCGCCAGACCGGGGCAGAGGCCGTGCATCCGGGGTATGGCTTCCTGTCTGAAAACCCGAAGTTCGCCGAAGCGCTGGCCAAGGCGGGCGTCGCCTTCATCGGCCCGCCGCAGAACGCGATCGAGGCGATGGGCGACAAGATCACCTCCAAGAAGCTGGCGCAGGAGGCCAACGTCTCGACCGTGCCGGGCCATATGGGATTGATCGAGGATGCCGACGAGGCCGCGAAGATCGCGTCTGAAATCGGCTATCCCGTGATGATCAAGGCCAGTGCTGGCGGCGGCGGCAAGGGCATGCGGATCGCTTGGGACAACGACGAGGCGCGCGAGGGCTTCCAGTCTTCCAAGAACGAGGCCGCCAACAGCTTCGGCGATGATCGCATCTTCATCGAAAAGTTCGTCACCCAGCCGCGGCACATCGAAATCCAGGTGCTCGCCGATCAGCACGGCACCTGCCTGTATCTGGGCGAGCGTGAGTGTTCTATCCAGCGCCGCAACCAGAAGGTCATCGAAGAGGCGCCGTCGCCGTTCCTTGACGAGGCAACGCGCAAGGCCATGGGCGAGCAGTCCGTCGCACTGGCACAGGCCGTGGGCTACACCAGCGCCGGGACGGTCGAGTTCATCGTGGACGGTGACCGTAACTTCTATTTCCTGGAGATGAACACCCGCCTGCAGGTCGAACACCCTGTGACGGAGCTGATCACCGGCGTCGATCTGGTCGAGCAGATGATCCGCGTGGCGGCTGGCGAAAAGCTGGCGTTGGCGCAGGACGATGTGACGCTGACCGGCTGGGCGATGGAGTCGCGGCTTTATGCAGAGGATCCCTATCGCGGGTTCCTGCCCTCCATCGGTCGTTTGACGCGGTATCGGCCCCCGTCAGAGGTGGCGGCGGGACCGCTGGCCGAGAATGGCAAATGGCATGAGACTGGTGCGCACACGGGCGAGACTGCGGTGCGCAACGATACCGGCGTCTATGAGGGCGGCGAGATCAGCATGTATTACGATCCGATGATCGCCAAACTGTGCACCTGGGGTCCGGATCGCGACACGGCCATCGAAGGTATGCGGCTGGCTCTGGATCGATTCGAACTGGAGGGGATCGGTCACAACCTGCCGTTCCTGTCGGCGGTGATGGACCATCCGAAGTTCACCAGCGGCAACATGACGACCGCCTTCATCGAAGAAGAATACCCCGACGGGTTCGAAGGAGTCACGCTGCCCGACGCCGACCTGACCCGTGTGGCGGCGGCGGCGGCGGCGATGAACCGTGTGGCAGAGATTCGGCGCACGCGCATTTCCGGTCGGATGGACAACCACGAGCGCCGTGTCGGTAGCGAGTGGGTCGTCGTGGTGCAGGGGCAAGAGATACCTTTGACCATCGACGCCGACCGCGAAGGCGCGACCGTGCGTCTGGAGAATGGCGCGACGCATCGCATCACGTCCGACTGGATGCCGGGCCAGCCGCTGGCGGTGCTCGACGTGGACGGCACGCCTTTGGTGTTGAAGGTCGGGCGCGCCACGGGCGGCTACCGCCTGCGAACGCGCGGGGCCGATATGGTCGTCAGGGTCTTCAGCCCCCGACAGGCCGAATTGGCGCGCCTGATGCTGGAGAAGGAGGAGGCGGACACCTCCAAGCTGCTTCTGTGCCCCATGCCGGGTCTGGTCGTGAAGCTGCACGTGTCCGAAGGCGACGAGGTCCAGCAGGGCCAACCTCTGTGCACCATCGAGGCGATGAAGATGGAGAACATCCTGCGCGCCGAACGCAAGGGCATCGTGTCTGTCGTGAACGCGGGCGAGGGCGACAGCCTTGCCGTGGACGAGGTGATCATGGAGTTCGAATAGGGTGCAAGCGCGGCTGTGGATCATCCTTGCGACCCTTGCTGCGGTCGTACTGGTTGCCATCGGCCTGCTTGTTCTCTTGCCGCTCGACCTGACGAACGAACGTGTTCAACAGGCGCTCGTCGCTGCGGTCGTGGTGGCGCTGGGATGGGTCGCGGGGTTCGCCTTGCGCGAACTCAGCGCGCATCTGGGACGGGTCGAGCGACTGAGGGACGTGCATCGCGCGCTCTATGCCGAGATAAAGCACAACCTTGCGAACCTGGAGACTCCCGAAAAACTGCGTGATTTCGCAGAGCCTGTCTTGGACAAGATCATAGTGGAAGACTTCGTGCCTTTCGTCCCGCGCGAACGCAACGATGTAGTGTTCCAGACGATCTTGTCAGAGATCAGCGTTCTGCCGCGTGTCACCATCGACCCGGTTGTGCGTTATTATAGCCAGCTGGCGGCACATGATGCATTGGTCGAAGATATGCGGGGCGCAGGTTTTCGTCGGATGGATGCGCAGCGACGCGCGGTCATTTATGGTGATCTGTTCGCGATAAAGATCAGACTGATCGAATATGGAAATGAGGCGCTAAGCATCATTGACACCTACGGAAAGAAGAAGGCCTAGGCGTCTATCAGTAGCTGGGACGGGGGCCGTTGCGACCCGTCAGCGGAATACGCGGCTTTTCATCGTTCTGCGACATCGTCAGCGCCTCCATGGCCTATGCACAATATATAAGTCGTAACGTGTTCGTTATCAATAAACGCCGCGTTCAACTTCCGCCTTCTCTGATCTCACGCTGGCGCATGGGCATCTTGTCGATGGAGCGCGTGATCTCGCGGACGTCCCACGGGAAGGGTTTGCGCAGCTTCACCTCTCCATCCTTGCCGATAAGTGTGAACTGGAAGCCACGTGGGCGCAACTGGCGGCGCAAGTCGCTGAAGGCGGCGGGGTCGGTATCGACCACCACCAAGACATCGCGATCCGCTAGATCCTGCGCGCGGTCGGCGATCAGGTCCATCTGTTCTTGGTAATCCGGCTGCTGCGGTGCCTCTGCGAAGATGACGACGGGGCGAGCGATCCACTTGAAGTCCGCAAGGTCTACTTCGTCGGCGCGGAACACGGTTGCCGGATCGGCACGCCAACGGTTCACGGCATCCAGTTCGGGCGTCGTTTGCAATCCAACCTCTTGCGCTAACACCGGGACAGCGCCCAGAATTGCGAGTAGGGACATGCCGGTAACAATCTTGCGTCTGTTTATCATGACTTGAATGTATGCACGACAGACGCTGAAACGAAGAGGCAAAGCGCCTGCGCGGATCACTATGCCGCAAGTGTGCTGACAGGAGGATGGTCATGGACGATTGGAAAAAGCGCGCCGAGAAGGAATTGCGCGGCAAACCGCTGGACGATCTGACGTGGCGCACCGCCGAAGGGATCGACGTGGCCCCGGTGCATACGTCAGAAGATGCGCAGGGCGATCATATGGGGTCGATGCCCGGCGAGGCACCGTTCACTCGTGGCGTGAAGGCGACGATGTACGCGGGCCGCCCCTGGACGATCCGTCAGTATGCGGGCTTTTCCACCGCCGAAGAGTCCAATGCCTTCTACCGTCGCGCCTTGGCCGCCGGACAGCAGGGTGTGTCGGTCGCCTTCGATCTGGCGACTCACCGGGGCTACGATTCGGATCACGAGCGCGTCGAGGGCGACGTGGGCAAGGCGGGTGTGGCCATCGACTCGGTCGAGGACATGAAGGTGCTGTTCGACGGAATTCCGCTGGATCAGGTCTCGGTTTCGATGACCATGAACGGCGCGGTTATCCCGGTGCTGGCGTCCTTCATCGTGGCAGGCGAAGAGCAGGGCGTGGACCGCTCCAAGCTGTCGGGCACAATCCAGAACGACATTCTGAAGGAGTTCATGGTCCGCAACACGTATATCTATCCGCCGGAGCCTTCGATGCGGATTGTGGCAGACATCATCGATTACACCGCGCGCGAGATGCCGAAGTACAATTCGATCAGCATCTCTGGCTATCACATGCAGGAAGCGGGCGCGAACCTGGTGCAAGAACTGGCGTTCACGCTGGCTGACGGGCGCGAATACGTCCGCGTCGCGATGGAGCGGGGCATGGACGTGGACAAGTTCGCGGGCCGTCTGTCGTTCTTCTTCGCCATCGGCATGAACTTCTTCATGGAGGCGGCCAAGCTGCGCGCCGCGCGGTTCCTGTGGCATGAGATCATGACGGAGATGGGCGCGAAGGACGACCGCTCGAAGATGCTGCGGACCCATTGCCAGACCTCGGGCGTTAGCCTTGCCGAGCAAGACCCCTACAACAACGTCGTGCGCACGGCCTATGAGGCGATGAGCGCTGTGCTGGGCGGCACCCAGTCGCTGCATACCAACAGCTTCGACGAGGCGATCGCGCTGCCGACGGATTTCTCGGCCCGCATCGCGCGGAACACGCAGTTGATCCTGCAGAACGAGACGGGCGTGACCAATGTCGTCGATCCGCTGGCGGGCTCTTACTACGTGGAAAAGCTGACCGCGGACCTGATCGACAAGGCGCGCAAGCTGATGGCAGAAGTGGACGAGCTGGGTGGCATGACCAAGGCCGTCGAGTCCGGCATGCCCAAGCTGCGGATCGAGGAGGCGGCGGCCGCAAAGCAGGCGCGCATCGACCGGGGCGAGGAAGTGATCGTCGGCGTCAACAAGTTCCGGCTGGAGCAGGAGGATGACCTTGATATCCGCGTGATCGACAACGCTGGTGTGCGCGACAGCCAGATCGAGCGAGTGAAGACCCTGCGGGCAGAGCGCGACCCGGACGCGTGCGAGGCGGCGCTGAATGCCCTGCGCGAGGGTGCAAAAGGCGACGGCAACCTGCTGGCGTTGGCTGTGGAAGCGGCGCGTGCGCGGGCGACGGTGGGCGAAATCTCGATGGCGCTGGAGGACGTATTCGGGCGTCACCGTGCGGAAGTGCGAACTTTGTCGGGTGTCTATGGCGCCGCGTATGAGGGCGACGCGGGCTATGAGAAAATTCAGAAGGACGTGGAGGACTTTGCCGAAGAAGAAGGCCGTCGCCCCCGGATGCTGGTCGTCAAGGTCGGTCAGGACGGGCACGACCGCGGGGCGAAGGTGATCGCCACGGCCTTTGCAGATATCGGGTTCGACGTGGACGTGGGCCCGCTGTTCCAAACGCCGGAAGAAGCTGCGCAGGACGCGGTGGACAACGACGTGCATGTCATCGGTCTGTCGTCTCAGGCGGCGGGGCACCTGACCAACGCGCCCAAGCTGATACAGACGCTGAAGGACAAGGGTGCTGGCGACATCTTGGTGATCTGCGGCGGGGTCATCCCGCACCGCGATTACCAGGTACTGCGCGAGGCTGGTGTCGCGGCGGTGTTCGGGCCGGGCACGAACATACCCGAGGCAGCCGCCAAGGTGCTGGTCCTGATCCGCAGCGCCCGGGCCGACGCTGCGGAGTAGGGAGCGGAACCTCACTTCTTTTGGCCCCGATTTACGACTTTTTTTCGTAGCTGGGTTTTGCAGCTACGAAAAAAAGTCGTAGCCGGGCTAAAAAGGCAAATGTTTACAACGCCCTTGCCGGCCCTCATACCGCCCCTGCCTCCCAACAGGACATGTGCCATGAAAATCGACCATCTCGTCGTGACCTGCGCCGACCTCGACACCGGAACTGCTGCTGTGTCCGAGACGCTAGGGGTGCCCCTGCAAACCGGTGGCAAGCATCCCTTGATGGGCACGCACAATCGGCTTCTGTCCCTTGGCGACGCCTACCTTGAGGTCATCGCCATCGACCCGGACGCCCCCGCGCCGGACCGACCGCGGTGGTTCGATCTCGACAATCGCTCTGGCGCGCCCGCGCTGACCAACTGGGTCGCCAGCGCCGCCGACATGGACCGGGCGGTGGCCGAGGCGCCGATGGGCATGGGCGAAGTGCACGACCTGTCTCGCGGTGATCTGGCGTGGCGCATGGCGATCCCGCCCTCCGGCGCGCTGCCGTTCGACGGTGTGCTGCCCGCCTTGCTGCAGTGGCGGGGTGCGCGGGCGCAGGACGGGCTGGAGCCGCAGGGTTGCAAGATCAAGCGGCTTATTCTGACGCATCCGCGCATGGGTGACATACAGGCGGCCTGGCCCGACCTGGCCCGAACCGACTCCGTAGTGCTGGAAGTCGGTCAGCGACCCGAGATCGCGGCAGAGATCGTCACCCCTACTGGCCTGAAAGTCCTTCGCGGCGGTCTGGCGTGATCCGCCCGGCGCGGGTCGATGACGCCCCGGCCATCGCCGCGATCTGGAACGTTGTGATCCGCGACACGGCTCTGACCTTCACTAACGCAGAGAAGACTGACGCAGAAATCGCGGACCGCATCGCACAGGGGCGCACGTTCGTCACCGCGCCCGGTGGCACCGTCAGCGGCTTCATCACATACGGCCAGTTCCGCAGCGGTCCCGGTTACGCGCACAGTTTCGAACATAGCTTGTACCTTGCGACTGATGCGCGCGGGCAGGGCATTGGGCGCGCTTTGTTGCGCTACGCGGAACGGCAGGCAGCGGCAGAGGGCGGCCATGTCATGGTGGCCGGTGTCTCGTCCGCCAACCCGGACGGGCGCGCGTTTCACGTGGCGTGTGGCTATACCGAGACCGGCGTTCTGCCGCAGATCGGGCGCAAGTTCGATCAGTGGTTTGACCTGCATCTTCTGACGAAACACATCGGCTAACGCTTTCGCGCGTCGCGGCCTGCGCGTAGGGTTGCGCGCATGTCGATCTGGACCCGAATCCTCGATGCTCTTGCGGCGCTGCGCCAAGGCGACAGCTTGGCGGAGATATTCGAACGCTTGCGCACCCCGCCAGAGCAATCGGTGGGCTTTACCATCGCCGTGATCGCGCTGGGTGCGAAGATGGCCAAGGCCGACGGTACGGTCACGCGGGACGAGGTGACGGCCTTCCGCGAGGTTTTTACCATTCCGCCAGAGGCCGAGGCGGCGGCAGGCCGCGTGTTCAACCTTGCGCGGCAGGACGTGGCGGGGTTCGAGGATTATGCCACCCGCATTGCCAAAAGCTTCGGGCGTGGGTCGGACATGCTCGAGGATCTGCTCGACGGGCTGTTCCACATCGCGGCGGCGGACGGGGACTATCACCCGGATGAGGAAGTTTTCCTGCGCCGGGTGCAGGAAATCTTCGGCATCAGCGAAGCGGCGTTCCGGCAGGCTCGCGCGCGCCACGTGCCCGACGCAGCCCCCGATCCCTATGCGATCCTGGGCGTCGATCCTGACGCGCCGCTGGCCGATATCCAGCGCGCGTACCGCAAGCTTGTGAAAGAGAGCCACCCCGACCGTATGATCGCGCGCGGCGTCCCGACAGAGGCGGTGCGGCTGGCCGAACGCCGGCTCAGTGCGATCAATGACGCATGGGCAGAGATCGAAGCCGCGCGGGCGTAAGGGTCGCGACCTACAATGTCGAATGGTTCGACCGCCTGTTCGATGATGACGGTGCGTTGCTGAACGATGGTGGGTGGTCTGCGCGGTGGAACGTCACACGCGCACAACAGATCAAGGCTCTGACGCAGGTGTTCAAGGCGCTGGACGTGGACGCGGTTCTGGTGATCGAAGCGCCCGACACCTCGTCTCGCAGGTCAGGACAGGCAGCGCTGGAGACTTTCGCCGAACATGCGGGTCTGCGCGCCCGTCGTGCCGTGATCGGTTTTGCCAACGACACGGTGCAGGAAATCGCGCTGCTCTACGATCCCGATGTGATCACACCTCTGCATGATCCCAAGGAAAGCGCGACAGTCCCACGGTTCGACCGAAGCTATCTGGTCGATATGGATGTGGACGCAGAGCCGGAGGCGGTGCGGTGGAGCAAGCCGCCGCTGGAACTGGCCTTGGATACGCCGCAAGGACCGATCCGGCTGATCGGCGTGCATGCGAAGTCGAAGTCCACCCATGGTGCGACGCAGGCGGAACGCATCACTCGCGCCATTGCGAACCGCCGAAAGCAATTGGCTCAATGCGCCTGGCTGCGCGCCCGAATCGACGCGCACCTGGCGGCGGGCGACAGCCTTATCGTCGCGGGAGACTTCAACGATGGTCCCGGTCTGGATGAGTACGAAGCGCTCTTCGGTCGGTCAGGTGTCGAGATCGTGCTGGGTGACGGCGCGGGCCGATTGGTGGACCCCAATGCGGTGCCGCCGCGCGCGACGGTGGCGCGGCCGTCCTCTGCCCGCTTCTGGGATCGCGACGGCAAGCGCTGGATCGGCGCGATGCTGGATTACGCGATGCTTAGCCCCGATCTGGCCGCCCGCGCGCGGTGGCACATCTGGCATCCGTTCGACGACCCGGAAATCTACGCCGATCCGGACCTACGCGCGGCGTTGCTTGCCGCGTCCGATCACTTCCCTGTGACGGTTGAACTTTCGTCAGCGTAGGAGAGTTGGCAAACCATGAAGCACGTTGTCATCACATCCCTCTCCGCCATGCTGCTGACCGCTCCGGTCAGCGCGCAAGAACAGGACGCGCCGGCCGAAAACTCGGAAATCGAAGACGGTATCGACATGCTGTCCGAAGGGGCCCGGCGGCTGATGGATGGTCTGATGGGAGAGGTCGAGCCGCGGATGCGCGATCTGGCCGATGCCCTGGAAGACTGGAACTTCGAAGGGCTGAGCATCGACGATCTGGGCGCATATCACCCGCCCGAACGTTTGCCGAATGGTGACATCATCATCCGGCGTAAGGATCCACCGGAAGATCCGATGGACGGCGAGATAGAGATCTAGGGCTTTCGGCTTCGGGCGATTTCGCTTGTGGCGCCCAGCGAGCTTACCAGTGCGTTGAAGCGCGACTGGGCGACTTCTCCGAACAAGTCTTGCGCCGCATCCTTTATCCGCAACTCAAGATGCAGCCTCTTCGGGAACCACCGCAGCTCACCGTGGCTCAGCGGTTCCTGCGCAGAGAACATAGCCCCAAACCGCATAGCGCGGCCAAGGATCTCGGCTTCTTTCGTTTCCCGATCCGTAAGCACGCCGATCAATTCCTCGAACCGCGTGCCCTCGCGCCCGCCCTTGTAGCGGTGCAGCAGCGATAGGCCCAAGAACAAGCGTTCCTGATGGGTCATGCCTCCAAGGTTGGCACGGGTGGCGCTGTCGAAGCAGGCCTCATGTCGGTAGTCGGGATGGGCCCGCCAGTTCACGTCGTGCAGCAGGCAGGCAGCGCGGACGATGCGCAGACGATTGGCGGGCCAGCTTTTGAACAGCGGCAGGATGAAGTGATACAGCGCGCGGCCGAAACCGGGCTGGCGGGCATCCTTGGCTTCGATGAAGCGGCACGCTTCGATCAGTGGATCGCGTTCGCGAAGCGTGTCTGGCATCTGCTCGTATAGCACGCCTTCGCGGATGCCGTAGGATGAGATAGCAATTTCCTTCGGTTTCAACTGTTTCACCAGCGTCTTCAGAACGGTCGAGGCCAAGTGAACCAAGCTCATCCGGCTTTCGCCGATCCCGGTGCTGTCGCGCAATTCATCGACAGATCGATCATGGATATATTTGACCGTCTCGCGCACCTGCTTGGGGCTCATGCGGTATTCGTGCAGCACGTGCAGCGGATAGCCGCGCCGCTCCATGTCGATCCGGGCGATGGCGCGCCATGAGCCGCCGACGAGGAAAAGACGATCATGGTCGGGGCCGAACCGCTTGCCCAAGGCGGCCACATGGTCAGAGATGTGGGCCTGAAGCGCCTTCTTGCCGCCGGTTACGCCCTGCAAACGAAGGGGACCCAAGGGCGTAGTCATACGCTGGCCCACGCGCCCGTCACCGACCTCGGCCAGTTCCATGGAAGAGCCGCCGATATCGCAGACCAGACCCTTGGCGTCCGGCCAGCCGACGAACACGCCTTGGGCAGACAGTCGCGCTTCTTCCTCTCCGTCGATGATGTTGATCGTGATGCCGGTTAGCGCCTCGATCTCTTCGCGGAAAGATGGGCCGTCCTCGGCCTCGCGCATGGCGGCGGTGGCGATGGCGATGACGGGGCTGGCGTTCATGCCTTCTATCAACCGCGCGAACCGAAGCATCGCAGACATGGCGCGCTTTTTGCCTTCGGCGTTCAATCGGCCCGTCTGGGCAAAACCGGCGCCCAGCCCGGCCATGACCTTTTCGTTGAAAAAGTAGGCGGGAGAGCGTGCCGCCCCATCGAAGATGACCAGACGGACCGAGTTCGATCCAATATCAATGACGGCAACGCGCGACAGGGCGCGGGCGGACGGGTCATCGAATATGGGTGCGCCGAAGGCACCATACTCGTCTGTGTGAGAGGTGTCTGGCATCGGTCCCTGGGGGTTCTGCGTCACGCGACAGTTAACGGCTTGGTCTGGCAGGTCAATCGTCGTCGGGCACATCGCGCACTGCTTGCGCCAGCATCCGCCCCCATTCGGCATATATGCCGGGGCCGGGGTGGAAGCCGTCAGGGGCCAGCAGGGACAGGTCCATTTCGGGGTCCAGCGGAACATGGACGGTATCGGGACGGCTGTGCGCGAGGTCTTGAAGTGTTTTGTCGAAAAGCGACGCCCGAGCGCCGATAGTGGCGTTCAGTGGCGTTCAGTGGCGATGGCAGGATGGGAAAGCGATGAAGAGGGGGAAGGCCGGACAGAACGATGCGGCGGGTTTGGAACCTCGTGATCAGCGTGTCGAGCAGCGTCTCCATCCTCCGCGCGAACAACCCGCGCGCCACACCGTTCTTCGCGTCGTTCACGCCAAGGCAGACGATTGCCGCGTCGAAGCGGGCGTCCGGGGCGTCGGCCAAGAGTCGCAAGGTAGAGCGCGCTGTGCCGCCAGAGCGGGCGATCAGGGTCCAGTCCAGCGCGCGGGTGGGGCCAGCGAAGTCGCGATCTGCCCGGCGAGCGCTTGTTCCTGTGTTGCGGCACCCGTTCCAGCGGCTGAGCTATCGCCTAAAATCAGCAATCGAAGGGGTTCACCAACCCCTGCTGACCCGAAGCGCGGCCCGTCCGCTTCGGGCAGCCGCGTTGCGCGGGCTACGACCCAAGCGGCCTGCGCCGCGAGGATCGGCCACAGGTGCGGGCGCATCAGTCGTTCGCGTGGGTCAGTTCCGGCACGTCCTTTGCTCCCGCCGATCCGCGCCCGGACAGCGACGGGTTTTCGATGAAGAAGCGGTGGCACGAGAACTGACGCGTATCCGGGTCTGCCGCCGGACGCTCGAACGAGCCATCGGGTCGCAGAATCCAGCTTTGCGCGGTGTCGGCCATGTTCGCCGCCATGATCTGTCGCACGATCTGCGCCTTCACGGTCGCGTTGGTGCATTCCACCAGCGTCTCGACCCGGCGGTTCAAGTTGCGGCCCATCCAGTCGGCGGACGAGATGTAGACCCGCGCGTGCTTGCTTGGGATATCATGCCCGTTGCCGACGCAGACGATGCGCGAGTGTTCCAGGAACCGACCCACGATGGACTTCACCCGGATGTTTTCGGACAGGCCCTTGATGCCGGGCCGCAACCCGCAGATGCCGCGCACGACAAGGCTGACCTTCACGCCGCGCTGGCTGACCTCGTACAGCTTGTCGATCACGTCGGTCTCGATCAGCGCGTTCATCTTGGCCCAGATCGCGGCGGGTTTGCCAGCCTCGGCATTCAGCGCTTCCTGTTCGAACATCTCGATCAGGCTGGGCTTGAGCGTGGTGGGTGAAACGGCAAGGTTTTCCATGTCATCGGGTTGTGCGTAACCGGACAGGAAGTTGAACAGCCGCGTCATGTCCCGTCCCAGTGCGGCGTCGGTCGTGAAGAACGACAGATCGGTGTAGATGCGCGCGGTGATGTGATGGTAGTTGCCGGTGCCGAAGTGGCTGTAGCTGACGGTCTTGCCGCCCTCGCGTCGGACGACCGCAGATAGCTTGGCGTGGGTCTTCAGGTTCAGGAAACCGTAGACAACGTGTACGCCCGACCGTTCCAGCTTACGCGACTGACGGATGTTGGCGGCTTCGTCGAAGCGGGCCTTCAGCTCGACCAGAGCGGTCACCTGCTTGCCCGATTCAGCCGCATCGCACAGCGCGTCGACGATGGGGCTGTCGTGGCTGGTACGGTAAAGGGTTTGTTTGATCGCCACCACATCCGGGTCGGTCGCGGCTTGGTTCAGGAAACGCACCACCATGTCGAAGGTCTCATAGGGGTGGTGCAGCAGCATGTCCTTCTGGCGGATCGCGGCGAACATGTCGCCTTCGTGGTCCTGTACACGCTCGGGCACGCGGGGGGTGTAGGACGGCCAAAGAAGGTCGGGGCGTTCCTTCAACACCAGTTCCGACAAGTGGCCGACGCCGATCAGACCGTCCGTCTCGATCGTTTCTGACTCCGTCACCGGCAACTCGTCCATGATGATCTTCTTCAGCGCCTTGGGGGCGTTGGCCGAGATATTAAGCCGCACCACTTCGCCCCGCCGCCGTCGCTTCAGCGCGACCTCGAAGCCGCGGACGAGGTCTTCGGCCTCGTCTTCGACTTCCAGATCGCTGTCGCGAAGCACGCGGAAGGTGCAATGGCCGACGACCTTGTAGCGCGGATACAGCTTCGTGACGTGCAGCAGCAGCATCTCTTCCAGCGGCAGGAACCGGGCGGTGCCTTCGGGCGCATCAAGGCGGATAAAGCGGTCGATCTGCTGGGGGATGGGTAGAAGCGTGTGCAGGACTCGCTTGTCTTTGATACGCTCCAGATGCAGCGCAAGGCTGTAGCCGGTCGAGGGGATAAAGGGGAACGGGTGCGCCGGGTCGATGGCGAGCGGCGACAGAACCGGAAACACCTCTTCCAGGAAGCGGACATCCAGCGCCGCGCAATCCTCTTTCGACAACTCATCTCGGGTCAGGATCTCGATCCGCTCGGCGTCCATCAGGGCCTTCAATTCGCGGAAGACGAGTTGCTGGTGATCCATCAGGTCGCGCGCGCTGGCGTCGATCCGGGTCAGCTGCTGCGCGGGCGTCAGGCCATCGGCGGCGGGGGTGGTGTTACCCGCCATCGCCAGTTCCCGCAGGCCCGCGACGCGCACCGTGTAGAATTCATCGAGGTTGGTGGCAGAGATCGACAGGAACCGCAGCCGTTCCAGAAGCGGCACGCGGGGGTTCTGCGCTTCTTCCAGAACGCGCCAGTTGAAGGCCAGCCATGACAGTTCGCGGTTGTAGAAACGTGCGGGGCCGGTCAGGTCCATGCCGTCTTCGGGCTCGACCGCTTGGGGGAAGGGTTGGTTCAGGAAGTCGGTATCGCTCATGTTTCGTCATCCTCTGTTCGGTCGGGGTCGGCTCCCAGCCGGATCAGTGCCTCTTTCGCGATGTCGCGGGTGACGGCGCGGCCCTTGGCCAATGCAAGGTGGTCGATCTCGTCTGCCAGTGCCTGCGCGAAGGCCGCCGAGCGTCTCATGCGGGGTACGAGATAGCGGAACACTGGTGTGGTCAGCGTCAAACCGCGATCCTTCAGTTGTTTGTCCAGAAGGGCGGCCAGAAGCGCCTCGTCCGGGGCGTCCAGCTGCGCCACGGTGAACGACGCCAAACGTGTGCGCAGGTCGGGCAAGGTGATGGGCCATGTGGACGGCGCGGTGCGTCCGGTCAGCAGCAAGGCGCCTTGCGTGGCGGCAAGACGGTTATACAGGTGGAACAGCGCCGCCTCGCCGGATCGGTTGCCCGCGACGGCGTTCGCATCTTCGACCGCGACGCGGCCCGCGCTGGCCAGCGTGCCGATGTCGTAGCGCGAAAGATCGGTGGCGGGAATCACGAGCGCGTTGCGCGCCGCGGCCCAGACGTGTGCCAGATGCGTCTTGCCGGAAGCGGTCGGGCCGATGATCGCCAGTCGATTGCCCGGCCAGCGCGCGCCTTCCAGCATCCCAAGCGCCGCCGCATTCGCGCGGGCGACGACGAAATCGGCGCGGCCCAGTGCAGGCCGCACGGGTAGGGGCAGGGGGAGTTGCTCGGCCACTACGAGATGTCCGTCCCGTCACCGCCGGTCCCGCGATAAAGCGCGCTGTCGCGGTACTGCGCCGTGAGGAATCGCGCGATTACACCGAGCGATGCGGCCAGCGGCACCGCGACCAGCAAACCCACAAAGCCGAATACCGCGCCGAAGGCCGACAGGGCGAACAGCAGCCATACGGGGTGCAGGCCGACCGAGTCGCCCACCAGCTTGGGCGTCAGGAAGTTGCCCTCGACGAACTGGCCGGACTGGAAGATCGCCCAGACCGCGATGATCCAGACCCAGTCACCCCAAAACTGGAACAGGGCCAAGCCGATGGCCAAAATGCCGCCGACCAAGGCGCCCACGTAGGGAATGAAGGTCAGGAAGCCCGCAATGGCGCCCACGATCAGCCCGAATTGCAAGCCGACGATGGCCAGCGCAGCTGCGTAGTAGACCCCGAGGATCAGACACACGAGGCCTTGACCGCGCAGGAACCCGGCCAGCGTATCGTCTATGTCGGATGCGACGCGACGGATGGTCGGGGCGTGTTCGCGCGGCAGCAGATCGTCGATCTTCGCAATCATGCGGTCCCAGTCGATCAGCAGGTAGACCGCCACGACGGGTACGATTAGGAACAGGATGATCACGTTGAAGAAACCGGAGAACGACGCCAGTGCGCCTTCGACCAGCGTGCCCGCCCGCGATCGCAATGCCTCTGTCACGTTGGTCAACATGTTGCGTAGTGTGGTCTCTATGTCAGCGAAATCTGGGAAACGCTCGACGAAGCCAGGATAGCGCGTGGAAATCCACTCCTGAAAACTGGCCACCGTGCCCGGCGCACCTTCGATGATCTCGGCGAGCCGCTCTGACAGAGAGACCGCCTGGCTGATAAGCGTCGGGATGACCAGCAGCACCAGCGCCACGAACAGCAGAAGCATGACGATGGCGATGATCGCCACAGACAGACCGCGCGACAGGCCAATCCGCTCCAGCCGGTCCGCGACCGGGTCCAGCAGGTAGGCCACGCCAGCGCCCAGCACGAAGGGCAGGATCACATTGCCCAGCCACCAGAGCAGCAGCAGGAACACCACCGCGGCGGCACCCCAGTATTTCAGCTGGCTTCTGACGGGCAGCGCCATCGGTTATCCTTCCTGACGGGTTCACCCCGGTATCCCCTGATCCGGGGTCGGGATCAACGTAGTGCGCGAAACGTTTCGATCCTGTGACGCTTGGCCGATCTTGCGGGTGCGCGGCCTTTGGCCTACGCCCGAAGTACCATTACCGGAGCCCGCACTATGCGTCTTAGCCGCTATTTCCTGCCCGTCCTCAAGGAAACCCCGTCCGAGGCGCAAATCGTCAGCCACCGTCTGATGTTGCGCGCGGGTATGATCAAGCAAAACGCGGCGGGCATCTATTCGTGGCTGCCGCTAGGCTTCAAGGTGCTCAAGAAGATCGAGCAGATCGTCCACGAGGAACAGGCCAAGGCCGGTCACATCCCGATGCTGATGCCGACTTTGCAACCTGCTGATCTGTGGCGCGAGTCCGGGCGGTACGACGCCTACGGTCCCGAAATGCTGCGCGTAACCGACCGGCATGAGCGTGGGTTGCTGTATGGTCCCACCAATGAAGAGATGATCACCGATATCTTCCGCAGCCACGTGTCGTCCTACAAGGCGCTGCCGCTGACGCTGTACCACATTCAGTGGAAGTTCCGCGATGAGGTCCGTCCGCGGTTCGGCGTGATGCGGGGCCGCGAATTCTGCATGAAGGACGGCTACAACTTCGACCTGACGCAGGAAGATGCGTTTCATGCCTACAACCGTCACATGGTCAGCTATCTGCGCACCTATGAGCGCATGGGTTTGAAGGCGATCCCGATGCGGGCGGACTCCGGGCCCATCGGCGGCGACAACACGCATGAATTTCTTGTGCTGGCGGAAACGGGCGAATCGGAAGTCTTCTACGACGCCGCGATCACCGACCTGACCTTTGGCGACCGTTCCGTCGATTTCGACGACCGCGCCGCCTGTCAGGCCATCGTGGACGAGTGGACCGCGCCCTACGCTCGTACGGACGAAACCCACGACGCCGAGATGTTCGACAAGGTTCCCGAAGAGCGCCGCCGCACGTCTCGCGGGATCGAGGTCGGGCAGATCTTCTACTTCGGCACCAAGTATTCCGAGGCGATGGGCGCGACCGTGGTCACCCCCGAAGGTGACCGCGTGCCGGTCCACATGGGGTCGCACGGCATTGGTGTCTCGCGTCTGGTCGGCGCGATCATCGAGGCGAGCCACGACGACAAGGGCATCGTCTGGCCCGAAGGCGTGACGCCCTTCCACTGCGGCATCGTCAACCTGCGCCAAGGCGACGGCGACTGCGATGCGGCCTGTGAACGGGTAGAGGCGGCGCTGATCGCCATGGGCCTCGACCCATTGTACGACGACCGGGACGAGCGGGCAGGCGCGAAGTTTGCGGGCATGGATCTGATCGGCCTGCCGTGGCGGATCACCGTCGGCCCGCGCGGGTTGAAGGACGGTAAGGTCGAGCTGACCTGCCGCCGCACGGGCGACAGCGAAGAGATGGGGATCGACGCCGCAATCGACCGGATCGGGCAGATCTACAGCGTGGCCAGCTAAGGGCTAGTCGTGAATTGGGTTCTCTGTCTCGTCCATCGGTGACAACGAGAACCCTGCCTTGCGACCGCTCAACATGACCATCTGGCCCGGCGCGAAGGCGGGGACGCGGTCGAAGGTGTCAGAGCCGGGGATTTCGCCGTGGTCGGTCAGGCATACCGGAAACGCGTCAATCTCTGTGTCGGGCTGCGCGGCTGTTGCCGAGAAAAGGCGCAGATGTTCGTCTGGCGTAACCACCCTGAAGAAGCCTTCTTGCGCATCCTCGACAATGACGAACAAGGTCGGGCCAGGGGCGCCACCGGGATCGGCGGCGAGTGCGGCCAGCCACCACGGCGGGGGTAAGGGGATGGCGCCGCGCGGGCCGACGCGGACGGCATAGCTTCCGGCGAAATGACTCATGCCATGTCGGCCATCTTCAGGATCAGGTCGCGCTTGTCCATGTCCATCGCGCCCTTGATCCCGGCGTCTTTCGCAGCTTGGTAGACCTCTTGCCGGGTCATGCCCAGCCACTTGGCCAGATCATCATCGACCGGACCGTCGAGTCCTTCGATCAATTCATCCTTGGTCATGTCGTTATGTCCGCCCAGCTCCCGCACAGAGCCAAGGTCGCGCAGGGCATCTTTCGACAGGGTCTTCAATTCAGTCGGCATGGCCACTCCTTTCGAGCTCCCGGCATCAACGCCCCGAAAGCGGCGCGGGTTGCCGCGACGATCCGACCCGGAACGGGTCACGCGGCCGCGCGTTTCAAAATCAACCAAACCTAAGAAAAGCGAGCCTGTCATGACCCGCCTGACCCTTCTTGCCCTCACCACCGCCTTAGCCGCGCCTGCCGCAGCTCAAGTCGATCAAGGCCCCAAAAACGTGCCCCAGTTCGAGCCGGCCTTCGACAATCAGACCCGCGCGCCCGCGGTCGAAACGACGCCCGCCCCGAACGTCGAGGTCGTGACCGATGGTTTGACGCACCCTTGGGGGATCGAGGTCATGCCGGACGGTTCCTATCTGGTGACCGAACGGGCCGGGACCTTGCGCATGGTCACGCGCGACGGCGAGAAGATGGAGCCGATCAGCGGCGTGCCAGAGGTTCTGGCGCGCGGGCAGGGCGGTCTTCTGGATGTGGCGCTTGCGCCCGATTTTGAAGAGACGCGCGAGATCTTCCTGACCTACGCCAAGCCACTGCAAGAGGGTCAGAACGGCACCGCCGCCGCCCGTGCGGTATTGTCAGAGGATGGCACACAGCTAACGGATGTGCAGGACATCTTCGTCCAGACGCCCCCTGCCGTGCCGCCAAAGCACTTCGGCAGCCGCATCGTGCTGGATGACGATTACGCTTATATCACAACCGGTGAGCATTCATCGGACGAAACCCGTGTCTTCGCGCAGGACCTCGATAAGACCTACGGCAAGATCATCCGCGTCACCCACGATGGCACTGTGCCCGACGACAATCCCTTCGTGAATCAAGAGGGCGCGCGTCCCGAGATCTGGTCCACCGGCCACCGCAATATTCAGGGTGCCGACATTCACCCTGAAACCGGACAACTCTGGGGGCTGGAGCATGGTCCCAAGGGCGGTGATGAACTGAACCTGATCACTGCCGGCGAAAACTACGGCTGGCCCGTGGTCAGCTACGGTCGCCGCTACAATGGCCCGCTGATCGGATCGGGCGAGCCGCGCGCCGAAGGTTTCACCGAGCCGCGCTACTACTGGGACCCCGTCATCGCGCCCGGTGGTTTCGTCTTCTACGATGGCGAGATGTTTCCCGAATGGCAGGGTGATGTGCTGGCATCCTCCCTGAACCCTGGCGGGTTGGTGCGTCTGACGATGGACGGCGATACTGTCACGGGTGAAGAGCGTCTGGTCACCGACCGGGGCCGTATCCGCGATGTAGAGGTTGATCAGAACGGCGCGATCCTCCTGCTGACAGACAAGGCAAACGGAGAAATCCTGCGCGTCACGAACCCCGATACCTCCAGCTGACGGGTGCCGACCGTTAAGGACACCAAGGCCCGCGCCACTCCGGCGCGGGCTTTTTTACATTCAGGGGCACCGCTTCGGAACCGGTGCGCCAAGCTGCCGGTTGGACAAGGTGACACAGGCAACCGATACCGAACCCGAGACCCAGGCAAGCTGGACAGAACGTCTGGCCCGACACCGCACGGGTCTTGCGGCACTCTCCTTCGCCGAAAGCACGGTGTTGCCGATCCCGCTTGAAACGATCATCGCCCCTTTGATGATCGGCCACCCCAAACGTTCGATAACCATCGCGGTCTCGATCTGGTTGGGATGCCTTTTTGGGGCGTCGTTGTTCTACTTGCTCGGGTTATGGCTGCGCGATCCGGTTGTCTTGCCGATCATCGAATGGCTGAGCTTCGGGCCGGAATTCGAAGACCTTCAAGGCGAGCTGGATGGGGACGGTTTGTTCTGGACCGTGTTCCTTGTGTCCTTCTCGCCAGCACCAATGCAGCTGGCAACGCTGGGTGCCGGGGCTGTGGGCGGGAATTTCCTGATGTTCTTCGCCGCCATCGCAGTCAGCCGGGGCGTTCGTTATTTTGGTCTGGCACTCTTGGCGCAGCTTCTTGGCGAACGGATCGAGAAGTTGAACATCCCAAAGCGCAAGCTGGTGCCGATCATGGCCATCGTACTGGCCTGCGGATACCTGATCTATCGGTTGCTGCCGATCTGACTTTCTGCCTCACGCGACCGGCCGCACACGAAAAAAAGGCGGGCCGTGATGGGCCCGCCTTCGCTATCGTGCATGGACATCTTTCGACGTTCAGGCGGCTTTCTTGGCGGCGGATTCTGCCTTGTTGGTGGCGCGCTCGGCGTTCTCGCTCGCTTGGTCCGTCATCGTCTTGCCAGCGTCTTGCGCAACTTCAGCCGCTTCGAATGCGGTCTGCTTGGACACTGCAGAGAACGACTCGATAGTACGGCGAGCCAGCTCCATCTGCTTTTGCATGAAGTCGCTGTAAACGCGGCTATATTCGGACGGCTCTTCGCGGACCTGAGCGACGTCGCGGATGTTCGAGAAGCTTTCGTTGGCGGTCTCATGCGCAATGTCGACCGAACGTTGACCGGCTTCGACCATCATGGTCGTCACGCGCTCGTTCATCTCGGCCCAGGTCTTGAAGACGTTCTGATAATTCTGCGGATCGAACATGCTCTGCATATCGTTCGCGGCGGCTTTGTTGGATTGCTTGGCCATGGAATTAACCCCTTAATGGATACTGTGTGTCTTTCGTCTTCAACACATGTCGTGCTGCAGCGCCGAAATACAAGATGCTGCAGCGCAGAATAAAATGGGAATCACGCATAGCGTGTGAAGATAGGCGGTAAGTCGCTCGACCACCTAGAAGCTGGGGCGGTCTCAGCGCCCCCGGGTGGCATCCGTCACGGCGCGCTCGATCTCTATCCGGCGGCGCATGTCGGTCTCTGCGATCTCGGTCAGAAGCGCGCGGCGGCGGTCGCGGTCGCTTTCGTCGCGCAGCGCGACGCGAAGATCTTCGAGCTTTCGGATCAGGATGACGACCGGGGGCGTGTAGCCGCTGGTCTGCAGGGATTTCGGCACAACCGGATCACCGGCTTTGAACGGCAGGGGTTTCCCCGCGCCCGGCAAGTCGTCGAAAGCGCCGTCTTCCATGGCGCTTTCGATCCGTTCGTTGGCAAGTTGTTCGAAAAAGTGCATCGCAGACAAAATCGGCCCCCGCAGGGGCCGATGCAAGATCAGGAGACGACGAAACCCAACTCATAGGGATGGATCTCGAACGCCGGGTGCTGTTCGGCCCCGACCACGTTCGCCGCAAAGTGACGGTAGGTCGAGCGCCAGTAGGGCTGCGTGATGACGCCCTCATCGCGTAGGATGGTTTCCAGCTGACCCATGACCTCGGCGCGCCCATCCGCGTCGCCGATGCCCTGCGCCTGTTCCAGCAAGCTGTCGAACTCGGCGTTGTCGAAGCCGGTTTCGTTCCACGGCACGCCCGACTTGTAGGCCAGCGACAGAAGCTGGATGCCCAAGGGGCGGTGGCCCCAGTCGGTGGCCGAGAACGGATAGGTCGTCCAGTTGGTCCAGAAGGTCGAGCCGGGCACGACCGTGCGGTTCACCGTCATCCCGGCATCGCGCAGCATCGCCGCCATCGCGTCACAGGTGTTCTTGCGCCAATCGTCATCGAGCGAGATCAGTTCGAACGCGTGGTCAGTCTGGCCAGCTTCTTCCAGCAAGGCCATCGCCTGTTCCGCGTCGTATTCGGACGGGCCGATATCGGCGTAGTCGGGATGGATCGGCGCGACGTGGTGGTTCGCTGCCACTTGGCCACGGCCGGAATTGCCGAGTTCCAGAAGCGTATCGTTGTCGGTTGCCAGTTGCAGCGCCCGCCGCACCCGCACGTCGCCGTAGGGCTCGACCGTCTGGTTCACCCGGATGACCACGGTGCCGGAGGTGACGGACTCGGACCGGGTCCAGTCCAGCGTGTCGAACAGGTCGATGAACTCGCCTACGGTCTCGTAGACCATGTCGACCTCGCCCGAGTCTGCGGCGGCGAACCAGCTGGCGGGATCGGTGCCGAAGTCGATGAACTCGATCCGCTCCAGCGTTGCGGGGCCGTACACCTCTTCGCCCCACCACTGGTGGTCCGGGCGCTTCTCGATCGCGGCGCGGATGCCGACTTCATACTCCACCGGCATGTAGGCCCCCGTGCCCTTGGCATTCAGCGGATCGCCGTCGAAGTCCTGCGGGACAATGGCAGCGGTATAGTCGCTGAAAGTCGCGATCAGCGTCACGTCCGGGAAGGACAGCGCCAGCGTCACGGTTGTATCGTCGTCCACCGTGATCGCGCCCTCGCGGGCCTGACCGGTGGCCTCGTCGATCAGTGACGAAAATCGCGCGGCCATCGAGTTGCCTTCGACGGTGGAGTCGCACCAGCGGGTCAGGTTGAACGCCACATCTTCGGCGGTGAACGGTGTGCCATCGGACCATGTCACGCCGGGGCGGACGTTCAGGGTGTAGCCCGTGGCGTCGTCGCTGATGTCCCAGCTTTCCAAGAGCATCGGCGTCAGCGCGCCGTCACGCTCGTACTTCACGAGATACTCCAGCCAGCCACGGGTCACGTTCGACATCTGCGGCCAGTCGTAGCTGCGGGGATCCTTCAGCGCGCGCACGTCTTGTTGAATGCGCAGCGTGCCACCATCCTGCCGTTCTTGCGCGCGCGCGGGCGTCGCCATCAAGCCCAGCAAGGCGTAGGCCGACGATGCCGTCAGGCCAAGCGCTGTGGCGCGGGTCAAGAATTCGCGGCGGGAAAGTGCGCCCGAGGCGACCTCTCCAGCCAGTTGGCGGGCATGGGGATGAATGGTCGTCATTGTGCTCTCCGGTGTCACGCAGGTTGGTGAAAAGAGATAGAAGGCATAGCCCCCACGACCAGCAAAAGCGCCGTATTGACGCGGCCTAGCCGAGGTAATCGGCGTCCGAAACGGCTTCTTCCCAATGTGCGGTGCCGATCTCGTCCCGCTCGCCGATGGCGATATGGGTCATCTGGGATGTGTCAGTCGCGCCGTGCCAATGGCGCACACCCGCGGGGATCACGACCACGTCACCGGGCGCGATCTCTTGCTTCGCGTCGCCATCCTTTTGCACCCACCCGTTGCCATCCGTCACCACCAGCGTCTGACCGTAGGGGTGCGTATGCCAGTTCGTGCGCCCGCCCGGTGAGAACCGCACGGACAGTACGCCCGTGCGGCCCGGTGCCTCGTGTTTCGACAGGTTCGACATGTAAACCTCTCCGGTGAAATACTCCGGGTCTGCCGGGCCTTCGTTTCGAACCGCGCCGCGCTTGATTTCCATGCCATCCTCACCCTTCTTTGTTTTCTTAAATACTCCAATCCCACCCCGCGCCAAGAGCGCGCCGCTTGACCCTGCGCGCGTCCTCCCCCAAGTCACGCCGAACCTTAGGAGAGCCTCCCATGGCGAACCCCGCCCCGTTTTCCCGCTTCGAGTGGATGATCGCCTGGCGCTACCTGCGTGCCAAGCGCGCAGAGGGCGGCGTGTCCGTGATGACATGGATCAGCCTTGTCGGCATCACGCTGGCCGTTTTCGCACTGATCGCGACTCTGGCGGTGCGGTCCGGTTTCCGGGCAGAGTTCATCGACACCATTCTTGGCGCGAACGCCCACGTCACGATTTACTCCACCGCCTATTTCGACGGGGCAGGGGCGGGAACGCGCAACATTCCCGACTACGCCGAGATGGCCGAACGCATCGCCACGGTGCCCGGCGTCGTCCGCGCCGCTCCGCTGGTGAAAGGGCAGGTGATGGCGTCGGCGAATGGCAACACCTCCGGGATCGAAGTTCATGGCATCCGCGCCGAAGACCTGAACACCGTACCGCGCATCGTCGACCCCCTAGAAAGCCAAGGCACACTGGCCGACTTCGGCGGCGGTGGCGGGGAAGATGGCGCTTCGCCCGCGACCATCGCCATCGGATCGGGTGTGGCGCGTGAGCTGGGTGTGGGGATCGGCGAGGTGATCCGCCTGATCTCTCCCGACGGGGCGCGCACGCCCTTCGGCACCACGCCGCGCGTGTCGAACTATGAAGTCGTCTACATCTTTACCGCCGGTCGCTACGACATCGACCGCACCCGCATTTACCTGCCGTTCGCCGAGGCGCAGACCTATTTCAACGCCGAAGGCACCGCGACAGAGATAGAGGTGATGCTTGACGACCCCGAAGAGGTCGCCCGCTACGAGATCCCGATCCTGCAGGCCGCCGGGCCCGAGGCCGTGCTGTGGTCGTGGCGCGATGCGTCGGGGTCATTCCTGCGCGCGCTGGATATCGAGGACAACGTGATGTTCGTGATCCTGTCGGTACTGGTGCTGATCGCGTCCATGAACATCGTGTCCGGCCTGATCATGCTGGTGAAGAACAAGGGTCGTGACATCGGCATCCTGCGCACCGTCGGGCTGACCGAAGGCTCTGTGCTGCGCATCTTCTTCATCTGTGGCTCTTTGACGGGCATCATCGGCACCGCGCTGGGCGTCATCCTTGGCGTGGCCTTCGCGGTCTGGATCGATCCGATCTTTTCGGCGGTGAACTACCTGTCAGGGGGCGGAGCGTGGGATCCCTCGATCCGGGGCATCTACGCGCTGCCCGCCAAGCTGCAATGGGGCGATGTGCTGTCTGCCGTGATCCTGTCGCTGTCGCTGTCGTTCATTGTGACGATCTTCCCGGCCCGCCGCGCCGCACGCATGAACCCGGTGGAGGCGCTGCGCTATGAGTGATGCGGCCCTGAAGCTCGACGCCATCCACAAAGGCTACAACCACAACACGCCCAAGGAGGTGCAGGTGCTGCGCGGCATCGACCTGACTGTGGTGCCCGGTGAAATCGTCGCCATGGTCGCACCCTCCGGTGCGGGCAAATCCACGCTGCTGCATATCGCGGGGCTGTTGGACTCGGCGGATACGGGGCGCGTGTATCTGGGCGGCGAGGACATGACCGATCTGGGCGACCGTCGCCGCACGCAGGCGCGGCGCAATCAGGTGGGCTTCGTCTACCAGTTCCACCACCTGCTGCCCGAGTTCACCGCCGCCGAGAATATCGTTTTGCCGCAACTGGCCGAAGGCATCGCGCAGGACGTGGCCGAGGCGCGGGCGACCGAGCTTCTGGGGATCGTTGGCGTCGGGCACCGCGCCGATCACCGCCCCAGCGCGTTATCCGGTGGCGAGCAGCAGCGCGTCGCCGTGTGCCGCGCGCTTGCCAATAGTCCGCGGCTGTTGCTCGCAGACGAGCCGACCGGCAACCTTGATCCCGAGACGTCCGACACCGTATTCGATGCGTTGGTCAAACTGGTGCGCGAAACCGGCCTCGCGGCGCTTGTCGCGACGCACAATCTGGACCTCGCCAGTCGGATGGACCGCCGCGTGCGCCTGATCGACGGGACCGTGCAAGCGGTCGACTAACGATCGGCGTAGATTGCGAAACGCGTTGGGTCCTTGCGAATTGTTCCCGGCAGTCATTTCCTTCTCGCCGGGCGGATGTTCGGGGAGACCCAAACCATGGGTCTGTTACTGCGTGGTACGGCCTTGTTCGTCTTTCGGCAGGGCCGTCCGATGGGAAGGAAAGGATAGAGGCATCCGTTGATGCCGACGACCCGATCCCGCGACTGCCTCCTCTACGTCAGATCCCGATCCTGCTCTGACCCGGCGTTCCGCGCCCACCGATGAAGCCGCGCTGAAAGGGATCGCTGTCGCGAAGGTGCTGCCGAACAGCAAAGGAGACGAGATTACGTGCAGTGTCGGGGATGACAACACGATGATCGGCAAAGCCGTCGACGATGTTCTGAACGGCGGTGTAGAAAACGGTGCGATGGATAGGGGTACGTGTGACGTCTATTCTGTTCTGACACAGGGCGATCAGGCTGCCAGTCGTGCGGGTAGCGACTTCTTCGAGGTGTGCAAGCGCGGCAGCGCCGACATCACCAATCCCATCGATGATGCTGGCTTTGCGCTGGGTAAAGATATGATCCGGATCACCTTGAATGTTGGGCGGAAGCTAAATCCGTTCCGCAACGTGTCTTAACGGCCGAGAGGTGATGGAAGATGGCGTCGTTTCGACGCTGGCGACCGATCAGGGAGCTCTGCAGTTCTGGCGGTCAGGCCCGCTGGTGGATGAAGACATCTCTGTCTGCCCCGATCGGCGTGGCTCGGTCTGATGGCTATTTTCCCATTCTCAGGCAGCATTGCACATCCCGAGGACGACAATCTTTGCCTTAGCCCTTGACTGATCCGGATTGGGCAACCCCCCCTACATACATTTGCCAAGTCCTTGAAATCTGCCTACCTTCACTCCGGGGTAACTTTCTTCTTGGGGTTTGGATCATGCTGCTACCACTTCTTTTGATCGGGGGCGTCCTTGGCCTCGGCTTCCTGCTGTTCGACGATGGGGGCAGCGATGATGACGATTCCAACGACAACAATAACGTCGATGGAGCGACGAACGGCGGCAATGGTGCAGACATGCTGGACGGCACCGACGGCGACGACTCGCTCTACGGAAACAACGGCAGCGATACGCTGACGGGTTTTGCCGGCAATGATTTGCTGGGCGGTGGTCAGGGTGCGGACTCGCTCTTCGGTAACGAAGGTGACGACAGCCTGTTCGGTGGAGCGGGTCAGGACTTCCTGGGCGGGGGCGTCGGCAACGACGAACTGGTCGGCGGTCAAGGCGACGACACGCTGGCCGGTCTTGCGGGCGATGACTTCCTTGATGGCAGCCTCGGCAGCGACTCGGTCACCGGCAACGATGGAAATGACACGCTGATCGGTTTCAACGGAAGTGACACGCTGGTTGGCAACGCGGGCAACGATCTTCTGGACGGCGGCTTCGGCGGCGACAGCATGAGCGGCGGCGCGGATGACGACACCCTTCTTGGCGGTGGCGGCACCGACGAGCTTAACGGGAGCGCGGGCGATGACCTTATGTCCGGCGGCAACAACGCCGATACCCTTCAGGGGGCCGAGGGCAGCGACACATTGTTCGGCGACACGGGCGATGACGTCTTGTTCGGAGGCCTGGACGATGACGCCCTGTATGGCGGCACCGGCAGCGATACGCTGGGCGGCGCGGTCGGTGAAGACCTGCTGTACGGCGACGACGGTGACGATCAGCTTTCGGGCGGCGTGGATGCGGATACGCTGTACGGTGGCGCGGGCGCGGACGCCCTGTCCGGCAACGACGGCGACGACGTTCTGAGCGGCGGATCCGTCTTGGCACCGGGCGTCGGTGGTGCGCCGAGCGATGCGGACCTGTCCGATGCGGCGTCCGACACACTGGATGGCGGCACCGGCAACGATCACCTGATCCTGACGCAGGGCGATCAGGCCACCGGCGGCGAAGGCACGGATACGTTCGAGGTCTTCGAGCGGGATGGCATCGAGACCGCCACCCAGATCCAGGTGACGGACTTCAATGCGGGTTCGGACGTGCTTCGCGTGACCTATGATGCAGGCACCACACCGGCCCCGACCGCTGCGGACTACGTTGGATCGCAGACTGTCACCGATGACGGTGTGGTCGTCGCGCTAGACAATGGGCAGCAGATCCTGCTGGCCGGTCTGACAGAGACGCTGACCGAGGACGACTTCGAGGTTCTGGAAGAGACGCGAAATGGCTCGGTCGATGCACCTGCTTTGATGGAGTCTCCTGATGCTGGCGCTGCCGGGATCGGCGGCGGAGGTGGGTCCGATGATAACGGCGATGGCGTTACGCCTCCTGACGGCGGAGACGACACCCCTTCGGATGACACAGAAGACGATACACCAGTGGTGGATGATGGCGATCCGCTTACAGCGTCCTGATCCGAAACACACTTATCCAGCGGGCGGACCTTCGGGCCCGCCCGTTTTCGATTGCAACAGGCATTTTTTCCAGTTTTGCATATTGTAAGTCCTTAAAAATAAGCGCTTTTCTCGATTAATGAATCACTTGGGGTAGGTGAAATGATTGGGATTCTATTGTTGCTGGGCAGTGCCTTGGCGATCGGGTCGTTCGCGGGCGGCGGCGACGATGACAACGGGTCTTCTGGCGGTGCCAATGGACCGGATGATACCGGCGATCTGAACGTCGTTCAGGGCGCCACCAACGGGGCCGACGACCTGGTCGGGACCAACCGGGGCGACCTCATCGACGCCCTTGGCGGCGCAGACACCGTTCAGGGCGGCAATGGGTCGGACGCCATCTTCGGTCGCGGTGGAAACGACGATCTGGCTGGTGGCGCCGGCGACGATCTGCTGACCGGGGATCAGGGCAACGACGTGCTGCGCGGCGGGTCCGGGTTCGATGTGCTGGTCGGGGGCACCGGGGACGACGTGATTTACGGTGGTCCGGACGGAGACCTGATTGATGGGTCCGAAGGCAACGACTTCGCCAGTGGCGGAGGGGGCGACGACCTGATGGAAGGTGGTGGTGGCCAAGACACGCTGGAAGGCGGACGTGGCAACGACTCTATCGGCGGCGGCGACGGCAGCGATACGATCGACGGGTTTGAGGGAACTGACTTTCTATTCGGAGAGAACGGCAGCGACTCCATCCAAGGCGGCGCGGGCGCAGACGCCTTGTTCGGCGGTGGCGATATCGAGGCCTTGCTGACGGAACCGGTCACCGAAGCGCAGTTCGTCGCCGCATTGGAAGACGGCGCCGTAGACACGCTGGACGGCGGCGCGGGTGCCGACGTTCTGGCCCTTGGCGCGGGCGATATCGTGACGGGTGGCTCCGGAGCGGACGGATTCCTTCTCGACGTTGGCATCGTGCCCGAGACCCAGTCAGCCGTGACGCGGATCACGGACTTCACCGAAGGCGAGGACTTCATCACCATCGACTACGGGACCGGGTCCAATGTCAGCGTGACGCCGGAAGACATCGCCGCGCGTCAGACCCTGACGGACGACGGCGTGCTACTGTCCTTCGATGCGGGCGAAAGCCAATCCGTTTTGATCGAAGGGCTGACGCAAGTGCTGGACGCGAACAGCTTCCGTATCAACAACTAGGGTCTGGCCTTTGCGGCCTGATCTTCCAGCAACCCGGCTTCGATGTAGTAACGTCGGGCGTCGGGGTGCAGGGGGGCCGTCAGACTGTCTGCCACCATTCGTTCGGGGTCCAGATTTTCGAACGCGGCATGTAGCTCGCGAAACTGGGCGAGATCGTCAAAGACGGAAGATACGACGGCGTAGACCATATCATCAGATGCGTCTGCGGTCGTGACCAGCGTGGCGTCGATAGAGAACGTCTCTACGTCCGTATCGGTGCCACGATAGAGTGATCCCGGAACCACGCCGACCGAATAGAGCGGATTTTCCTTGGCCAAGGCGTCGCGCCCATCTCCTGCCACCGGGATGATGGTGCTGTCGCAGTCAGATGTGGCCTCTAGGATCGCGCCGGACGGATGGCCGACCATGTAGATCATCGCGTCGATCTCATCCGCGCAGAGGGCAGCTGCAGAGTCGGCGGCGGGAATGTCCGTCAGCGCCGCGAAGTCTTCTTCCGTCCAGCCCATCTGGTCCAGCAGCAAGCGGGTGGTGGCCCGTTGTCCCGACCCCGGCGCGCCGGCGTTCACGCGCTTGCCGCGCAGGTCGTCGAAGGACGCGATCTCCGACCCCGCGCGCACGACGACGGTGTAGAACTCCGGGTGGATCGAGAAGACGGACCGCAAGTCCGTCATCGGGCCATCGTCCTGAAAGGCGGATGTGCCGTCGAACGCGTGGCCCTGCCAGTCTGCCTGCACCACGGCGAAATCAACATCGCGGTCGGCCAAGGCGCGCAGGTTCGCCACAGATCCGGCGGTCGAAGTCAGGGCGCATCGCACCCGATGCTTGACCCGGCGCGCATTCACCGACAGGCAGATCGCCCCGCCAGCCGGGAAGTAGACGCCGGTGACGCCGCCTGTCGCGATGATCATCGTCTGCGATTGCTGCGCCCAGCTTGCGCCCGCGATCACACTGGCCAGTGCCGCACTAAAGACGGCAGTCGTATGCTTCATTTCGTAGTCCCCCCAAAACTATCGTGGCGCGCTAGGGTGATGCTTGCAAGTGACGGACCATGGGCCCTGTCAGAGGTGTGACTGGGCCGCACTGGTATCCGACAGGAATACCTTTATCATAATCTAAACATTACGTGCCTTTGCCCGGCATGTTCGCGGGGATCCCGAACGCTTATGACGCTTGCCGAACCGACCGACGCCGATCTGGAGAACCTGATCGCCTGTCCGCAGTGCGACGCGCTTTACCATGCGCGGATGCCGCAGAACGGGGCGAAGATGGTGTGCAAGCGCTGCCACCACACGCTGATCGCGGACAAGCGGAACGCCTATGCGCGCTCGATCGCCTTGGCGCTGACGGTCGTGGTGCTGATGGTCGGGGCAGTGTTTTTTCCCTTCTTGGGTGTGAACGTCGCGGGTTTTTCCAACAAGGCGTCGGTGATCGACACGGCTCTGACGTTTCTCGACGGTGGTTTCATGGTGGCCCTGTCGGTCTTCGTGATCGCCTTCATCATCGCGGTGCCGGTCATACGCGCGCTACTGATCGTTTACGTGGTGGCACCGCTGATGCAGAACCGAAGGCCTGCGCGACACGCGCGTCGCGCCTTCCGACTGGCCGAGGACCTGCGCCCGTGGTCCATGGCGGAAATATTCATCATCGGCGTGGCCGTGGCGCTGGTGAAGGTGGCCGATCTTGCGAAGGTCGAGTTCGGCCCAGCTTTCTGGATGTTCGCGCTGCTGGTCGTGATCGTCGTTGTTTTGGACGGAACTCTTGACAGGTGGAGCATATGGACAGCTCTGGATCGCAGATCCTGACCGCACGACAGGCAGGCCTTGTGGCCTGTACGCGATGCGCGAAGGTCTGGCCGATGGGCCAATCCGAGTGCGCGCGCTGTGGCACTCAGCTGCAATCGCGCGACTGGGGGTCGATCCAGCGCGTCTGGGCCTGGCTGATCGTGGGCATCATCTGCTACATCCCGGCGAACCTGTTTCCGATGCTGAAAACGCAGATCCTGTTCAACTCCTCCGATGACACGATCATCGCGGGCGCGGTCGAGCTTGCGACGCACGGCAACCTTGGCGTGGCGATGATCATCCTGATCGCGTCGGTTGCCATCCCCATGGGGAAGTTCGCGGCCATCGCCTATCTGGCGATCTCGGTCCAACGCTCTGCCGTCATGCGTCCGAAGTCGCGGCATAAACTGTATCACATGGTCGAGTTTATCGGTCGCTGGTCCATGATCGACGTCTTCGTCGTTGCGATCCTGTCGGCATTGGTGCAACTCAATTTCGCGGCGTCCATCCGTCCCGGTCCCGCGGCCATTACTTTCGCGCTTTCGGTGATATTCACCATGTTCGCAGCGATCAGCTTCGACTCGCGCATGATCTGGGACAATGAAGGCCGGGGGCCGAAGAACGCATGAGCGATGAGAACACCAATGGGGTCGCCGAGCCCGAAACCGTGGAAGCCAAGCGCGGTCTGCTGTCACGCATTTCCATCGTCTGGCTGATCCCGCTTCTCGCGCTGCTGATCTCTTTGGGTGCCGCTTATCGCAACTATGCCGACCAAGGCGTGCTGATCGAGATCACGTTCGAGGATGCATCCGGCGTGCGCGCCGACGAAACCCAGTTGCGCTACCGCGATGTTGTCGTCGGGCTGGTGGAAGAGGTGCGGTTCTCTGATGGACTGGAGTCGGTCATAGTCGCCGTGCGCGTCGATCAAGAGGTCGCGCAGTTCATCGACACTGACGCCAAGTTCTGGGTTGTCCGCCCTGAGGTGTCGGCCCAAGGCATTTCCGGTCTCGATACGGTTCTCAGCGGCGTTTACCTTATGGGCAGTTGGGATGGCGAAGTGGCCACTGCCGTGACCGAGTTCGAAGGCCTGACCCGCGCCCCCCTGATCACGAATGGCGTCGACGGTGTAACGTTCACCTTGCGCGCTCCCAATGTCGCGGGCCTGAGTGAGAACGCTCCGATCAGCTATCGCGGTATCACCGTGGGTCGCGTGGGTAATCTGCGCCTTGCCGATGATGGCGTGTCCGTTCTGGCAGACGGTTTCGTACGCGAGCCCGAGGCGCGGCTCATCAACAGTGCCACGCGTTTTTGGGACACATCAGGCTTCAACTTCAGCCTTGGCGCGTCCGGCGCGCAGTTCAACGTGGACAGCATCGCCAGCCTTGTGTCCGGCGGCGTATCCTTCGCAACCACCGTATCGGGCGGCGAGGAACTGGGAGAGAACCCGTCCTTCCGCCTGTTCGGCGACGAAGATTCGGCCCGTTCGTCGGTGTTCGAAGCCGGGGCAGGCGGCGAGCCTGTCAACTTCACGGTCATCTTCGAAGACTCCGTTCCCGGTCTGGAAGTCGGCGCGGATGTGGAATTCGCTGGTATCATCGTCGGTCGCGTCGCTGGCCTGACGGGCGTTCTGGACGAAGAGACCTTTGGCGACCGTGGTGTGCGCCTTTTAGTGACGCTGGAACTGGAACCCGGCTCGATGGGGCTAGAGGCGGACGCAGGCCAAGAAGACGTGCTAGATTTCTTGCAATTCGCCGTCGAGAACGGATTGCGCGCGCAGTTGCAATCGGCGTCCCTGCTGGGGGGGCTTCAGGTCACGCTGGCGCAGATGGATGATCCCGAGCCTGCGACGATCGACGCAAACGCCGAGCCGTTCCCCCGCATTCCGTCGATTGCCGCGGACCTGACGGACTTCGCAGACACGGCAGAGGGCGTGTTCAACCGCGTGAACAACCTGCCCATCGAAGAGCTGCTGAATAACGCGATCCTCGTCATGCAGGGCGTCACCAACCTTCTGAACGACGAAGGTGTGACCGAAACCCCGTCCGAGGTTCTGGCGCTGTTGTCCGATGTGCGCTCGCTGGTGAACTCTGAAGGCATACAGGAAATTCCCGTGCAGGTCGGCGATACGATGTCGGCGCTGACCGATACCGCAGGTCAGCTGAACGATGTGGTGACGCGACTGAACGAGGCGGGGGCCGTGACGGCCCTGGTCGACGCGCTGAACGCCGCCGAAATTGCCGCCAATTCCGTGTTCGAAACGATGGAAGAGGGTCCCGAAACGGTCGAGGCGATCAACGCCACGCTGGCCGAGACGGAAGAGCTGATCGCCACGTTCAACGAGTTGCCGCTGGTCGACCTTGTTACCGAAGTCGAAGGATCGGTCGAGGCGCTGCGCACCTTGCTGGCCTCTGACGCGACGCAGGGGCTGACGGGCGATGTGTCGACGCTGCTGACCGAAGTGGAAGGCTTGATATCCGACGTACGTGCGTCCGGTCTTGTCGAAACGGCAGAGGCGACGCTGGTGCAGCTGCAGGCCACCGTTACCGACATTCAGGCGCAGGCACAGCCGATCCTGTCGGAACTCGCCGAAGCCGCCGCGACCACGAACACCCGCCTGCCGGGTCTTCTGGACAACGTGGATCTTCTGACCGCCAACCTGACGACGGTTACGCAGAACATTTCCGAAGTGCCGCTGGATCAGGCTGTGAACAACATCAATTCGCTGGTCGTCTCGCTGGATACGCTGGTGTCGAACGAAGAGTTGAACGCTTTGCCTGCCGATGTGCAGCGCACGATTCAGGACCTGCAGCTTGTCTTTGCGGCGCTGACGGAACCGAATGGTGTGTTGGACAACGCGAATTCGTTGGTCACCGATGCGGGCGCTGCGGTGAACGACATCAACGCCGCCCTGACCACCGCATTGGCGGACATCCAGATCGCCGCACGTGATGTTGCCGAAGCGACCGACGTGGCGCCCGAGATCGCGGATCGCGCCAAGCGCGTGGCCGACCAGATCGAACTGCTGGTGAACGACGTGGCCGACCTTCCGATTCAGGAAATCGGCGAACGGACCAGTTCCTTGCTGGCCTCTGCCGATACCCTGATCTCATCGCCCGATACACAGCGTGTGCCGGGTGCCCTGTCCAACGCGCTGGAAGAGGTGCAGCGATTGCTGATCCAGGTGCAAGAGGGCGGGTTGATCGAAAATGCCAACGCCACGCTGGCGTCCGTGCGTCGCAGTGCCGACCAGATCCCGACGCTTCTGAACAGCGTGGGCGGGTTGCTGACGCAGACCGGCACAGTGATCGAAGGTTACGACCAGCGCGGCGCGCTTGGCTCTGAAGTGCAGGCCACCCTGCGCGATATCCAAAGCGCCGCCAGCTCTATCGACAGTCTCGCGCGTCAAATCGAACGCAATCCCAACTCGCTGCTATTCGGACGGTAAACACATGCACAAACTCGCCGCTGCCACGGCCCTGACCCTGCTCGCCGCCTGCGGTGGGACGCCCCTGCGCTTCGACGCGCCGGTGGCCCAATCCGAAACCAAGATCCCCGTTTCCGTGGGATCGGTAGAGGTCCGTGACGTGTCCCTGCCGCTCTATGCCAGCCAAGAAGTCATCTTCTTCGAGGACGAGACCGGCGCGCTTGTCAGCGACGACAACCTCCTCTGGGCCGACGATCCTGAGCGCGCCATCACCGAAGGCCTGGCGCTGGCGCTGGCGGCACAGACACGCGCTACAGTGGCCGCCGAGCCGTGGCCCTTCTTCGACCGCCCCGATGCGCAAGTTGACGTGCGCATCAGCCGTGCGTTGCCTGGGCGCGATGGCATCTACCGCATGGACGGTCAGTATTTCGTGGGCTCGCCGCAGGGCACCAGCGGCGAGCGCGCGCGTCGCTTCTCGCTGCAGACGCCGTTCCAGACCCTTGCCCCGTCCTCTATCGCGGCGGCACGGGCGAAATTGACGGCCGATCTGGCCGACCTGATTGCGCGGGACGGGCTGTAAGCCCGTCGTTACTCAGCCCAATTCAGCCCGCGTCGGAGGGTTCGCTCCGGCGCGGCTGACGGTGACAGCCGCCGCTCGTGCGCCAAGGTCCAGCGCGTCGCGCACCACGTCTTCGGACAGCGCCCGCACGCCATCATTTGTGAGCACGCCCGCGTCCGATAGCGACGCAAGAACGCCCGCGTTGAAGGTGTCTCCCGCGCCGACCGTATCGACAACGGTCACGCGCTGCGACGGAACGGTCACCTCGAAGTTGCGCGTCAGACCAAGCACGCCTTCAACGCCTTTGGTCAGACAGACAAGCGACGGTCCACGCTCCAACAGTGCGCGCGCCCGGTCTTCCAGCGATCCGTCGTCCATCAGCCAATGCAGATCCTCGTCCGAGACTTTCACGATGTCCGACCGTTCAATCATGCGCCAGATCCGGGCGCGGTAGCGGTCCGGGTCGCGGATGAAGCCGGGGCGGATGTTGGGGTCGATCATCATCGGCATGGTCGGGGCCAGCTTGGCCGACAGGGCGTCGTAAGTGTCGCCGCAAGGTTCGACCGGTAGCGAGATACCACCGAAAAAGCAGGCCTCTGCGTTGACGGTATCCGGCAGATCGGCCTCTGACAGCATCCGTCCGGCGGTGTTCTCATCATAGAACGCGTATTGCGCCTGTCCGTTCGTCAGCGTCACGAAGGCCAGCGTGGTGGGCCGATCAGAGCGGTGGGCCAGTGACATATCCACCCCATCCGCCTGCATCGCCGCGACGATTTGCTGCCCGAACAGGTCGGTGGATAGACCCGAGAAAAACCCCGTGTCCGCACCCAATCGCGACAGCGCGCGGGCGGTGTTCAGAACGGCCCCGCCCACCAAAGGGGCGAATGCAGGTTCTCCCTCCATGCTCTGCCGCGGCAGCATGTCGATCAGGGCTTCACCAGCGCATAGGATCATGGGAACTCCGGCATCAGATTATGTCTGTTAGCGCCATCAAGTAGTAGAACGTGCAGGCGCTGACCAGAGCGGCGATCATCATCCAGAACCGAAAGCGCGACAATGGCCTCTGTCCTACCACAGTGCCGTTCTGGCCATGCACGGCGACATGATAGACCTGTCCGCGCCATCGGTAAGCAGACAGCCAGATGGGCATCAGGAACAGGCCGCAGTGATCGACCCGAATGCCGCTGCGAAAGCTGGGAGCTTTGCTCAGTTCCGGTCGCGGTGCGGCTTCTTCGACCCTGCCACGGTTCAAGCCCAGAACACGTGCGCGGGCCGTGCCATAGGACAGGCTGGCGATCTCGGCCAACGTGCCCGATAAACGTGCGGGACCGTAGGGTGCAGCGGTCGACAGGTCCCAGCCCGACAGCGCCCGCCTGACGTAGCTGGGCAGGGTGTCCGAACCTTCGACCAAGGCATCCATCGGCTCTCTGTGTTCCCAGCGCGTGGGCGGCGGCCAGTCCGCATCGGTATCAACCCAAACGGTTTTTTTGGCGAAGACCCTGACCTGTTCGGCACGAAGCTCTCCGATCATCTTTTAATAGGGCAGGTACATCCCATGCAGCGCATCGCCCGACAGCGCGGATCTGCGCAGACCGGCAGGGGCGAGCCACTGCTTGGACAGCCAGTGACGGATTTGGGCGCGCGCCTGCGTCTCGGTCACCGCGAAAGGCACGACGAAATCGGGTTCCGGGTGCCGGTCCTGTGTGGCTAGAACGGTGAAGGGGCTGGCGCAGAAGGGGCAAGCGGCGGCCATGATCTGCGGGTTGACCGCGATACGCGCGCCGCAGGCGGCACAGCCCCGCGCGGTGGTGACCTCCATCCCTTCGGGCAGGTGGCGCGTCGCGCAGTGGGTGCATCGGATGGTGTCATGGCCCGGATCGATCGCCAGCGTGCCGCCACACGATGGGCAGGGGCTGAGGGTCTCAACGTCCACCGAAATAAGCCCCGATTCCCGCTACGATCAGAGCGACCAACACGGCAAAAGCGATCTTCCATTTGGAGTAGGGCCGTTCGCCGGTCACGCGGCCGGTCTGCGCGTTCACCACGACGCGGTAGCTTTTGCCGCCGTATGTGAAGGCGGCCAGCCATAGGGGCAGCAGGATGTGCTTGAACGTCACATCGGTCACTTGCGTCTGGATCGCGTCGATGCGCTGGCGGTCGCCGCCGATGTCCATGCGCACGTCGCGCTGAATCGCGGCATCCATCTTGGCGCGCGCGATCTCTCGCCCGTCTTCCAGCGGTATCCCGTAGCCCTCTGCCCGGAAGCCCGCCAGAAAATCGGGGGAGTAGGGCACAAGGTCACTCATGTGCCACGGCTCTAGCGCGTCGACCGTTGCGCCGGGAAGCGATTTTGAGGCCAGTACCAGCACGTCGTCGAAATCCCGCGCAACGGTGCCGGAGGCGGGCGACCAGCGGATCGTGGTGTCGGAGTGCATCTTGCCGTCCGCCCCGCGCCGGGTGGTCCGGTGGATACGTCCCCGCATACCCCGATACCGAGAGCGGGTGCGCGCGTCGAACGTCCAGTAGGGCAGGTAGACGCCCGTCATCCGACGCCCCTTGCGGGCATAGCGGGTCAGGCCATTCGGCGCGAACCACAGGCCCTTCAGCCAGTCGGCCAAAGCGGAATGCGCGGCATCCTCGGCAACCCGGAAACGGATCAGCCCGGCGGGCTTGATGTGGCGGTGAATGCCGGTGTCCGTCACCACGGGCGTCGCGCAGAACGGGCAATCGGTGGCGTGGATGTCGGCGTCGAACTCGACCTCTGCGCCGCAGTTCGGGCAGCGCGAAACGCGCGTCTCTTCCATCTGCGCGTCTGGCAAGCGTTTGGCAACGGCGGCGGCGAAGTCCAGTTCCTGGATCGCGTCGGGGGCCGCGATGATCGACGTCGCTTCTTCATGCCCGCAGAAGTCGCAGGTCAGCGCGCCCGTTTGCGGGGAAAACCGCAGGTCCGCGCCGCAGTTGGGGCAGGGGAAACGATGATCGAGGGGTGGTTCGGCGCTCATGCGCTACAGATAGCGGTGCAGCGCCTTCGGGGCCATGATCCGCAACGCATTGTCTCGCAGTTTCCAGTGCCGCCAGATGTGAAACAGCGCGTGGACCAAGGCGATGACGCCGAGCGTGTAGTACTCGAACGTATGAAACTTTCCGATCCAGTAATTCAGCGTCGGCATGTCCATGGGCGGAGCGATCGGCAAGAAGCCGCCCGCTTTCAGCATGCGGTCAGAGGTCAGCCCTAGCAGAAAGCCCGACAGGGCCACGAAGAACAGACCCCAGATCAGCGTCAGGTGCAGCGTGCGGTGCAGGATGCGCCCCCAGCGGGGCAGCTTGGGGCCGGGGCGTCCCGCCAGCCCGCGGCGCAGGTAGTCGGCGTACCAGATCAGGATGCCGGTAACGAAAATCAACGCCAGGATCGAATGGAACTGGAACGCGCGGGGGCCAAACGGCACGACCACGTCGGGTGTGATGAACAGGAACCAGATGAACAGCGGGATCATGAACAGATGCAACGCGCGCAACCATGTGCGGCGGGCAGGCAAGCGTTTGTAAAGCGATCCGGTCATGGTTTCAGGCACGGTCATTCGGGCGAATTAGTTTCACTTGGCCCCGTCCCAAAGCGGATCGCCTGTCAGCGGAATACCGGCACGTAGCTTTTCGGGAAAGAGCAGCATGTGAACGCCCATGACCGACATATCCCCGCCGCGCGGTTGCCAGCAGATCAGGGTGCCGCAGGTCGCGCAGCGGCGGAAATCGATCCTGTGTGCGGCGCGCGTATATCCGTGCGTCTGTCCCGTGACGGTGACATTTGCGGGCTTGAAGTAGGACCATTGCGCGCCGATCTGGCGGCAGTAGCCGCAGGGGCAGGCATTGATGCGGTTCGGCGCTTTCGCAAGCCGCACTGCCACGCCGCCGCAATCGCAATGGCCTTCGATCATGCGCTCGGCGGGGGCGGCGGCATCACCGTGAACAGACGCGTCAGATCGGGCACGTCCTCTGCCCGCATCCAGCCGTCCTGTCCTTGCGTCCAGACAAGGCTGTCGCGGGTCAGGTCGCCGTCGGTCGCCATACGTCCAAGCCGTGCGGTGGAGAACGGGCCAGTCGTCGCGCCATCCTTGGCGATATGCCAGACATGCTCTACCGGCGGCGGCGGAGGCGGTGCGGCAGGTCGCTGGCCCCATGGCCCCATGGTCATGCCCCCCATCTGCATCCCCATGCCCGCACCGAAACCCGTGCCCAACGCGGCACCGGCGGTGGAGCCCTCGGCCGTCAAAGCCTCTGCCGCCTGATACTGTGTGAACCGACCCAGATCGCCGACGACCCCCATGGAGGTGCGCTTGTCCAGCGCTGCCTCGACCGCTGCGGGCAGCGAGATGTTTTCGATATAGAGTTCGGGGATCGACAGGCCGTAGGCGGCGACCGTCTTGCTGATCTCACTGGCGATCAGCTTGCCCAGATCGGCGGTGTTGGCGGCCATGTCGAGCACCGGGATGCCGCTGGCGGCCAGCGTGCGGGACGCCTCTTGTACGATGACGTTGCGAATTTGAAAGGTAATTTCATCGGCGGTGAACTCACCGTCGGTGCCCACGATCTCTGTCAGGAACAGCGCGGGATCGGCGACCTTGACGGCGTAGGTGCCGAAGGCGCGCACGCGGGTGGGACCGAACTCCGGATCGCGGAGCATGACCGGATTTTTGGTGCCCCACTTCAGATCGGTGAAGCGCGTCGTGTTGACGAAATAGATTTCCGATTTGAAGGGCGAGCGGAAGCCGTGGTCCCAGTGCTGGAGGGTCGTCAGGATCGGCAGGTTGTTCGTCTCCAGCAGGTAGAGGCCGGGGGTGAAGACATCGGCCAACTGGCCTTCGTGCACGAAGACGGCGGCCTGTCCTTCGCGGACGGTCAGCTTGGCACCGTACTTGATCTCATGCCCGTGACGTTCGAACCGCCAGACCATGCGGTCCTGCCGGTCATCGGTCCAGTGGATGACGTCGATGAACTGACCCGAAAGGAAGTCGAAGATGGACATGGGCGGCTCCGGTTAGTCGTGCGCCGCCCTTATAGCGGGTGTGTCGCGGTTTGCTAAGCACGGATCGAGGCTCTGCCTCGAACTCCGAGATATTTCAGGAACGATGAAGCAGGGCCGCGATCAGCTTGGGCCGCCTATGATCTCTGCCGCGATGCGCCGCACGATGGGGGTGGCGGCGGTCAGGGACATGCCGGGGGTCAGGCGGGGATCATAAAGGATGCGCAGAAGCTGCTCATCCATGGTTGTCAGCAACGCGAATTCCTCGTCATCGTTGAAGATGGACGGGCGCGCGCGGGGGCTGTCGTTGGCAAGGCCGAGGCCTTGGGCGACTTCCTCGTGGATGCAGGACAGGCGCAGAAGGTCGGGATGCTCGGCGCGGATTAGCGCGACGGCACGGTTGTACTGGCCGTTGTCGCCCGCATCGATGGCGAAGACGATGCAGTAGCTGGAGCGGGGAAGGTTCAGAACAGACGACAGTTCGGTGTCCGACAAGCCGGGGGCCAAGCGACGCAACGCAGGACCAAGGGCGCGGCGTTCCTGTTCGTTTACGATGTAAACGATGAAGTTGCCCCCCGACGCGGTCGTCCCGACGGGGTGGTTTGTCGCGCGCGCTAGACGGCGGGCGAAGGCGGTCACGTCGTTGCCGTCGCGGGTGCGCTGGGCCTGCGGAACGCTATCTCCGAAGCGGGTTTCGATCCGCACCGGGGCGGTCCAGCGGTGCAGCTGCGATTCCGTTTCCTGTGCGACGAGCACACCTGATCCGGCGGCGTATTCCTCATAAAATGCCAACCGCAGGAAGGTGTCGGCCAGCCGATCTGCGTCGTAGGGTGTATCGGGGCCACCACCGTCGCGGCGCAGAAGGCCGCGGGTCAGCAGACGCTCTTCGACCTGCGCGTAGAAGGCCGAAAGCGCCGCGCTATCGGGCCCGCGCGTCGGCGGACGTGGCGGCAGCGGCGCTGTCATCGCCATAGGCTGTTCGGGCCGAGGCTGTGGTACGGGCACCGGCTCGACCGGCTGGCGCTGGGCGCAGGACGCCAGCAGCGCCAGCGTTAAAAGGGCGAAGGCTGTGCGCAAGTCAGCCCTGCGCCGGAACGTGCTTGCGGGATTTCGCGGCGGCCAGCGTGTCCTTCAGCTCGGCCTCCATTTTCTGCAACTCACCTTCGGCCTGATTGCGTGCGGCCTTGCCCTGATCGGCGATCTGCAGCGATTCCTCGATGGTGGCGATCAGCTCTGCATTGGCCTGCTTCACAGCGTCGATGTCGAACACGCCACGCTCCACCTGCGTGCGGACCTTCGCATTGGCTTCGCGGAGGTTCTTGGCGTTCGAGGTCAGCAGATCGTTGGTCAGGTCGTTGGCCGACTTTACCGCATCCGCGGCGTCTTCAGAGCGCTGGATCGTGACGGCCTGCGCCAACTGCGTTTCCCACAGCGGCACGGTGTTCACGAGTGTGGAGTTGATCTTCATCACCAGCGATTTGTCGTTCTCCTGCACCAGCCGGATCGAGGGCAGGGACTGCATCGTTACCTGCCGCGTCAGGCGCAGATCATGGACGCGGCGTTCCAGATCGTCGCGGGCGGCGCGCAGGTCGCGCAGCTGCTGGCTGTCGATGACATCGTCGCCCTGACCATCGGTGGCCTTGGCCTCCAGCGCGGGGATATCTTCGGCATCCAGGCGGCGCAGCTTTTCCTCTCCGGCGGCAATGTACAGCGCCAGCTCGTCGTAGAAGGCGAGGGTCTTTTCATAGAGCAGGTCCAGCGACTTCACGTCTTTCAGCAGCTGATGCTCGTGGGCGTGAAGCTGGGTGGTGATGTCGTCGATCTGGGCCTGCACGTCTTCGTACTTTGCCATGAACTTGCTGATGGGGGCGGCGCGGCCAAGGATGCGGTCGAAGAAGGTGCGCTTGCGGCTGAGGTCAAGCTCGGACACGGAAAAGCCGCGCAGGGCAGAGACCATGCCACGCAGGCTGTCACCGGCGGGCCCGATGTCCTTGTTCTTCACGTCCTTCAGCATCGACTGGCTGATCTGCTGCAGCTCTTCCTGCGCAGCCGACCCGAACCCGATGATAGAGCCGGTGTCGTCCATCTGGATCTGCGCCATGCGCTGTTCGATGGCGGCGCGCGTGTCGCCGGTGGACTGATCGTAGTCCGTCACTTCGTTGGCGGGCTGCGGCGTGCCCGTGACGGCTTCGATCTCTGCTGTCAGGTCGGTCTTGGTATCGGTCATCGGTTCTTGTCCCCCAGGTCATCGCTCGCCATGGCCAGACCCTCTCGGTCCAGCCGTTCGCGCAGCACCTCGATCTCGACGTCAAGATCAGAGCGGTCGTCAAGCAGCATCGTCTCTGTACGCCGTGCAAAGCCTTGTTCAAGGTCGTTGAGCAGCGTCATGAACTCAGTCCGCGCTGTTTTTGCATCGCTGCGGGCGGCCAAGGCGGCGTATTTCTGCGCAGCGTCCTTTGCACCCAGCAGATAAACGCCGAGCCATCGACGCGCCTGCGCCAGATCGCGGGGGTCTTGTTCGACCCGCCGGAACAGACCGCGCGCGGTTTCGGCGAAACTGTCGGTGCGGATCAGAAGCGGGCGGTCGCCGGTGCCTGCGATGGCGGTGCGCATGTCCGCCAAATGGCGCTCGGCTTCGTCAACGGCAGCCGCCACACGCTCGGACTGCCACGCCGGTGCGCCGCCGGGCATCTTGTTGCGCAAGGGGTCTATGCCGAAGGCGGCCACGTGCAAAGCGGTGCCGAGGATGGCGAGGATGATGCCGCCACCGAGAGATGGCAGCCCCGCCAGTAGAAGGCCCGCGCCGGTCAGCGCGGCACCCAGCATCTTGCGCGGGATCGCGGGGCGGCGGGCTGTGGTGCGGGCGTCGTAGGCGTCGTGGGCCTTCAGACCTTCGCGCGTCAGGTAGGCCGCCCCCATCAGGGTGAAGAACGCGGCCAGATCGAACGCAAGCCCCGCCGGGTTCTGACCGAATGCGGTGAACAGCAGCGGGATCGGCGCGATATACAGGGCGTTCGCGCGCGCGCCAACCCGGCTGCGGCGCTTGCGGGACCAATCGGTCTTTGCGGCACCGGGGGAATGCGCGCCGCCGAAGCGTTGGGCCATCAGCCAGCCCCCCAGATCGCGGCATAGAAAATCAGCGCGCAGAGAAGCACGAAAGACAGGCGTTGCATGGGCGTTTCTCCAAGCGGTCGTGGTCCGGTCGCGGCGCGCACCGATTGTGCCGTGCGGCCAACGGCGCGCACGGCCAGAGACAGCAGCGCCACCGCAATGGCAGCTACGAGTGCGGTCAGCAAAAGACGTGGCATGGCAGGCCCCCGGACAGTCGCATCCGATATAGGGGCGCGCCGGGACAGACGCTAGGTCAGCGGTGGCGTCAGGCCCAGAAGTGTTCTTCCACGCGGGCGTCGCGCGGGCCGTCCGGCGTGTTCACCGTCACCGCCGTGCCGGCGTCCCAGTGGGTCATGCGGACCATGCCGATGGCGACATTGGTGTCGAAGTCCGGCGAATGCGCGGCGGATGAAATGTGACCCACCTTTGTTCCGTTCGCCATGATCGGCCACCAGCGGTCGCAGCTTTGCACCGGCGCGCCGTCGATAGAGATCGCGCGGATTTGCTGTACGGGTCCTTCTTTGGCTACCCGCAGCAGCGCGTCGCGTCCGATGCAGCCGATGGCCGTCTGCGTGTCGCAAAAGCGGCCCAAGCCGCATTCGTGGGGCGTGTGGTCGTCGGTCATGTCGTTACCGTAGGACAGCAGGCCCCCCTCGATCCGTTCGATCAGGTTGGGGCAGCCAGCGCGGACATCCATGGATTTGCCCGCCTCGAACAGCGCGTTCCACAACTCCATGCCGAAGTCGGTGCCGTCGTGGTAGATCTCGAACCCACCCTGTTTGGAGTAGCCAGACCGCGCGATGATCGTGTCGCGCCCGTTGAAATCGAAGTGGCCGAAGCGGAAGAAGCGGAGGTTGCGCACGCTGTCACCGAATACGGCGGCCATCAGGTCGTCGGCCTTCGGGCCTTGGATTGCGAGCGGAGAGATGTCGGGTTCGTCCACCAGTACATCCAACCGGTAGCCGTAAGCGATGCCCTTGACCCAATACAGCAGATCGCTGTCGGCGATGGAGATCCACCAGCGGTCCTCGGCCAGCTTCAAAGCCACCGGATCGTTCAGCATCCCACCGGTTTCGTCCACGATGGGCACATATAGGCACTGTCCGGGCAGCACGCCGCGCAGGTCACGCGGGGTCAGCATTTGCATCAACCGGCCCGCATCGGGGCCGCGCAACTCGACCTGACGCTCGCACGCCACATCCCAGACCTGCACCGCTTCCTTGAGGTGGCGGTAGTCCTCTGTGACCGAACGGAACACCGTAGGCAGCAGCATGTGGTTATAGACGGTGTAGGCCGTGACGCCCTGCGCCTCGACCCCCTCGGAAAACGGCGTGCGGCGCAGGCGGCGGGACAGGGACAATGCGGGCATGGGCGGTCTCCTCCAAGATCGTTCCGGAGGGTGTAGAAGAGTTGGCGGCGTCGCGAATGGGCAAATACGGCGCGGGTTTGTCTACGCGCGACACGGAAATCCCCGCAGCCGATCACGCCGGGCCTTTTACTTGCGCGGTTTACCCTGCGGTTTCCCAGTCGGCTTGCCACCGGGCTTTCCACCCGGTTTCCCGCGTCGCACGTTGGGCTTCTCTTTTTTCTCGGCGAACCCCTCGGTTGATAGGCCAAGCTGTTCGCGCAGTACGCGCGGTTTGATCTCTTCCACCGCGCCCTGCTTCAGATCGCCCAAGCGGAAGGGGCCGAAAGAGATGCGGATCAGGCGGTTCACCGGCAGGCCGACAGTCTCCATCGCGCGGCGGATTTCGCGGTTCTTGCCTTCGCGCAGGCCGATGGTGATCCACGCATTCGCGCCCTGCTGACGGTCCAGCGTGACTTCCATCGGGCGAAAGCGCTGGCCGTCGATCTCTATCCCCTTTTTCAAGGGCGCCAGCGTCTCGATCGTCGGACGGCCATTCACCCGCACGCGATACTTGCGCAGCCAGCCGGTGCTGGGCAGTTCCAGCTTGCGCTTGATCTCTCCGTCGTTGGTCAGCAGCAACAGCCCCTCGGAGTTCAGGTCCAACCGCCCCACGCTCATCACGCGGGGCAGATCGTCGGGCAGGGCGTCGAACACCGTTTCGCGGCCCTTCTCGTCGCTGGCTGTCGTCACCAGACCGGCGGGCTTGTGATAAAGCCACACGCGCGGGTTGTCGGGCGGGGCAAGGTCCACGCCGTCCACCGTGATGCGATCCGCGGCCGTGACGTTCAGCGCGGGGCTGTCGATCTTCTTGCCGTTCACGGTGACGCGGCCGCTTTCGATCAGGCGCTCTGCCTCGCGGCGCGATGCGCGGCCTGCGCGGGCGATGACCTTGGCGATACGGTCGCCGGTCGGCGGTGTTTCTGGGGTGGGGCTGGACATGCCCCCGTTGCTAGGCGCAGATCGGGGGAATGCAAAGCCCGTTCATGTCCCTTGCGCTGGAAGAGGCCCGCGCCGCCGCCGCCCGCGGAGAGGTGCCGGTGGGCGCGGTCGTGGTGTCTGCCGAAGGTGAGGTGCTGGCCTTTGCGGGCAACGAGACCCGCGCGCTGTGCGACCCGTCCGCTCACGCAGAGGTTCAGGCGATCCGCGCGGCTTGCGCGGCACTGGGATCGGAACGGCTGCCCGGCGCATCGCTTTACGTGACGCTGGAGCCCTGCGCGGCCTGCGCCGGCGTCATCGCGGCGGCCCGCGTCGCGCGGCTGTATTATGGCGCGAGCGATCCGAAATCGGGTGGGGTGGCGCAGGGCGCGCGGGTGTTCTCGCACCCGCAGGCGCATTGGGTGCCGGAGGTCTATTCCGGGATCGGGGAAACCGAGAGCGCCGATCTGCTGCGGGACTTCTTTGCCGGGCGACGGTTTTGAGTGTTTTCGACAAGATGAAGGAACGCCGATGTCTGATCTGCCACATCTGATCGCCGTGGCGCGTGGCGATGCCCACGCCGACGTGGTGCTGCGCGGCGGCACGGTTCTGGACGTGGTCACGGGTGATCTGGTTCCAGGTGACGTGGGAATCGTTGGTGGCGTGATTGCCAGCGTCGGGCACGACTGCGACGGACCGGTGCGCGACGTGACCGGGCTGACCTTGGTGCCCGGTTTCATCGACACGCACCTGCATATCGAATCGTCGCTGGTCACGCCGTCCGAATTCGCCCGTTGCGTCGGGCCGCGCGGCACGACGACTGCAATCTGGGATCCGCATGAGATTGCCAACGTGCTGGGCGTCGAGGCTTTGGAATGGGCATTGGAGCAAGCGGGCCAAAGCGCCATCGACATTCGGGTGATGCTGTCGTCCTGCGTGCCGTCTTCGCATCTGGAGACATCCGGCGCGCGGATTGATGCAGAGGCGCTCGCGGCTCTGGCGGACCACCCCCGCGCGCTGGGGCTGGCGGAGTTCATGAATTATCCGGGCGTCGTCGGCGGAGATGCAGGCTGCATGGCCAAGCTAGGCGCATTCGCCGAACGGCATATCGACGGTCACGCGCCGCTACTGTCGGGGCGCCACCTGAATGCCTACGTCGCCGCCGGTATCCGCACCGAGCACGAAGCGACCAGCGCCGAGGAAGCGCGCGAGAAGCTGCGCAAGGGGATGCGGATCCTGATCCGGGAAGGCTCGGTGTCGAAGGATCTACACGCCCTGCTGCCCCTGATGACCGAGCGGCTGTCGCCCTATCTGGCTTTCTGCACGGACGACCGGAACCCGCTGGATATCGGCGAAGAGGGGCATCTTGATCATATGATCCGGACCGCCATCGCAGGCGGGGTGGACCCGCTGGTCGCCTACCGCGTGGCGTCCTTGTCGGGCGCAGAGGCGTTCGGACTGAAGGATCGCGGCCAGATCGCACCGGGCAAGCGGGCGGACATCGTGGCCGTGGGGTCTTTGGCCATGTGCGATGCGCAGGCGGTCTGGTCCGGTGGCGCGGAGTTGCCCGGAGAGACACGGCAGGCGGGGCCCGTCATCGGACGCAGTTCCGTGCAGGTGCCCGCAATTTCCGCCGATATGTTCCGCCATTCCGGAAGCGGTCCGGTTCCGGTGATCGGCATCAACGAGGGGCAGATCCTGACGGACCACCTGACGGAAGAGATCCCCGCGACGGATGGCGACCAACGGCCCGACCCCGCGCGTGACCTTGCGCGCGTGACGGTGATCGAGCGGCACGGACGATCCGGCGGTCACGCCAACGGCTTCGTGCGTGGCTTCGGGATGCAGCGCGGGGCGATCGCCTCGACCGTGTGCCACGACCACCACAACCTGATCGTCGTGGGTGCGGACTATGACGACATGGCCTTGGCCGCGACCCGGCTTGACCAGATCGAGGGCGGGTTCTGCGTGGTGGACGGCGGCGTGGTTCTGGCCGAGCTTGCGTTGCCCGTCGCCGGGCTGATGAGCGAGCGGCCCTTTGAGGAGGTGCGCGCATCACTCGAAGCGTTGCGCACTGCGGCCAAAGGCTTGGGCGTGGTCCTGAACGAGCCGTTCCTGCAACTTGCCTTTATCGCTCTGCCGGTGATCCCGCATCTTAAGATCACCGATCTTGGGATGGTGGACGTGGACCGGTTCGAGATGATTGGGCGAAAGGGAGGATAGCCCTCGGAGCGATCCCGCGCGCACGCCGATTTCGATTAAGCTGGGTTTGCAGAATGGCATAGCCGCCAGCGCTCTAATCAGCCCGTTGCAAGATAGGGCGATCACTTGAGGAAAAAGTGAAGAGGTTCCGATGGAGCGGGCGAGGCGATTCGAACGCCCGACCCTAACCTTGGCAAGGTTATGCTCTACCCCTGAGCTACGCCCGCATGCCATCGGAGGCTATCTCATTGGAGCGGGCGAGGCGATTCGAACGCCCGACCCTAACCTTGGCAAGGTTATGCTCTACCCCTGAGCTACGCCCGCGTGCCAATGAGTGAGCGCGATGTAGAATCTCCGCACGCGGGCCGCAAGGGGAAATCTACGCGTCGTCGCCAACTCGGATCAGGGTCTTGCCGAAATTATCGCCCGTCAGCATGCCCATGAAGGTCTCTGGCGCGTTTTCCAGCCCCTCGGTCACGTCTTCGCGCCATGTCAGCTTGCCGGACTGCACCAGCGGCGCAACTTCGGACAGGAAGGCGTCGAAGCGATCCCAGTGATCGGACACGATGAAGCCGCGCACGGTCACGCGCTTGGTCAGGATCGTGCGCCAGACAAGGGGCAGAGGGATCGTCTGATCCATGTTCGCGCCGTTGTACCAAGCGACCATGCCGCACACTGCGATCCGACCGTTCAGAGCCATGTTCGGGATGACTCCTGCGGTGGTCTTGCCGCCGACGTTCTCGAAGTAACCGTCGATGCCGTTCGGGGCCTGCTCGGACAGCGCCTTGGCCATCGCTTTGCCGTCGTCCATCGCGTAGTGGTCGATGCAGGCGTCATAGCCCAGCGTGTCGGTGGCGAAACTGCACTTCTCTGGCCCACCCGCGACGCCGATCACGCGGCACCCACGCGCCTTGGCGATCTGGCCCGCGACCGCGCCGACGGCACCCGTGGCGGCAGAGATCACGATGGTCTCGCCCTCTTTCGCGCCGATCAGTTCGGAAATCCCCGTCCACGCGGTCATTCCGGGCATCCCCAGAACGCCCAGCGAGGTCTGCACCGGGGCCTGATCGGGGTTCAGCTTGCGCAGCCCGTCGGCAGGCATCGTCGCATGGGTGGTCCACCCGGTCATGCCGGTGACGATATCGCCCGTCGCGAAGCCGTCGGCTTTCGACGCGATGACTTCGGCGACGGTTTGCCCGCCCATGACACCGTCAACCTTGATCGGCTCGGCGTAGGACGGGCCATCGTCCATCCGACCGCGCATGTAAGGATCGAGCGATAGCCAGATTACGCGCAGGCTGACTTCGCCGTCACTCGGGTCGGGCAGATCGTGCACTTCCAGCCGGAAGTTCTCTGCGGTGGGGGCGCCCTTGGGGCGCGAGGCGAGGTGAATACTGCGGGCGTTGGTCATGATGCTCTCCTGTGTTGTCGCATCAGGTGGCCCGAACCGTCGCGCCGTCCAGAGCTAGCGGACCTGCAACGTCTCGACGTAATCGGCGATTCGGATCAGCGCTTGGGGCGTGGGCGACATCACGCCGTCGCCCGCGTCGAATGGAACGAGCGGGCCATCGGCCATGCCGCTGCCGAACGCCGGCATGACTTCACCCGCCGTGCCGTCGCGGAAATAGCCGTCTACGTAGCCCATGACATGCGTTTGTGGGTATTCCTGCCAATCCGCTGCCAGAGTCGTCAGGTCAGCGGGGGTGCGGGTTAGATCGGCTGCCATCGGTCCGTCGCCCCGACCGGACGCGCCATGGCAGCCGGAACAGCTTTGCGTGTAAAGCACCTTGCCCGACGGCAGGTCGCGCGAGACCTCTGACTCCAACGCCGGTGTGCAGGCGGCAAGCGTCAGGGCGAGGACGGGAAAGTAGCGGGCTGCGATCATCGAACTGCTCCTTATGGATTTTCACCATCTGAAGCACACCGCAGCGACCGCCGATTTGATCTACGTCAAACCGGCGGTCATTGGCTTATTCGAGTTCGATCAGCAAATCCTTCGCGTCGATCTGCGCGCCAGGGGTGACGTGAACGGCCTTGATCGTGGCATCGCGGTCGGCGTGCAGGCCGGATTCCATCTTCATCGCCTCGATGGTCAGCAAAAGATCGCCCTGTTTCACCTTCTTGCCTGCTTCGGCCGCGACCGAGGCGACCACCCCCGGCATCGGCGCGCCCACGTGGTTGGCGTTGCCCAGCTCTGCCTTGGGACGAACGGCGGAGGTGCCCGCCAACTTGCGGTTCGGCACGCGGGCTGTGCGAGGCTGGCCGTTCAGTTCGAAAAAGACGCGGACCTCTCCCTTGTCGTCGGTGCCGCCCAGCGCCTGACAGCGGATCTCCAGCGTCTTTCCGGGGTCGATTTCGGCCGTGATCTCTTCGCCCGGCTCCATACCGTAGAAGAAAGTGTGCGTGGGCAGGGTGCGGACCGGTCCGTATTCCTCGTTCCGAAGACGGTAATCGGTGAAGACCTTCGGATACATCAGGTATCCCATGAGGTCCTCGTCATCGATTTCCACACCGCCGCACTTCTCTGACGCCTCGGCGCGGGCGGATTCCAGATCCACCGGGTCCAGTGCCAGACCGGGGCGCTCGGTCAAGGGTTTCTCGCCCTTCAGCACCTTCTTCTGGATCGCATCCGGCCACCCGCCCGGAGGCTGGCCCAAAGCGCCGCGCATCATGTCGATGACCGAGTCGGGGAAGCTGACTTCGACTTTCGGGTCCTCGACCTGCTCGCGGGTCAGGCCTTGGCTCACCATCATCAGTGCCATGTCGCCCACGACCTTGGACGACGGCGTGACCTTCACGATGTCGCCGAACATCTGGTTTACCTCGGCGTAGGTATGGGCCACCTCGTGCCAGCGCTCCTCTAATCCCATGGCACGGGCCTGACCCTTGAGGTTGGTGAACTGGCCGCCGGGCATCTCATGCAGATAAACCTCTGACGCGGGGGCCTGCAGGCCGCTTTCGAACGCGGCGTAGTGGTCGCGCACGCTTTCCCAGTAGTTGGAGATCTCGCGGATCGCGTCGATATCCAGGCCGGTGTCACGCTCGGATCCGCGCAGAGCTTCGACCACGGTGCCAAGGGTCGCTTGCGACGTGTTGCCCGATAGTGAGTCCATCGCACAGTCCACGGCATCGACCCCCGCGTCGGCGGCGGCAAGGATGGTGCCGCAGGCAATACCGGCGGTGTCGTGGGTGTGGAAGTGAATCGGCAGCCCGACCTCTTCCTTCAGTGCCTTGAACAGGATGCGCGCGGCTGCGGGCTTCATCAGCCCAGCCATGTCTTTCACGCCAAGGATATGTGCGCCTGCGGCTTTCAATTGCTGTGCGGTGTCGACGTAGTATTTAAGGTCATACTTGTCGCGGTCCGGGTCCATCAGATTGCCGGTGTAGCACACGGTGCCTTCGCAGATCTTGTTGGCCTCGATAACGGCATCCATCGACACGCGCATGTTCTCGACCCAGTTGAGGCTGTCAAACACGCGGAACACATCGATGCCCGACTTGGCCGCCTGCGCCACGAAGGCCTGCACCACGTTGTCGGGATAGTTCGTGTAGCCCACGCCGTTAGAACCGCGCAGAAGCATCTGCGTCATGATGTTGGGCATCGCGGCGCGCAGGTCGCGCAGGCGCTGCCAAGGGCATTCCTGCAGGAAGCGGTAGGCCACATCGAAGGTAGCACCCCCCCAGCATTCGACACTGAACAGCTGCGACAGGTTATGCGCATAGGTCGGTGCCACGCGGATCATGTCAATCGAGCGCATGCGGGTGGCGATCAGCGACTGGTGGCCGTCGCGCATGGTGGTGTCGGTGATGAGTAGTTGCGGCTGGTCGGCCAGCCAGTCGGCCACGGATTGCGGGCCGAAGTCATCAAGCAACTGCCGGGTCCCGGACGCCGGGCCATCGGTACGGTTCTTCGGCGGTATGGGCAGACGCGCCTCTGCAGGCGGCATCGCGCGGTTCTCGGTCTCGGGGTGGCCGTTGACCGTGATGTCGGCGACGTAGTTCAGGATCTTGGTCGCCCTGTCGCGGCGTGCCTTGAAGTGGAACAGCTCCGGCGTCTGGTCGATGAACTTGGTGTGGTATTCGTTCGACAGGAAGATCGGGTGGCGCAGCAGGTTGATCACGAAGTCGATGTTCGTGCTGACGCCCCGGATTCGGAACTCGCGCAGGGCCCGGTCCATCCGCTTGATCGCGGCCTCGGGCGTGGGCGCCCAAGCGGTGACCTTTTCCAGCAGCGAATCGTAGTAACGGGTGATGACCGCGCCCGAATAGGCGGTGCCGCCGTCCAGACGGATACCCATGCCGGTGGCCCCACGGTAGGCGGTGATGCGGCCGTAGTCGGGGATGAAGTTGTTGGTCGGGTCCTCAGAGGTGATCCGGCATTGAATAGCGTGGCCGTCGAGTTTCACGTCGTACTGGCTGGCGGTGCCGGTCGCCTCGATCAGCGACTTGCCCTCGGCGATCAGGATCTGGGCGCGGACGATGTCGATGCCGGTGACCTCTTCGGTCACGGTGTGTTCGACTTGAACGCGGGGGTTCACCTCGATGAAGAAGAACTCTCCCGTGTCCATATCCATCAGGAATTCGATGGTGCCGGCGCACTCGTAGCCCACATGCTCGGCGATCTTCTTGCCAAGGTTGCAGATCTTTTCTCGCTGGGCGCCGGACAGATACGGCGCGGGCGCGCGCTCGACGACTTTCTGGTTGCGGCGCTGGACGGAACAGTCGCGTTCCCACAGGTGGTAGATCGCGCCGTGACTGTCGCCCAGGATCTGCACCTCCACGTGACGGGCGCGCAGGATCATCTTCTCCAGATAGCCCTCGCCATTGCCGAAGGCGGCCTCGGCCTCGCGGCGGCCCTCTAGGACCTTTTCCTCCAGCTCGTCCGGCCCCATGATCGGACGCATCCCGCGCCCGCCGCCGCCCCATGACGCCTTGAGCATGATCGGGTAGCCGACCTCTTCTGCGGCGGCGCGAGCGGCATCCATGTCGTCGGTCAGGACTTCGGAGGCGGGCACGACCGGCACGCCGGCCTCGATCGCCACGCGGCGCGCGCTGGCCTTGTCGCCCAACTGGCGCATAGTTTCGGCCTTGGGACCGATGAAGGTGATCCCGGCGTCGGTGCAGGCGTCCACGAAATCGGGGTTTTCGGACAGCAGGCCATAGCCCGGATGGATTGCGTCGGCGCCGCAGGCGCGGGCGACGCGGATGATTTCCTCGATCGACAGATAGGCGGCGACCGGGCCCAGGCCTTCGCCGATCTGATACGCCTCGTCCGCCTTGAAGCGGTGCAGCGACAGCTTGTCCTCGGCCGCGTAGACAGCGACGGTGCGCTTGCCCAGCTCGTTGGCCGCGCGCATGACGCGGATGGCGATTTCGCCGCGATTGGCGATGAGGATTTTCTTGAATTCGGTCATGGGGCCGCCTTGTTGTGCAGGTGCAGCATGACGGTAGGGCGCTAACATCGTATAGGCAATGCACCTACTTCAATCGATTGCGCACCTGCAACGGCGTGGCGATGGCAAGCTGGCCCATATCGGCGATCAAGCCTTTGCGCAGGATGTGAATGGCGTGGTCGATGCCCTTCGGGCCAAGGGCGGCGAGGCCATGGTGGAACGCGCGGCCCAGCATGACGAAATCGGCTCCAAGCGCGATCAGCCGCAGGATATCTGTGCCGGAACGCACGCCGCCGTCGGCGATCAAAGGCGTGTCGGGGCAGGCGGCACGGATCGCGGGAAGCTGCGTTGCAGCGGCGGGCGCCGCCTCGAACTGACGTCCTCCGTGGTTCGACACCCAGATCGCATCCGCAAGGGGCGCGACTGTGCGGGCGTCTTCGGTGTGCAGAATGCCTTTGACGATCAGCGCGCCGTCCCACTCGTCGCGCAGGGCCTTGAGGTAGTCGAGGTCGGGCGCAGTGCGCAGGCGATATCCGATATGGCCCGTCGTGCCCCCCGGCGCGTCGTCATCGGCATATTTGTCGAAGGTTCGTAGGCGGGGGACACCCGCACGCAAAGTTGCCAGTGACCACGCAGGTGCGAGCGCGGCCTCCGCGACGATGTTGGGCGTCAGGCGCATTGGATTGGTCAAGCGCGCGCGGCGCTGACGTTCTCGGCGGCTGGGCGTGCCGACGTCTGCCGTTAGAATCAACGTATTGAAGCCACTGTCTTTTGCGCGGGCGAGCATGTCGCGCCGTATGGCGGGATCGCGCGGCGGATAAAGCTGGAACCACCCGCGCCCATCGGTATGCGGACCGACGATTTCCGGCGTTGCGGCGGCCACCGTTGACAGGGAGTAGGGAATGTTCGCTTTGGTTGCGGCCTGCGCGAGCGCCACCTCTGCACCCGGCCATATCAGTCCGGACATTCCGACGGGCGCGATGCCAAAGGGGAGTGACCAGTCCCGTCCGATGAGGCGCGTGGTGAGGTTAGCTGTTTGTACGGACAGAACGCGTGGGACCAATGTTACCTGATCCAATGCCTGCGGGTTCGCATGCTTGGACGCCTCGTCCCCGGTGGCGCTGTCCAGATACTCCCACACGAAGCGCGGCACGCGGCGCTTGGCGGCGTGGGCAAGGTCTGAGAGGGCGGGGTAGCGGTCATCGAGATCCATGGGCGCACTATGCCGATGACGCGCGGGTGTGCCAGCAGTGCGCCATGAGTATTTGTGAAAACAAAGAACATGGCGCATGTAAAAATCGGGCGACCCGAAGGCCGCCCGTTCCAGTCGTTCAGGTCCTGATGGTTACCGAACGATGTAGACGATCTGGCGCGTTTCGGGGTCGATCGCGACCGGGCGGCCATTGATGTAGGCGTATTGCACAGGCTCTTCCGGAACATCGTAAAGGGCCACATCCTGCGGGACGCCGGCGCCGACGACCACTTCACCTTCCAGGTAGACCGGCTCGACCGGGTTCTGCTGGATGTAGGTCACAGTGGTTTCCGGCAGGCCAGCGTCGGCACCGATGATGCCACCGGCAGCACCGCCGACGGCGGCTGCGGTTCCGGCCGCAGCGCCCACCGGACCCGCAACCAGCGCACCGGCGACGGCACCGACAGTCGCGCCGAGGACGCTGCCGCCCAAGGTGTTCCGCTCGACCGTGGTGACTTCAAGCGGCTCGTAGTTCTGGTAAACCACGGTCGGCTCGTCATTGACGGTGGCCGTCAGATACTGCGAGTAAGCCCAGCCGGTCGTGCCATCGTAGCTGACTTCGCACCATGCACCGTCGGTCAGGCAGCGGTCGATGGTGACGGCGCCGTCGGCGGGAATCACGCTTGCGATCTCGTAATTGGGGCCGGGGCCTGCGCGCAGGTTCAGGTCGGTCGTTGCCGTCGCGCTGGTGGCCGTCTGCGCGAAGGCGGCGCCTGACAAAGCAAGGGCAGAGGCGGTTGCGAGAATTACGGTCTTGGACATTGGTCACTCCTAAGCTGTCCGGCAGCCACACACGGCGCCGGTTCTGGACAGCCAAGCCTGTCGCGCCGGGTTCCGTTCCAGGAAGTGAAATGCCGTGGCGAGAAAGCGCCGAGGAACCAAATGGATAGCTGATCTTTGCGTGTGGGAACGAAGGCGGAACGCGCCCTTTCCCTTTTGGACAGAGCGGCCTATGCTGAACCCCATGTATCCTGAAGACGAATCCGATGCGTTCGACGCCGCCGTTCCTCTGTCGCAGCGGGCGTCCGCCGTCCATGCCGCGCCCTATCTGGAGGGCCTGAACCCCGCGCAGCGCGCGGCGGTCGAGGCGCTGGATGGGCCGGTCCTGATGCTGGCGGGTGCGGGCACCGGCAAGACCAAGGCCCTGACAGCGCGCATTGCGCACCTGATGATGACGGGCCGCGCGCGCCCGAACGAGATTCTGGCCGTGACCTTCACCAACAAGGCCGCGCGCGAGATGAAGAACCGCGTCGGTGGGCTGATGGGCCAGACGATCGAGGGGATGCCGTGGCTGGGCACGTTCCACGCGATCTGCGTCAAGCTGTTGCGGCGGCATGCAGAGCTGGCGGGGCTGAAGTCGAACTTCACGATTCTGGACACCGATGACCAGTTACGCCTGCTGAAGCAGTTGATCGTGGCCGAGAACATCGATGAAAAGCGCTGGCCCGCGCGGCAGTTGGCCGGTCTGATCGACGGTTGGAAGAACCGTGCGCTGACGCCTGCGAAGGTGCCCGCCGCCGATGCCTCGGCCTACAATCATCGCGGCACCGAGCTGTATGACTTTTATCAACGTCGCCTGTTGGAGCTGAACGCCGTCGATTTCGGCGATCTTCTGTTGCACGTCGTCACCATCTTCCAGGACCACCCGGACGTGCTGGCCCAGTACCAACGCTGGTTCCGTTTCATTCTGGTGGACGAGTATCAGGATACGAACGTCGCCCAGTACCTGTGGCTTCGGCTGCTGGCGCAAGACCACAAGAACATCTGTTGCGTGGGCGACGATGACCAATCGATCTACGGTTGGCGCGGGGCCGAAGTGGGCAACATCCTGCGGTTCGAGAAGGACTTCCCGGGCGCCAAGGTCGTTCGGCTGGAACAGAATTACCGCTCGACGCCCCATATCCTGGCCGCCGCATCCAGCGTGATCGACGCGAACGAGGGGCGGCTGGGCAAGACGCTATGGACCGCTGAGGAAACCGGCGAGAAGGTGCGCCTGATCGGCCATTGGGATGGCGACGAGGAAGCGCGCTGGGTCGGTGAAGAGGTCGAGGCACTTAATAGCGGAACTTCCTCGGTCGCTCGACGCCGGAATAATCCACGGTCTCAGACACCTGCTCAAGAAGCTGAGAGAATAGCTAAAGGCGGCAAGGTTTCTGCGGGTGTGATGGGAGATATTCATCAGGTCAACTTGGCGCGCGCTGAAACACTGAGCGAAGCAGGCCGGGATAATTTGCCTCTGCCGAAGTCCTATGGTCTGGATGAAATTGCAATTCTTGTCCGCGCGTCGCACCAGATGCGCGCGTTCGAGGATCGGTTCCTGACCATCGGCCTGCCGTATCGCGTCATCGGCGGCCCCCGCTTTTACGAGCGGATGGAGATCCGTGATGCCATGGCCTACTTCCGCCTCGCTGTATCGCCCGACGATGATTTGGCGTTCGAGCGGATCGTGAACACGCCCAAGCGCGGCCTTGGCAATATTGCGCAACAGAAGATCCAGACGACGGCGCGCGCCAATGGCGTGGGCCTTGTGGATGGCGCGCGCATTCTGCTGCAAGATAAAGGCTTGGGCGGCAAGGGCGGCGCGGCATTACGGGAATTGGTCGACGGGCTGGCGCGCTGGGCCGACATGGTGCGGGATCAGGGGCGCAGCCATATCGAGACGGCGGAAATCATCCTAGACGAGTCGGGCTACACGACCTTCTGGCAGAACGACAAGACGCCCGAAGCGCCGGGTCGGCTGGAGAACCTGAAGGAACTGGTCAAGGCGCTGGAGGGGTTCGAGAACCTGCAAGGGTTCCTTGAACACGTGTCGCTGATCATGGACAACGGGTCCGAGCAGGAGGGCGAGAAGGTGTCGATCATGACGCTTCACGCTGCCAAGGGTCTGGAGTTTCCCGCCGTGTTCCTGCCGGGATGGGAAGACGGCTTGTTTCCGTCGCAGCGGTCCATGGACGAGTCGGGCAAGAAGGGTTTGGAAGAAGAGCGTCGTCTTGCCTACGTCGGTATCACCCGCGCCGAAGAGGTTTGCACGATTTCCTTCGCTGCCAACCGTCGTGTGTATGGCCAATGGCAATCGGCGCTGCCGTCGCGCTTTATTGATGAATTGCCCGCCGATCACGTGGACGTTCTGACGCCTCCGGGCCTGTATGGTGGCGGTTACGGCGCGGCGGGTATGGCGGCCAGCGCATCGCCGCAGATCATGGCGCAGGCGGAATCGGAACTGCACGAGCGCGTGGCGAAAGCGGATGTCTATAACTCGCCCGGCTGGAAGCGGATGCAGTCGCGCAGCCAGCACCGTGGGATGAGCCAGCCGAAAGAAAGCCGCAACATGGTGATCGACGCCGAGGCAGTGTCGGCGTTCTCCACCGGCGATCGGGTGTTCCACACCAAGTTCGGCTACGGCACCGTCAACGGGATCGAGGGCGACAAGCTGGACGTCGGCTTCGACAAGGCTGGCGACAAGAAGGTTGTCGCGCGCTTCTTGGTCGACGCCGACAGCGCAGGCGACACACCGTTCTAGAAAACACTGTCTGAAAACGAAAAAGCGGCGAAGCGCGGGAGGAGGTGCGCTTCGCCGCCAGTGATGCGCGCGCCCGAGAGGAGGTGGGCGGTTGCAGTCTGAATTTCGGGACGGCGGGCCCGGGAGGAGGTGGACCCGCCGCCGATGAAGCGTTCGCCCGGGAGGAGGTGGGCGTTCGCAACCTCTGGTGTTTCAAAGCGGCGAGCCCGGGAGGAGGTGAACTCGCCGCCGATGAAGCTTCCGTCCGGGAGGAGGTGGACGGTCGCAACCTCTGTTGTCTTGGGAGCGGCGACACCGGGGAGGAGGTCGGTGTCGCCGCCCGATCAGGTCACGCGGCGCTCGGGGAGGAGACGAGCGCGCGACCCGAATTCGAATTAGTGCCCGTATGCCGATTCCAGCGCGATGCCGCGGATGGCAGAGCGGTGCAGGCCGAGGTCGTTCAGCTCGCGGTCGCTCAGCTGGCTGAGTTCGTTCAGCGTGCGGCGGTAAACTTTCCACGCCTCGAAACGCTGACGCAGGCCGGCGCGGGTCTGGGCGAAACGGTTGCCAGCGCGGGGGGCGGCGTATGTGGTGTTCAAGGATGCCATGTCGGTGCCTCATTAGTTTGACTGGTTGGCGATCGATCTTTTGTCGCCGTTGACGCTAACTTGGGGCACGTGCTGCAGCTGCACAATCCTCCGATACCTCAATGCTGCTATGCAGCAAACGCAAGGCGCGGGAATCGGCGTCGGCTTCCAATTCTCCGGATGTCTGATGGGACATCATGGATTCCGGGTGGGAAAGGGGTGGTCGCGAGCGGGATTCAGGTGGGTCGATAAGATGCGACGGCCGCGCCTGGCCCGATCTGCCACTATTCTGACAAATTTGCGCCAAACTTTTTTAGCACCAGATGTGCTTACGAATCTTCATGATAGCACAATATGCAGTTCCAAAGCGGACAAATTCTCACGAAACTGTGTGATTGATGCCATACCCGATGCCGAGGTCGGCCCATGTTGGCCGGATTTTTTCTTGCCGCCCACGATTTCCCATGGAATACCTTTGTCATCGAAGAGGCGGTGGACGAAAGAGGCGAAAAGCCCGCAAGTCCTGACATCAAGACCAACAAGAAAAGTGAGCGAGGCGAGAGTTTCCTACAGGCAAATCATGTAGCGCTTCTTCGTTACGACCAGATCCGGTGCGCGGGCGAGCAGACATCCCCCCAGGTGACGTGCGCCATCGGACATTCCCCAAACGGGGTTGAAGGCGGCGATCCGAACAGTGGCAGCAGTTCGGATCGCCGTTTTCGTTAAGGCGAATCAGAATCGAAACGGGCGGGACAGGTCAAGGGGACTTTGCGGTGTTCGACATCTTCATCGGCACCCAAGAGAACAAGATGGATGGCAAAGGCCGTCTATCGATCCCGTCTGACTTCCGAAAAGTCATAGATGCAGGCCATCCCGGTCGAGAGCCAGGCTCTCCGGCCGGTTTCGTGCTGATGTTCGGTGACGAACGGACCAAATACATGACCGGCATGACCGCCGAGCAGTTCAAGGCCGTGCAGATCCAGATTTTGGGCTGGGACGCGGGCGATCCGCGCCGCCTGGACCTTGAAAAAGCTGTCTTCGAGCAGACGCAGGCCATGTATCTGGATGAGACCGGCCGCATCGTCCTACCCCCGCGCGGGCGCGAAAAGCTGGGGATAGCGGCTAATGATACGGTGCTGTTCGCAGGCCGGGGCGACAAGTTCCGCATGTGGAATCCGGCGGATTACGCCGAAACCCAAGCCCGACCCGCCGCCGCGCCAGAGCTGAACTACGACCCCTCGCGCGATCCGCTTGAAAACCTTGCGGGCACGCGTCCGAAACTGATCGAAATATGAGCGCTCCCGGCCCCCCGCACATCCCCGTCCTGTTGACGCCGATCCTGCAAGCCTGCGCGCCGATCACCGGCACGTGGGTCGATGGGACGTTCGGGGCAGGGGGCTATTCCATGGGTTTGCTGGCCGCCGGGGCTGATACGGTCATCGGCATTGACCGCGATCCCAGCGTCTTCCCCATGGCCGCGGAATGGTCCGGGGTCTACGGCGACCAGTTGCGTCTTGTCGAAGGCGTCTTCGGCGAACTTGACACCCTTGCAGGCGATCCTGTGGATGGCGTTGTGCTGGACCTTGGCGTTTCTTCCATGCAGCTCGATCAGGCGGAACGCGGCTTTTCGTTCATGCGCGACGGTCCGCTGGACATGCGCATGGGCACCGACGGCCCCACGGCGGCTGACCTTGTGGCCGATCTGCCAGAAGGAAAGTTGGCCGATGTCCTTTATCAATACGGCGAAGAGCGTGCCTCACGCCGGATCGCCAAGAAGCTGGTGGCCGAACGTGCTCATGGAAGAATCGTGACGACCGGACAGCTTGCGCGCATCGTCGAGGGCCTCTTGCCGCGCCCCAAGCCGGGCCAAAGCCATCCCGCGACCCGCACATTCCAAGCCCTGCGCATCGCGGTGAACGACGAATTCGGCCAGCTTGTCGCCGGGCTGGAAGCCGCCGAGCGTGCGTTGAAGCCGGGCGGCTGGTTGGCCGTCGTGACGTTTCATTCGATGGAAGACCGCGTCGTCAAACGCTTCTTGCAACAGCGCGGTGGCAAAGTGGGGGGTGGCAGCAGGCACGCACCCGTCACCGAACAACCCGACCCGCGCTTCACAGAGCTTTCGCGCGGAATCGCGGCGGATCATACGGAAGTCGACGCCAATCCCCGTGCGCGATCCGCGCGGCTGCGTATTGCCCGGCGCACCGACGCGCCCGCCGGGCCGGTGGATCGCACGACGTTGGGCTTGCCCGCTCTGACACTGAAAGACGAGCTATGAGAACGCTTCTCTATATCCTTCCCGCAATCGCGATCATGGCGCTCGCCTTCTGGGCCTATTCCGAGAACTACGAGACACAGGGCGCGCTGTCCGAAGTGCGCGCGCTGCAGGATGAAATCGGAACCCAGCGTGAGACGCTGGCGATCCTGCGGGCGGAATGGGCCTACCTGAACCGCCCCAGCCGCCTGCGCGATCTTGCCGACCTCAACTACGGCACCTTGGGCCTCATCCCCTTGTTGCCGCACCATTTCGCGGGGGTTGAACAGATCGGCTACCCGCAGCCAGAGCCATCCTTCGGGCTGGACGGCGCAATCAACCTGAAAGCCGAGACACAGCCATGACCCGCATTCCCCTGCGCCCGCTGGCCCGTATCCTCGATGCGCGCGGCAAGGGCGAGAACCCCGACCGGATCGAGCGCGAGAACCTGCGCCAACGCAACGCCGAGATCGAAGCGACCACCCGTCGCCGCGCCGAGGGGCGCCTGGTCATTCTAGCCGGTTTCTTCGTCTGCGCCTTTCTGGTGATCGGCGCCCGCATGGGCCTGATGGCCACCAGCGAGCCGATGGAGCCGCGCGCCTATACCGCCGGAAACTCGATCGTTGCGCAACGCGCCGATATCGTCGACCGCCACGGTCGCGTGCTGGCCACGAATCTGTCGACCTTCGCGCTCTATGCGCAGCCGCCCCACATGATCGACAAGGAGGGGGCCGCGAAGAAGCTTGCCGCGATCTTCCCGGATCTCGATGAAGCGGAACTGATCGAAGATTTTACGGGTGATCGCAAATTCCTGTGGATCAAGAAGAAGGTCAGCCCAGAGCAGCGTCAGGCTGTCCACGACATCGGCGATCCCGGCCTGCTGTTCGGCCCGCGTGAGATGCGTCTGTATCCCAAGGGCCGCCTGGCCGCCCATGTTCTGGGCGGGGCCACCTTCGGCCGCGAGGGTGTTTCCAGCGCCGAGGTGATCGGCGTTGCAGGTATCGAGAAGGCCTTGGATGACACCCTGCGTGACCCCGCCCGCAAGGGCCAGCCGCTGGAGCTTGCGCTGGACGTGGCCGTTCAGTCCACCATGCGCGAAGTGCTGATGGGCGGTATGAGCCTGATGAACGCCAAGGGTGCGGCCGGGGTGATGATGGACATCCACACCGGAGAGGTCGTCTCGATGGTGTCGCTGCCCGACTTCGACCCGAACGACCGCCCCCGTCCGCTGACCGAAGGCGACGCGGGCGACAGCCCCTTGTTCAACCGCGCGGTGCAGGGCGTGTATGAACTGGGATCGACTTTCAAGATATTCACCGCCGCACAGGCGATGGAGCTTGGCTTGGTCAGCGCCAACACGATGGTCGACGCGGACGCGCCGATGACATGGGGTCGGCACCGGATTCGCGAGTTCCAGAACAAAAACTACGGGCCATTGCTGTCCGTCACCGATGTCATCGTCAAAAGCTCGAACGTCGGCACCGCAAAAATGGCGCTGCAGATCGGGCCGAAGCGGCAGCGCGAGTTCCTGGACTCCTTCGGCGTGTTCGATCCGTCCCCGATCGAATTGATCGAAGCCCCCGGCGCGCAACCGCTGGTGCCGTCCAACTGGTCTGAAATCGTTACGATCACAGCCTCTTACGGGCATGGTTTCGCAGCGTCGCCGCTGCACCTGGCGACGGCCTATGCCTCGCTTCTGAACGGCGGAACAAAGGTTACGCCGACGTTGCTCAAGCGTGACTATGCCGCGCCCGGCCCACGCCTGGTGCGCGAGGATGTCAGCCGAGCCTCGACCCAGATGCTGCGCGAAGTGGTCGTGCGCGGGACCGCAAGCCTTGGTCGCGTTCCGGGGTACGAGGTGGGCGGCAAGACGGGCACGGCCAACAAGCCGCTGACCAGTGGCGCGGGCTACCATCAAGACAAGAATATCAACACCTTCGCCAGCGTTTTCCCCGCGTCGGACCCGCAATACGTGCTGGTCGTGTCGCTTGACGAAGCGTCCGACAACTCTGGCTCTGAGCCGCGCCGCACGGCGGGTTGGACGGCCGTTCCGGTGGCTGCCGAAGTGATCCGTCGCACGGCACCGCTCTTGGGTGTGCGACCGATTATTGAACCTTTCGACCCATCCAAGGTAACACTGGCCTCGCAATAAAGGGGCAGAGCATGAGCGATCACGTCCGAACGCTGGCCGATCTTGGCCTAGCCGCGCAAAACGGCCGCGAGGTGCGCATCACCGGCCTGTCGGTGGACAGCCGAGAGACAAAGGCGGGACACCTGTTCGCAGCACTGCCCGGATCGCGGGTCCATGGCGCAGAATTCGTGCAATACGCTGTGCGCATGGGCGCGGTCGCGGTCCTGACGGATCGCGACGGTGCGCGGATGCTGGGCGATTTGGGCGACGTCGCGCTGGTCGTCGCGGAAGAGCCACGACAGGCGTTGGCCTATGCGTCAGCACTTTGGTTCGGTGCGACCCCCGGCACGGTCGTTGCAGTGACGGGCACCAACGGCAAGACAAGCGTTGCCAGCTTCACACGCCAGATCTGGATGGCCATGGGCTTGGACGCGGTGAATCTGGGCACGACGGGGGTCGAGGGTGCGTGGACTACCCCGCTGCACCACACGACGCCCGAACCGATCACCCTGCACCGTGTGCTGGCCGAGGCATCACAGGCGGGAATCACCCATGTCGCGATGGAAGCGTCCTCGCACGGATTGGACCAGTTTCGGCTGGACGGCGTGACGCTTGCGGCGGCGGGGTTCTCGAACTTCACGCAAGATCACTTGGACTATCACGCTGACTTCGAAGAGTATTTCGAAGCCAAAGCCGGTTTGTTCGACCGCGTCCTACCCGAAGATGGCGTGGCCGTCATCAACAGCGATGATCCCAAGGGCGCGGCTATGCGCGCCGTGGCCGAGCGCCGGGGGCAGGATGTTCTGACCGTAGGGCGAGCGGCGGATGCAGCCCTGCGGATCACTGGCCAGCGGTTCGACGCGACGGGGCAAGAGCTGCGGTTCACCTGGAACGGTGCCGCGCGTCAGGTCCGTCTTGGCCTGATCGGTGGCTTTCAGGCCGACAATGTGCTGCTTGCTGCAGGCCTTGCCATCGGCGCTGGGGCGGATCCCCGCGATGTTTTCGACGTCCTGCCAATGCTCGACACCGTGCGGGGCCGGATGCAACTGGCCGCCACCCGGAACAACGGCGCGGCGGTCTTCGTGGACTACGCCCACACCCCAGCCGCGCTGGAAACGGCTTTGCAAGCGCTGCGTCCGCATGTGATGGGCCGCCTTATCGTTGTCTACGGTGCCGGTGGAGACCGCGACAAAGGCAAGCGCCCGCTGATGGGGACCGCCGCCCGCGACCACGCGGATGTGCGATATGTGACAGACGATAACCCTCGGAGCGAAGAACCGGCGGCAATAAGGCGCGAAATCCTCAAATCCGATGATCAGGCCATCGAAGTTGCTGATCGCGCCGAAGCGATCCTGCGCGGTGTCGATGCGCTAGAGCCGGGGGATGCATTACTGATTGCGGGTAAGGGCCACGAGACCGGGCAAACCATCGGCGACACCGTCTACCCCTTCGACGATGCTGAACAGGCCAGCTTGGCCGTCGCCGCTTTGGATGGGCGCGTCGTATGAGCTTGTGGACATCCGCCGACGCGGTCGAAGCCACTTGGGGTCTGACAACGCAACCTTGGGTGGCGACGGGCGTGTCCATCGACACACGCACCTTGCAGCCGGGCGATCTGTTCATCGCCCTCAGCGCAGCGCGCGACGGTCACGATTTCGTGGCGCAAGCGCTGGAAAATGGTGCCGCTGCCGCGTTGGTGTCGCGCATTCCGGAAGGGTGTGATCACACCGCGCCGCTGCTGGTCGTGGATGACGTTCAGGCAGGGCTGGAGGCTCTCGGCCGATATGCCCGCAACCGGCTGGTTGGGCGGGTGCTGGCGATCACAGGCTCGGTCGGCAAGACGACCACGAAGGAAATGGCGCGAACGGCGTTTTCCGGTCAACTGCGGGTTCACGCCGCCGAAGCCAGCTACAATAATCATTGGGGCGTGCCGCTGACGCTTGCGCGGATGCCCCCTGACACCGAACTTGCCATCATCGAAATCGGGATGAGCAACCCCGGCGAGATCGCCCCGCTATCTAGGCTCGCCCGCCCCCATGCCGCTATCGTCACGACGGTCGCCCCCGCGCATCTTGAGGCATTCGAGGACATTGAGGGCATCGCCCGCGAAAAAGCGTCGATCTTCGAAGGGCTGGAGCCGGACGGCACCGCAATCGTGAACGCCGATCTGCCGACATCCGACATCCTGCGCGACGCGGGCGGCCAGAACGTGATCACATTCGGCGAGACTGTCGCCGACTTTCACATTTCGCGTGTTCAACTGGTGAATGAGACCACTATCGTCTCTGCCAACCACCAGAAACACGATATTACCTTCAAGATTGGCGCGGCCGGTCGGCATCTTGCGATGAACGCCGCTTCGGTGATCTGCGCCGCCGAACCTTTGGGCGCGGACCCGGACCGCGCAGCACAAGCGCTTGCGGCTTGGGCTCCCCCTTCCGGTCGGGGCACGCGCGAGCGGATCGAGGTCGATCCGGCGTTGGACCATTGGATCGATCTGATCGACGACGCCTTCAACGCCAACCCGGCGTCGGTCGGGGCGGCACTCGACCGCTTAGCCGCCGTAGAACCACAAACGAATGGCCGACGAGTCGCTGTGCTGGGCGATATGTTGGAATTGGGGCCAGACGGGCCCAGCTTGCACAAAGGTCTTGCACGCCATCCTTCGGTGCAGGCCATCGATACGATCATCACCGCTGGTCCAGCCATGCAGGCCCTGCATGATGCTCTACCCGCAGGAAAACGCGGCGATCACTTTGCAACGGCAGAGGAAGCCGCCGACAAGATCGGTCAGATCCTGCGTGCGGGCGATATCGTGCTGGTCAAGGGATCGAAGTCGGCCCGCACCTCACGGGTCGTTGACGCGATCCGCGAATTGGGCCATCGCGACCGCCACCGCCGAACTGGCACGAAGGAATCCTGAAAGATGCTTTACTGGCTGACCGCGTTCTCGGACGACGGGGGGTTCTTCAACCTCTTTCAATATATCACATTCCGCGCCGGAGCCGCGTTCTTCACCGCTTTGATCTTCGGTTTTGTCTTCGGACGCCCGCTGATCAACCTTCTGCGGCGCCGCCAGAGCCACGGCCAACCGATCCGCGCTGACGGCCCTGAAGGCCATCTGGCCAAGGCCGGAACGCCCACGATGGGAGGTGTGTTGATCCTGGGCGCGTTGCTTTTTTCGACACTGTTATGGGGGCGGCTCGACAATCCCTACGTCTGGATGCTGCTGTTCGTGACGGGCGGTTTCGGAGCCATCGGCTTCATGGACGATTACGCCAAGGTGACGAAAAACACGCATGCGGGCCTGTCGGGCAAGGTGCGATTGGCGATCGGGTTCACCATCGCGCTGATCGCGGGCGTCTGGGCGGCGTGGTTCCACCCGCCGGAATTGACGAACCAGCTGGCGTTCCCAATCTTCAAGGATGTTTTGCTGAACCTCGGGTTCCTGTTCGTACCCTTCGCGATGATCGTGATCGTAGGAGCGGCCAACGCGGTGAACCTGACGGACGGGCTGGACGGCTTGGCGATCATGCCGGTGATGATCGCCGGCGCAACGCTGGGCATCATTGCCTACACGGTCGGGCGGACCGACTTCACCGAGTATCTGGACGTGCATTACGTTCCCGGCACCGGCGAAATCCTCATCTTCACCTCGGCTCTGATCGGCGGCGGATTGGGCTTCTTGTGGTACAACGCACCTCCGGCCGCAGTCTTCATGGGGGACACGGGGTCGCTTGCCTTGGGTGGTGCGCTGGGCGCCATCGCGGTCGCGATCAAGCACGAATTGGTGCTGGCCATTGTGGGCGGACTTTTCGTGGTCGAAGCGATGTCGGTCATCATTCAGGTGTTTTACTTCAAACGCACCGGTAAACGCGTGTTTCTGATGGCGCCGATTCACCACCACTTCGAAAAACGCGGCTGGGCCGAGCCTCAGATCGTCATCCGGTTCTGGATCATCTCGCTTATTCTGGCGCTGATCGGGCTGGCCACGCTGAAGCTGCGATAGTGCCAGTGGTCGTTGTCGACGGGTATTTGAAAAAGCAAAGAGAGGCAGGGGCATGATCCCGGTGGTCGGCGTCGAAGATCGCGAAGTCGCGGTGCTGGGGCTGGGACGCTCTGGCCTGTCTGCGGCGCGCGCGATCCGGGCGGGGGGTGGCGTGCCGATCTGCTGGGACGACGGGGACGAGGGCCGCGCCCGCGCCGAGTCCGAGGGTTTCGAGCTACGCGATCTGACGCGTGGCGGGGCCTTTGAGGGCGTAGCCGAACTGGTCGTGTCGCCCGGCATACCGCATCTTTATCCCAAGCCACACCCGGTGATCGCGGGGGCTATGGCAGCGGGCATTCCGGTGGACAACGATATCGGGCTGTTCTTCCGCTCGGTCGGGGACGGGGCTGACGGCCTGCCGAAGGTCATCGCGGTGACGGGGTCGAACGGGAAATCCACTACTTCGGCGCTGATCGCGCATATCCTGTCCGAGGGCGGGCGCTCGGTGCAGCTTGCCGGCAATATCGGGCGGGGTGTTTTGGACCTCGATCCGCCTGGCGATGGGGATGTAGTGGTGCTGGAGTTGTCGTCCTACCAGACGGAACTGGCACGCGCGCTGACGCCGGATGTGGCTGTTTTCACGAACCTTTCCCCCGATCATCTGGATCGGCACGGTGGCATGGGCGGCTACTTCGCGGCCAAACGGCGGCTGTTTTCCGAAGGGGGGCCGGATCGTGCTGTCATCGGCGTGGATGAGGATGAGGGGCGGTTCCTGGCCAACCAGATGGCTGAGGGTTTGGGCGACGATCGGCTGATCCGTATCAGCGTCGAGCGTAAGCTGCCGGGTCCGGGCTGGACGGTCGTGGCGCGCAAGGGGTTCTTGGCCGAATGGCGCAAGGCACGGCAGGTGGGTTCGATAGATTTGCGCGACATCAAGGGGTTGCCAGGTAGTCACAACCACCAGAACGCATGCTGCGCCTATGCGGCGTGTCGCGCTCTGGGGCTGTCGCCCAAGGGCATCGAAGCCGCGATGCACTCTTTTGCCGGACTGCCCCATCGCTCGCAATTGGTGGCAGAGCGTGGTGGTGTTCGCTTCGTGAACGACAGCAAGGCGACGAACGTGGATGCAGCCGGAAAAGCCCTACAAGCGTTCGATAAGATCCGCTGGATCGCCGGTGGGTTGGGTAAAGAAGGTGGCGTTGCGGCGCTGGAGCCGTATCTGGTGTCAGTCGTGAAAGCCTACCTGATCGGCCACTCGGCCCGCGATTTCGCGGTGCAACTGACCGGCGTCGCCTCCGAAGTCTGCGACACGATGGAGGTGGCGGTGGCACGGGCGGCGGCAGAGGCTGAGCCGGGAGAGGTGGTACTACTGGCCCCCGCTGCCGCTTCCTTCGATCAGTATCCGAACTTCGAAAAACGCGGCGAGGACTTCACGCGCCTCGTCAATGCCTTGCGCTGATCTCTTGACCTGCGGCCCAGCCTGACGACCATGCCCACTGGAAATTGTACCCGCCCAGCCAGCCGGTAACGTCCACCGCTTCTCCGATTGCGAAAAGGCCCGGTTGGTGACGGCTTTCCATCGTCTTGGACGATAGACCAGCGGTGTCGATGCCACCCAGCGTGACCTCTGCCGTGCGGTAGCCTTCGGTGCCCGAAGGGGTGACCTTCCAGCGGCGGAACCGGTCTGAAATCTCTTCAATTTGGCTGTCGGACAATTGTCGGACCTTTGTCTGACTCCCGCCGGACATCATTTGCGCGACGAGCCTTTGGGGCAGGTGGCGTGACAGGATCGTTGCGGGATCACGACGGGGTTCGTCTTCGCGTGCTACCCTCAATGCAGCGGCCAGTTTATCTTCGGGATCGAGGTTCAACGTAATCGACTGCCCCTCGGACCAGTAGGAACTGATCTGCAAGACGGCGGGGCCGGACAGGCCGCGGTGGGTGAACAGAAGGGCCTCGTCGAAGGCTGCCGTCTCACATATGACACGCGCGGGGGCGGCGACGCCCGCCAAAGCTTTCAACGGATCCAAAGGCGCGCCGGAGAATGTGAAGGGAACGAGGCCCGCGCGCGTGTCGATCAATCCATGACCGAACTGGCTGGCGATACGGTAGGCAAGACCCGTCGCGCCCATCTTCGGGATCGACAGACCACCGGTGGCGAGGACGAGGATTTGCGCAGACACGGTCGTATTGCGTCCCTCTCGCGTCAGCACCACGCGGAACCGGGTGCCGTCGTGGGACACTTCGCCAACCTCGGTGCGCAACCAAAGCTGGGCGGGGGCCATTTCTGCAAGCAGCATGTCCACGATTTGGGTCGCCTTGCCGTCGCAGAACAGCTGGCCCAGCGTCTTCTCATGCCATGCGATCCCGTGACGCTCGACCAGGTCCAGAAAGTCCCATTGTGTATAACGCGACAGAGTGGATTTCGCGAAATGCGGGTTTTCCGACAGGAAACGCTCCGGCTGAATGCCCAAATTCGTGAAATTGCACCGTCCGCCGCCCGAAATGCGGATCTTCTCTCCGGGGCTTTTCGCATGGTCGATGACCAAGGTGTCGGCGCCCGCGTGCGCGGCGCACATCAGGCCTGCGGCACCGGCGCCAAGGATCAGGGTGTTCACATTCATGCCGCACACGTGGCGCGAAGGTCGCAGCGGCGCAAGAGCGGTCAAGTGGGGGTAGCGCGGGGCAAGGTGCCGCAATAGGCTGTGCGACAGATCCGGAAAACGGGCGAGCAGGCGAGAGGCAGACAGGCATGACCGAGATGGTCTACGGCACCGTTCCGGTGCAATCGGGTGAGCCGATCCTTCCCAAATGGTGGCGCACGATCGATAAATGGTCGTTGTCCTGCGTCTTCGTTCTATTCGGCGTTGGCCTTCTGCTGGGCCTTGCAGCGTCCCCGCCCTTGGCCGCGCGGAACGGATTCGAGCCGTTCCACTACGTGACAAAGCAGGCGATTTTTGGTGGCGCCGCCCTTTTGGCGATGGTTATGACGACGATGATGTCGCCGAAACTGGTGCGGCGATTGGCTGTCGTCGGCTTCGCGGTGTCCTTCGTGGCGCTGGTCGGGTTGCCCTTCGCGGGCACCGATTTCGGCAAGGGCGCGGTGCGCTGGTATTCACTGGGCTTCGCCGCGATTCAGCCGTCCGAGTTCCTGAAGCCGGGTTTCGTCGTGGTCGCGGCATGGATGATCGGCGCCAGCCAGGAATTGAATGGCCCACCGGGCAGATCCATGAGCCTTGCGATATGTTTGGTCATCGTGGGTTTTCTCGCGCTGCAGCCTGACTTCGGTCAGGCATCGCTGGTGCTGTTCTCATGGGGCGTGATGTACTTCGTCGCCGGCGCGCCGTTCGTGTTGCTGGCGGGTCTGGCGGGCGGCGTGGTTGCGGCGGGAACGTTGGCCTATTCGTCATCCGAACACTTTGCGCGGCGGATTGACGGGTTCCTGACGCCGGATCTCGATCCGCGCACGCAGCTTGGTTATGCGGCGAACGCGATCCAGGAAGGCGGCTTGTTCGGCGTCGGCGTGGGCGAGGGGCAGGTGAAATGGTCCTTGCCTGACGCGCATACCGATTTCATCATCGCCGTCGCGGCAGAGGAATACGGTCTTTTGCTGGTCCTCTTCGTCATCGGGCTGTACGCGACCATCGTGGCGCGGTCGCTGACGCGGATGATGCGAGAGCGCGATCCGTTCATCCGCTTGGCCGGAACGGGTCTGGCCTGCACCTTCGGCGTGCAGGCGATGATCAACATGGGCGTGGCGGTGCGCTTGCTGCCCGCGAAGGGCATGACGTTGCCGTTTGTCAGCTACGGTGGCTCTTCGATCATTGCCATGGGGATTTCCGTCGGCATGCTGCTGGCGTTCACGCGGATCAGGCCACAGGGTGAGATCGGTGATATTCTCGGGCGGCGTTGATCGGCGGAATTGTGCGAATTGGTAAAGTTTGGGTGGCTTCATTTGGCTGAAATCGGCAAAAAAGCGCGAATTCTGCAAGCCGTTAGGGGCCCCGCATGAACCCTCCACTTTGCCTGATCGCCGCCGGCGGAACCGGCGGGCACATGTTCCCAGCCCAATCGCTGGCCGAAGAACTGCTGTCGCGCGGATGGCGGGTGAAACTGTCCACCGATGCGCGCGGTGCGCGGTACGCAGGCGGGTTCCCGGACGAAGTACAGATCGAGGAGGTCGGCAGCGCCACTTTCGCGCGCGGCGGTCTGATTGCGAAGGCGGGTGTGCCGTTTCGCGTTATGGGTGGCGTGGCGCAGGCGATCATGGCCATGCGGCGTGACCGTCCGGCGGTGGTTGCCGGCTTCGGCGGTTATCCTTCGATCCCGGCGTTGGCGGCCGGTGGTGTCCTGAAGCTGCCGCGTCTGATCCATGAGCAGAACGGCGTGTTGGGGCGCGTGAACCATCGGTTTGCAAAGCGCGTGAATGCTGTGGCCTGCGGAACATGGCCCACCGATCTGCCCGAAGGCGTCGAGGGATTGTTTTCCGGTAACCCGGTGCGCGGCGCGGTAAAGGCGCGCGCGGGTGCCGCCTATATCCCGCCGGGTGATTACCCCATGTCGCTGCTGGTTATCGGGGGCAGCCAAGGCGCACGTATCCTGTCGGATGTGGTGCCTCAGGCTATCGCGCGATTGCCGGAAGATGTGCAACGTAATCTGCGCATCGCGCATCAGGCGCGAGGCGAGGATGAAGAGCGTGTCGCGACGTTTTACGCAGAGCACGGCCTGTCCGCTGATGTGCAGCCATTCTTCGATGATGTGCCGTCGCGCATGGCCGAGGCACAGCTGGTTATCAGCCGGGCGGGGGCGTCTTCTATCGCGGATATATCCTGCATCGGGCGGCCTTCGATCCTGATCCCCTATGCGGCGGCAACGGCCGATCACCAGACGGCAAACGCGCGCGGTCTGTCAGAGGCGGAAGCCGCCGTGGTGATCCCCGAGGCAAAGCTGACGCCCGATGCTCTTGCGGCGAATATCGAGGCGATCCTGACCCAGCCGGATGCGGCCAATCACATGGCACGACAGGCGCTGTCCTTGGGCCGTCCCGAGGCGGCGCAGGACCTTGCGGACTTGGTCGAACACTTCGGAAGACTGGACAAACGGATGCTGGAAAGAGAGACGCCGTGAAGGACGAAAAGAGGGATTACACCGCCATGACGCCCGCACGGCCCACGAAACTGCCCACCCAGATGGGCGCTATCCATTTCGTCGGTATCGGCGGGATCGGCATGTCCGGCATCGCAGAGGTGCTTCTGAACCATGGGTATATGGTGCAGGGGTCCGATCTGAAGGGGTCGAAGATCACAGACCGGCTGGAGAGCCTTGGCGCGAAGATCTTCATCGGCCAAAGCGCCGAGAACCTGCAGGATGCAGAGGTCGTCGTGATCTCTTCCGCGATCAAGCCGGGTAATCCCGAGCTGGACGCGGCGCGGCTACAGGGTCTGCCGGTGGTGCGCCGGGCAGAGATGCTGGCCGAGTTGATGCGCCTGAAGTCGAATATCGCGGTGGCGGGCACGCACGGCAAGACGACGACGACCACGATGGTTGCCGCCCTTCTGGATGGCGGCGGTGTCGATCCGACGGTTATCAACGGCGGGATCATCCACGCATACGGCTCTAACGCGCGAATGGGTAAGGGCGAATGGATGGTGGTCGAGGCGGACGAGAGCGACGGCTCTTTCAACCGCCTGCCCGCGACCATCGCCATCGTGACGAATATCGACCCCGAGCACATGGAACATTGGGGCGACTTCAATGCGCTGCGTCAGGGTTTCCATGACTTCGTGTCGAACATCCCGTTCTACGGTCTGGCCGTGTGCTGCACGGACCATCAGGAAGTGCAGGCGCTGGTAGGACGGATCACCGACCGGCGCGTAGTCACGTTCGGCTTCAACGCTCAGGCGGACGTGCGCGCGGTGAATCTTCGATATGTGCAAGGCGTGGCCCATTTCGACATCGAATTGCAGGCCGAAAGCACGAAAATTGAAAATTGCACTTTGCCAATGCCGGGAGATCACAACGTCTCCAACGCGCTGTCGGCCGTGGCTGTAGCACGTCATCTGGGCATGTCGCGCGAAGAGATCCGGACGGCGCTTGCGGCTTTTGGTGGCGTTAACCGGCGCTTCACTCTTGTCGGCGAAGTTGGTGGCGTGAAGATCATCGACGACTATGGCCACCACCCGGTGGAAATCTCCGCCGTGCTGAAAGCCGCGCGGCAGGCCTGCGAAGGCCGCGTGATCGCGGTGCATCAGCCGCACAGGTTCTCGCGCTTGCACAGCCTGTTCGACGATTTCTGCGCCTGCTTCAACGAAGCGGACGTCGTAGGCATTGCGGATGTCTACGCTGCCGGAGAAGACCCGATCCCCGGTGCTGGCCGTGACGACCTGGTTGCCGGGTTGATCCGCCATGGTCACCGCCACGCGCGCGCACTGCACGACGAAGACGATCTGGTGCGTCTGGTGCGTGAACAGGCGGGGCCGGGGGATATGGTCGTTTGCCTCGGCGCGGGCACGATCAGCGCCTGGGCCAACAATCTGCCCGAGCGGCTGGGATGAGCTGGCCGCTGATCTGTGCCTGCCTTTGGGCGCTGGCGGCGACCGCGGTGGCGATGCTGCCGATGCGCGCGCAATATGCGCCGGGTCTGGCCCTGTTGATCGCGGCACCGCTGCTGTTGGTGTGGATCGGGTCGGTCCACGGCTGGATCGCCGTCGGCCTTTGCACGGTCGCGCTGGTGTCCATGTTCCGCAACCCGCTGCGCCATATGGCGCGTTGGGCGATGCGCCGGGCAGCAGGCGAGTAGGGCGATGGCGGTCATTCTGGGGTGCATCTGGGTGCTGGTGGCCAATGGCGTGGCAATGTTGCCGTCGCGCGATCATCATTGGACGGCGGCCTATGTATTGATCGGCATCGGTGTCCCGCTGTTGGTGTGGATCGTCGCGTCGGCGGGTTTCTGGACGGGGCTGATCTTCTTCGCCGCAGGCGTGTCGATCCTGCGATGGCCTTTCGTTTACTTGGCGCGCTGGTTCGGGCGGCTGACGGGGGCGCGGCAATGAGCTTGCCTGCCGTGCGCGGCGTGCTGACGCCCGATCGTCCCTTGGCCGATTTGACGTGGTTACGGGTGGGTGGTCCGGCGGAGGTGCTGTTTCAGCCCGTCGACATGGATGATCTGAGCGCGTTTTTGGCGGCGCTTGACCCCGCGACGCCCGTGTTTCCCATGGGCGTTGGCTCGAATCTGATCGTACGTGACGGTGGGATCGACGGCGTGGTGATCCGGCTCGGGCGCGGCTTCAACGCGATCTCTATCCAAGGCGACCGGGTCACGGCAGGCGCGGCGGCGCTGGATGCGCATGTGGCACGAAAGGCAGCTCAAGCAGGGCGCGATCTGACGTTCCTGCGCACGATCCCTGGCGCTATCGGCGGCGCGGTTCGCATGAATGCGGGGTGTTATGGCTCCTATGTTGCCGATCACCTGATCGAAGTGCAGGCGGTGACGCGCGGCGGAGAGGTCGTGACGATCTCGGCAGCGGACCTGAACCTGGCCTATCGGTCCAGTGAATTGCCCGACGGTTGGGTTCTGACCCAGGCGGTTTTCGCTGCAGAGGTGGGCGAGCCCGATGAACTGGAAGCGCGGATGACCCAGCAAATCGCCGCGCGCGATGCCAGTCAGCCGACGAAAGAGCGCAGCGCGGGCAGCACGTTCCGCAATCCGGCGGGGCATTCGTCCACCGGGAAGGCCGACGATACGCATGAATTGAAGGCCTGGAAGGTGATCGAAGACGCAGGATTGCGCGGCTACCGGCTGGGCGGCGCGCAGATGTCAGAGAAGCATCCGAACTTCCTGCTGAATGCTGATGGCGCGACCGCTGATGATTTAGAGTCACTTGGCGAGCTTGTCCGAGAAAAAGTCTTCCAAGACAGCGGGATTCGGCTAGAATGGGAAATACGGCGTGTGGGAAACCGCGCGCCCGACGCATGATGGCGGGAAACGTCGCGTAGCGTCAATCAAAACGACGGCCCGTACAACAAGGGCTGCGCAGGCAAATTGAGTGGTGGGTATGTCGAGCAGGGCAGACCCCAAAGTGGTTGTTTTGATGGGTGGCCCCTCGGCCGAACGCGAGGTGTCTCTGTCGTCGGGGCGTGAATGCGCCGCAGCACTTCGGGGCGAAGGATTCCGAGTCGAGGAACTGGACGCTGGTGCGGACCTGCCCGCGCGGCTGGCCGATCTGAACCCGGACGTCGTTTTCAATGCATTGCATGGCCGGTGGGGCGAGGACGGTTGCGTTCAAGGCCTGCTGGAATGGATGCGCATTCCCTACACCCATTCGGGCGTTCTGGCTTCTGCCGTGGCGATGGACAAGGAGCGGTCGAAGGCCGCGTATGTCGAAGCGGGGTTGCCGGTGGTGCCATCGCTTCTGGCCAGCGCGGATGCCGTGCGCGCGGCCCATGTGATGGACCCGCCGTACGTGGTTAAGCCCTACAACGAAGGCTCCAGCGTCGGCGTCTATCTGGTGCCCGAGGGCGCGAACGGCCCGCCGCAAATGTCCGATGACATGCCCGAAACGGTAATGGTCGAACGCTTCGCGCCGGGGCGTGAACTGACCACGCTGGTGATGGGCGACCGGGCGATGGGCGTGACGGATATCCTGACGGACGGCTTCTACGACTACGACGCCAAGTACAAACCGGGCGGGTCGCGGCATGTGGTGCCCGCCGAAGTGCCGCAGATCATCGCGGACGCCTGCCTCGACTATGCCCTGCGCGCCCACGTGGCCCTTGGCTGCCGGGGCATCAGCCGCACGGATTATCGCTGGGATGAAGCGCGCGGCCTTGATGGGCTGGTGTTGTTGGAGACGAATACGCAACCGGGGATGACGCCGACCTCGCTTGCGCCCGAACAGGCCGCCCATGCGGGGGTGCCCTTCGGCGCGCTCTGCCGTTGGATCGTAGAGGATGCTTCATGCGACAGATGATTGCCCGCGCTACGCGAAAGAAGTCCGATAAGCCCGATCCTGCGCCATCACGGCTGGCCTACCGATTGCAACGTCTGGCCCTGACCCCAAGTGTCCGGCGCGGATTTACCTTCGGCGTGCCGCTGTTCGCGGTGGGGTTGATCGTGACGCTGTCCCTTGCCGATCAGGACCGGCGCGACGCGGTTACCAACTGGGTCGCAGATATCAAAAGCCAGGTGCAGACGCGCGAGGAGTTCATGGTCAAGATGCTGGCCGTCGACGGCGCGTCGGACACCGTGACCGAGGATGTGCGCGAGGTTCTGGCGCTGGATTTCCCGATCTCTTCCTTCGATCTGGACCTTGTCGAGATGCAGAACCGGGTGCAGGCGCTGGACGCCATCAAGACCGTGTCGCTGCGGATCAAGCCCGGTGGCGTGCTGGCGATGCAGATCGAGCAGCGCAAGCCGGCGTTTGTGTGGCGGACGGCACGCGGGCTGGACCTGATCGACGGGGACGGACATCTGGTCATGCCGGTGGAGACCCGCAGCGCGCGCTCTGACCTGCCGCTTCTGACGGGTCTGGGTGCGGATGCCGCCGCGAAAGAGGCGGCTGCGTTGGTGCGCACGGCAGCCCCGATCGTGACGCGTTTGCGTGGGCTTGTGCGGATCGGTGAGAGGCGGTGGGACGTGGTGCTGTCGGACGGGCAGAAGATCAAGCTGCCGGAAGCGAACCCGGTGGCGGCGCTGGAGCAGGTTTTGGCCGTTGATGCGGCTCAGGATCTGTTTGCCCGCGACGTGATGCAGGTCGACATGCGCGACCCGCGTCGTCCAACGGTGCGCTTGCGGCCCGACGCGGCGCAGACATTGCGACAAGTGAAATTCACGGAACTGGGGAATAATTGATGTTCGACTTGTATCAATCCCAGCGGGCCATGCGGTCCATGCGGCAAACCGCGATGCAACGCGGCGTGGTGGCGATTCTGGACGTGGGATCATCCAAGATCGCATGCCTGATCCTGCGGTTCGACGATGCGCCGACGCCGGTGGAAGGCATCGGATCGATGGCCGGGCAATCCGCGTTCCGCATCATCGGCGCGGCGACCACGCGCTCGCGCGGGGTGCGCTTCGGCGAGGTCGAGGCGATGCACGAGACCGAGCGGGCGATCCGCACCGCCGTGCAGGCCGCACAGAAGATGGCGCAGGTCCGCGTGGATCACGTGATCGCTTCTGTTTCGGGGGGCGAGCCGCGCAGCTACGGGCTGGCAGGCAGCATCGAATTGGGCGGTGAGCAGGTGACAGAGCAGGACGTGGCCCGCGTGCTCGCGGCCTGCGACGTGCCGGACTTCGGGGAAGGACGCGAAGTGCTGCACGCGCAGCCCGTGAACTTCGCGCTGGATCACCGGTCGGGCATGAATGACCCACGGGGCCAGATCGGTGACGTGCTGGCCTGCGATATGCACATGCTGACCATCGACCAGCGTGTGGTGGCCAACCTGATCCACTGCGTGAAGCGCTGCGATCTGGAATTGGCGGGGCTCGCGTCGGGCGCCTATGTGTCCGGCATCGCCAGCTTGATCGAGAATGAGCAGGAGCTGGGTGCCGCTTGCATCGACCTTGGCGGCGGGGCGACCGGACTGTCGTTGTTCTGGCGCAAGCATCTGATCTTTGCCGATGCCGTGGGCATGGGCGGCGATCACGTGACGGCGGATATCTCCAAGGGATTGCAGGTGTCGCTGGCAACGGCGGAACGGTTGAAGACCTTGCACGGCGGTGTGGTTGCGACGTCGATGGACGACCGCGATCTGATCGAAATCGGTGGCGATCAGACGGGCGATTGGGACTACGACCGACGCTCTGTCAGCCGGGCTGAACTGATCGGCATCATGCGTCCGCGCGTCGAGGAAATCCTGGAAGAGGTGCGCGCACGGCTGGATGTGGCGGGCTTTGACAGCCTGCCCAGCCAGCACATCGTGCTGACCGGTGGCGGCAGTCAGATACCGGGGCTGGACATCATCGCGCCGCGTATCCTTGGCCAACAAGTGCGCATCGGTCGCCCGTTGCGGGTCGCCGGTCTGCCCGAAAAGGCAACGGGTGCCGCTTTTGCGGGTGCGGTCGGTCTGTGCCTGTTCGCGGCGAACCCGCAGGACGAGTGGTGGGACTTCGAAATGCCGGTCGAAAACGGCTCTGCCCGGTCGCTCAAGCGCGCGGTGCGGTGGTTCAAGGATAACTGGTAGCCGCAGGATATAGCTGATTCGGCAGGATGCCGCTGACAGCTTTGCGAATCGGGCAGCATTTTGTGCCGAATCGGGTCTTTTTTGGGTGACGCGAGAGTCACTGCTCGTTAGAATCCAGTAAATCAGGCGGAAGCCCGCGGCAAAAAGCGGGCACAACACAGGCGGACGCAGCGATGACCCTCAATTTGACCATGACCACGAACGAAGAGCTCAAGCCCCGGATCACCGTGTTCGGCGTGGGCGGAGCGGGCGGCAATGCCGTCAACAACATGATCGAAAAGCAGCTTGCCGGGGTCGAATTCGTCGTTGCGAATACAGACGCACAGGCGCTGGCACAGTCCGCATCCGCCAACCGTGTGCAGATGGGCGTGAAGGTCACCGAAGGTCTGGGTGCTGGTGCACGCGCTGCCGTCGGGGCCGCCGCAGCCGAGGAAAGCATCGAAGAGATCGTCGATCACCTGGCGGGCAGCCACATGTGCTTCATCACAGCCGGTATGGGCGGCGGCACCGGCAGCGGCGCGACCCCGATCATTGCGCAGGCCGCGCGTGAGTTGGGCGTTCTGACCGTCGGCGTCGTGACCAAGCCCTTCCAGTTCGAAGGCAATCGCCGGATGAAGCAGGCCGAAGAGGCCATCGAGACGCTTCAGAAGATGGTCGATACGCTGATCATCATTCCGAACCAGAACCTCTTCCGCTTGGCGAATGAAAAGACCACCTGCACCGACGCCTTCGGTATGGCCGATGACGTTCTGTATCAAGGTGTGAAGGGCGTGACCGACCTGATGGTACGTCCGGGCCTGATCAACCTCGACTTCGCGGACGTGCGCGCCGTGATGGACGAGATGGGCAAGGCCATGATGGGCACCGGAGAAGCCGAGGGCGAAGATCGCGCCATGCAGGCCGCCGAAAAGGCCATCGCCAACCCGCTTCTGGACGAAGTGTCGCTGAACGGTGCCAAGGGCGTTCTGATCAACGTGACCGGCGGCGAAGACCTGACGCTGTACGAGCTGGACGAAGCCGCCAACGTCATCCGCGACAAGGTTGACCCGGACGCCAACATCATCGTCGGTTCCACGCTGGACCCGGATATGAACGGAAAGATGCGCGTTTCCGTGGTTGCCACCGGCATCGACGCTTCTGTCGAGCTGCGCGATGAGCCGAAGCCTCGCCGTCGCTTGGCAGAGCCGGTCGCCCGTCCCGTCGCCGAAGAGATCGCGCCCAAGCCCGAGATGTCGCTGTTCGAGGAAGAAGCGCCTGCGCCGCAGCAGCCCGCCGCTGCTCGTGTCGCGACCACCGCTCGGCAGCAGCCGGAAGTTGAAGATGACGGTATGGGCGAAGACGACTTCTTCGGTGATTGGGAGCGTGCGCGCCAACAGCGCGAAGCCGCGCCAGCACCGCGTCCGGCCGCTCCGGCGCCGCAACCCGCTGCGTCCACGCCCGGTCAGCCAAGTGCCGAAACAATGGCCCGCTTGCAGCGCGCCGCCGGGAAGGGACCAGAGACCGCGCCGCGCCCCGTCGCACAGGCTCCACGTCCGGTCGCGCAAGCGCCATCCCGCGCGCCTGCTGCGGAAGAGGATCGCGCTCGCTTCGGGATCAACTCGCTGATTAACCGGATGACCGGTCACGAGCAGCAGCCGCAGCACGGTGCGCCCGAGCCGCGTCAGTCCGCAGCCCCCGCACGCCGCCCCGTGCCGCCCGCGCCGCGCTATGAGCCGGAAGAGGCGGACGGCAGCGATCAGGATCGCATCGAAATCCCCGCTTTCCTGCGTCGTCAGGCCAACTGAGCGGTCACAAACTAACAGTCCGTTAACCAAAAGGGACCGGCCTCGCGCCGGTCCTTTTCCGTTTTATTACAGTGCTTTATAAGAAGCTATCTGGCAGGGGGCGGGGTTCCGCGCACCCGTTTGGGCATGTGTTACACAACCGTTGCAATCGGTGATTTGAGTGGCGGGCCGTGGCTGCCTAGTTGATGATTGCGGAGAAACGCACCCATCCGAGGAGCGACGAACATGCAAAAGACATTGAGCACGGCAGTGGTTTTCAACGGCGTCGGCCTGCATTCGGGAAAGCCCGCGAGTATGCGTCTGTGCCCGGCGCCTGCCGATCATGGCCTGTGGTTTAAACGCTCTGATCTGGATGCGCGCGATGCGATGATCCCAGCCATGTGGCACGCGGTCGAGCAAGGTGAATTGTGCACGCTGATCCGCAACGCCGCTGGTGCCAGCGTGTCAACCATCGAGCATGTGATGGCCGCCGTCGCCGGGTGCGGCATCCACAATCTGCTGATAGAGATCGACGGTCCGGAAGTGCCGATCCTTGATGGATCCGCCGCGCCCTTCGTTGCCGCGATCCTCGAAGCTGGTCTGCAGGACCAGACCCGCCCGATCCGCGCGTTGCGGCTACGTGACGTGGTCGAGGTCCGCAACGGGCCTGCCTACGCTCGATTGGAGCCGGCGGACGGGCTGGAAATAGACTTTTCCATCGATTTCGCCGACGCCGCCATCGGCCACCAGAAAAAGCGTTTGAGCCTCGCCAACGGCACCTTCGTGCATGAACTGTGCGACAGCCGCACCTTCTGCCGTGCGTCCGACGTGGATGCCATGCGCGAACGTGGGCTGGCCTTGGGCGGTACCTATCACAATGCCGTGGTGGTAGATGGGGCCGAAGTTCTGTCGCCGGGTGGTCTGCGCCACGCTGATGAGGCCGTGCGACACAAGATGCTGGACGCGCTGGGTGATCTGGCGCTGGCCGGAATGCCGATCCTTGGCCGCTACACCGGGGTTCGGTCCGGCCACGCGCTGACCAACGCCCTGTTGCGCGCGCTCTTCGCGCGTCCCGCCGCATTCGAAGTGGTCGAGGTTGATGCCCAGATGATGGCGCGTCTGCCCGGTGCTGGACTGCGGACCGAGGACGCCCCTTCGTTGGCGGCATAAGGAAATCCTGCCGATGGCGTTTTGCCTTCCGGACAACTGTGCTAACAGAAGCGCGCAGAGGGTCGTTTGGGGATGGGTAGGATGACTGGCATGGGTCGCGTACTCCTTGTTTTATTGATGGGCACGACGTTGGTCGGCTGTGGTCGGCTTGGTATCGGTGCGTCGCGGGATGTTCCGCTGGAATCGCTGGATGCCGAAGCCATTTACAAGCGCGCCGAGTTGGAGCTTGAAACGGACGATCCTGAAGAGGCCGCAGAGTTCTTTTCCGAGGTTGAGCGCCTGTATCCCTATTCCGAGTGGGGCAAGCGCGCGCTGGTGATGCAGGCCTTGGCCTACCACCGCGATGGCGACTACGAGAGCGCGCGGGGCGCCTCCCAGCGTTATCTGCAATTTTATCCCAGCGGTGAGGATGCGGCCTATGCGCAGTATCTTCTGGCGCTCAGCTACTACGATCAAATCGACGACGTGGGCCGTGACCAGGGCCTGACGTTCCAAGCGCTTCAGGCGCTGCGCACGACGATCGAGGAATATCCCGACAGCGAATATGCGCGCTCTGCCGTGTTGAAGTTCGATCTGGCCTTCAACCACCTTGCGGGCAAGGAGATGGAGATCGGGCGCTACTACCTCAAGCGCAAGCACTACACATCATCCATCAACCGCTTCCGTGTCGTGGTCGAAGATTTTCAGACGACGACCCACACGCCCGAGGCGTTGTTGCGTCTGGTCGAGGCGTATCTGTCGCTTGGTCTGGAAGCCGAAGCGCAGACCGCAGGTGCGATCCTTGGCTACAACTACCAGTCCACGGAATGGTATCAGGACGCTTATGCTTTGCTGACCGGGCGGGGGCTGACGCTAGAGGCGTCGGGCGAATCCTGGCTACGCACCGTTTACCGCCAGGTCGTCAAAGGCGAGTGGTTGTAGAGGGCTGGACGCAAGCCAATCCCTTCCCCCTTGTCGCGCACCATGCGATAGCTGCCCGACATCGAAACGGGGCGCGGAATGCTGCTCAGCCTGAACATTCGTGACATGCTGCTGATCGACCGGTTGGACCTTGCCTTCCAGCCCGGTCTGAACGTGCTGACCGGTGAGACCGGTGCGGGCAAATCGATCTTGCTGGATTGCCTTGGCTTCGTGCTGGGCTGGCGTGGCCGGGCCGAGCTTGTGCGGCAGGGCGCAGAGCGTGGCGAAGTGACCGCCGAATTCGATCTAGCCGCCGATCACCCGGTCTGGGCCGTGCTGCAAGAGGCCGGGTTCGAGCCGGAAGGTGAGTTGCTCGTGCGTCGTGTGAACACTCAGGATGGGCGCAAGACCGCATGGATCAACGACCGCCGCGTCAGTGGGGAAGTGCTGCGTCAGGTCTCTGAAACGCTGGTCGAACTGCACGGTCAGCATGATGATCGCGGGCTGCTGGACCCCAAGGGACACCGGGCATTGCTGGACGATTTCGCTGGCAACGACGCGGCACTGGCCGAAACGAAAGCCGCGTGGTCGGCGCGTGCGGCGGCGGCGAAGCAGTTGGCGCAGGCCGAGGCGGCACTTGCTGCGGCGCGGGATGAGGAAGAGTTTCTGCGTCACGCCGTAGCCGAACTCGATACGCTCGACCCGCAAGCGGGCGAGGAAGCGACGCTTGATACCGCGCGGCGGCGGATGCAGGCGGCGGAACGGGTGCGCGCGGATGTCGCCAAGGCGCACACGATGTTGGGCGTCGAAGGGGCAGAGGCGCTGATGGGCGATGCGGCGCGTTGGCTGGACGGCGCGGCGGATGGGCTCGACGGCGCGCTGGACGAGCCGATCGCGGCCTTGACCCGTGCGATGCACGAACTGGCAGAGGCCGAACAGGGTGTCGCGCGCGCTCTGGACGTGCTGGACTTCGATCCATTCGAATTGGAGCGTACCGAAGAGCGGTTGTTCGCGATCCGGGGATTGGCGCGGAAATACGAAGTTCAGCCCGATGACCTGGGGGATCATGCCGATGCGCTGCGCGACCGGCTGACGGCGTTGGATGCGGGCGCAGGCAACATCGCGGACCTGAAGGCATCGCTGGCCGAGGCCGATGCCGTCTACGGGCAGGCGGCCGATGCGCTGCATGATCGCCGGGCCGAGGCGGCAGGGCGATTGGATGCCGCCATGGCCGCCGAATTGGCGCCGTTGAAGATGGAACGCGCCGTCTTCGCCACCGGGATCGCCGACGCACCGCCGGGACCGGAGGGGCGCGATGCGGTCGAATTCACAGTGGCAACGAACCCAGGCGCGCCGGCGGGGCCGCTGGGGCGTATCGCGTCGGGGGGCGAGCTGTCGCGCTTTCTGCTGGCGCTAAAGGTCTGCCTGACCGGCCATGCCTCTGGTCTGACGCTGATCTTCGACGAGATCGACCGCGGCGTGGGCGGGGCGACGGCGGATGCAGTCGGGCGGCGCTTGTCGGCGCTGGCCGAGGGCGCGCAGGTGCTGGTGGTAACGCACTCTCCGCAGGTCGCGGCCAAGGGCGCGCATCACTGGCGGGTGGAAAAGCGGGTCGAGGGTGAGATGACCACGTCCCATGTGGCGCCGCTGGACGAGACCGAGCGCGTGGACGAGATCGCGCGGATGCTTTCGGGGGACCGTGTGACGGACGAGGCGCGGGCGGCGGCACGGTCTTTGTTGGACTAGGCGCGAGAAAGCGGGCCGGGGCAGGTATTTGTAGAACGATGAAGGTCTAGCGGTAGTCTCTGGGGGTGAGTGCGCCACCCTTGGCGGTCATAGTCTCTGCGCCCGGTTGGATGTCTGTATTCTGGGCGGCAACGCAGTGCCAGCCTTCGGGCGTACGGGCCATGACGAACAGCATCATCGTTCGGCGGGTGTCGAGCGCGCTGCCGTCGGTATCCACCTGTCCGGTCAGGGTTAGCCGTGCGTGGACCAGCGCGGTCTCTTCCAGATCGCGTGTCTCTACCCGGCCGACGCGTAGAGTGGTATTCGCGAAGAAGGTCGTCAGCCCGTAGTGATGGGCTTTGCGGATCGCATCGCGGCTGCGCCACCACAGGCCGGTGACGTTCACGAAATCGGCGTCCGGCGCGAAGAGCGCGGCCAAAGCTTCGGCGTCGCGGGCCATCCAGGAGTCACGAAAGGCGGTGGGCATATCTTGCGCGCGGTTCAGCATGGGACGAGCGTGGCAGCACCGCCGCCCTTCGCCAAGCGGTTTGTCCTTTGCGTGGCTGGGGCATAGAACGGCAGCAGGGGACGGGAACACTGATATGGCCGCGCCGAGGGCGACGAAGGACTGGACTTTCATCGACACCGCGCTGGCCCGCGGGCGTCGCGGCTGGGCGCTGCTGCGCGACGAGGGGCCGGGGCAGTTGCAGTTCTGGTTCCTGGCGCTTCTGATCGGCACGGCCTCTGGCTTCGCGGCCTTGTTCTTCCGCATGGGCGTCGAAATCTTGCAGGCGTGGCTGTACGGCGTTGACGATGTGAACCGTTTGGCCAGCGCGGCGCGCGATCTGCCATGGTATCTGTTCATCATCATCCCGACCATCGGCGGCCTCACCGTGGGCCTGATCCTGTTCAAACTGTCGCCCGGCGGCCGCGTACGGTCCGTGGCCGAGGTCATCGAGGGCGCCGCATTGCGCGATGGACGGGTCGAGACCAAGGCCGGGCTGGCAAGCGCGGCGGCATCGCTAATCACACTGGGATCGGGTGGATCGTCGGGCCGAGAAGGGCCGGTGGTGCATCTGGCGGCGCTGATATCCAGCTGGGTGAACGATCTGATCAAGGCGCGGGGCGTGACGGCGCGCGACCTGCTGGGATGTGCGGTCGCGGCAGCCGTGTCTGCGTCATTCAACGCGCCGATCGCCGGGGCGCTGTTTGCGATGGAGGTCGTTCTACGCCACTTCGCCATCCACGCCTTCGCCCCCATCGTCATCGCCAGCGCCGTAGGTACGGTCATCAACCGTCTGCAATTCGGGGGCGTGACGGAGTTCGCGCTGGACCGGCAATCGGCGCTGGAGTTCTACGTCGAGCTACCCGCTTTCCTGCTTCTGGGGCTTGTCTGCGGCGCGGTGGCCGTCGTGTTGATGCGCGCAGTCTTCTGGACCGATGATGTGGCCGAAGCGATGCGCGCGAAGCTGGGCGTGCCCGACTGGGTCCGTCCCGGCGTGGCGGGCGCGATTCTGGGCTGTATCGCGATCTTCTTCCCGCAGATCATCGGTGTGGGCTACGAGACGACGTCCTTGGCGCTGACCGGTCAGATGGCCTTCGGCACCGCCGTGCTTCTGACGGTGGTGAAGGTCGCCGCCGTCGCGATCACCATGGGCGGACGGATGGGGGGCGGCATTTTCTCGCCTTCGCTGATGGTTGGGGCGTTGGTGGGGCTCGCCTTCGGATTGGTCGCGACAAAGATCGCACCAGAAGTATCCGGCGCCGAAACGCTGTACGCGCTGGCTGGCATGGGCGCTGTCGCGGCGGCGGTTCTGGGCGCGCCGGTGTCGACCACGCTGATCGTGTTCGAACTGACGGGCGACTGGCAGACCGGCTTGGCGGTCATGGTGGCCGTCTCGACCTCTACCGCTCTAGCGTCGCGGTTCATCGACAAGTCGTTTTTTCTGACGCAGTTGGAACGCCGCGACGTGCATCTTTCGAAGGGACCGCAGGCCTATCTGCTGTGCATGTTCAGGGTGGCGAACGTGATGCGCCCGCCCGATCATGCCAATGCGGTGCCGACCGACGATGTCTGGGCAGCGCTGGAGGCAGGTGTCTTCATCGATCCCAACGCGACACTGGAAGTAGCGATGCCCATGTTCGAGGAAACAGCACGCATGTGGCTGCCGGTGGCGCGGATCGGTGACAGCGGACAGGCCCCGCAGATCCTTGGCACGCTGCACCATGTCGATGCGCTGCGCCGCTACAACGCAGCGCTCGCGGCGACGGCAGCAGAGGAGCATTCATGAGCGAAACGCTTGGTAAACTGAGGCAGCTGACACCGGGCTCTGCTCAAGACGGTGTTGCTTGTTTGGCGATCTGCCACAATGAACTGACCATCTTGCCGCAATTTTTGAACCACTACAGGCGGCTCGGCGTAAGCCGCTTTTATGTTATCGATGACCGCTCGACCGATGGTAGCAGCGCGTTTCTGCACGATCAGGAAGACGTGGCGCTGTTTCAGCCATTAGAAGGGTCCAGTTATAAAGAGGATGTCGCGATGTGGAGGCAGAGCGTTCTGGATGCGTTCTGCACAGGTGCATGGGTTACTTTGCCCGATCTGGACGAACACCTTTATTACAAGAACATGCACCAATCTCTCCCGGATTTGGCCAGTGAATTGGACCGTGCCGGTGAAGAAGTTCTGATCGCGGCGATGGTGGATATGTATTCTGACCAACCCATTGCACAGCAGGCGTATGATGGAGAGGGGCCATTGGAACAGGCGTTTCCATACTTCGATGGACAAGGAGAGCCGCCGACCGGGATCCGGATTGTGGCGCAGCCAAGGCGTTTCTTGAAGCGCTATCCCACGCCATCTGTGGCGATCATGGGAGGCGTGCGCGAACGTTTGTTCTTCCAGCGCCGTCCCCTTGGGTTTGTGCAACGATGGCTACTGTCCAGGTTCGCCCATACGCAACGTCCCCTGAATCCAAGCGGGCTGCAGAGTCTTCAGAACCGCCTCGTCCGCGCTGTGACCAAATCGAGCTTTTCCAGTACTCCGTTCGTGTTGCACAAGTTGGCCCTGATGAAGTGGCAACGCGGCACGAATTTCGCACGTGGGCCCCATTCGGTGGACAGGAAGATGATCGTGTCTGAACGCTTGGCAGTCCTGTTACATTTCAAATTCCATAAGGGATCGGAGGGTCTAGAATACAGTGCGCAGCGCGGCCAGCATGCGGGTGGATCTGCGCTGTACAAGGCGATGCTGCCACAGATCCACGGCGCGAGTGATACGCCCGTGATTCCAGAAAGCCACAGGTTCGACGGTATACAATCTCTTTCGGAAGTTTTGCGCTAATATGATCAAACTGATTAAGAACCGAGATTTTGGAGTGATGCGTTCAAAGCCGAAGATTTTCTGTATCGGGTTTAACAAATCTGGGACGACATCGCTGCATCATTTGTTCCGGCGTAGGGTCAGGACCCATTGATCTGCTTGAGGCTCTGCGGCCCGCGTGATTCACTGCCCCTGAACCAAAGGGGGCGTGATGAGTGATCTATACTGGCTGAGCGAGGCTCAGATGGAGCGGCTGCGGCCTTACTTTCCCAAGAGCCATGGCGTGCCCCGCGTCGATGATCGACGGGTCCTGAGCGGCATTATCTTCATCAATCGCAATGGCTTGCGATGGCGAGATGCGCCGCGTGAATATGGCCCCCACAAGACGCTCTACAACCGCTGGAAGCGGTGGAGCGATATGGGCGTGTTCGCGCGGATCATGGCTGGCTTGGCGGCGGAGGCGCCCGACAACAAGACGATCTCCATCGACGCCACGTATCTGAAAGCGCATCGCACGGCCTCGAGTCTATGGTCGAAAAAGGGGGGCGTGGACGCCTGATCGGACGCACGAAGGGCGGCATGAACACCAAGCTGCACGCCGTGACGGACGCGTGTGGGCGGCCTATCCGGTTCTTCATGACGGCGGGACAGGCCAGCGATTACACTGGAGCCAGAGCTCTATTGAGCAGTCTTCCGGACGCCGACTGGCTCTTGGGGGACCGAGGATACGACGCGGACTGGTTCCGCGAAGACCTTATCAACAAGAAGATAAAGCCCTGCATCCCTGGCCGGAAGTCACGCGACACCCCGGTCAAATACGACAAACGCCGCTACCGAAAGCGCAACCGGATTGAGATCATGTCCGGTCGCCTGAAAGACTGGAGACGCGTGGCCACGCGTTACGACAGAAGCCCCACGGTCTTCCTCTCAGCCATCGCCCTCGCCGCTGCCGTCATCTTTTGGCTATGAGTCCAGAGCCTAACGGCCTGCGATCGGTCCACTATTTGTTCGCAGATGGGCGCGCGCTGGCGATAGAAGCCGAAAAATGTAACACTCCGAAACAATGTTTACATCTCTTCTCACAAGGGCAGGTTTTCTCAGACTTTACATACGCCACCGATACTTCTTTCCACGAGCCCATCGACCGATATCCCTTATGGAAAGAAGCTTATCCGGATGCGTATTTCTTGCTAAACGACCGCAATGTCGATGCTTGGGTCGCTTCTCGCCGGAAACACCGCAACGGGACATTTATGGAAAGACAAATGTCGTTCCACGGCTTACCGGCCAAAGGGGTAGAAAGCCTTTGGCGGGCACAATACGCCGATCACAAGCGTAAGGTTCTGAACTTCTTCGGCAGTGATCGTCGTTTCTGTCATTTCGTTCTAGAGCGCGACAATGCCAGCAAGATCGCCTCGTTCGTAAGTCCTGACTACGATCTCTATCCGGCGCGCTTCGAACATATAAATCGATCCAAGTCCGATTAACTTGGATCAGACCCGTTCGACTGTCACACCTTCGTGGATGAAGGCCAGGTGTCCGGCGATCTGCGCCACATCATCCTTCGGGGACTCGTAGCTGAACGCTGCGTTATCCAGCGTGACCGACTTCGTAACGATGGAATAGTAGCTCGCCTGGCCCTTGTGGGGGCAGGTGGTGGTCTTGTCGCTGTCGTCCAGGAAGGCCGTCGCGATGTCGGTGCGGGGGAAGTAGATAACGAAGGGGTAGCCGTCTTCTTCCAGCATCAGCGCGTTGGCGGATTCGCCTAGAACGGCGCCGCCCGCGCGGACAACCCACGTGCCTTGAGCTTCTGAGATCTTGATATTTCCGGCCATCTTGGTCCCCCTATGGCGTTCGACGCGACCCTAACAGTAAATGACGCGCCGTCCAGTGGGGCCGGCGTTACAACGGGCGGGTGACCTCGCCCAGCCATGCGGCGACATCGGGCGAAAGCCTGCCCGCCATGCGTTGCGCGACGCCTGCGTGATAAGTGTCGATCCATGCGCGCTCTGCCGGGGACAGGGCGTCCACGTCGATCAGGCGGCGGTCGATGGGGGCCCATGTGAGAGTCTCGAACGACAGCATCTCGCGATCGTCCTGATCCGGCAGGTCGGGAGCAGGGGTGACGACGACCAGGTTTTCGATGCGGATGCCGAAGGCCCCGGCGCGGTAGTAGCCCGGTTCGTTCGACAGGATCATGCCGGGGTCCAGCGTGATCTCTCCGCTGCGGGACAGGCGCTGGGGGCCTTCGTGCACCGACAGATGCACGCCGACGCCGTGGCCAGTTCCGTGATCGTAATCCTGCCCGGCCATCCACAGCGGCGCGCGGGCCAGCGCATCCAGATCGCGCCCGGCCAGACCCTTCGGCCAACGCGCGCGGCTGACGGCGATCATGCCTTGTAAAACGCGGGTGAAGGCGGCGATCTCGGCCGCGCCGGGCGTGCCGATGGCGATGGTGCGTGTGATGTCGGTCGTGCCGTCGTCATATTGGCCGCCCGAGTCGACCAGCAACAGTTCACCCGGCGCAAGCGCACGGTCGGTTTCCTGCGTCACCCGGTAATGGACGATGGCACCGTGGGGGCCGCTGCCCGCGATGGTCTCGAAAGATATATCGCGCAAAGCATCGTCGGCGCCGCGAAAGTCTTCCAGTGCGACGACAACGTCGATCTCTGTGATGCGCTCGCCTGCCAATACGCGCCGCTCCGCCTGATGCACCCAATGTAGGAACGCGCACATCGCAGCCCCGTCGCGCAGATGAGCGGTGCGGCTGGCGTCGATCTCGGCGTCGGTTTTGCGGGCCTTGGGCAGCAGGCATGGATCGGCGGCCCATGCGATGTTCACGTCCGCGTCTTCCAGCGCTTGTCCGAACAGGTAGGGCGCGCTGTCCCGGTCCAGCCGGACGGGGCCGGAAAGATAGGCCAGCGATTGCACGATCGCATCGGGCGCGAAGACCGGCAGGCCCAAATCCAGATCGCGCAGTTTGGCGGAGTCGCAGAACAGGCGCACCTCTTGCGTGGCAGCCTCTACGGTCGCAAAGGCGTGCACGACCGGATTGCGGGGGATATCGCTGCCCCGGATGTTCAGAAGCCAGCAGAGGGAGTCGGGCAAGGACAAGACCGCGACCGCATGGCCATCCGCCTCCAGCGTATCGCAGACAAGCGCGATCTTCTCGGACCGCGTGGCCCCGGCGATGTTTGTTGGGAAGGCCCGCGCCAGGCCCTGCGGTGGGGCAGGCTGGTTGGACCAAATCGTATCCAGCGGGTTCGGCGTGACCGGCACCACGCCGATCTCCGGCCCCAAACGTTCGCGCAAGGCGTCGATCTCCGCGCGCGTATGCAGCCACGGATCGAAACCGACCTGAGCGCCCTGCGGCAGGTGATCGGCCAGCCAATCGCCCAGCTTCGTGGTGGGGTGGCGCAGAACGTCGAAGACCTCGGCCACCTGATCGCGCCCTTGCACGGTGTAGCGGCCATCGACGAACAGCGCCGCATGGTCCGCCGTCACCGCGGCAAAGCCGGCAGAGCCTGTGAACCCCGTCAGCCATTGCAGTCGCGCATCCCGAGGGGCCACATATTCGCCCTGATGCGCATCGGCGCGGGGAATCAGAAAGGCGTCGAGCCCGGCATCTGCCATGGCGCCACGCAGCGCTATCAGCCGTTCTGGTCCAGCCTCGCGGTCGCCTTGCGTGTCGAAGCTTTGGAACATCGCGCCCGCCTTTCTTTGTTTTCTTAAATACTCATGTCGGACCGCCCGATTGGGGCGATCCGGTCACGCGACGCGACGACGGCCCATCCAGCGGTCGCGCTTGCGCTTGTCGACTTCGAACAAGGCCGCAAGCTGATCGGTGATCGCGCCCGCAAGTTGTTCGGCATCGGTGATCGTGACCGCGTGGTCGTAGTAGCGCGTCACGTCGTGGCCGATCCCGATCGCACAGAGTTCCACGCCGCGCTTTTTCTGGACCATGGCGATCACGTCGCGCAGGTGCTTTTCCAGATAGTTCGCGGGGTTCACCGAAAGGGTGCTGTCGTCCACGGGCGCGCCGTCGGAGATCACCATCAGGATCTTGCGCTGCTCGGGGCGGCCAGCCAGCCGCTTCCACGCCCATTCCAGCGCCTCGCCGTCGATGTTCTCTTTCAGCAGGCCCTCTTTCATCATCAGGCCAAGGTTCGCACGCGCCCGCCGCCACGGCGCATCGGCGGATTTGTAGATGATGTGGCGCAAATCGTTCAGGCGGCCCGGTTGGGCCGGGCGGCCAGCGGCCAGCCAGTCTTCGCGCGATTGCCCGCCCTTCCACGCGCGGGTGGTGAAGCCGAGGATCTCTGTCTTCACGTCGCAACGTTCCAGCGTTTGGCTCAGCACATCTGCGCAGATCGCTGCGATGCTGATCGGGCGGCCCCGCATGGAACCGGAGTTGTCCAGCAGGATCGTCACCACCGTATCGCGAAATTCGGTGTCCTTTTCCTGCTTGTAGGACAGGGGCGTCGTGGGGCTGGCGACAACGCGTGCAAGGCGGCCTGCGTCCAACGTGCCTTCCTCCAGATCGAACTCCCATGAGCGGTTCTGCTTGGCTTGAAGGCGACGTTGCAGCTTGTTGGCCAAGCGGCTGACGGCACCTTTCAACGGCTCCAACTGCTTGTCCAGATACGCGCGCAGGCGTTCCAGTTCGGCGGGTTCGGCTAGGTCTTCGGCGCGGATGATCTCGTCGAAGGTCTGCCGGAACACGGTATAGTTTGCGTCGGCATCAGAGACCGCTGGTGGGGGCGGCGGCTCGGACGGGGCGTCGCCTTCCGGCATGTCGGTCTCTTCGCCCTCGGTCGGGTCGGCCATGTCTTCGGACTGGACGGCGGCCTCGGCAGCGTCGGTCTGGCTGTCCTGGCTTTGGTCGGGCGCGGCCTCGTGATCGTCGCTGTCTTCCTCCTCCCCGCCGCTGCTATCGGGCTGGTCGTCTTCCTGGCTTTCGGCTTCCGCGTCGTCGCCGCCGTCTTCGTCGTCCGAGCCATCGGGGTCGTCGCCCAACTGGTCGCCGTAGCCCAGATCGTCGATCACCTGCCGCGCCATGCGGGCGAACGCCGCCTGGTCAGACAGAGCTTCGCCCAAGCCTTCCAGAGTACCGCCGGCTTGGCCTTCGAAGTGCTCGCGCCACAACTGGGCAACGGTATCCGCGCCTTCAGGTAGCGCGCGGCCCGTGGCCATCTGGCGGATCAGGTAGCCTGCGGCCACCGACAGGGGCGCTTCTTCCTTCGCGACCAGCGACTTATAGCCCTTGCGCGCGGCTTCGGCTTCGATCTTCACGTCAATGTTGGCGGCGGTGCCTGGCATGGCGCGTGCGCCCATCGCCTCGCACCGGGCGTCTTCCATGGCGTTGAAGATCTCGCGCGCCATGTCACCCGGTGGCGCGTATTTGGCTGATGTCTTCTGGTCGTGGAACCGGCGGCGCAGGGCAAAGCTGTCGGCGGTGCCGCGCGCCAGCATCACCTCGTCGCGGCTCATGCGGCGGCTGACTTGCGGCAAGCGCAGCCCGTCGTTCGAGATGCCCGGAGGATCGACCGTGTAGCTGACGCCCATATCCGGGTCGTCGGCCAGCGTGCGGGTCGCTTCTGCAAGCGCCTTCTTGAACGGATCGGCGGGGTTGTCATCGGATTTGGCCATGGGGTGCAATCTAGTCCCCGCGCGCGCAGGCGCAATCGGTGAAACGGCCCTTTGCGTGCGCGGCGTCGGCACTGTATTGCAAGCCGACCCCAATGGCCGGAGACATCCCATGAAAATGCTCGCCCTGATCGCTGCCGCTGCGCTGGCCGTTACCGCCTGCGCCCCCGTGACAGAGGAAGAAGTGTCGGACGCGCCGGAAGTCGACACCGGCCCCGCCGTGTCCTTGGGCCGCATCCGGGACGAAGCGGCGTTCCTGTCGTTGGTGGCGGGGCAAGAGCTTGTGGGGCAGGGCGGAAGCCTGCGGATCAACGCCGATGGCACCTACAGCGGCACCGACGCCGGGCTACCGGTCAGCGGAACGTGGGAATGGCGCGCCCCCGTATGGTGTGCCGCGCCCGTGGCGGCAGAGGCCGAGTGCTTCGCCTGGGACCGCATCCCCGCCGGTATCCGCCGCATCCGCAATCAGGGCATGGGCGGCGGGACGGATTACCGTATTCAGTAAGAAGAAATTTTAGCGTTCGAGGCAAAGAAGCTCGCCGAAACGTAGAAAATCGCAAGCGCTCTCTCGTTCGAAGTCGTTTTCGAGAGGGCGCGCATTTCCAAAGCCGATTAGCAGTGCCCCTGCGGTGATAGCCGCAAGGACCGTCGCTATCTTCAGCCCGTCACTCACCCCAAACTGACGCTCGCCGCGCTTTCGGGCAGTTCCTCGTCGAAGCAGCGCTGGTAGAACTCGGCGACCGTCTCGCGCTCCAGCTCGTCGCATTTGTTCAGGAACGTCAGGCGGAAGGCGTAGCCGATGTGTCCGAAGATTTCGGCGTTCTGCGCCCATGCTATGACCGTCCGGGGCGACATTACGGTGGACAGTTCACCGTTTACGAAGGCAGTGCGGGTCAGGTCGGCGACGGTGACCATCTGGCTGACCGTCTTGCGGCCCTTGTCGGTGTCGTACTTCGGCAGCTTGGACACGACGATGGCGGCTTCGGCGTCATGCTCGATGTAGTTGAGCGTCGCCACGAGGCTCCAACGGTCCATCTGGCCTTGGTTGATCTGCTGGGTGCCGTGATACAAGCCCGTCGTGTCGCCCAGACCCACGGTGTTTGACGTGGCGAACAGGCGGAAGAACGGGTGGGGGTGGATGACCTCGTTCTGGTCCAGAAGCGTCAGCTTGCCGTCCACTTCCAGCACGCGCTGGATCACGAACATCACGTCGGCGCGGCCTGCGTCGTATTCGTCGAACACGATCGCGGTTGGATTCCGCAGGGCCCAAGGAAGGATGCCTTCCTGGAATTCGGTAACCTGCACGCCGTCGCGCAGCTTGATGGCGTCCTTACCGATCAGGTCGATGCGGGAGATGTGGCTATCAAGGTTCACACGCACGCAGGGCCAGTTCAGGCGGCTGGCGATCTGTTCGATGTGGGTCGACTTACCCGTTCCATGGTAACCTTGGATCATGACACGGCGGTTGTGCTCGAAGCCCGCCAGAACGGCCAGCGTGGTGTCGTGGTCGAAGCGATATGTGCTGTCATGCTCTGGCACGCGGTCGCTGGCTTGGGGGAAACCGTGCACGACCATATCGGTGTCGATGCCGAAGGTTTCGCGCACCGAAACCTCGACGGTCGGTTTTGCGGTGATGTCGAGGCTGCCATCGGCCATGGCTGTTCTCCAATAGGACTGTTCGGGCATTCGGATCGCGGGCGTGGTGCAACATATGCGGCCTGCTCGCAAGGCCAAGCTATTTCCGCCGCGACAGATGGTGCTAGGGTACATTGCGACAAGTATTTACCGGAGAATGCCACGTGGCGACGACCCTGACCGAGATCGAAGCGATGATCGGCCGCATAGCCGAGGGCGACCGTGATGCCTTTCTTTCACTTTATGATGCGACCAGTGCGAAACTCTTCGGGGTTTGCCTGCGTGTGTTGAGGGACAAGGCCGAAGCAGAAGACACTTTGCAGGATGCCTACGTGAAGGTCTGGAAGAATGCAGACCGCTACCAGGCGAATGGCCTTAGTCCGATGACATGGCTGATTACCATCGCTCGGAACACATCCATCGACCGTGTGCGGTCGAGGAAACCTGCGGGCGAGGGAACCGAGGCGCTGGAGCGTCTGTCGGATTCTGAACCGGGACCGGAGGCGCAAGTCATTGCGGCCTCCGAGGCGCAGGCGATTGCCCGCTGCCTGGGCGAGTTGGAGACGGATCGCGCAGAAGCGGTTCGCGGAGCTTATTTGGACGGTCAGACCTATCAGGATCTGGCCGCGCGGTTCGATGTGCCGCTGAACACGATGCGGACCTGGCTACGCCGGTCCCTGTTGAAATTAAGGGAGTGCATGAGCGCATGAGCGACGGCACCGACATGACAAACGGAACGGACCGCGAGAACGACGATGTTCTTGCCGCCGAGTACGTATTGCACCTGCTATCCCCGGCAGAGCGTCAGGCGGTCGAGGACCGGCTTGAGGTTGACGGCGGCTTCCGGGCGCGGGTGGCCTCCTGGTCGGAAGACCTTGTGCCACTGGCCGAGGACATAGAGCCTGTGGCGCCGCCCTCCGGCCTGCGCGGCAAGCTGGCGTCGCGGATCGAACCAGAGCCGACGATGGCCCGCACCGCCGGTCGCTCGACGTCGCGGCGCAATTGGTTCCGAGGCTTCCTGTCAGGCGGATTGGCCCTGGCTGCGGTTGTTGCTTTGCTGGCGGTCTTCCTGCCGCAGATCGACATGCAGGGCGTGACTGGCGAGCAATATGCCGCCGATGTCGCCGCTGAAGATCGGTCTTTGCTCGTCAGCGTGCGGTACGATGCGACCGACAATGTACTGCTGATCCGCAAGGACGCGGGCACGGTGCCCGAAGGCCGTGATCTGGAGGTTTGGCTGCTGACAGAGGACCAGCCACCCCATTCCGTGGGCGTGCTGCCCGATGGTCAGGATGTTCGGATCGACGTGTCGCCTTTCTGGGGCCAGCGCATCCCGTCCGGTTCGTTCGCCGTCAGCAACGAGCCTGCGGGTGGATCGCCGACCGGCCTTCCGACTGGTGAAGTGATCGCGGTGGCCCCGGTCTCTGACGCCTGATTGATACGTAGATAACATCTGCGCCAGCGGACGAGCGATGACGCTCGTCCGTGCTATATCTGATGAAACGCGTTCCACCGGAGGTCCTCCATGCACCGTCGCACGTTCATCACCGCCCTTGGCGCCGCCGCCACCGCACCTGCTGCCTTGCTGGCTGCCGATGGCCCATACGAAGTCTCCATGTCCGAAGCCGAATGGCGCGAGATGCTGACGGATCTTGAATACAAGGTCATGCGTCAGATGGGCACCGAACGGGCGTTCTCGTCCCGTTTGAACGACATCGAGCGGCCGGGTCAGTATCATTGCAAGGGCTGCGATCAGGCGTTGTACCCATCGCGCACCAAGTTTGAATCCGGCACCGGCTGGCCGTCTTTCTGGGCACCGTTTGCCGAGGCCGTTCAAACCAAGCCGGACCGCAGCCTGTTCACGACCCGGACAGAGGTGCATTGTGATCGCTGCGGTTCGCACCTTGGCCACATCTTCGATGATGGCCCCGAGCCGACTGGCAAGCGCCATTGCCTTAACGGCGTGTCGCTGGTGTTCTACCCGCAGGGTGGTGGGAACCCGATCAGCGGCTAGCGGTGACCGACCCAGCCGCGGTCATCGGTGAACGCGCGCGCGGGGGATATGGCCGTGGGCGCGTAGCCGTCTAGGCCAGTATCCAATGTTTCCAACGGGGTGTGCGATGCGGCAAGCAGGATGTTCGCCCGTCCCGTTGCGCCCACAGGGCCCTGTTCTACCACCACGAAAGGGTAGGTCGCGCCAAGAATGGCGTAGACGCCGCGCGCCAGAGGGCCGTCTGGTCGGTCGATCAGGTTCACGTAAACCGGGCCGTCAGTGATCTCGCGCAGGCGTTCGACCGTTTCGATGGTGACCAGATGCGCTGGCACGGAACCCGAAGAGAACGCATCCAGTACCGCTGCATCGAACCGGCGATCAGTCTCGTTCAGATAGACCCGACCGTCCGCGTGCACGATGCCCAAGCGTGCGTCTACATCCGGGCCGGCACGGGTTAATTTGTATCCTGCGCGCTCGATCATTGCGGCGGCGTTGGGCAAATTGCGTTGCACCACACGCGTGATCAACGGATCGATCTCGACCGCTACAGCTTGCGCGGCGGGGCGCGACTGCAACAGCTTGGTGGGCAGCGTGTAGCCGCCTCCGCCGATGAACAGGACCGATGGCGCGGGGCCGAGATCGGCGTCCATCCGTGCCCAAAGCCAGCGCGTGTAGCTTAAGGCCAGATCACCGTTGCCATCCAGCGGTTCGGCGGCCTGCAGGGTCCGGTCCGAATACATCCGAACTTCTCCCCGCTCTTCGGTCACATGGATGCAAGACAGTCCGGATTCGTACATACAGGTCGATCCGCCCCAAATACCGGTCACGGCGATGAAGGCGACTGCACCCGCGATGATGCCGCCTGGCGGGTCGCCTGCCTTGCTGCCCCGAATGAAAAGCAGGCATATCAACGCCACCGTCCCACACCCGGCGAAGGTAGCGGTCGATCCGATCAGGGGCAGAGTCACGAACCCCGCAAGGATCGCCCCGAAGATCGCGCCGACCGAGCCTGCCGATAGCACGATCCCAAGCGAGGATCCCTCACGCCCCGGCCGTGCCTCGACCGCCAATTTGGCGAGGAACGGGGAGGGCAGTGTGACGGCGACGGACGCCGGGAAGAAGGTCAGCACCACGGTGACAAGCATTCCGCCTGTGCCCCGCGCGCCAGAGCCATGGATTACCGCAAGCAAGGTGGGCGACAGGGCCATCAAAACGGCGGTGGCGACGAGTGCGGTACGCACGTTCGACGCGGCGGTCGCGCGCTCGCGCTCTGCGATGAAGCCACCCCATGCGCTGCCGACCGAGAACCCCGCCAGCACGACGGCGATGACGGCGGTCCAAGTCAGTAAAGAGGTGCCGAAATAGGGGGCCAGCACCCGGCCCGCCGCGATCTCGTAGGTCAGGCCGAGAGCGGACAACACGAGAATCAGGGCGATGATGGTCCAGAAACGCATGGCGGCCTTCAACGGTGGGATGTCTGCCAGTTCACGCACCGACGGGATCAATCACAATGGCATCATGCCGCAAATGCGGCAGACCGACAGCCACACAGTACCACAAGGCCTGATACGATCCGTATCCGCCAGCCGCCTCACTTCATGAAATTACGGCTGTCCTTGATCTGGTCCCAGGCCCAGACGACCTCGTTCAGCTGGTCTTCCTGACTGCGGTCGCCGCCGTTCATGTCGGGGTGCAGTACCTTGATCAGCGATTTGTAGGCCTTGCGGATTTCTGTCTTGTTCCAGTGATCCTTGGCTTCCAGAATCTCGATCGCCTTGCGCTCTGTCGGTGGCAGGCGGCGGGTGGTGGCACCCGTGGTGGATTTGCCGGGGTTCTGGGTGGCGTTGCTTCCCAGAACCTGATGCGGATCGTCCACGCCAAGACGCGCCCAGGCGCGCTGTTCCTCGGATTTGAAGGGCTTCGTATCGCGGCCCCAGACCTTGTCCTTGGCGATCTGGTCGTCGAATTCCTCTTCGGTCTGGCCGTTGAAGAAGTTCCACTTCAGATTGTACTCGCGCACGTGATCCTTGCAGAACCACTTGTACTCATCGAGGTGATCGGGTGAGCGCGGCGCACGGTAGACGCCCTTCTCCTCGCAGCCCTCATGCTCGCACACGCGGGTCGAGGTCTCGAAGGCGCCGGACATGCCGCGCTTACCGCGGGGATTGTTTTTCTTTGCGGAAGACACTCGCATGTCGAAACCGAAGGGGTCGCTCTTGGCCATCGCAACTGCTCCTTGTCCTGTTCGGAGGCCATACTCTAGACATCACCAGACCCATGGGAAAGAGGAAGATCGTCAAATGCGCGTGGCTGATGAAATAGAGTCGAAACTGCGGGAGCGTTTTGCGCCTGCCGAACTGGAGGTCGAGGACCAATCTGCCTTGCATGCAGGGCATGCGGGAGCGCCAGAGGGCGGGCAAAGCCATTTCGCGGTGACGATCCGCGCGAAAGAGTTGGCCGATATGTCGCGCATCGCACGGCACCGGGCGATCCATGCTGCATTGGGCACGGACCTCGTGAGCCGAATCCATGCGCTGGCGATCGACGCAGGCTAGAAGCGGTCAGTCCCGGTCAGGCGCGCGCAGGGGCGGGACCGAACTGCGGGACGTATCGTCGCGGCGCGCGAACAGGCTGGGCGCACGCGGTTGCGTCTGCTCCGGGGCTACGTCGTCGTAGGGTTCCGGGTCAGGGACGCGGTGCATCTCGAACGTCTCTTCCGGCGTCGGGGCGTAGGCAGGCTCCATCGCGGGCTCGAACGGATGCTCGGCCTGCGCGCCGTCGATGACAACCCAGCGGCGGAAGACCAGAACACTCAGCGTTTCAGGCCGGGCTTTCGACAGAAAACCACGCTTTACGGGCGCGTCGATGGTCTCGCTGCGCTGGAACTCCCAGCCGTCGCGGCCTTCGGCGTTCAGTGCTTCGGCCATGGCATGGGAAAAGCGACCCTCGGGGCTTTTTTGCCCCTTCACCTTCGGCAATGACTTCGGCGCAGGGACCACGCGGTATTCGTAGTAGGACATGCTTTCCCCCTTGGGATTTGCAGGTCGTCTAGGCCAAACAGCCGGGTTCAAGCAAGACGTCGCAAGAGTATGGGAACCGTTTTGCCGGTGGCGTCGTTTGATGGGTAACGGTTGCGTGTTCGCGACCAACGCAACAAGGAGTTCACCATGACGAAATTCGCCATTCTTTTCGCCGGCCTTCTGGGGCTTGCCGCGTGCCAGACCACCGGAAACGGCCAGTTCGACCCGGCAACCAACCCGACCATGGGTGACCAAGTCGCGTCTCCGACCGATGGTATTGCGTCCAACGAAGACGGTACCTGATACGTTCGCATGGTATAGTTTCGAAAAGCGCATCGATTCCGGTGCGCTTTTTTATGGCTGCGGTTCAAACCTGTCGTTCCGCCACGCCTTTTTTAAGCAGAAAGACACTCGTCCATGACCAAGATCGTAGTTCTCTTCGCCGGTCTTTTGACCCTTGCAGCGTGCAACACAGGCGGCACCAGTGACTTCAGCGATTTCAACTCGCAAACGCCCGTCAATCAGATCGCTGAGCCGACGGACGGCGTTGCGACCGACCAGTTCTAGGGCCGGGCCCCAGCATCAAAGCCCCAGCTTCGTCGCCACGATCTGATTGACCGCCGCCGGGTTGGCCTTGCCGCCGGTGGCCTTCATCACCTGACCGACGAACCAGCCTGCAAGCTTGGGGTTCTGCTTGGCCTTTTCGACCTGCGCGGGGTTAGCGGCGATAACGTCGTCCACTGCCGCTTCAATCGCTCCGGTGTCGGTGACCTGCTTCATGCCGCGCTCTTCGACCAACACGGCCGGGTCACCGCCTTCGGTGTAGACGATCTCGAACAGGTCCTTGGCGATTTTGCCAGAGATGTCGCCCGCCTTGATCAGCGCCACGATCCCACCCAGTTGCGCGGCGGACATTGGGCTATCGGCGATATCGCGGTCGCCGTCTTTCTTCAGGCGCCCGAAGAGTTCGTTGATGACCCAGTTCGCGCTGGTCTTGCCGTCGCCAGAGGTCGCCGCGACTTCCTCGAAGAACGCAGCATTCTCGACGTCGGCGGTCAGTACGCCTGCGTCGTATTCGGTCATGCCGTAGTCCAGTACGAAGCGCGCCTTCTTGGCGTCGGGCAATTCGGGCAGGGTGGCCTTGATGTCGTCCACCCATGCTTGCTCGATCTCCAGCGGCAGCAGGTCGGGATCGGGGAAGTAGCGGTAGTCGTGCGCTTCTTCCTTCGATCGCATGGAGCGCGTCTCGCCCTTGTCGGGATCGAACAGGCGGGTTTCCTGCACGACTTCGCCGCCGTCCTCGATGATGGCGATCTGGCGGCGGGCTTCGACCTCGATGGCCTGCTGGATGAAGCGGGTGGAGTTCATGTTCTTGATTTCGCACCGCGTGCCCAGCACACCGAAATCGCCGGTCTCCACGAATCGCTCGTAGTCGCCCGGTTTACAGACCGAGACGTTCACATCCGCACGCAGGTTGCCGTTCTGCATGTCGCCATTGCAGGTGCCAAGGTAGCGCATGATCTGACGCAGCTTCAAAACATAGGCGGCGGCTTCTTCCGGCCCGCGAATGTCGGGACGGCTGACGATTTCCATCAACGCGACGCCAGAGCGGTTGAGGTCCACGAAGCTGGCCTGTGGGTCCATGTCGTGGATCGACTTGCCTGCGTCCTGCTCAAGGTGAATGCGCTCGATCCGCACGCGGCGGGCGATGCCGGGGGCCATGTCGACGATGACTTCGCCTTCGCCCACGATGGGGTGGTAAAGTTGGCTGATCTGGTAGCCCGAGGGCTGGTCGGGGTAGAAGTAGTTCTTTCGGTCGAACGCACTGTTCAGGTGGATTTCGGCGTTCAGGCCAAGCCCCGTCTTCACGGCCAGCGCCACGCAGCCTTCGTTGATGACGGGCAGCATGCCGGGCATGCCCGCGTCCACGAAGGCGACGTTGGAATTGGGCTCTGCGCCGAACTGGGTGGACGCGCCAGAGAACAGCTTGGCGGTACTCGCGACCTGGGCGTGGACCTCTAGTCCGATGACCAGTTCCCAGTCGTCCTTTGCACCCTGGATAACCTTGGGGGCGGGGGACTCAAACGTCAGGTCGAGCATGGCAAAACTCCTAGGATCGCGAACGCGCGATCCCTACTTCGGCGGGCGGATAAGCGCAACGTTGCCGACAGATGGGGGCGGGGACTCGCCATTCTAACGCCGCCTGCGGTATCGGGCGACGTCGGTCGTGCGAAGGACCGATGCCACATCCGTAGGACACCATGCGCCGTCTCATCCTTCTTATGTCCCTGCTGGGCCTTTCGGCCTGCGTCACCACCACCCCTGCCGTGACCCAACCCGAAGCGCCCCCCGTCATGCGGTGGGATTTCCGTCCTGACAGCCAAGTCTGGACCGATGCCACGCTGGACGCCCTGCAAAGCCACGGTGCCGCGCTGCCTGCGATGACCCCTGCCGATATCACCGAATGGTGCCCCGACTACCCGAATCGCAGCGCCGAGGATCGCGCCGCGTTCTGGGCCGGTTTGTTCAGCGCATTGGCCAAGCATGAAAGCACGTGGCGTCCCGAAGCCGTCGGCGGCGGCGGTCTGTGGTTTGGTCTGGTGCAGATCGCGCCGGCGACCGCGCGCGCCTACGGTTGCGCCGCGACCAGCGGCAGCGCCTTGAAGAACCCGGTTGCGAACCTGTCCTGTGGCGTGCGGATCGCCGCCAAGCAGGTCAGCCGTCGCGGGTCGGTGAACCGTGGCATGCGTGATTGGGGCCCGTTCCATTCCGGCGCGAAGCGCGCCGAGATGTCCGCCTGGACCCGCGCCCAGCCCTACTGCCAAGCGCAGGGCGTCTGATCGCACATAGTTGCCCTTGACGCATCCGTCGGCTTAACTGCGGCGGATGCGTTTATTATCTTTGACACTATGCGCTTTGCTTGCGCTGCCCGCCGCCGCGCAGACGGTGCGCCCGCAACCCAGGCCTGTCGTCGATCCGATCCCGGTGACACGCTGGGATTTCCGTCCCGAAAGTGACCGGTGGAGCCGTGCCTCTATCAAGGCGCTGAAGTCGCACGGGCGGGGGCTGGTCCAGCACACGCCACGCGATATCGGACGATGGTGTCCGGGCTACGCCCGCGGGTCGGACGTGGATCGCCGGGCCTTCTGGGTCGGCTTTCTGTCGGCCCTTGCTAAGTACGAAAGCACATGGAAGCCGCGCGCTGTGGGCGGTGGGGGGCTGTGGTACGGCTTGCTGCAAATCCTGCCGCAAACCGCGCGTGGCTATGGCTGCGCTGCCCGCACCGGGGACGCGCTGAAGGACGGTCCGGCGAATCTGTCCTGTGCGATTCGGATCATGGCGCGCACGGTGCCGCGTGATGGTGTGATCCACGCGCGCTCGCCCAGGTGGTCAGGCGTTTCGGCAGATTGGGGGCCGATGCGCTCCGACGCGAAACGGCGCGAGATGCGGCGCTGGCTGCGCGCCCAAGAGTATTGCCAGATCAGCGTCTCGCCCCGGCCTCGCGCGCGTCCTGCGCCAGATGGTTTGGTCATGGGACCGATCCGGCGTCAGGTCACTCCGATCGCGCGACCAAGCCAAGAGATGCGTGAGGCTCCTGCAGCGTCTTCGCTGGAAACAGAGGCGCTTGCGGAAGATCCCGGAGAGGATGAAGCCTTATAGGGGCTGAAGTCGACTGTGCGCTTGTTGCGACTTTTTTTCGGAGTTGAGATTTCCAGCTACGAAAAAAAGTCGCAACGACGCTGACACGAGTGTCGTTTCAAGACGAACCGATGCTGCGGGACGCCCAGCTTGGGCGTCGCGTCATGTCCACCAAGGACACTTCTGGCGCGTAGCGCCCGCCCAGACCGAGCGTCGCCTTGCGCAGAAGGCCGATGGCCGCGTCGTTGTCTTTCGGCAGAGCGCTGGGCGAGATTGGCTCGCCAATCGTGACGCGGAATGGTTGTTGGGCCTTGTTCAGTGTCTCGTAAAACAGAGTGATGTCGCGCAGGGACGGATGAATCTTGTCGAACAGGTAGAACAGTACAGAGTTGCGCGCGCGTATGTTTAATGGGATCACCGGCACGTCGAACTTGCGGGCGATCATGGCCGCCGATGACATCCACGGTCGTTCGAACAGACGCAGACCACGTCGCTTGGCCAAGCGTCCAGCGGGGAAGATGATGCCAAGGCGACCAGCCTCCATCGCCTTGCGCGTATAGGTCATCGTGGCGCGGGTCTTTTCGCGGCTGCGCTTGTCCTCGCGCCATTCGACAGGGGCGATCAGCGGCTCCAGTTGGGGCACGACTTTGATCATGTCGGAATTGGCGTAGAAGAACAGATCGGGGCGGTGCTTCGCCAGCAGGTGCCACAGGATGATACCGTCTGCGATGCCGGTCGGATGGTTGCAGACAATCATCGCGCCGCCGTGCCGGGGGATGTTTTCCAGACCCGTAACTTCCACGTCCTGCGCAAGGTCGTTGCCCATGCGATCCATGATCGCGGGGCCAGACCAGTCTTCCATTTCGTGAGCGAGGGAGATGGTTCGGTCGTAGCTAAGCAACAGGTGCAGGAACCCGCGAATGACACGGATGTGCGGACCGGGGCGACGGAACCACGGCGCACGTTCGACGATCTGTTCGTCAATCCGCTCCTTGATGCCCATGCGCCTGTCCTTGCCTTGGCTGTTACGTCGCTTTTGCCGCTGGGAAACCCGAAAGGCAAGAATTCGGGCGACAGCGCGTTCATTCGGCGCGCTGCCGCCGAGGGCGCTATGCCGCTTTGCTGCTGCTTGCCGTCACCGCGTCGATGATGGCACGGCAGAACGCATCCAGATCGTCCGGATTGCGCGAGGTGATCAGATTGCCGTCCTGGGCGACCTGCTCGTCCACAGCCTCGGCCCCGGCGTTCTTCAAATCGGTGCGGATCGAGTGGTAAGACGTCAGGCGCTTGCCACGCACAAGGTCTGCTTCGATCAACAGCCATGGGGCGTGGCAAATGGCGGCTAGCGGCTTGCCGGTACCGGCGAAGTCGCGAATCTTGCCCACTGCGTCTTCGTTCGTGCGCAATACGTCCGGATTGATCTGGCCGCCGGGCAGAACCATCGCGTCGTAGTCCGACAGGGTCACATCCGCGATCTTCATGTCGGCCTTCGTCTTGTCGCCCCACTTGTCGAAGTACCAGCCGGTGATGTCTTCACCGTTGGGCGTTGCGACATGGACGGTCGCTCCAGCCTTTTCCAGCTGCTTCTTGGGGGTTGTCAGTTCCACCTGCTCGAACCCGTCAGAGGCGAGAATGATGATCTTGGCGTTGGCGATATCGGTCATTGGTAACTCCTTGCGATCGTTAAACCGTCGTGTCCGAAACGACGCGCGACAGGCTCGGTTCCGTTGATCTAGTCCAGCATCCGCGCCAACATCTCTGCCGTGTCGCGGCTCAGGCCCTCGGTCGCGGCGATGCGCCGCAGCGCGGCTTGCGCCTTGCGCTGACGGTCGTCGTCGTAGCGGGGCCACGTCTCGAACATCGTTGTCATCCGCGCCGTGGTCTGCGGGTTCAGTGGATCAAGGCGGATCAGCCAGTCGGCAAGCAGGTCGTAGCCAGAGCCGTCCGCGGCGTGGAAGCTGGCGTGGTTGCCACCCAGCGCGCCAAAGACAGAGCGGAAGCGGTTGGGGTTCTTCCAGTCGAAGGCAGGGTGTTCGGTCAGACGCGCGGCGGTCGCGACACCGGTCTCGCCGGGGGCCGTCATCACCTGAAGGCTGAACCACTTGTCCATCACCAGACGGTCGTTTTGCCAACGGTCGTAGAACGTATTGGCGGCATCTTCGCCAAACCCATTGCGCAGCAAGGCAGAGAGCGCGGCGACGCTGTCGGTCATGTTGTCGGCCGTATTGAACTGCGTCTGTGCGCGAGCGCCGCCGTCGATCTTTGTCAGCAATGACAGGGCCGCGTTGCGCAGACTGCGCTTGCCCGCGTCCACTGCGGCGGGGGAATAGGGGCCCTTTACGCGTAGATCGTCATAGAGCGCCGCCAAAATCGGCTCCAACCGCTCGGCCATCGCGCGGGCCATGTCGCTGCGGGCGGTGTCGATGACCATGGGGTCTGGTGTGTGCCCTTCGGCAGCGAGCGCCTGCGCCAGATCATCGTCCGATGGCAGTGCAAGAACCAGAGCGCGGAAGGCGGGGTCAAGCGTATCGTCTTCGATCACGGGGGCGAGCGCATCAAGGTAGGTCGCGTCGGACGCGGTCCCGTCGCGGACCATCGCGATCAGCGCCTGACGCGCCAGAACACGGCCCGCGTCCCATTTGTTGAACGGGTCCGTGTCATGGGCCAGCAGCAGGGCGCGATCGGCCTGCGAAAGCGTTTGCTGAAGGTTGATCGGCGCGGCAAAGCCACGGTTTACCGACGGCACGACGTCGGTTGCGGTGATCGGCAGACGGACAGTCTGTTGTGCCTCGGTCAGTTCGACCAGCGTGGTTTTCAGGGCCTCGGTGCCGTCGCGGGCGATGGCGCCGACTGTCAGCGGGATGACCTGGGGCGCCTTGTCGGGCTGGCCGGGCGTGGCGGGGATGCTCTGGGTCAGGTCCAACAACAGCTCACCATCTTCGACGCGGGAATCTACGGTAACCGTCGGCGTGCCAGCCTGCTCGTACCACAAAGCGAACTGCGTCAGATCGCGACCCGTCGCGTCGTGAAAGACGGTCAGCCAATCTTCGATTGTGCAGGCCTGCCCGTCGTGGCGCTCGAAATAAAGGTCGAGCGCCTTGCGGTAGGCGTCCGGGCCGATGAGGGTGCGCAGCATGCCGACGACCTCGGCGCCCTTTTCGTAGACGGTGGCGGTGTAGAAGTTGTTGATCTCTATATAGGATTGCGGACGAACGGGGTGCGCCAAGGGGCCTGCATCCTCGCGGAATTGGCGGGCGCGGAGCAGGGTCACGTCTTCGATCCGCTTGACCGCGTGGCTGCGTTCATCGCCCGAAAACTGCTGGTCTCGGAAGACGGTCAGCCCTTCCTTCAGGCACAGCTGGAACCAGTCGCGGCAGGTGACCCGGTTGCCCGTCCAATTGTGAAAATACTCGTGGGCGATGATCGCTTCGATCCGCGCATAATCTGTGTCCGTCGCAGTGTCGGACGACGCGAGGACATAGCGGGCGTTGAAGATGTTCAGGCCCTTGTTCTCCATCGCGCCCATGTTGAAATCGTCCACCGCGACGATGTTGAACACGTCCAGATCGTAGGCGCGGCCATAGTGTTCCTCATCCCACGCCATCGAGCGGATGAGCGAGTCCATCGCGTAGGCGCAGCGATCTTCGTCACCGGGGCGGACCCAGATATTCAGCGTGACTTCGCGAAAGTCAGAGGTGGTGAAGTGATCCGAATGGGCGACCAGATCACCTGCGACGAGCGCAAACAGGTAGGCGGGCTTCTTCCACGGGTCCTGCCAGACGGCGTATCCATCGCCCTGTTCCACGGGGTCGCCGTTCGACAGCAGAACGGGCCGGTCCGACTCGATCCGCACGGTGAAGGGGGCCATCACGTCGGGACGGTCGGGGTAATAGGTGATGCGGCGGAAGCCCTCTGCCTCACACTGGGTGCAATACATACCGTTCGACATATAAAGACCTGACAGGGCGGTGTTTTCCTGCGGCGCGATCTCGACTTCCGCCTCCCATACGAAGGTATCCGGCGCGTCGATCTCCAGCCCGTCGGTCAGCAGCTTCGGCTGCACTTCGGCCCCGTCGATACGCGCAGAAATCAACTTCAAGCCTTCGCCGTCCAGCCGCAGCGGGCCGCCGTCGCCATCGGGATTGCGCCGGAACGAGATGCGCGACAGTACGCGTGTCGCCAGCGGAATCAGCCGGAATGTCAGTTGCACGTCGTCCACAAGGTATGCGGGCGGGCTGTATTCGCTCAGGCGGATCGTGCGGGGGGCGGCATCTTTCATGGGCGACCTTTCGTCCTGCGTGCGACGGCTGGCGAACCGGACACGCCGTCTTACGTTATGCCCCAACACATTGCCCCCCGCGGGCCGATCGACAAGACATGAAAGGACACAAGATGTCTGCACCGAACACTGACGTCGAAAAGCAGAAGCGCCGCCACAAGACGCCCTTGATGGGCATGGCCTGGATGATCGTCTGGGCGGTCGTGCTGCTGATCGGCTTGATCGTCTACATCACCATGACCGGCAACGAACCGGGTGACGACACGCCCATCGGCGCCGAGGGCGCGGCGACGGAACAGTCCGCCGAGTAATGCCGCGCGGAACGCGCAAAAGCGATTTACCGACAAAGATCTGTGCCACTTGCGGTCGCCCCTTCACGTGGCGCAAGAAGTGGCGAAACGTCTGGGACGACGTGAAATACTGCTCTGACCGCTGTCGGTCGGAGCGCAACAAGGGGGGCGGGACATGACCGACCGGGTCGAGAAGCACGGATTGCAGGTGGCCGACGTACTGGCCGATTTCGTTGAAAACATGGCGCTGAACGGGCTGGATGTATCGGCGGATTCGTTCTGGAAAGGTCTGTCGGATCTGATGCACGATATGGGTCCGGAAAACCGGGCTCTGCTGGACAAGCGGGAAGAGATACAGGGCAAGATCGACGCTTGGCATCGCGACAATCCCGGCAAGGTGCAGGACCGCGCCGCCTACACAGATTTCTTGCGCGAAATCGGCTATCTTGTGTCCGAAGGCGCGGATTTCCAGATTGAGACCGCGCAAACCGATCCCGAGATCGCGGATATACCCGGCCCGCAGCTGGTCGTGCCGATCATGAACGCACGCTACGCGCTCAACGCCGCGAACGCGCGGTGGGGGTCGCTGTACGACGCGCTTTACGGCACCGACGCGCTGGGCGATTTGCCGTCCGGTAAGGACTACGACCCCGAGCGCGGCAAGCGCGTGATCGACCGCGCGAAGGATGTATTGGACGCGCATTTCCCGCTGGTATCGGGCAGCCACAAGATGGCCGTTGGCTACCAAGTCGCCGAAGAGGGGCTGGAGGCGCTGATCCTGAATGATCAGGACTGGCGCAACACCGACGAAATGCGCAAGAGCGACAGCATGACCCCCACGGGCAATACGCCCGGTGTCGAACACACTCTGCCGTTGGCCGACAAGGACGCCTTTGCGGGCTACCGTGGGCCGAAAGAGGCACCGACGCATATTCTATTGAAGCACAATGGCTTGCACGTCGAACTTGTAATCGACCGCGACCACCAGATCGGCAAGCAGGACCAAGCGGGTCTGGCCGACGTACAGCTTGAAAGCGCGATGTCCGCGATCATGGACTGCGAGGATTCGGTCGCCGCCGTGGATGCCGAAGACAAGGTGCTGGCCTACACCAATTGGCTGGGCCTCATGCGCGGCGACCTTACCGAGAGCGTTGAGAAGGGCGGCAAGACCTTCACCCGCGAGCTGGCGGCGGACCGCACCTACACCGCGCCCGACGGTGGTGACGTCACGGTCAAGGGCCGCGCGCTGATGCTGGTGCGCAACGTCGGTCACCTGATGACGAACCCCGCGATCCTGGATCGCGACGGGAACGAGGTGTTCGAGGGCCTTCTGGACGCTGCGATGACCACGCTTTGCGCCATGCACGACCTGAACCGCGAGGGCGGCAACTCTGTCACCGGATCGGTCTACGTCGTGAAGCCGAAGATGCACGGCCCCGAAGAGGTGGCGTTCACCGACCGCATTTTCGGCCACGTGGAAAAGATGCTCGGCCTGCCTGCCAACACGGTGAAGATCGGCATCATGGACGAAGAGCGGCGCACCTCAGCGAACCTGAAGGAATGCCTGCGCGCTGCGAAGAATCGCGTGGCGTTCATCAACACCGGCTTCCTTGATCGTACCGGAGACGAGATCCACACCGCGATGGAAGCGGGACCGATGGTCCGCAAGGGCGAGATGAAGAACGCCGACTGGATCAAGGCCTACGAGGATCGCAACGTCGATATCGGTCTGGCCTGCGGTCTGCGCGGGCGTGCCCAGATCGGCAAGGGCATGTGGGCGATGCCCGACCGCATGGCTGACATGCTGGAGCAGAAGATCGGCCACCCGAAATCGGGCGCGACCTGTGCCTGGGTGCCATCGCCCACCGCCGCGACGCTGCACGCGCTGCACTACCATCAGGTCAGCGTGAAAGAGGTGCAGGAGGAGTTGGCGCAAGGCGGTCCGCGCGCGACGCTGGACCAGTTGCTGACCCTGCCTATCGCGACCGAAAACTGGTCCGAGGACGACATCACTTCCGAGATCGAAAACAACGCGCAGGGCATCCTTGGCTATGTGGTGCGCTGGGTGGATCAGGGCGTCGGGTGTTCGAAGGTGCCCGACATCCACGATGTTGGCCTGATGGAAGACCGCGCGACCTGCCGGATTTCATCGCAAGCGCTGGCGAATTGGCTGCACCACGGCGTGATCTCCGAAGACCGCGTGATGGAGACGATGAAGAAGATGGCGGGCGTCGTCGACGGCCAGAACAAGGATGATCCGTCCTACACACCGATGGCGCCGGGCTTCGACGGCCCTGCCTTCAAAGCCGCCTGTGATCTGGTGTTCAAGGGGCGTGAACAGCCGTCGGGCTATACCGAGCCGCTGCTTCACGCCTATCGTCAGAAGGCGAAGGCGGAGTGAGTATTTCTGACAAGATGAAGCAGGGGAACGCGCAATGAAAATCACCTTGGACCAAGCGCGCACGGCGATCCGCGCCACATTCGACGCCGGTGCCGAAGCGGGATTGAAGCCGCTGTCGGCCGTGGTGTTGGACGCGGGCGGGCATGTGTTGGCGTTCGAGCGTCAGGACGGGGCGGCTCCGGGCCGGTTCGCTGTCGCGCATGGAAAGGCACATGGTGCGGTAATGCTTGGGATGCCCGGATCGGCGCAGATGCAGCGGGCCGAAGATCAGCATTACTTCATGACCGCGATGAATGGATTATTCGGCGGTGCCGTGGTGCCGGTGCCGGGCGGTATCCTCATCAAGGACGGCGACGCGGTGATCGGTGCGCTGGGCATCACCGGCGATACATCTGACAACGATGCGATGGTCGGAATGAAGGGGCTGGAGGCAGCCGGGCTGACCGGCGCCGCCTGATCGCAACGCCGGGGGCCGGTTGTAAGGTCGGCCCCGGCGTGACTATATTGCCGCGACTGCATTCAGGAGCGTCTTATGTCCCGCCCGGTCGTCGGCATCATCGGCAATCATCATCTTTTGAACGACACCTACCGCATCCATGGCGGCGGATTGATGATTTCTGACTCGGTGGCGAATGTCACCGGCGCGCTGCCGTTGATCGTGCCCGCCGACCCGGCGTTGGTGTCGATCGAAGATCTGATGGACAGCTGCGACGGCTTCCTGTTCCCCGGCGGGCGACCCAATGTCCACCCTGAAGAATACGGCCACGAAGAGACCGAAGCGCACGGTGATTTCGACCGGGGTCGTGACAGCGTGGCGCTTCCGTTGATCCGGGCGCTGACCAAGCGGGGCCAGCCCTATCTGGCGATCTGCCGTGGGTATCAGGAAGTGGCCGTCGCCTTCGGGTCGACCCTGCACCCCGAAATCCGCGATCTGCCGGGGATCGAGAACCATCGCATGCCGCCCGACGGCACCATCGAGGAAAAGTTCGCCCTGCGCCATGACGTGACCTTCAGCGACGGCGGCCCGTTCCATCGGCTGATGGGCGAGCGGACGGTGCGGACGAACACGCTGCACGGGCAGGGTGTGACGAAGGCGGGGCCGCGCTTCGTGATCGACGGTCGCGCGCAGGACGGCACGCCGGAAGCGGCCTATGTGGCGGACGCGCCGGGCTTTACGCTGTCGGTGCAATGGCATCCCGAATACAATTCGGGGATTGATCCGGTCTCGCGCAAGCTGTTCACCGCCTTTGGCGACGCGGTTCGCATGTGGTCCGCGGGAGCGCGATCCGTTCCGACGCGCGCGATTGCGTAAGTCAGGTGTCTTCTGTTTCGTCCTGTTCCGTTGAAGTGTCATCCTCTGGCGTGGTTTGCTCTATCCCATCCGGCCGCGCTGGTGGCGCTTGTGTTTCACGGGGGGCGATGGGCTCTGGCAGGTCCGGTTCGGGCGGGGGGGCGTCCGCCACGACAGGGCCGGCATCGGCTGCGTCTCCGAAGACCTTGGCCGCGATATCTCGTACGGCGTCGATCACGGGGGCATCTGGCGTTTCGGTGCAGCGTGTTGCAATGCCCGTCACCAGGTCGATGGGGTCTGCGGGGGACAGGGCCGCATCGTCCTGCAGAACCTGTCCCGCGTCGAGCCGCCCGGCCATGTAGCCCAGGGCCCAATCGGCAGCTTGGCTAAGATAGGGCAGGTTCCCGGCCCCGGTAACTTGCGAACAGGCCAATCGCCCAACCCCGCCCAAGGGCACATCGTCCTGCGGTGTGTCGTCTTGCGCGGTGGCTGGGGCGGCGCAGAGCATCAGTCCGGCGATAAGCGATAGGCGAAGGTCTGGCACGGGCGGCTCCATCAAATTCTATGATCAACGGCAAACCGGCCCGCGCCGTTCCGACCTATGTTACGGCTTGGCGGGTCTGGAAGCGTGGGTCTTCGTAAAGACGATCCTGCATGATGCGGGCCATCGTGGCGATGGCGGCGTCGATTTCCGCTTCGCCGATGTAAAGCGGCGTGATGCCGAAGCGCAGGATATCGGGCGCGCGGAAGTCGCCGATGACATCGTGAGCGATCAGCGCCTGGCAAATCGCGTAGGCCTGTGGGTGGCGGAACGACACCTGGCTGCCGCGGTGCGCGTCCTCTCGTGGGGATGCAAGCGTCAGGGACGGGCAGTCGGCCTCTACCCCCGCGATCAAGCGTTGCGACAGGGCAAGTGACCGGCTGCGCACATCCTGCATCGACACCCCATCCCAAGCGTCCAGCGCGGCGTCGAGCGCGGCCATTTGCAGGATGGGCGGTGTGCCGATGCGGAACCGGCGCGCGGCTTGTGCGGGGCGGTAGTCGCGGTCGAAGTCGAACGGTGCCGCGTGGCCCAACCATCCCGGCAAGGCAGGGTCGATCCGATCTGCAACCGCATCCGGCACGGCGATGAAGGCGGGGCCACCCGGGCCGGAGTTAAGGTATTTGTAGGTGCAGCCCACGGCGAAATCGGCGTGCGCCGCGCTATCGACCGGGAAGGCCCCGGCGGAATGGGCCAAGTCCCACAGCGTCACGATGCCTTGCTCACGGGCGATACGGGACAGATGCGCCATGTCGTGGCGCCGCCCGGTGCGGTAGTCCACCTCGGTCAACATCAAAACGGCGATTTCGTCGGTCATATGCGCCTCAATCTCTTCTGGGGCGACGCAGCGCAATTCCAGCCCGCGATCCAGCGCATCCACGATACCCTGCGCGATATACAGATCGGTGGGGAAATTGCCGGTGTCGGACAGGATCACCTTGCGATCCGTCAGGCTCAGTGCGGCGGACAGAGCCTGATGCACCTTGATCGACAGCGTGTCGCCAGTGGACACGGTTCCGGGTGCGGCGCCGATCAGGGGGGCGATGCGGTCGCCCAAACGGTCCGGCATCTCCATCCAGCCCGCGCTGTTCCAAGCGCGGATCAGCTCTTGCCCCCATTCGGAGCGGATTGCATGGCCCACCCGGTCGGGGACGGCCTTGGCCATCGGACCCAGAGAGTTCCCGTCCAGATAGGTCAGACCATCGGGCAGATCGAACAGGGCGCGGGTGGCGGTGAAATCGGTCATCGTGGTCCTTTGGTCAGACGGCGGAGGATGCGTTCTTCCCCCGCCACTACGCGGTCCCCCGGGGGGTATTTTAGAAGAGCAAAGAAGAGCGGCCGCGGTCAGGCCATGCCGCCCGCAATTTCGATGCATTGCCCGTTCACCGACGCGCTGGCCGGATCGCAAAGCCATAGGGCGGTGCGCGCGACTTCATTGGCGTCGATCAGGCGGCCGTGGCGGTTCTGGCTGACCATGATCTTCAGCGCTTCGTCCTGCGACACCCCCGCGCGGTCGGCGATGGAGGTTACGTTGCGCGAGACGATATCTGTGTCGACATAAGCCGGGCAGATCGCGTTGAAGGTCTGCGGTTTGCCAAGGAAGTCTTCGGACAGGCCCCGGATCAGGCCGATGACGCCGTGCTTGCTGGCCGTGTAGGCGGGCGCGCCCTTCAAGCCCCGCACGCCCGCAATCGAACTGACGGCGATGACGCGCCCGTAGTCGAGATCGCGCATGGATTTCAGCGACTCGCGGATCGTCAGGAACGCACCGTCAAGGTTCGTGGATGTGATCTGCCGCCAGAAGGCGAGGTCCGTCTTGTGCAGGCTGCGGCCCTCGGCAATTCCCGCGTTGGCGACGCAGATCGCGATGGGGCCATGCGCGTCGACGGCTGCAGCCGTGCCGTCTGCGACCGATGCCTCGTCCGTCACATCCATGACTTGCGGGTGCAGGCCATGGGCTTCTGCAGCGTCGCGCAGGCGCGCTTCGGTGCGGCCCGTGATGGTGACGCTGGCTCCGTTGTCTTTCAACGCCACCGCGATGGCCAGACCGATGCCCGATCCGCCGCCGGTGATCAGAGCGTGTTTTCCTGCAAGGTTCGCCATTGTATCCTCCGCTGTCTGCGCACTAGCGTGGCGGGTGCGAAAGGGGCGTGCAAGCGATATGCGATGGATCGATTTCCCGCCGTGGTGGGCACTGGGCATGACGCTGGCCGCACTCGGGTCGGCCCGGCTGTGGCACGTCGCGGTGCCGGGCTGGACAATGTTGGGTCTTGCACTGATCGCGGCGGCTTTGGGGCTGATGCTCTGGGCCACACTGACGATGCTGGCAGCGCGCACCAATCCGTTGCCGCACACGCAGCCCAGCGCGCTGGTCACCACCGGCCCTTTCCGGTTCTCTCGCAACCCGATCTACTTGGGCGATGTGCTGATCGTCTGCGGGGCGAGCCTTTGGGCGGGCGCGCCACTGGGCCTGCTATGTGCCGCTGTTCTGGTCGTGATTCTTCGCGCACGGTTCATCCTGCCGGAAGAAGGCCGACTGCGCGCCGCTTTCGGTGCCGCGGTCGATCCGTGGATGCAGGCGGTGCCCCGTTGGGTGTGATTGTGTGGTATACGATTGCATCCCGCGGGCGCGCACTTGCGTAACAATCTTGCGTCGGGCATGACGCTTTCAAGCAAAACCAAGGGGAGTGGGCCGTGAAGTTCGGTGTCGTCAAGGAAAGCCAGGAAACCGAGGCGCGGGTTGCGCTGACTCCGCAATCGGCGGAAGCCATCCAGAAGCTGGGCCATAGCTGCGTGATCGAGGCCGGAGCCGGATCGCGCGCGGATATCTCGGACGATCTGTATCGCGGTGCAGATGTCGAGGTGTTGGACAGCGCCAAGGCCGTGTTCGACGCCTGCGACGTGATCGCCAAGGTCCGCCCGCCGACCGAGGCCGAGGTCGAGATGATGCGCGAGGGGCAGACGCTGATCTCGTTCTTCTACCCGGCCGAAAACGAAGCGCTGATGAAGAAGGCCGCCGACAAGGGCGCCACGCTGATCGCGATGGACATGGTGCCGCGCATTTCCCGCGCGCAGAAGATGGACGCGCTGTCGTCCATGGCGAACATCGCGGGCTATCGCGCGGTGATCGAGGCGGCGAATATCTTCGGGCGCTTCTTGACCGGGCAGGTCACCGCCGCCGGAAAGGTGCCGCCCGCGAAGATCCTCGTTGTCGGCGCTGGCGTCGCCGGTCTGGCCGCGCTGGGCACCGCCACGTCGCTGGGTGCCATCGTGCGCGCGTTCGACGTGCGACCCGAGACCGCCGAGCAGATCGAATCGATGGGGGCAGAGTTCCTGTTCCTCGACTTCGAGGACACCGAGGGCGTGGGCGAAGGGGGCTATGCCGCCCCATCCAGCCCCGAGTTCCGCGAAAAGCAGCTTGCGCTGTTCCTGGAGCAAGCGCCAGAGATCGACATCGTCATCACCACCGCCCTGATCCCGAACCGCGAAGCGCCGGAGTTGTGGACCAAGGAGATGGTCGAGGCGATGAAGCCCGGATCGGTCATCGTCGACCTTGCCGCCGAGAAGGGTGGCAACTGCAAGATGACGGTGAAGGACGAGCGTATCGTCACCGACAACGGCGTCATCATCATCGGCTACACCGACTTCCCCAGCCGTATGGCGAAGCAGTCTTCGACGCTGTATTCCACGAACATCCGCCACATGCTGACCGACCTGACGCCCGAGAAGGACGGCACGGTCAATCAGAACATGGAAGATCAGGTCATCCGGGATTCCACCATCGCCCACGGCGGAGAGGTAACATGGCCGCCACCCAAGCGCGAGAACCCGTCGCCCGCCAAACCGAAGGCCGAGAAGCCCAAGGAGAAGACCGCGGAAGAAAAGCGCGCCGAAGAGGTCGCGACCTTCAAGAAGCAGACGCAAAGCCAGGTCGGGCTGCTGGTCGTCGGCGCGGTGATCATGTTGCTCGTCGGCTCTGTCGCCCCGGAATCGTTCATGTCGCACTTCATCGTGTTCGCGCTGGCCTGTTTCGTAGGCTTCCAGGTGATCTGGGGCGTGGCGCACAGCCTGCATACGCCGCTGATGGCGGTGACTAACGCGATCTCGGGCATCATCATCCTGGGTGCGCTTTTGCAGATCGGTTCAGGCAGTTGGCTGGTGGTCTTCCTCAGCTTCATCGCGGTGCTGATCGCGTCCATCAATATCGTCGGGGGTTTTCTGGTCACGCGCCGGATGCTGTCGATGTTCGTCAAGTCGTAAGGGGCAGGATCCATGTTTGAAGCAGGGGCACAATCGGCGGCCTATATCATCGCCACCATCCTCTTCATCCTGTCGCTGGGCGGGTTGAAGGATCAGGAAAGCGCCAAGCGCGCGATCTGGTACGGTATTGCTGGCATGGCGCTGGCGGTCTTTGCCACGGTCTTCGGGCCGGGTGTGCAAAACGTCTGGCTGATCCTGATCGCCGTGGCGGCGGGCGGCTTTGCCGGCTGGTACGTCGCGGGCAAGGTGCAGATGACCGAGATGCCGCAACTGGTGGCCGCGCTGCACTCTTTCGTCGGCTTGGCGGCGGTGTTCATCGGGCTGAACGCCGACCTGATGCTGGGCGCGGTAACGCAGATGCGCGACAGCGGCATGACGCTGGAAGAGGCGAACCTGACGGGCTTCGGCGAGCTGCTGTGGAGCAAGGACTTCGTCGAGGTCAATATCCTGCGGGTCGAGGTTTTCCTGGGCATCTTCATCGGTGCCGTGACCTTTACGGGCTCGGTCATCGCCTTCGGCAAGCTTGCGGGAAAGGTGGATGGCAAACCTGTTCAGCTTCCGGGCGGCCACATGCTGAACGCTGGCGCCTTGGCGCTATGTATCCTGCTGGGGATACTGTATTTCAACGGCGCCGGCATCTGGACGATGTTTCTTGTGGCCATCGTTGCAGGCTTCATCGGATGGCACCTGATCTCTGGCATTGGCGGGGCTGACATGCCCGTGGTCGTGTCGATGCTGAACAGCTATTCCGGCTGGGCGGCGGCGGCGATCGGCTTTACGCTGGGCAACGATCTGCTGATCGTGACCGGCGCGCTGGTGGGATCGTCCGGTGCGATCCTGTCCTACATCATGTGCAAGGCGATGAACCGAAAGTTCGTCAACGTGATCCTTGGCGGCTTCGGCGGCACCGGCGGACCGGCGGCGGAAGTCGATGGTGAGATGACGAGCGTCGACGCCGACGGTGTCGCGGATGCGCTGAAGGAAGCGGATTCGGTCATCATTGTGCCCGGCTACGGCATGGCCGTGGCACAGGCGCAGCAGGCGGTGTCCGAACTGACGAAGAAACTGCGCGACGACGGCAAGACGGTGCGTTTCGCGATCCACCCCGTTGCGGGTCGTTTGCCTGGCCACATGAACGTGCTGCTGGCCGAGGCGCGCGTGCCCTACGACATCGTGCTGGAGATGGACGAGATCAACGAGGACTTCAAAGACACCGACGTGGTGATCGTCATTGGCTCGAACGACATCGTGAACCCGGCGGCGAACGACGATCCGAACAGTCCAATCGCCGGTATGCCGGTGCTGCACGTGTGGGAGGCGCGGGACGTATTCGTATCCAAGCGTGGTCAGGGCACGGGCTATTCGGGCATCGAGAACCCGCTGTTCTACAAGGACAACACGCGGATGTTCTACGGCGATGCGAAGGATTCGGTGAACGCTCTGCTGCAAAAGTTGTAAGGGCGAGGGGCTGTGCCCCTCGCGCTGTCCTAGGTATTTTGGGAACGATGAAAAAAGGGGCGCGGCTCGCAGGAGCTGCGCCCCTTTGCATTCAACGGCGCAGGATAAGAACGAAGGCGAGTGCGCTGAGAAGTGTGGCGGCGATGCCGTAGCCGACGGCGATGGGCTGCAGGTCGAACACCGTCTGAAGCGCACCGATGATGACCACGGGGATCGAGATCGCGACATAAGCCACGGTGAAATACGTGGCCGAGATGCTGGCGCCCTGATCTTCGGGCGCGGCGTTCGTCAGGCTGGATAGACCGCCCTTGAACGCGATGCCGTGGCCGAGGCCTGCAAAGGCGATGGCGGCGAGCAGACCGATCAGTGTCGATGCCGCAAGGGCCGCGGTGATCGCAGCAAGGCCCAGCGTCAGCAGGCCCATCCCAAGCGGCAAGACCAGCTTGCGGGGCATGAAATCCTCTGCCGCCTGTGCGGCGCAAGAGGTTAAGAAGATCAGGCCGGCGGTGAAGCCGATCAGGATGTGCCACCCTTCATATCCAAGGACCTTTCCCAAAAAGCTGGGGGCGACTGCGCCTAGAAAGCCGCAGACCATGAAGCCGGAGAAGGCAGAGATCGCAGCGGGGAAGAACAGGTCGCGGACCTCGGACGGAACGGCGAGCGACTGGGGGGACAGGTCGGGGCTGTCAGAGCGCTCGACCGGGTCAGGGGCGGGCCACAGGAACGCGCCTGCCAGAACCGCCATCGCGATGTGCACAAGGTAGGGCGATATCAGCGGCCATGGCAGGACCGTAAGGACGACGCCGCCGATGATTGCCCCCATCCCCAGGCCGCCCATGTTCGCGACTGTCGCGATGATGGCCCCGAGCCGTGGATGGCTCTTAGGTGCAAACTCTGACACCGCGATCGTCGCCGCCGCGTTGAATAGGCCGACCGACACTCCCTGCAGCAACCGCGCCAGCAGGATCAGCCACAGACCGTCGGCGATCGCGAAGACCACCGAGGCGAGCAACGCCGTCGCAACGCCTGCGAGCAGAACGGGCTTGCGTCCGATCTCTTCCGACCAAGGGCCGGTCACGATCAGCGCGCCAATCACGCCGACGCTGTAGATCGCGAAGATCGCGGTGATGATGATGGGCGAGAAACCGTAGGTCTCGGCATACAGCGGGTAAAGCGGCGTGGGCACGGTGGCCCCCGCCATGACGGTGAAGAAAGCCAGCGATGCAGCGATAAAGGGGCGCCAGCCCTTGGCGTCGGTTCGGGACATGGGCGCAGCTTTCATTTTGTGCAGGATGCCGTGCAAATGCTCGGCTTGTCGCGTTGTTCCACCCCGCCCGCGCGATCTATGGCCGCGCGCCCCTGACACTGGGCGCATAGCGGTCTATGTTCGCAGAAACATCCAAAGGCCTATTCCCGAGGACACGGACATGAGCAGCGACCCAATCGACCTTTTCGTCATCGGCGGCGGCATCAACGGAACCGGCATCGCGCGGGACGCGCAGGGGCGCGGTCTGCAGGTCGCGCTCGCCGAAATGAACGATCTTGCGGGAGCGACCTCGTCCAAATCAACCAAGCTGTTCCACGGCGGCCTGCGCTACCTGGAATTCTTCGAGGTTGGCTTGGTCAAGAAGGCGCTGGTCGAACGTGAAGTCCTGTTGGAAGCGATGCCCCACATCAGTTGGCCCATGCGCTTCGTGCTGCCCTATAGCCCCGACATGCGGTTCGAGGGTGAGACACCGACGTCGAAGCTTCTGAACACCGTGATGCCCTGGATGAAGGGGCGGCGGCCCGACTGGATCATCCGCATGGGTCTGTTCATGTACGACAATCTGGGTGGGCGGAAGCACCTGCCTGCGACCAGGACGCTGGACCTGACGACCGCGCCCGAGGGCGCACCACTTCAGGATCGCTTTGCCAAGGCATATGAGTATTCCGATTGCTGGGTCGAGGATTCGCGTCTGGTCGTGCTGAACGCCCGCGACGCAGAAGAGCGCGGCGCACGGATCATGGTGCGCACCAAGGTTGTCACCGCAGAGCGGCAGGGCGGCGTCTGGGCCGTTACGGTGGAGGATACGCGCGACGGTAGCCAAGAGGTGATCCGTGCACGCGCGCTTGTGAACGCGGGCGGCCCATGGGTCGAGAACGTGGTGAAGAACACCGTGCGCATGAATTCGTCCGAAGGCGTGCGGCTGGTGCGCGGCTCGCATATCGTGGTCCCGAAGCTTTATGATCACGACAAGGCCTATTTCTTCCAAGGCGAAGACGGCCGCATCATCTTCGCGATCCCCTACGAGACCGATTTCACGCTGATCGGCACCACCGACCGTGATCACGGGGATGACCCTTCGGTCACGCCGGTTTGCACGCCTGACGAGCAGAAATACCTGTGCGACTTTGCCAACAACTACTTCAAGACCTCCGTGACGGTGGATGACGTTGTCTGGACCTATTCCGGCGTGCGCCCCTTGTACGACGACGGTGCGAAATCGGCGACGGCGGCGACCCGTGACTATGTGCTCAGCGTGGATGACGGCCCGCGCACGGATGGGCCGGTCGGCTCGGAGCCGCCGTTGTTGAGCGTCTTCGGTGGCAAGATCACAACCTACCGCAAGCTGGCCGAGCAGGCGCTGGCCAAGCTGAAGCCTTATTTCGGCGACATGAAGGACGACTGGACCGCCCGCGTGCCCATGCCGGGTGGCAACTTTCCGGTGGACGGCGTGGACAAGCTGATCCGTGACCTGCACGCCGCCTATCCGTTCCTGACCGACTACCACGCCCGCCGCCTGATCCGCGCCTACGGCACCGACGCCAAGGCGATCTGCGGCAACGCGACCGACCCAAGCGGTCTGGGCCGCGACTTCGGCGGCACGTTGACCGAGGCCGAAGTGCGCTGGCTGATGGAACGCGAATACGCCCGCACGGCCGAGGATATTGTCTGGCGGCGCACCAAGCTGGGACTGCGCATGAGCGAGGATGAGATTGCGGCGCTGGACGCCTGGATGCAGGACGCACAGGAAAAGGTGGCGGCAGAGTAGGGGGTTGACCCCGCGCGCGTGGGCCGCACCCTGTTCGGCAAAGAACAGGGAGAGCCAACCGTGACCCATATCCTCGCCATCGACCAGGGCACCACGTCCAGCCGCGCAATCATCTTCGACGGTGACATGAAAATTGTCGCCACCGCGCAGGAAGAGTTCGACCAGCATTATCCGCAGTCGGGCTGGGTCGAGCACGATGCGAACGACCTATGGTCCTCGACCGCCGCCGTCTGCCGCTCGGTGATCGAGAAGGCGAATGTGGCGGAAGGCGATATCGCCGGGATCGGCATCACCAATCAGCGTGAGACGGTCGTGGTCTGGGAGAAGGACACGGGCCGTCCGATCCACCGTGCTATCGTCTGGCAGGATCGGCGCACCAGCGACATTTGCCGCGAGCTGAAGGAGGCCGGGCACGAAGAGACCGTGATCGAGAAGACAGGCCTTCTGCTCGATCCTTATTTTTCCGGCACGAAGCTGAAGTGGGTCCTCGATCACGTCGATGGTGCACGAGAGCGGGCGCGCAACGGCGAGCTGCTGTTCGGGACCGTTGACACTTGGCTGATCTGGAAGATGACGGGCGGTCGGTCCCACGTGACGGACGCGACGAACGCCTGCCGCACGCTGATGTACGACAGCTTCAAGGGCCGCTGGTCGACGACCATAGCGAAGATGCTGGATGTTCCGATGGAGATGCTGCCCGAGGTGCGCGACAGCGCGGGCGATTTTGGCATGGCGCGCGCTGATCTGTTCGGGCGCGAAATCCCGATCCTCGGCGTTGCGGGCGATCAGCAGGCGGCGACCATCGGGCAGGCGTGCTTCAAGCCGGGGATGCTGAAATCGACCTACGGCACTGGGTGCTTCGCCCTGTTGAACACAGGCGAAACGCCCGTTCGGTCCAGCAATCGGCTGCTGACGACCGTCGCTTACCAGCTGAACGGCAAGCCGACCTATGCGCTGGAAGGCTCGATCTTCATCGCGGGTGCAGTGGTGCAGTGGTTGCGCGACGGATTGAAGATCATCCGCTCGGCGTCCGAGACCCAAGGCTTGGCTGAGCGTGCCGACGATGGGCAGGACGTGGTTCTGGTGCCGGCGTTCGTTGGCCTTGGTGCGCCATATTGGAACGCCGATTGTCGCGGGGCTGTCTACGGTCTGACCCGTGGTACGGGGCCAGAGGAGCTGGCGAAGGCCGCGCTGGAATCGGTCGGCTACCAGACCCGCGATCTGCTTGAAGCGATGCGGGCCGATTGGGACGACATGGGTGAGCCCGAGACGTTGCGAGTCGATGGCGGGATGAGCGCGTCGGACTGGGCGATGCAGTTCCTGTCGGACATCATCGGCGCGCAGGTGGACCGGCCCGAGGTGCTGGAGACGACGGCGCTGGGCGCGGCATGGCTCGCTGGGATGCAGGCCGGGGTGTACCCGGACATGGACGGTTTTGCGGAAAGCTGGAGACTGGATCGGTCATTCGAGCCGTCGATGGAAGATGACGTTCGGGCCGAGAAATACGGACGCTGGAAACGGGCGGTCGAGGCCACGATGATGGTCTAGTGTCTTTCGAGGCGTCGACTTTTCACTACTTAGACCAAAGAAAAGGGATGTCAGCGCGCCAGTTGCGCTGACATGCTGCGTTCGGGGAAGCAGGTGGCGGGGCGGCCCTGTGCCTCTTGCCAGCGACCGATAGAGCGGCGGGTCTTGAAGCCCGCCAAGCCATCCGCACCGCCGACGTCGTGTCCCTGCGCTTCCAAACCGCGCTGGATGGCAGCCACGTCCGAGCGCATCATGCCGCCGACCTGGCCCCAGCGGCCCGAGAAGTCGCCCGATCCGTACTGAATGCGGTCGCCCACGTGGCCGACGAAAAGGGCGTAAAGGTCGCTCATGTTGTAGTCTTTCAGGACATAGAAGTTCGGCGTAACGATGAAGGCCGGGCCGTTGCGGCCCGCGGGCATCAGCAGAAAGCCTTCGCCGCGCGCCTCGTGGTCTGGGAAGGGGCGGCCCGATACGCGGGATATGCCCATGGCGGCCCAATCCGCGATGCGGCGGCCCTGATCGGGGCCTTCCAGAGTGCAAGAGACAGACGCAGGCACGGTGACCTCGAACCCCCAGTCAAGGCCCGGTTGCCAGCCGTGCTGTTGCAGGTAGCGCGCGATGGACGCCATCGTGTCGGCCTCTGACCGCCAGATGTCTGCGCGTCCGTCGCCGTTGCCGTCGGCGGCGTATTTCAGGAAGGATGACGGCATGAACTGCGGTTGCCCCAGCGCCCCGGCCCAGCTGGATTTCATCGCGGCTTCTGGCGCGTGGCCCGCTTCGGCGATCTGCAGCAAGGCCACGAGTTCTTCAGTGAAGTAGTCGCGGCGGGTGGACATGAAGCCCTTGGTGCCCAGCACGCGAAAGGCGTTGTGGGGAATATTCACACGCCCATACCCGCTTTCGCGTCCCCAGATGCCCAAAACGATACGCCCCGGAACGCCCGTTGCGCGTTCGATGGCAGCGAGTGTACTGGCGTGGTCGCGGGCCATCTGTCGACCCACGCTGGTCGCGCCGTCTAAAGAGCCGCGGTTGAAGTACTTTCCGGGGCTGCCGAATTCCGCCTGGCTTTGGCGACGCGGGCCGGGTGTCGTTCCCGGCGGCACAAGGTCCGGCAGGTCCCAGTCGAGACCGACGCCTTGGAATGCTGCATTGAAAGTCTGCTGGCTGACGCCCTTCGCGCGCGCCTGCGGCCAGACGGTCTGCGCCAACCAGGTACGGAATTGCCCTTCGATTGCGGCACGGTTCTGGGCTGCGGCAGGCAGTGACAGGGCAAGCAGGATCAACAGGGCGCGCAGGAGCATAAGGTTCGTCCTATCCGAAGGAAATTACAGATCGTTTAACACGCGAGCGATCCGCGAAAAATGGATTAACCGTCCAGCAGGCGAGGGATCGCTTTCTTAACCTTGAAGTAACCTGCTGTGGTGTAATGCCACGCGCGCGTGTCCCACGGGTCCATGATGCGTGCGATAGGGCGGCCCAAGCGAACCTGCAATGCGTCGAGCGCCTCTCGTGCAGGACCTTGCGGAGCGTATGGCGCGGCGAGTGCGTCGAAAGCGCCCGCCCATTCGGCCACGGCGTCCTCGTTGGCAAGGTGTGTGTTGGTCCCGAACCTGTCGCGGGCATCGGCCAAGGCGCCATCGGTGAACGCGCGTGCGTGTCGGCCAGTGGTCCAAGGAGAGCGGCGGTCGGGGATATGAAACGTGGCGATGCCCTCTGGTTCAGGCAGGCCGGGCGACAGGTCGTCTTGGTGCAGGATCAAACCGACGCGGCCTTGCGACCACGCATCGCCCAGCGGCACGGGCGAGACCTCCGGCACGGGCGGGCCGTCCAGCGGGTCGGCATCCTCGTTCATTAGTCCCACAGGATCGAAGCGCCCACCCGTGTAGCGCCTGATATTCTCAGCCCTTGCAAGATAGTGCTTGCCACGCGTGTGCAGGCCGCCCACCCAGCGCCACGACAGGGTGTTCGAGGCCGGATCGCCGTCCATCAGGTGGCGCAGGAAGAAGTCCGCTCCCAGCGCCCAGGGCAAGCCTAGCGTGAATATCCAGATGGACGCCGTCCACATCCGCGCGTGATTGTGCAGGTAGCCCGTGCTTACCAACTGCTGCGCCCAGTGGTCGTAGCAGTCTAGACCGGTCTCACCTTTGCACGCGGCTTCCCACCGGGCGCGCAGGCCGGACTCGGTCGCCAACCGGTCGCGCCCTTGGCGAACCTCTGCGCGGTAGTCGACCCAGATGGAGGGTCGGCGTTCGAGGTAGCCCTTGAAGTAGGTGCGCCAGAAAATCTCTGACACGAATTTTTCCGCCGCATCCCCGTGTTGCTTGCGGACAGGGGCGATCACTTCGGCTTCTCTTAGCAGGCGATGCATTAACCACGTTGACAGGCCCGACACGTGGGACACATCGTCTTCGTTCCGCCTGCGGGCATAGGCGATTCCGGCCTGGGGCAGGAAGTCGTGAAGCCGGTTCAGGCCGGCGGCGCGAGTGGGATTGATAACCATTGCGCAGACATAGGCGGCGCTTGGGGGATTGGCACTGCCGCCTGGCCTCCTTATGTCTGGGTTCGATCGGGCGGAAAAGGAAGAGCAGACCGTGAACGACCCCATTCAGACATATAACAACCTGGTTCCCATGGTGGTCGAGCAGACCAGCCGCGGCGAGCGGGCGTACGACATCTTCTCGCGCCTGCTGAAGGAGCGGATCGTCTTCGTGAACGGCCCGATCCATAGCGGGATGAGCCATTTGATCGTGGCCCAGCTTCTGCACCTGGAAGCAGAGAACCCGAAAAAAGAGATCAGCATGTACATCAACTCGCCCGGTGGCGAGGTGACATCGGGCATGTCGATCTACGACACGATGCAGTACATCCGGCCCGCCGTTTCCACGCTGGTGTGCGGTTTGGCCGCGTCCATGGGGTCGGTTCTGGCCGTGGGCGGCGAGAAGGGGCAGCGCTTTGCATTGCCCAACGCCGAATTCTTGGTGCACCAGCCCTCTGGCGGCGCGCAGGGCACGGCGTCGGACATCCTGATCCGCGCCAAGTCCATCGAAGACACGCGTGAGCGTATGTACCGTTTGTACATGAAGCACACCGGTCAGGACTACGAGACGGTGCAGAAGGCACTGGACCGCGACAAGTGGATGACGCCGGAAGAAGCCAAGGAATGGGGCCACGTCGACGAGATCGTCGAAAGCCGCAAGGTCCCCGACGGCGACGAGTAACACCGAACGGCCCGCGCACGCGGCGCGGGTTTTTGCGATTGCGGGCTCATTCCCCCCGGCCTAGGCTGGGGGATACGAGCAAAAGACAAGATGAGGGGCGCAGACCCCGAAGGATGGCCATGGCGAACAACTCCGGCGACAGCAAGAACACGCTCTATTGCTCGTTCTGCGGCAAATCCCAGCATGAGGTGCGCAAGCTGATTGCGGGCCCGACCGTGTTCATCTGCGACGAATGCGTCGAGCTGTGCATGGACATCATCCGTGAAGAAACGAAGTCTGCCGGGCTGAAGTCTTCCGAAGGTGTGCCGACGCCCAAGGAAATCTGTGAGGTTCTGGACGACTATGTGATCGGCCAGCGCGTCGCCAAGCGCGTGCTCTCGGTCGCGGTTCACAATCACTACAAGCGCCTGAACAACGCCGGAAAGTCGGAAATCGAGTTGGCGAAATCGAACATCATGCTGATTGGCCCGACGGGCTGCGGCAAGACTTTGCTCGCCCAGACACTGGCACGCATTCTTGATGTGCCGTTCACGATGGCCGATGCGACCACCCTGACCGAAGCGGGTTACGTGGGCGAGGATGTTGAGAACATCATTCTCAAGCTGTTGCAGGCGTCTGAGTACAACGTCGAACGCGCGCAGCGCGGCATCGTCTACATTGACGAGGTCGACAAGATCACCCGCAAGTCGGACAATCCGTCTATAACCCGCGATGTGTCGGGCGAGGGTGTTCAGCAAGCACTGCTGAAGATCATGGAAGGCACCGTCGCGAGCGTTCCACCTCAGGGCGGACGCAAGCATCCGCAGCAGGAGTTCCTGCAGGTGGATACGACGAACATCCTGTTCATCTGCGGTGGCGCCTTCGCGGGGCTGGAAAAGATCATCGCGCAACGCGGGTCCGGTTCCAGCATCGGCTTCGGCGCTGACGTGAAGGACAAGGACGACAAGGGCATTGGCGAGCAGCTGGGCGATCTGGAACCCGAAGACCTGCTGAAGTTCGGTCTGATCCCGGAATTCGTCGGTCGTCTGCCCGTCATCGCCACGCTCGAAGATTTGGACGAAGAGGCCCTGGTCACGATCCTGACGCAGCCGAAGAACGCCTTGGTGAAGCAATACCAGCGTCTATTCGACCTGGAGGACGTGCGCCTGACCTTTACCGATGATGCGCTAAAGGCGATTGCCAAGCGCGCCATCGAGCGCAAGACCGGCGCGCGGGGCTTGCGTTCGATCATGGAAGACATCCTGCTCGATACGATGTTCGACCTGCCGGGCACCGAGAACGCAGAAGAGGTTGTCGTGAATCTGGAGGCCGTCACAAGCGACGCTCAGCCGCTGACGATCTACGCCGATCAGAAGGACTCGGCGACCGCCTGACCTTGGGTGCAGTATTTTTGACGAGATGAAGCAGGGGCGTTCCGGGATCGGGGCGCCCTTTCTCTTTGGGGGGATCGGGATGGAAAGGTTTGGATCCGGCGGCGCGTATGAAGCGCAAATCGGGTACTGTCGTGCCGTGAAAGCGGGCGGATTCGTTTTCGTATCGGGCACCATCGGGCAAGGGGAGACGGTCGTCGAGCAGTGCCAAGACGCGCTGACGACCATTGCCAACGCTTTGGCGCGCACAGGAAGTGGTTTCGACAAGGTGGTGCGAGTAACCTACTACCTGACGGACCGCAGCGAATTCGCCGCCTGCTGGCCGATTTTGTAAGGACCTTCGGCGCAAACCCTCCCGCCGCCACGATGATCGAAGCGGGGCTGATCGATCCCGCGTATCGTATCGAGATCGAGGTAACCGCACGAGCGTGACCGCTGGACGTCGGACGGCGGGTGTTCTATCCCGAAGCCAACCCGAATGGAGGCCGCCATGGGCATTCTGCGAAACCTTCTGCAAGCCGTGACCTGGTGGAACGGTGCCACGCTGAACACGCGGCTTTGGTCGTGGCGCAATGGTTCCAAGGTGGGCGAGGATGCCGCCGGAAATACGTTTTTCCAGAACGATGACGGGTCGCGCCGTTGGGTGATGTTTAACGGAGAGGCCGAGGCCAGCCGCGTCGGTCCCGAGTGGCACGGGTGGCTGCACCATACCTTCGATGAGCCACCGACCGAACGCCCGCTGATCCGGCAGGAATGGGAAAAGCCGCATTTGCCGAACCTGACCGGCACGCCGCAAGCCTATGCGCCCGCAGGTTCGATCCGCCGTGTGCAGCCCAAAGAGCGCACGGATTACGAGGCGTGGAGCCCCGAATGATGCGGCTAACGCTCGCGCTTGCCCTGATCGCGGCGCCCGCTTTTGCTCAGGATGACGGCGTCATCGAAATCCCGGGCGCGGGAGAGCTGTTCCAAGACAACGGCGATATCATGCAGCAGGATATCGAGAACGGTATTCTGATCCCGCTGAACGACGATGTGACGGAAGAGGTGCGTGACCGCGTCGCTCCGGGGCGGGCGGTGATCCTGCGCAAGCTCGATAAGCTGACCGGCGATGTGCAGGATATAGAACTTGGCGCCGGCCAGTCGGCGACTGTCGGTCGCCTGCAAGTCAGCCTGTCAGAGTGTCGCTATCCCGAAACGAACCCGGCCGGGAACGCCTACGCACATCTCGTCATCCGCGAACAGGGCGCCGATGCGACGATCTTCTCGGGATGGATGATCGCTCAGGCCCCCGCGTTGAACGCGCTGGAGCACCCGCGCTATGACGTCTGGGTGATGCGCTGTATCGTTTGATCGGGTGAGGGAACGGGACGCGCCGCATCGAAAAGCGCGGGGCGTGCCAGAGCATTTGCGAGGCGTCGGTGGTATTCAGCGCGGCTGATTTCCAGCGCGCCGAGCGATGCCAGATGCGGCGTGATGAACTGCGTGTCGAACAGCTTGAACCCGCAGTCACGCAGCCGGTCTATCAAGTATGCCAAAGCAATCTTGGACGCATCTTTTCGGCGTGAGAACATCGATTCACCGAAGAAGGCTGCCCCCAGCGTGACGCCGTAGACGCCACCGACGAGCGAGTCATCCTCAAAGACCTCGATGGAGTGGGCATGCCCGATCCGGTGCAACTGCCCATAAAGAGATGCGATTTCAGCGTTGATCCAAGTCTCATCCCGTGCGGCGCACCCTGCGACGACGCCAGTGAAATCCGTATCGAAGGCAATTCGGAAGGGCTCGGCACGGACGCGGCGACGCAGGGAGCGCGACAGCTTGAAGCCGTCGAGTGGAAAGATACCTCGGTCGCGCGGATCGACCCAGAAGATCTCTTCGGCGTCCTGCGCTTCGGCCATGGGGAAGATGCCGCGCGCGTAGGCCCGTAGCAATAGATCCGGGGTCAGCGACAGGCGATCTTCCTTCATGCGCGTCAGCCGACCGGCGGATTTTCTTCCAGGAATTTTTCCAGCCAGTGGATCGTGTAGTCGCCGGTCTGGACGGCTTCAGCCTCGAGAAGTGCGCGGAACAGCGGTACGGTGGTGTCGATGCCATCCACGATCAACTCTCCCAATGCGCGGTTCAGGCGCGCCAAAGCCTCTGGGCGATCCCGGCCATGCACGATGAGCTTGGCGATCAGCGAGTCGTAATAGGGTGGGATGCGGTAGCCATCGTAAAGCGCGCTATCCATGCGCACGCCAAGCCCCCCGGGCGCATGATACTGCGTGATCTTGCCGGGTGAGGGCGAGAAGCTGGGCAGCTTTTCGGCGTTGATGCGCACTTCGATGGCGTGGCCGTTGATCTGCAGATCGTCTTGGCTGAACGACAGAGGCTCGCCAGCGGCGATGCGGATCTGTTCGCGCACGAGGTCCACGCCGAAGATCGCTTCGGTCACGGGGTGTTCGACCTGCAGGCGGGTGTTCATCTCGATGAAGAAGAACTCTCCGTTTTCGTACAGGAATTCGATGGTGCCCGCGCCGGAATAGCCGATGCGCGCGACGGCGTCGGCGCAGGTTGCGCCGATACGCGCGCGTTCCTCTGACGTGATCGACGGACCGGGTGCTTCCTCCAGCACTTTCTGGTGGCGCCGTTGCAGCGAGCAGTCGCGTTCGCCCAGATGGACGGCGTTGCCCTTGCCATCACCGAAGACCTGCACCTCGATATGTCGGGGCGTGTCGAGATAGCGCTCAAGATAGACTTCGTCGTTGCCGAAGGCGGCTTTGGCCTCGGATCGCGCGGTCTGGAACGCGCTTTCCAGATCCGCAGCCGTACGGGCCAGCTTCATGCCGCGCCCGCCGCCACCGGCAGTCGCTTTGACGATCAGGGGAAAACCAACCTCTTCCGCCACGCGTTTGGCGGTTTCCAGATTGGGCACGCCGCCTTCGGAGCCGGGAACGCAGGGAACGCCAAGGGCTTTCATCGTGTCCTTGGCGGTAATCTTGTCGCCCATGATGCGGATGTGCTCGGCCTTGGGGCCGATGAAGGTCAGCTGATGGTCTTCGACGATCTGCACGAAGTTCGCGTTTTCCGACAGAAATCCATAGCCGGGGTGGATCGCCTGCGCGCCGGTGACTTCGCAGGCAGAAATGATCGCCGGGAAATTCAGGTAGGATTGCGCCGCCGAGGGCGGGCCGATGCAGACGGATTCGTCGGCCATGCGCACATGCATAGCGTCCGCGTCTGCGGTGGAGTGGACAGCGACCGTGGCCACGCCCATCTCGCGCGCCGCGCGGATGACCCGAAGCGCGATCTCGCCGCGATTGGCGATGAGGATCTTGTCGAACATAAGAGGCCCCTCAGGCGAGGATGACGAGCGGTGTGCCGTATTCGACGGGCGCGCCGTCGGGCACGAGGATGTCTTTCACCGTGCCGGATCGTGGGGCAGGGATGTGGTTCATGGTTTTCATCGCCTCGACGATCAGCAGAGTCGCGCCTTCTTCGACCTTGTCGCCGACTTGGACGAACGGCGCGGCACCCGGCTCTCCGGCCAGGTAGACGGTGCCGACCATTGGTGATGGCACCGCGCCGGGGTCGCTGGCCGGATCGGCCGGAGCAGCCGGGGCTTCGGCTGCTGTGGCAGGCTGCGGGGCGGCGGGTTGCGGGGCGTAGGCCTGCATCATCGGGGCAGGAGCCGGGCCGCCACGGCTGACGCGTACGTCCAGGCTGTCATCCTCGGCGTATTCACGCTTCACGCGCAATTCGGTCAGATCGTTTTCCCGAAGGAGTTCGGCGAGCGCCTGGATGAAGGCCACGTCGTCTTGGTGTTTGCTGTCGCTCATGCTGTCCTCACCTGTCCGCGTCCCGTTTTTCGGGTGTCTGGGATGGGATATAGGCCAACTGGCGGCGGGTGGAAAGCGACGTCAGGCGCGGATGTCCACGGCGGTGCCCTTGCCGGGAGGATCGAGGTCGGCAGGGACGACATCCGGATCGGGACCGGCCGAACCAACAGGCTGTTCCACCGATGTATCCGTTTGACCATCACCATCCGCGGGAATGGAGGCTTCGTCGATCGGGCGGGCTTCGCGTAGACGTTCCAGTGGGGTCACGTCGAAGCTGGGGCGCGGCCCGACAAGAGCGTTGGGATCACGCGGCACAATCGGTTCGACCACTGCAGGAGAAACCGTTTGCGGCATGCGAGCCGCCTGAACGGCAGTGACGGAGGCTGTCGATTCGATCATCGCGCGGTTCCCTGGCTTCGATGCCGTCGAAATTACAGCATCGTGGGCACCGAGGTGTTAATGCCACGGGATAAAATACCTTGGATTTTAACGAGCGGGATCGCCTTGACCCCGACGCGCGCCCTTGCCAGCGTCTGCTCCTGTCGCGGAACGGGGGATGAACGTATGCGGATTTGGGTGATGATAGCTGTTGCAGTGGGTCTGACCGGCTGTGTGATGCCGGAAACCGGCACGACGACCGAGAGCGCCGGGGGTGTCGAGACCGCTTCCGCACCCGCCCCCGCGTTCCAGGCCCCGCGCGGCACGTCTCCGGCTGCTCTGGCCGCGTTGCCCGCAGGCATGTCCCCCGCCATGCTGATCCGCGACGGCAACGGGTGCTACGGTCTGGCCATTGAAGCGACAGAGCCGGTTTCGGGCATTCCGCTGCGGGGACCGGGTGGTGCGCAGGTCTGCGATGCCTGAAGCACCGGGTGATGCGGACACACGCCGCGCGGTGCCGCCCGTCCGCGTTTACCCTGACGACAGCCTGCCACCCGCCGACACGCACGTCGGCGATATAACCCTTGTGAACACGATCCGCGTGCCGCCACGCGACGCGAGGGCAATCAGGGTTCCGGCCGGTCACGTGCTGCGACTGCGCTCGGTCGAGGGGCCTCAGGTCGGCGATCTGAACCTTTTTGCCGCCGATGACCTTTCCGAGCAGTTCTATTCCGGCAAGACACGCGCCCTGCACGGCACGCATGTGACGACCGGAGACCGGCTATGGTCCAGCTTCCCGCATCTGCGCCCCATGGCGACCGTGATCCACGACAGCCTGGATTGGTACGGCACCGACCCCTTCGGCCTTAGGGTTCACGATGTGATCGGCACCCGCTGCGATCCTTATACAGGGCGCTTGCTGAGCGGGACAGATTACCACCACTGCTGTCATTCCAACCTGACGCGCGCTCTGGCAGAGGCGACCGGATTGCCGCTGCTGGAGGCCGAACCCCACGTGCACGACGTGCTCAACGTCTTCATGTGCACCGGCTTCGATGCGCAGGGCCACTACATGATGAAGGCCAGCCCCGTTCGCCACGGTGATACCTTTGATCTACGGGCAGAGATCGATTTGCTGGCCGTCTTGTCCACCTGTCCGGGTGGGGATTGCGGGGCGGGGCATTCGTCTGACGATGCCGCGTGCTTTCCGTTGGAGATGCAGGTGCTGGCGCCGTCGCAAGCGGTTCTGGATGCGCATCGTCAGCCCGACCTATCCGGCTACGATCGATCGCACGGGACTTAGTCCAAGGGCAGGCCCACGTAGTTCTCTGCGATCGTGCGGGATGCGGCTTCAGAACTCGCGATGTAGTCGAATTCCGCCCGCTGCATCCGCTTCTCGAACGGGGAGGCATCAGGGAACTGGTGCATCAGTGTTGAGAGTTGCCAAGAGAACCGTTCGACTTTCCAGACCCGGCGCAGGACGGTTTCCGAATAGGTGTCGATGTGCGTGCCGTTACCGCCGTAATGAGCGATCAGCGCGCGAGAGAGCAATCGGATATCAGCGACCGCCAGGTTCAGACCCTTCGCCCCGGTCGGGGGCACGATATGGGCGGCGTCCCCCGCCAGACACATTCGCCCGTAGCGCATGGGTTCGGCCACGAAGGATCGCAGCGGGGCGATGGACTTTTCGAAGCTCTCGCCGGTTTGCAGATCATCCGCGACCGGGCCGAGGCGCAGCTTCAGTTCTTCCCAAAAGCGGTCGTCGGACCAGTTCGCGATGTCGTCGTTCAGATCGCACTGCACGTAGTATCGGCTGCGCGTCTGCGACCGCTGCGAGGCCAGTGCGAAGCCGCGCGCATGGTTGGCGTAAATCAGCTCGTGGCTGACGGGGGGCTGCTCGACCATCACGCCCAGCCAGCCAAAGGGATAGACGCGCTCATAGGTCTGCAACACGTCCGAAGGGATGGACTGACGGCACGGCCCATGGAAGCCGTCGCAGCCCGCGATCCAGTCGCAGTCGATGCGGATGGGCTGGCCGTCGTGCGTCAGCGTGGCATGGGGCGCGTCAGTCTTCAGGTCGTGCAGCGCAACGTCGGCCACGCTGAACAGGAAGGGCTGACCTTGGGCGAAGCGGCTGTCGAACAGATCTTTTGTCACCTCTGTCTGGCCGTAGACCGTGACCGTCTTGCCCGTCAGCGCGGCGATATCGATGCGGTGGCGGTCGCCGTCGAAGGCCAGATCGAAGCCTTCGTGCTTCAGCCCTTCGCGGTGCAGGCGGTCCGCCACGCCCGCGTCCTCCAGCGCGGTGACGGTGCCCTGTTCCAATACGCCCGCGCGGATGCGGCTTTCGATGTAAGCGCGATCGCGGCGGTCGAGCACGATGCTGTCGATCCCGGCGTTCGCCAGAAGTTGCGAGAGAAGCAGCCCGGACGGACCAGAGCCGACGATACAGACCTGCGTTCGGATCGTTTTGGTCATCACAGGACTCGCGTCAGGTACAGGGACAGGACCGGCAGCGCGATCAGGATGGCGACGCGCAGGATCTCAATGGCGAAGAAGGGTGCGACGCCGCGAAAAATCGTGCCGATGCCGGTGTCGGGTGAGAAGGACTTGATGACGAAGACATTCAGGCCGACGGGCGGCGTGATAAGGCCCAGTTCCACAACGATTAGCGCGAGGATGCCGAACCAGATGCGCAGGTCATTGGTGGACATGCCGAACGCCGCATCCTCGGCACTGACGTAATCGCCGCCGTTCAGCGTGATGAGGACCGGCCAGAAGAAGGGCACGATCACCAGGATCATCGACAGGCTTTCCATGAAACAGCCCAGCACGATCAGGACCAGCAGCATGGCGATCAGGATGGTGTAGGGTTCCAACGCCGAGGCGGAGGCCCAGTCGGATAGGGCCGCGGGCAGGCCGGATCGGGCGAAGAAGCCCTTCAGGATGTCAGCGGCGAAGAGGATGAAGTAGATCATCGAAGACGTGCTCGCCGTGGCCAGAAGGGCAGCCTTCAGGCGCGGCCACGTCAGCCCGTCGTCGGTGGCGAAGGCGCGCAACAGCAGCCCATAGACGGCGATCAGGAAGACACCGATGGCGGCGGCGGGGGTGGGTGTAAAGAGGCCGAAGCCTAGCCCAAGGATGATCGCGCCGAAGATCAGGCCCACGGGCAACAAGCGGCGGATGGCGTGGCGCACTTCGGCGTCGGACAGGGGCGTCAGGGCGGGGGCAAGCGATGGATTGCGGGCTAGGCGCAATCTTATGACAATCAGGAAGAGTACGACCGCCATGATTCCCGGCACGATTGCGGCCTGGAACATCTCAAGGATGCTCGCCTCGACGACGATGGCGTAGATCACCAGCGCGACCGATGGCGGGATTAGGATGCCCAGCGTGCCGCCTGCCGCCAGAACTCCCGTGGACAGGCCTTCGTGGTAGTTCAATCGCCGCAATTCCGGCAGGGCCACGCGGCTCATGGTCGATGCCGTCGCGATGGACGATCCCGACACCGCGCCGAACCCTGCGCAGGCAAGAATCGTGGCCATGGCGACCCCACCCTTGATCTTGCGCGTCAGGGCCGACAGGCCTTGGAACAGATCGCGCGACAGGCCGGTCTCAGCCGCCAGAAAGCCCATCAAGATGAATAGCGGCACGACCGACAGGTCGTAATTGGCGACGCTGTTCCAGAGGGCGGTCTTGAACTGCAGCAGATACGGCTCGAACCGGATAAAGGGAGATGCGAGGCCGAGAACGTAGGTGCCGCCTATTCCAGTCACCAGCATCGCCAGCGCCACCGGGATGCGCAGCATGATCAGAACGAATAGCGCGCCAAGGCCGTATAGGCCGATGATCTCACGCTCCATCGGGCGCTCCGAACGTCTGAAGCAAAGTGGCCAGCGCCCATAGGACGCAAGACACTACGGCGGTCGGCATGAAGATCCAGACCGGCCAACCCAGAACAGCAGTCTCGGTCGCGTCCGACCGGGTTTCCAGCGTGCCAAGAGACAGCATCCATGCCAGCCAGATGGCGAAGGCGGCGATCAGCAGACCGGATAGCAGCGCGACGCTTCGGTTCGCCCAACCGGGCGCGCGGGACATGAAGACATCCACCGCAGCGTGCCCGCCAACCATTTGGCAGTAGGGGAACATCGCCAGCGCCGCGACGCCAACGAACAGTGTCACCGCGTCCTCGTATCCCGGCAGTCCGGATACATTGCCACCCAACGCACCGGCAACGGCGTCGGCGGTGAAGCCCGCGGCGTTCACCGCCGTCAGGCCAACGATCACCAGCAACACAAGGCCGCCGAGCAGCGCCCATGCCCGGATGATCCGTTCCAATGAAATCCGCAATGGCATGGGCGCGCCGGTTACTGTGCGTTCGCCTGAACGGCAGAACGTGCTTTGTCGAGCAGAGCAGCGCCGTCGATGCCTGCGCTCTCGACTTCCGCGACCCAACGCTGGGCGACAGCTTCGAACATCGGGTCAAAGGCGGCAGTGGCCTCTGCATCCAGTGCGGTCACGGTATTGCCCGCGTCACGCGCGATCTGCTTGCCGACGGGTTCGATCTCGTTCCAAGCCACGCCCATCTCCTCGGCCAAAGCCGCACCGGAATGGTCGTCGATGATCTGGCGCAGGTCGTCGGGTAGCGACTCGTAGCGGTCCTTGTTCATGGCGAAGAGAAAAGTGGACGTGCCGAAGCGCGCGCCCTCGTTCAGTTCGACAGAGGCAGTCGTCAATTCTGCCAGTCCTAGTGGGATGGCCACTTCGAACGGCACGAGCCCCGCGTCCACGGTTTTCTTCGACAGCGCCTGCGGCAGCGCCGGAACGGGCATGCCGACGGGTTCGGCGCCCAGTTCTTCAAGCACCCAAGCCCCGGTGCGGGACGGGCTGCGGACTTTCAGGCCATTGAGATCGCCGATTTCGGTGACATTCGCGCCATTCAAGTGCAGCGCGTTGCCGGAATGCACGTGAACAAGGATCGGGTGCACGTCTTCGAAGTCGGCGGCGAGGTCGGGCATCATCTCTTGGATGGCCATGTTCGTCGCGCGCGCGTCGCCCACGTGAACGCCGGGCAGTTCGAAGACCTCGACGCGGGGGAAGACGCCGGGGGTATAACCCGGCAGCGTCCAGACAAGGTCGGCCACACCGTCGCGCACTTGGCTGTACAGTTCCGGCGGGGCACCGCCGAGCGACATGGATGGAAAGATCTCGAACGCCAGCCGCCCGTCGGACGCGGTCTCGACTGCCTCCACCCAGCTTTCCAACAGCACCGTCTGCGTGATCGCCTTCGGGCTTAGAAAGTGATGGATCGAAAAAGTGAATTCCTGCGCCTGCGCCGCGGTCGAGACCATGGCGGTCGTTGCGAAGGCAAGGGCGCGCGTGAAGTTGGACATGTCATCCTCCCTGAATCGTGTCGGGTTGCGTCTGATCTTGGCCCTGTCTGCCCGAACCGGGCGGCAAGCAACAGCCCATCTCAGGCCGCGTCCATCAAAGAAAGGGCGTAGAAGACGCTCCACGGATCGGGGCCGTAGTTTGCGAAGGGAGAAGTCGGCTTGAAGCCGTGCGCTTCGTACAACGCGCGGGCGGCGGCGAAGGGTGAGTTCGATCCTGTTTCCAGCAGCAACGCGGTCAGCCCATCCGCGCGCGCCTGAGCGATGAGGGCCACAAGGATCGCCCGCGCAACGCCACGCCCGCGATGGCTGGCGGCGGTGTGCATCGACTTGATCTCGCCTTCCTGCGCGGACAGCCGCATCAACGCGCCGATGCCCGCCAGATCGGCCCCTTTCCATGCGCCCAACACAGTGATCTCAGGACGATCCAGCGCCGCGGCCTCTAGCCGGTGATTGCTTTCCGCCGGGCTGGATCCGTCGCAATGGGCGACATGGGCCGACAGCAAAGCCAGCACGGCAGGATCGGACAGATGCGCGGGCGCGATGTTCATAATCGGTCGTTCAATCAGTTCAATGCCTTAAACTGGCAAGTCAACCTCTGCGGCCAGCCGCTTTCGATTCGGTACTGGCCCGACGCCCAGCAAGACGCTAACAGACTGACGCAACCCGCAGGGCAGGGCAACGGGGATCCGGAATGGCACAAAGAATATTCGTGACTGGCGGCGCTGGCTTCATCGGATCGCACACGGTGTTGGCGCTTTTACGCGCGCGCTACGACGTGCATGTGTTCGATAATTTCCACAACTCGTCGCCCCGCGCGCTTCGGCGCGTAACCGAATTGACCGGCGCGCCCATCGGGACGACAGAAGGCGATGTGCGGTCAATGCGGGATTTGTCGGCGGCGGTGGATGCGTTCCGTCCAGACGCGGCGATCCATTTCGCCGGTCTGAAGGCGGTCGGCGAGTCGGAAGCCGAGCCGTTGGAGTACTACACGACAAACGTGCAGGGCACGGTGAACCTGCTGCGCGCGATGGACAAACAGGGCAGCCGGCGGATGGTGTTTTCGTCCTCTGCCACGGTTTATGGCACTCCATCCTACCTGCCCTTCGACGAGGCGCACCCGATCAACCCGTCCAACACCTACGGGCGCACGAAGGCCATGGCCGAAACCGTGATCCGCGACTGGTGCCACGCCAACGGGGACGCGGGCGCGATGCTGCTGCGCTACTTCAACCCGGTGGGCGCAGACGAATCCGGCCGCATCGGCGAAGACCCCACGGGCCGCCCGGACAACCTGATGCCCTTCATCGCGCAGGTCGCCGTGGGGCGGCGGCAAAAGTTGTCGGTCTTCGGCGATGACTATGACACCCGTGATGGCACCGGAGAGCGCGACTATATCCACGTCAGCGACCTTGCCCGTGCGCATGTCGCGGCGGTGGAACGTGTGTTGGAACGGCCGGGCTGCGACAGTTGCAATGTCGGCACGGGGCAGGGCGTGACGGTGATGGAGATGATCCGCGCGTTCGAGCGTGCCTCGAACCGGCGGGTGCCTTACAAGGTGGTCGACCGTCGGGCGGGCGATTTGGGCAGCTACTACGCCTCGACTGAGCGGGCGCGCGACGTTCTTGGCTGGTCGCCGGAAATGGACCTGCACGAGATGTGCGCGAGCACCTGGAACTGGCAGCAGCAGAACCCGAACGGCTATCGCGACGGTTGATTGAGCGCGGCGTCTAGAAATCCGTCTTCTTGAACACGCTTTCGGGTAGGCTGCGGATCACGGCCATCACCAAACGCCAGCGACCCTTCACGTAGATCACGTCGCGCCCCTTCATCACGCCATCCACGATGGCGTTTGCCGCCTCTTGCGGTGATGCCGTCAGCGGGGCGGGCGTTTTCTTGCCCGCGATCATGTCTGTCGAGACGAAACCGGGAATGACCGTTGTGACCTGCACGCCGCTGCCCGTCAGGCGATTGCGCAAGCCGGAGAGGAAAGCGGTGAACCCGGCCTTTGCCGCGCCGTAGACGTAGTTGGACTTGCGCCCACGCTCTCCTGCGACGGACGAAATGCCGACGATCCGGCCCGATCCGCGCGCCTCGAACCGATTGGCGATCTCTCCCAGCAGCAACGCCGGTCCTTCGAAGTTCGAACGCATGACGCGCGCAGCCTCGGCCATATCGGTCTGCGCGTCCGATTGTTCGCCAAGGATGCCGACGGCACAAAGCGCGATTTCGGGCTGGTCGGGCAGGGCGTCGAGCATGGCGGTCATGCTGTCCGTCTCCAGCGCGTCGAATTCATGCAGTGAAACCGGCACATCATGGCGCGTCGCGATATCCGCGCGGTCATCTTCAAGCCGTTGCACGTCGCGGGCCGCCAGCTGGATCGGGTGGCCTTTCGCGGCAAAGGCATGGGCGCAAGCAAGACCCATTCCCGATTTTGCACCAAGGATCAGGACCGGGGCGGGGGTGCTCATAGGGCGAGCCTTTCGGATTGGGCGGATCGGAAACCGGCTGACAGGCCCATTTCGTCGCGCATTCGTTTCAAGTTGTCGGCACGGGGGTCGGCGGCGCGAAGTGTAGCCGCCTTCATCCGCGCGTCCTTTGCCAGATAGAAGCGACCGCCGTGGGCGATGGTGATCGCGTCCAGCCGCTCGAGGAGGGCCAGCACCTTGTCGGACACCGGGAAATCCAGTGCCAGCGTGTAGCCTTCCATCGGGAAAGAGAATTTGCCCGCACCGGGACCAAGACGTTTTAGGACGGCAAGAAATGATCCCGCGCGCGCTGCGGCGATTTCGTCCAGCAATGCTTCCAGCCCCGTTTGGGCCGTATCCAGCGGCAGAGCACACTGGAACTGCACGAACCCCTTGCGCCCGTAGATGCGGTTCCACCCGAGGATCGCGTCGAGCGGGTAGAAGAAGCTTTGCCAGTCGACGAGGCTCTGGCGCGGGCCGGACTTGCCCTTGCGCCAGTAGAACGCGTTGAACGCTTTTACGGTCAGGCCATTCAGCGCCCAGCCGGGCAGGTCGAAGGGCACGGATTTGCTGTCCGTCTTCGGTGTTGCCAATGGGTTGCGGCGCTTGGATTGCTGTGCCGTGGCGTGCTCGCCCAGCATCAGAAGCGACCGGCCGCGCGCAGCACCCGTTGCCAGGCAATCTATCCAGGCGACGGAATAGGTGGCATCGGCGTTGGCCTCGAATGCGGCCATCGTGTCGGTCAGGTTGGCACAAGGGATGGTTTTCTGCGCGATCCATGCGCTTTCCACGCGGCGCAGGCGGATAGCCGCACGCGTGACGATGCCGGTCAGGCCCATGCCGCCGAGCGTCCAGTCGAAAAGGTCGGCGTTTTGCTGGGACGAACAGCGCTGTTCGGTGCCGTCCGGCCCGACAAGGTCAAGCCATGCCACGCAAGAGCGGAAGGCCCCGTCTCGGTGGTGGTTCTTGCCGTGCACATCCGCCGCGATGGCACCGCCGAGCGTTACGAACCGCGTGCCGGGGGTGACGGCGGGAAACCAGCCGCGGGGTAGGAAAGCGTCGATGATCTGGCCTAGCGTGACGCCCGCCTCGGCCACCAACAGCCCCGTCTCTGCGTCGAAATCGAGCATCCGGTCGTGGCGGTCCATCTGAACCGTGCGGCGCAACGAGACGGCGGCATCTCCGTAGGCGCGGCCCGCGCCGCGTGCGATCACCGGGCCGCCCGACATTGCATCCGGCAGGCTACCAGGGGCCGGGCGTACAACCTCTGACGGCAGGCGCGGGTATCGTCCCCAGCCGGAAATCATGCCAGATACATACCGCCCAAAGCGAAGCCGAGCATGGCCAGCAGGCACATGCGGCTAGCGCCATCCTTCGCGGCGAAAACAAGGGGGTCGTCGTGCATTTGACCCCTGTGCGCTTTCATCACCATGCGTGTGATCCAGAACAGCAGTACGCAGCAGATCCCCCACAGAGCGGCCGGATTGGCATACATCGACTGCACGGAATCGCCGTCGAGGTAGAGCGCCATGACCAGTACCGACACAAATCCGGCACCCAGCGCGATCATCGCCACGATGGGTAGGTCGTCTGCGCGGTAGCCGCGACCAGCGGCTTCAAGCTCTCCTCGGCTGGCCATGTCGACCAGCTCGGCCTGCCGCTTCACGGCGGCGAGCGAAAAGAAGAGAAAGATCGAGAAGGCGAGCAGCCACACCGATAGCGGGATGCCGGTGGCATAGGCGCCCGCGACGATGCGCATGGTGTAAAGACCGGCCAGAACGCAGATGTCGATCACGACCTCGCGTTTGATGTACAGGGAGTAGGCCGTGGTCAGGCCGTAGTATGCGCCCAGAACCAGCAGGAATGTGGGGTCGATGGCAAGACCCGTGACGATGCCCCCAGCAAGCAGGCCCGCCGCCATGAAGGTACCGTGGCGTAGCGGGATCGCACCGCTAGCGAAGGGGCGCTTGCACTTGCGCGGGTGGGCGCGGTCGGCGGGCAAGTCCAGCAGATCGTTCAGGCAGTAGACGCTGGACGCGGTCAGGCTGAAGGCGACGAAGGCCAGTAAGCTGGCAAACGCGGTCGCGCCGGTGAACTGATGCGCGGCCAGAAGCGGCACGAAGCACAGCAGGTTCTTCATCCACTGGTGCGGACGCAGGGCGCGGAGGTAGGCGTACGGGTCTGTCTGCGATGCCCCGATATGGGTGGTGGGGCCGGTTGCTTCGGCTTGGCGGCGCAAGGATGGCGAGGCGTTGATCGTTACGGCGCGCGACGCGGCGGACCAGACGGGCAGATCGGCGGTCGCGTCTCCCAGATAGGCAAAACCGCCCGCACCGTAGCGTGCAGTCAGGAAGGCGGCCTTGGCCGGGCCTTTCAGGTTCGTGGTGCCGTCCGATCCGTGCACCTCGTCGAACAATCCCAGATGCGTGGCGACGGCCTCTGCCAGCCCGTGATCGGCGGCGGTTACCAGGACGACGCGCAGTCCTTCGGCGCGCGCTTTACGCACGTGATCGAGGGCTGTGGCGTCGTAGGGCAGGGTCGTCACATCCACGTCGGAAGCTGCCACGAGATGTCGTTTCAGCGCAGCTTTGCCCTTTGCCAGTGCCCTTAGGGCGGCGAAAGGGCTGCGCCAGTCGCGGGAGACGGCAGACCAGAACGTTTCATACAGCAGGTCGGTGCGCAGCAGGGTACCATCCAGATCGACGGCAAGGACCTCTGCGGTCGGGGTGGGGTGTTGAACGGTCACGCGGCGGACTCCTGCTACTGTCGTCCCCCTATTTTCACTCCTGATTGTGTCCAAAGTAGGGAGGGAATGACCCTTTTTACCCGATGATTGTGCAGAATCCGTTAACGGTGGAGGGCGGGCATATCCGCCGACCCGCTGTGGTCTGCTACCCGTCGGTTGCTTTCCTCAAAGCGTCGGCAAGACCGGCGAAGGGCTTGGTGTCTTCGTCGCGGATCGGCTCTGCCCCCGGAGGAGTGGCATCGGCGTCTATCGGCTCAACGCCCTCTGCCCTAGGAAAAGCGGGGATCGCGAGGGCCAGCGCCTCCGCCATTACCACCGACAGATCGAGCATATCGGTTAGCGGTTCGTCTTCCACGTCCCCCGGCATTTCCTGTTCGGCGGCTTGCGGGGAGTCGTATCCGGCGATGAAGCGGCGTTCGACGGGATCGTCGATCCGCGTGGTTACAGGCTCCAGCGTCACGCCGCAGGGCTGCACAACGGTCGCGCCCAGAATGGCCGAAAGCTCCCAGTCTCGATTGCCGATGGGGCGCAACTCACCGGAAAGGCTGAGTTTCCTGATCGCGCTGACGCCTATTTCCGCGGCCATTGCGGCGCGTGTTTCGGCATCCGGGCGCAGCGCCACGTTGCGGGGCACGCGCGGTACGGTGCCGGTCAGGCGGATGCGGTGTGGATCGCGTGTGTCGGCCATGGTCTCTCCATTCTTGAACGTCGCCCTCTTTGTGATGTAGGCAAGCCGCAGGGGCCGGGACAAGGACGGGTTGCACATGCACCACTTCATGCGGATCGCAGGCGCGTTAATGCTTAGCGTGTTGTTGACGGCTTGCGCGGCAGAATTTCGCAACCACGGCTATGTGCCTGCGGATGACGAGCTGGCACAACTTCAAATCGGTGTCGATACGCAGGCCGAGGTCGCCTCTGCCGTGGGCCGCCCGACATCGACCGGCGTTCTGGGCGCTGAATCGTGGTACTACGTGCAAAGCCGTTTTCGCCACTACGGTTACCGCGCGCCGGTCGAGGTTGACCGTGAGGTCGTCGCGGTGTCCTACGACAGCAACGGCCGACTGGCGAACATCGAGCGCTTTGGCCTGCAGGACGGTCGTGTCGTACCGATCTCGCGCCGTGTGACAGAGCGGAACGTGCAGGGCGTCGGCTTCCTGCGTCAACTCTTCGGGAACATCGGCCAGTTCAACCCGGCAGACTTCTTGGGCGGCTAATGGGCGACGTTTGGGGCCTTTTGGCCCCAGTTTCTGCCGATCAGTCTTCAGGCTCGAATTCCAAGGCAACGCCATTGATGCAGTAGCGCAGGCCAGTGGGCTGCGGGCCGTCGGGGAACACGTGGCCAAGGTGCGCTTCGCAGCGGGCACAATGCACTTCGGTGCGCTTCATGAACAGCTTGCGGTCCTCGGACGTGCCGACATTGTCGGGGTTTGCGGGCTCGTAGAATGACGGCCAGCCCGTACCGCTTTCGAACTTGTGGGCCTTGTCGAAGACGGGCAGGCCGCAGCACACACAATTGAAGGTGCCGGGACCGTCGGGGAAGTCTTCATGGGTGCCCGCGCGTTCGGTGCCGTGCTTACGCGTGACCTTGTAGGCCATGTCGGACAGTTGCTCGCGCCACTCGGCGTCGGTTTTTTCGATCTTTTGCATCGATCCTCCAGTGATGTGTCGCGGAACCGACACATGCTATCTACTATTGATGTCATAATGACATTTAAGGGCCATCATCCACGATGAAAGGGCCGGGAGCCACAGGATGACCATTCTCGCCAAGGGCCGCTATCGCGCGTTCGACGTTGCCGCGCCGGACGACTTGGCGCGGGTGATGGACTTGCGGCGGTCGGCCTTTCCCGCCGATCGCGATGCGCCGCAGACCGATGAGTATGACGCGCGCTGCAATCACGTGCTTGTAGAGGATCAGCGCAGCGGCCAAGCGGTCTGCACCTTTCGGCTGATGCCGCTGTCGGGCGGGGCGGAGATTGGCCAATCCTATTCCGCCCGCTATTACACGCTGGACCGGCTACGCGCGTTCGAGGGGCGGATGGTCGAACTGGGGCGGTTCTGCATCCATCCCGACCATCAGTCCGATCCTGACATCCTGCGTGTCGCATGGGGCGCTTTGACGCGGATCGTGGACCGCGACGGCGTCGAGATGCTGTTCGGCTGCGCGTCTTTCAACGGGACCGAGGCGCAGGCCCATGCCGACGCCTTCGCCATGCTGCACGAACGCCACGTCGCGCCGGCCCGGTGGCGCCCACGCGTCAAGGCGCCGCGCGTGGTGCGGCTGGCGCGTGCGCTGGCGACGCCCTTCGATCCCCGCCGCGCCATGGCCGCGATGCCGCCCCTGTTGCGCACCTACCTGACGATGGGGGCTGGGTATCTGATCACGCCGTGGTGGACGAAAAGATGGGCACGATGCATGTCTTCACCGGCGTCGAGATCCGCGCGATCCCGCCCGCCCGGCAGCGGTTGCTGCGGGCGGTTGCGGGTTAGGGGGGAGGGGCGCTGCCCCTCGCGCCACAGGCGCGGCAATTTGAGAAGGCGAGGGGCGCCGCCCCTCGCGCCGCAGGCGCGGCGATTTAAGAAGGCGAGGGGCGCCGCCCCTCGCGCTCCCCGAGGTATTTGAACAACGATGAAGGGGGCAAAGTCGCGCGCCGCTTACTCTTTCTCTGTCGTGAACGCTAACGGGTAGCCTTCGTCGCGCGCCATGTCGTTGGCTTGCTGTGATTTTTCTTCGGCGATCTCTTTCGTGAACACCGCCACGACGGATGCGCCCAGCTGGTGGGCGGTCATCATCACGTTCAGCGCCTCTCCTTCGTTCATGCGGAAGACGGACTTCAGCACCTTGGTCACGAAATCTCGCGGCGTGAAGTCGTCGTTCAGCAGGATCACCTTGTACAGCGGCGGGCGGGCCGTCTTGGTCTTGGGCTTCGGTTTCAGGTCGGTGTCGGTCATGCCCCATACATAGTGCACCTTGTCGCCGCGACCGCCGGGGTTTAGCTGCGCGTCATGGCACGCACACCTCTTTTAAAACTCTCCGATATTTCGCTGACCTTCGGCGGCGATCCCCTGTTTTCCGGTTTGGACATGATCGTCCAACCCTCTGACCGCGTCGCGCTGGTTGGTCGCAACGGTTCCGGCAAATCCACCTTGATGAAGGTGATGGGTGGGCTGATCGAGCCCGATGCAGGCGACAAGGTGCTCAGCCCCGGCACAACCGTTGGCTACATGGAGCAGGAGCCCACGATGGAGGGCTTCGCCACGCTGGGCGACTACGCCATGTCCGAGCTGGACCCGGCGGAGGGCTACAAGGTGGAGATCATTTCCGACGACCTGACCTTCGATCCAGCGACAGAGCCGTCGAAGGCTTCGGGCGGTGAACGGCGGCGCGCGGCGCTGGCAAAGCTGCTGGCCGAGGGGCCGGAGTTGATGCTGCTGGATGAGCCGACGAACCACTTGGATATCCGCGCGATCGCTTGGCTGGAAGACCAGCTGAAGTCCACGCGGGCAGGATATGTGCTGATTTCCCACGATCGCGCCTTCCTGCGCAATCTGACCAAGGCGACCCTTTGGGTGGATCGCGGACAGGTGCGGCGGCAGGAAAAGGGCTTTGCGCATTTCGAGGACTGGCGCGACAAGGTTTGGGAAGAAGAAGATGTGTCCCGCCACAAGCTGGATCGCAAGATCAAGGCAGAAGCAAAGTGGGCCGTCGAAGGAATCAGCGCGCGGCGTAAGCGCAACCAGGGCCGCGTGCGCGCATTGCAGGACCTGCGCGAGACGCGGTCGGACATGGTGCGCCGTCAGGGTACGGCCGCGCTGGAACTGGAGAGCGGCCAGAAGTCCGGCAAGAAGGTGATCGAGGCGATGGATATCGCCAAGTCCTTCGGCGACCGCACGATCCTGAACCCGTTTTCCATCAAGATCGCGCGCGGCGACCGGGTGGCTTTCGTGGGGCCGAACGGCGTCGGCAAGACGACCTGCCTGAAGATGCTGACCGGAGAGTTGGCGCCCGACGAGGGCACGGTAAAGCTGGGCACAAATCTGGAAGTTGCGGTGTTCGACCAGTCCCGTGCGGCGCTCGATCCCGAAATGACCCTGTGGGACAGCCTGACAGGCTCTCCCGAGATGCGCGTGTCGGGGGCCGCCGATCAGGTGATGGTGCGTGGCACGCCCAAGCACGTCGTGGGCTATCTCAAGGACTTCCTTTTCAGCGAATCACAGGCCCGCGCGCCGGTGAAGTCGCTATCGGGTGGGGAAAAGGCACGGCTGCTGCTGGCCAAGCTGATGGCGCAGCCGTCGAACCTGCTGGTGCTGGACGAACCGACCAACGACTTGGATGTCGAGACCTTGGATCTGTTGCAGGACCTGCTGGGCGACTACGACGGCACCGTTTTGCTGGTCAGCCACGACCGCGACTTCTTGGATCGCGTCGCCAGCCAGACCGTGGCCTTCGAAGGCGAGGGGCGGGTCGAGGTCTATGCCGGTGGATGGTCGGACTATCAGTCCCAGAAGCCCGAGCGCGATGGCGTTGCCGCCGCATCGAAGGCACCCGTGCGCGGCAAGCCGCAAGAGACAGCCGAGAAACCGAAAGCCGCTGGCCTGACCTTTACCGAGTCGCACCGGTTGAAGGAGTTACCCAACGAGATCGCACGTGTTGAATCAGAAATTTCCAAACTTGAAACGCTTTTGGCCGATCCGGATCTGTTCGCTCGCGAACCTGTGAAGTTCGCGAAGGCCACTCAAGCGCTCGAATCCAGGCAGAAACATCTGGCGGAGTTCGAAGAGGAATGGCTGACTTTGGAAGAAAAAGCCCAAAAAACATCGTGAAATGAGGCGCGAAAGTGGCAAACTGGCGGCGAGAATCCGGCTGTCGGCTGATTATGGCTCGTTTGTGCAACAGTCCCGACACCGACTTGCCATTTGGTCGCCTCTAAGGTGGAACGGCGTGGATGTTTGTGCGTATTGAACGTGTGAACGATCAAAAGTGACTCGTGCAGTATTTGCCGACCCTAGGAGCAAGATTATGAAAATCGTGACCATGACCGCAGCCGCAGCGCTGCTGACCGCCGGAACCGCCTTCGCTGGCGGCGTGAACCCCGCTCCGTCCGAGCCGATGGTGATGGCCCCCGCCGCGCCGATGGTAATGCCGTCGCAGGACTGGACGGGCGGCTACGCCGGTCTGTCGCTGGGTTACGGTGACGGTTCATCCGAAACCTCCGGCGGTGGCGACTTCGACGCCGACGGTTACGGCGTTGGCGCGTTCGCAGGTTACAACTACGACTTCGGAACGCTCGTCATGGGTGGTGAAGTCGAAATCGGTACCGGAAACGTTAACGACGACAACGGTAACCTCGATGTCGACAGCGGCGTTCGCTTGAAGCTGAAAGCCGGTGCTGATCTGGGCCAGACCATGGTCTACGGCCTTGCGGGCGGCACCTATGCTAGCGCTGAAGTCAACAACAACGACGTCGACGCCGCAGGTTACCTTGTTGGTGCGGGCGTCGAGTACCGCATCACGCCGAACGTCGGCCTAGGCGCGGAAGTCATCTACGAAGACTTCGGCGACATCGACGGCGGCACCGGTACCGAAGCCGATGTGACCTCGCTGAACTTGCGTGCTCTCTACGCTTTCTGATCTCGGTCCCCGAGATTGACGGAAAGGCCGGCGCAAGCCGGCCTTTTTCGTTTGGTGACTTGCACGGGCGCGCGGCTCTTGCGACACGCTGTTCCCATGATCCGCCTGACCAACAGCCTGACCCGTCGTAAGGACGCCTTTACCCCGCAGGACGCGGGGGATGTGCGCATGTATGTCTGTGGCCCCACGGTCTACGACCGCGCCCACATGGGAAACGCGCGCGCCGCCGTGGTGTTCGACACATTATATCGGCTTCTGCGCCACACCTACGGACCCGAAGCTGTAATCTACGTGCGCAACATCACCGATGTGGATGACAAGATTAACGCGCGCGCTGCAGAAAGTGGTCGGTCCATCGCCGAGATCACCGCCGAGACGACCGGTTGGTATTTCGACGATATGACGGCGCTGGGCTGCCTGACGCCTGATCACAACCCCCGCGCCACGCAGCATATTCCGCAGATGGTTGCCATGATCGAAGGGTTGGTCGCGAAAGGCCATGCCTACGCGGCCGAGGGGCATGTGCTGTTCGCGGTCGGTAGCTACACCGACTATGGCGCGCTGTCGGGCCGCACGGTCGATGACATGATCGCGGGCGCACGCGTCGAAGTCGCGCCCTACAAGCGTGATCCCATGGATTTCGTGCTGTGGAAGCCCTCGGAAGAGGGTCAGCCGGGGTGGGACAGTCCGTGGGGGCGGGGCCGTCCGGGCTGGCATATCGAATGCTCAGCCATGGCAGCCGAGCTGCTGGGTGAACGCTTCGACATTCACGGGGGCGGTGGCGATCTGATGTTCCCGCACCACGAGAACGAGATCGCGCAATCCGTCTGCGCCCACGGCCAGCCCATGGCCGATGTCTGGCTGCACAACGAGATGCTGCAGGTCGACGGTCGTAAGATGTCGAAGTCGCTCGGTAATTTCTTCACCGTTCGTGACAAGCTGGATCAGGGGGTGCCGGGAGAGGTCATGCGAATGGTCCTGCTGGGTACGCATTATCGCAAGCCGATGGACTGGACGGACGAAAAGATTCGGGCGGCGGAAGTCGCTTTGCGCCGCTGGCATGGGCTGGTCGCCGGAATGCCAGAGGCAGAGGTCGATCCGGGCGTCGTGGACGCATTGTCCGACGATCTGAACACCGCAGGCGCCCTGACACGTCTACACTCGATTGCGGGCGGTGTGGAAGCGGGTGAGGTCGCGCCGGGCGTTCTGGCGGTCTCGGCCCGTTTGCTTGGTTTGCTGGGGAAGGGCGACTGGGCCGCCGCGGTCGATCTATCTGCGCTGGAGGCGCGACTGTCTGATCTGCGTGCGGACGCGATGGCGACCAAGGATTTCGCGGCACTCGATGCGCTGAAGGCAGCGTTGACGGACGCCGGTGTCGAGGTTCGGATGTCGAAGGACGGCGTGGCGCTGACCCCTGCGGCGGGGTTCGATCCGGCGAAGTTGGGTAAGCTTTGATGCATTTGTCCGACGACTTGACTGGCCCGGCTGCCATCGCTCGGCCATGCTCGGGCTGTGCGCACTGGATCGGTGCGGCTTCCAGCGCGGAGGTCGGCTGATGAAAGACCGCCTCTATCTGTACGACACCACCCTGCGCGACGGGCAGCAAACGCAGGGCGTGCAGTTCTCGGTCGCGGAAAAGCAGGCCATTGCGGCGATGCTCGACACGCTGGGCGTCGATTACATCGAAGGCGGCTGGCCCGGCGCGAATCCGACCGACAGCGGCTTCTTCGACACCGTGGCTCCCACTCGCGCCACGATGACGGCCTTTGGCATGACCAAGCGCGCGGGCCGTTCGGCGGCGAATGACGACGTTCTGGCGCAGGTTTTGAACGCGAATACGCCTGCCGTTTGCCTTGTTGGGAAAACGCACGACTACCACGTGACCCAAGCGCTGGGTATCGCGCTGGACGAGAATGTCGAAAACATCCGTGCCAGCGTTGCCCACGCGGTCGCGCAGGGGCGCGAGGCGCTGTTCGATGCCGAGCACTTCTTCGACGGTTACGCCGCCGATCCGGCCTACGCGGTGGAGTGCCTGCGCGCTGCCTTCGACGCCGGGGCCCGCTGGATCGTGCTGTGCGATACCAACGGCGGCACGCTGCCGGGGCGGATCGCGCAGGTCGTGTCGGATGTCATCGCGGCCGGCATTCCAGGCGACCAATTAGGTATTCACACCCATGACGACGCGGGCCTTGCCATCGCCGGCACCCTTGCGGCGGTGGAAGCCGGCGCGCGGCAGATACAGGGCACGCTGAACGGCCTGGGCGAGCGGTGCGGCAACGCCAACCTGGTGTCGCTGATCCCGACGCTGCTGATGAAGCCTCCTTTCGCGGACAAGTTTGAAACGGGTGTAACAGACGAAGGTTTACGGTCCCTTACCCGCGTGTCCCGCAAGCTGGACGACATCCTGAACCGTGTGCCGCGCAACAACGCGGCCTACGTCGGCGCGTCTGCCTTCGCGCACAAGGCGGGTCTGCATGCCAGCGCTATCGCCAAGGATCCGACGACCTATGAGCATATTGATCCCGCGTCGGTCGGCAACGCGCGGATCATTCCGATGTCCAATCAGGCGGGCCAGTCGAACCTGCGTGCACGCCTTCTGGATATGGGTTTGACGGTCGAAAAGGGTGACGCTCGGCTGGGCGATATCCTGACCGAGATCAAGGAGCGCGAGGATCTGGGATATGCCTATGACACCGCGCAGGCCAGCTTCGAGTTGGTCGCGCGGCGTCACCTTGGGCAACTGCCGGAATTCTTCGAGGTAAAGCGCTACCGGGTGACGGTAGAGAGGCGGAAGAACAAGTATGACCGGATGGTCAGCCTGTCCGAAGCCGTTGTCGTGGTGAAGATCGGCGACGAGAAGCGCCAGTCGGTCAGCGAATCCATGGATGAGACGGGCAGCGATCGGGGGCCGGTGAACGCGCTGGCCAAGGCGCTGGCAAAGGATCTGGGGCCGTATCAGTCGGCCATCGACGACATGCACCTCGTTGATTTCAAAGTCAGAATTACCCAAGGCGGGACCGAGGCCGTGACTCGCGTCATCATCGACAGCGAGGACGGACAGGGACGGCGCTGGTCCACCGTTGGGGTTAGCGCGAACATCGTGGATGCGAGTTTTGAGGCGCTGTGCGACGCGATCCGCTGGAAGTTGATTCGCGATGCATGAGGCGTCCTATCGCCCGAAAACGCGTGTCGGCAAGGTGTATGGCATGCGCATGTTTCCCTTCGGACCCCGATCATGACCCTGAACGCCTGCGCCGAGATCGTGAAGTCGGGCGATGCGGACCGGTTCCTTGCCGCGATGGCGGCCCCTCCGGCGGCGCGCGCGGTGCTGTTTCCGATCTACGCGATGAACGTCGAGATCAGCCGCGCGCCCTGGGTGACAGCGGAGCCGATGATCGCCGAGATTCGGCTGCAATGGTGGCGCGATGCGCTGGCCGAGATCGCAGCAGGCCAAGCTCCACGACGGCACGAGGTGGTCGAACCCTTGGCGCAGGTTCTGGATGCAGAGGGTGCGCGTTTGCTGGAGCCGGTGATCGATACCCGCCGCTGGGAGATTGCGCGCGAACCGTTCGTGTCGGAAGCGCAATTGCTCGGCCATCTGGCGGCGGGGGCAGGCGGGCTGATGTGGGCCGCTGCGCGGACGCTCGGTGCAACGGATGAAGACGCCGTGCGCGGCGTTGGTTTGGCGGGTGGCATTGCGGCGTGGCTGGTGGCCGTCCCTGCGTTCCATGCGGCAGGGCTGGAACCTTTGCCGGACGCGTCAGATGATGCGATCAAGCGGCTGGCTCAGACGGGGCTGGACGCGCTGAGGCCTGTCGGTCGAGCCGCGCGGCCTGCGGCACTGGCAGCGTGGGAGGCGGGGCCAGTGCTGAAACGCGCAGTGGCCGAACCGGAGCGCGTTGAGGCTGGCACACTGGCGCGGCCGGACGGTATGCGGCGGCTGCGGCTGATGCGGATGACGTCGCTGGGACGCTGAGCGGCCCTGCGGGGCAGGTATTTACGGAACAGTGAAGCGCGGTCAGGCCGTGCGCGGACGGGTCATGCGCAGCCAGATCAGCGCGCCGCCCGCCAGCACAAGGAACGGCACCATCGCGATGTTCACCGCCGTCCAGCCCTGTTCCGCCGTGCCGCCCGCGCAGTTCATCAAGCCACCAGAGGCCAGAGATCCCAAGGTGACGCAGCCGAAGACGAGAAAATCGTTCAGACCTTGAACGCGGCCACGCTCTTCGGGGCGGTGTGCGCCTGCAAGCATCGAGGTCGCCCCGATAAAGCCGAAGTTCCAGCCTAGGCCCAGCAGGATGAGAGCGCCGAAGAAGTTGGTGATCTCAACCCCCGACAGCGCGACCAAACCGGCGCTGGCCAGAAGGACGAGGCCGAGGCCCATGATCCGTGTCACGCCGAAGCGCGCGATCAGGTGGCCGGTGAAGAAGGACGGCGCGTACATTGCCAAGACGTGGGCCGAAACAACATCCGCGGCGCGGTTTGCGGTGAAGCCACAGCCGACGACGGCCAGCGGGGTCGAGGTCATCACAAGGTTCATCAGCGCGTAGGATACCATGGCAACGATGATGGCGACGCCGATGCGCGGTGTCTTTAAAAGCTCTATCCGGCTGCGGCCCTTAGGCGCGTCATGGGCTGGGATGGGCGGGGCGGGGATGCGCAGGGCAAGGAAGAGAAGCGCGCCGACGGCGTTCACGCCAATGATCGCGAGGTAGGTGCCGAGGAAGGGGAAGACGAAGGCGTCCGCCGTCAGCTTGACCAATTGCGGGCCGACGATGGCCGACACCAGTCCGCCCGCCAGCACGTAGGAAATTGCCTTGGGCCGGAACGACTCGGTCGCCGTATCGGCGGCGGCGAAGCGGTAGAAGCCGAGGCTGGACATGAATGTGCCGGACAGAAGCGCGCCTGAGATGAAGACCCAGAAGCTGCCCAGCCAGAGCCCGTAGGCCGAGATTGCCGCCCCCGTCGCGCCTGCTGCAGCACCCGTCCAGAACCCAGCACGCCGTCCGAAGCGCTGCATGAGGCCCGATAACGGTTGCGCCGAAAGCATTGAGCCCAGAACGATCAGCGAGATCGGCAGTGTGGCGAGACAAGCGATGGGGCTAAGGGTCTGACCCACAAGGCCCGCGACCACGAACAACATCGGCATCTGCGCTCCCAAAAGGGCTTGGGCGGCAACGAGAACCGCGACATTCTGCCGGGTGTGGGAGGGCGTCTGATCCATGGTGAAAGCCGTAGAACCGCCCGGAGTGAATGGGAAGTCCAAACGGGTGGCGTTGACCTTGAGCGCGATGATGCTGATAGATCGTGCGGCACCGGCACCGCGACCGGCTGCACGCGAATAAGCTCTCTGATCTGAAACATTGAAACGGACGGGCATGACGCGACTACTTTTATTGGCGGGCACGCGCGAGGCGCGGCACGTGGTAACGGCGCTTTCGTCTTTGCGGGGGCTGTCGGTCGTCGTGTCGGTCGCGGCTCCTGAACGCGCGCCGCAGCCTTATGGCACTGTGACGCGGATCGGGGGATTCGGCGGCGACGAGGGTTTCGCGGCCTATCTGCGGCGCGAACGGATCGCCATGGTGATCGACGCGACCCATCCCTTCGCGGCCGGCATCTCTCATCGGTCTGCGCGGGTCTGTGCAGAGGTCGGCGTGGATTACGCGCAGCTTCTGCGCCCGGCATGGCGGCCCGTTGAAGGCGACACGTGGCATTTCGCACAGGATGAGGCGGCGGCGGCGGCGATGATCCCCGAGGGCGCGACCGTTTTGATCGCCACGGGCAGGGAGCGATTGAGCGATTTCGGCGCGATGGAAGGCCGGCGGGTGTTCGTCCGCCAACTCGACAAGGCGCCCGCCGTGCCGACACCCTTCGCGGACGGGCATTGGCTGGTGGAGACGCCTCCTCTGTCGGTCGAGAGCGAGGTCGCGCGGTTCACGGGCGTCGGGCTGGATTGGCTGGTGGTGCGCAATGCGGGCGGTGCCTCCAGCCGCGCAAAGCTGGATGCTGCGCGAGAACTGGGCGTCGAGGTCGCGATGATCCGCCGTCCGCAACAACCCGAAGCGACACGGTTCGACACGGTGGCGGGCGCCGTTGCCTGGGCAAGGCGGCGGATGTGAGCGGGCCGGAGCGGATATTGCGTGGTCCGGCCTGCATCGAAGAGGGCGCGGTGTGGCTTGGCGCGCGTGATCCGGCAATGGCGCGGGCGCGGGTGGACACCGGGCCTTGGCCGGATCGCCTGCGGAACGGTGGTTTTCCGGCGTTGGTGCAGGCGATTGTGAGCCAGCAGGTCAGCGTGGCCTCGGCAAAGGCCATCGGTGCGCGGGTCGAGGCGGCTGGGTATCATGCGCCGGATGCGGTGTTGGCGGCGACGGAAGATGAGCTGCGATCAGTCGGACTGTCGCGACCGAAGGCGCGGTATGTGCGGGCGCTGGCAGAGGCCGGGATCGACTTCGACGCGCTGCAGGATGCGCCCTCTGACCATGTGGTGGATACGCTTGTCGCGGTGCCTGGGATCGGACGGTGGACGGCAGAGATCTACGCTTTGTTCAGTCTTGGCCGGGCCGACGTGTTCCCGGCGGGCGATCTGGCGCTGCAAGAGGCGGCGCGGATGCTGTATGGGCTGGACACGCGACCTTCCGAGAAGGCGCTGCGCGAGATGGCAGAGACGTGGCGGCCTTGGCGCGGTGTCGCGGCCCGAGGCTTGTGGGCGTGGTATGCGGTGGCGAAGGCGCGCGAAGGGGTCGTTTGAGCCGCGCGTGGCGGGCTGTGGATGAGTATTTGGGAAAACAAAGAACGGGTATGTTGCGCGCCGGGCGCCGGGCGTCTTAGAGCGTAAGTGACCTGACAGGAGACGGACGATGGCACGGGGATTGGCAAGCAAGCGCAGGGCGTCGGCGTCCGGCAAGACAGGATCGGTCGTGGTGTTTTTGCACGGCTACGGCGCGGACGGCGCGGACCTTCTGGGATTGGCCGACCCGCTGGCCCCGCATTTGCCCGACACGGTATTTCTTGCCCCCGACGCGCCGGAGCAATCGACCGTCAATCCGATGGGCTATCAGTGGTTCCCGATCCCGTGGCTCGACGGGTCCGACGTGGGCGAGGCCGAAGTCGCGATGGACCGGGCGGTTGATGACCTGAACGGATGGCTCGACGGCGTGCTGGCCGAAGAGGGTATCGCGGCGGATCGCTTGGTGCTGGTGGGCTTTTCACAGGGCACGATGATGGCGCTGCATGTGGCGTTGCGTCGGGCAGAGTCGGTGGCCGCGCTTGTGGGCTTTTCGGGCCGTTTGTTGCGGCCCGAGGTACTGGAGGATGAGATCAAGGTCCGTCCGCCCGTCCTGCTGATCCACGGGGATCAGGACGATGTGGTGCCGCCCGCATCCTTGCCTGCCGCCGCCGAGGCGTTGCAGGCCGCTGGCGTGGATGTCTTCGCCCATATTTCCAAAGGGACGGCGCATGGCATTGCGCCCGATGGTCTGCAGGTCGCGCTGGCGTTCATTCGCGACCGGCTGGGGCTCGATACCGCCTGATCTACCGACTGGTGCCGCAAAATGCGGCATCGACGCACCTTCATGTGAATTGACGCATCAGGTGTCTTGCAAGTTTGTGCGCTTGGCTTAAGGCCGCATCAATTGTTTTTCGATACCGCTAACCGCGTTCCGCGCAGGAGACCTGCAATGAAAGATATCGCCGTGACCGCACCCAGCGACAGCTTGGCCGATGCGATCCTGATCCACCTGAAGTATGCCTTCGGCAAGGACGCTGAACACGCCACGCTGACCGATTGGCGCATGGCGCTAAGCTTCGCGATCCGCGACCGGATCGTGGATCCGTGGTTTGCCAGCACGCGTGAGACCTACGCCAAGCAGGGCAAGCGGGTGTACTACCTGTCGATGGAGTTCCTGATTGGGCGTCTGTTGGAAGACGCAACGGTGAACCTTGGTCTGATGGACGATGTAACGGCGTTCTTCGAGGAACGCGATATCGACGCCGCAGCGGTGCTGGAAGACGAGGCCGACGCGGCGCTGGGCAATGGCGGTCTGGGTCGTCTGGCCGCGTGTTTCCTGGAGTCGATGTCCTCTGTCGGGTGTCCGGCCTATGGCTACGGCATCCGCTACGAGCATGGGTTGTTCAAACAATCTTTCGAGGATGGTCGCCAGATCGAGGCGCCCGAGGATTGGCTGACCGAGCCCCATGCCTGGGAATTCGAGCGGCCCGAGTCGAGCTATGAGATCGGCTTCGGTGGCGTGGTGAAGGACCTAGGCGGGCGGGCCGTGTGGCAGCCATCCGAGGTCGTGATCGCGCGGGCCTACGACACGCCGATCATCGGCTGGCAGGGCGCTTGGGCCAATACGCTACGCCTGTGGTCCGCGCGCGCGCCGCAGGTCTTCGATCTGGAGGCGTTCAACGCGGGTGACTACTACGGCGCGGCCATGCCGGAGAACGTAGCACGGACCATTTCGCGCGTGCTCTATCCCGACGACACGACGGACGACGGCAAGCGCCTGCGGTTGAAGCAGGAGTTCTTCTTCACCGCAGCGTCATTGCGCGACATCCTGCGCCGGTTCGAGAGCGAGTATAACGATCTGACGCTGCTGCCGCAGAAGGTGGCGATCCAGTTGAACGACACGCACCCGGCGATTGCCGGGCCGGAGCTGGTGCGCCTGCTGGTGGACGAAAAGGGTGTGACGTTCGATAGCGCCGTCGAGATCGCACGCGGCTGTCTGGGCTACACCAACCACACCCTGCTGCCCGAAGCGTTGGAGCGCTGGTCCGTCGATCTGATGGACGACCTGTTGCCCCGCCACATGCAGCTGATCCGGGCGATGGATGCGGGCCACGCCGGGCGGCATCCCGATCGCGCGACGACGCTGATCTCTGACGGGCACGTGAACATGGGGCCGCTGGCGTTCACCATGGCGCATAAAGTCAACGGCGTTTCAGCGCTGCACACGGGGCTTATGAAAGAGACCGTGTTTGAAGAACTGAACCGGCTACATCCGAACCGCATCGTGAACGAGACCAACGGGATCACGCCGCGCCGCTGGGTGCTGTCGGCCAATCCGCGTCTGTCGGCGCTGATCACCGAGGCGATCGGTGACGGCTGGGTCGGCGATCTGGAGAAGCTGCGCGATCTGGAGCCGATGGCCGATGACGCCTCTTTCCGCGAGCAGTATGCGGCGGTAAAGCGGGCCAACAAGGTGGATTTGGCGCAGTATCTGGCTGGGCGTGGCGTCTCGGTGGACCCGGACGCGATGTTCGACGTGCAGATCAAGCGCATCCACGAATACAAGCGCCAACATCTGAACATCCTGCAAACCATCGCGCTTTGGCAAGAGATGAAGGACGCGCCCCAGGGTGATTGGGTGCCGCAGGTCAAGATGTTCGGGGGCAAGGCTGCTCCGGGCTACGTCTTCGCCAAGGAGATCATCCACCTGATCAACGCGGTGGCCGAGGTTGTGAATGCGGACGCCGACACGGGGCACCTGCTGAAGGTGGCCTATCCGGCCAACTACAATGTGTCCCTGGCCGAAAAGCTGATCCCTGCGGCAGAGGTCAGCCAGCAAATTTCGACCGCGGGCAAGGAAGCGTCGGGCACGGGCAACATGAAGTTCGCCCTGAACGGCGCGCTGACCATTGGCACCCTTGATGGGGCGAACGTGGAAATCCGCGAACTTGTGGGCGCGGATAATTTCTTCCTGTTCGGGATGACCGCCTCTGAAGTGGTGTCGCGGCGCGAGATCGAGGATCACGCGTCGAAGGCCATTGCCGACGATCCGCGTTTGCGACGCGCGCTTGAGGCCATCAAGGCCGGCACCTTCGGGGAGCGATTCCAGTCGATCACCGACAACCTGTCGGGTGCGGATTACTTCTGCGTGACATCGGACTTCGCGGATTACTGGCGCGCCAGTCGTGTTCTGGACGATGCCTACCGGGATGCGGACAACTGGACGCGCATGGCTGTGCTTAACACAGCACGGTCTGGCTGGTTCAGCTCTGACCGGACGATCCGGGGGTATATGGCCGATATCTGGGGGGCGAAGAGCCTTTCCATCGGGTAGGGGCGCTGCCCCCGCGCGCGCTGCGCGCTCCCCCGAGGTACTTGCGGAACGATGAAGGAGTGGTCCTGCGCGAAGGGATCGCTCCTTTCTTTTGCGGGGCGCGTTGAAAGCGGACGGGGGCGTGTTAGCCTTGTTCGCATGACAGGCCACATCCAAAACCCCGCTTCCATCGTTGATCCGAAGACCGCCGAGGCCCTGCACCAAGGGCGGTACGGCGACCCGTTTCAGGTATTGGGCCGACACGGCGAGACCGTGCGCGCGCTTGATCCCGGTGCGGAAAAGCTTTTCGCCGTGGTGAAGGGAAAGGACCATCCACTGGAACGCGTTGCCGGTGGGCTTGCGGTCTTCGCGGGTGACGTGCCCGAGGGGAAGTATCACCTGAAGGGCCAGGCGGGCGATCGCGAGTGGGAATACGAGGATCCCTATCGGTTCGGCCCTGTCATCGGCGAGATGGACGAGTACTTGCTGGGTGAGGGTACACATCAGAAGGTCTGGACCGTTCTGGGCGCGCATGTGACCGAACACGAAGGCGAGCACGGCACCCATTTCGCCGTCTGGGCACCGAACGCGCAGCGTGTCAGCGTTGTCGGTGGGTTCAACGGCTGGGATGGGCGACGCCACGCAATGCGCCCGCGCGGCGGAACGGGCGTCTGGGAAATCTTCGTTCCCCATGTGGGCGAGGGTGAGGCCTACAAGTACGAAATCTTGGGCTACGACGGTGCGTTGCAGCCCCTGAAGTCCGATCCGGTCGGCTTTGGCAGCCAGCATGCGCCCCAGAATGCCAGCATCGTGCGCGACATTCGCGGCTATGGCTGGAAAGATGCCGACTGGATGAAAGAGCGCGAGGGCCGCAATTCCCGCACCGCGCCGATCAGCGTCTACGAGGTGCATCTGTCGTCGTGGAAGCGGCGCGTGGACGAAGGCAATCGTGCGATTTCGTATAAAGAAGCCGCCGAAGAGCTGGTGGATTACGCGCATGACATGGGCTTCACCCACATCGAGCTGCTACCCGTCAGCGAGTTTCCGTTCGACGGGTCTTGGGGCTATCAACCCGTGGGGCTGTTCGCGCCGACGATCCGATCCGGCCCGCCGCATGAATTCCGCGATCTGGTGGATGCCGCGCACCGCAAGGGGTTGGGCGTGGTGCTTGACTGGGTGCCGGGCCACTTCCCCGCCGACCCGCACGGGCTTGGCAAGTTCGACGGCACGCATCTGTACGAACACGCCGACCCGAAAGAGGGGTTCCACCAAGATTGGAACACCCTGATCTACAACTACGGCCGGATTGAGGTGAAGAACTTCCTGACCTCCAACGCTTTGTATTGGTTGGAGGAATACCATATCGACGGTCTTCGCGTGGATGCGGTCGCCTCGATGCTGTATCGCGACTATTCCCGCAAGGATGGCGAGTGGATCCCGAACAAGGACGGCGGACGCGAGAATTACGAGGCGATCGAGTTCCTCAAGGGCGTCAACATCGCTGCCTACGCCAACTCTCCTGGCATCATGACTGTGGCCGAAGAGTCCACCAGCTTTCCTAAGGTCAGTGCGCCGGTGGACGGTGGCGGGCTGGGCTTCGGCTTCAAGTGGAACATGGGCTGGATGAACGACACGCTACGGTACATGGAAAAGGACCCGGTGTATCGCAAGCATGACCACCACCTGATGACCTTCGGGCTGCACTATGCGTTCAGCGAGAATTTCATCCTGCCGATCAGCCACGATGAGGTCGTGCACGGTAAGGGTTCCATGCTGAACAAGATGCCGGGCCGCGAGGATGAGAAATTCGCCAACCTGCGCGCCTACTACGGTTTCATGTGGGGCCATCCGGGCAAGAAGCTGCTGTTCATGGGGTGCGAGTTCGCCCAGCCGAGCGAGTGGAACCACAACGGCTCGCTGCCGTGGAACCTGCTGGAAGATCGTCGCCACAGCGGGATGCAGCGATTGGTGCGCGATCTGAACACGCTTTACCGCGCCGAACCTGCGCTCCACGCGCTGGACTGCGATCCGGCGGGCTTCCAGTGGATCGAAGCGAATGACGCGGATGCAAGCGTCTACGCGTGGATCCGGCGGTCGGGCGGGGACGACCCCGAGGTGGTCGTCGCTTGCAACATGACGCCGGTGGAGCGGCCCTATACGTTGGGCATGCCATCCAAGGGCACATGGCGCGAGGCATTGAACACGGATGCAGACATCTACGGCGGACAGGGGCGCGGCAACATGGGCAGCGTGGAGGCGTCCGGGGAGGGGCGCACCGGGCAGCCGGCCAGCGCAGACATCTTCTTGCCGCCACTTTCGACTGTGATCTTTGTGAAAGAGGGCTGAATGGCCCCGAGGGAGGAACGATGGAACCGGGTAACAAGAGGCTGGCCTCGCGCACGATGGCATTCGTGCTGGCGGGCGGGCGCGGATCGCGTCTGAAGCAATTGACGAACAACCGCGTGAAGCCGGCGGTCTACTTCGGTGGCAAAACGCGGATCGTGGATTTCGCGCTGTCGAACGCGCTGAACTCCGGCATTCGCAAGATGGCGATGGCGACGCAATACAAGGCGCATTCGCTGATCCGCCATTGCCAGCGCGGGTGGTCCTTCCTGCGGGCAGAGCGCAACGAGTTTCTGGATATCCTGCCCGCGTCGCAGCGGGTGGACGAAGGCAAGTGGTATGTGGGCACCGCCGACGCGGTGACGCAAAACATCGATATTATCGACAGCTACGGGATCGAATACATCCTGATCCTGGCCGGCGATCACATCTACAAGATGGATTACGAGCTGATGCTGCGGGATCACGTGGACACGAATGCCGACGTGACCGTGGGATGCCTGACCGTGCCGCGCGAAGAGGCCTCGGCCTTCGGAGTTATGGCGGTCGACGACACGCTAAAGATCACATCGTTCCTGGAAAAGCCCGCCGAGCCGCCGGGCATGCCAGGCGATGACACGCGCACGCTTGCCTCCATGGGGATTTATGTCTTCAAATGGTCCTACTTGCGCGAATTGCTGATGCATGACGCCGACGAGGCGAACAGCAGTCACGATTTCGGCGGCGACATTATCCCCTACATCGTGAAGAACGGTCGGGCTCAGGCGCATGAGTTCGAAAAGTCCTGCGTGCGTCACCGCGCCGACGCTCCGGCTTACTGGCGTGACGTTGGCACGGTGGATGCGTACTGGCAGGCGAACATCGATCTGACGGACTTCGATCCCGAGCTGGATCTGTGGGACACCAACTGGCCGATCTGGACCTACTCCGAGATCACGCCGCCTGCGAAGTTCATCCATGACGAGGACGACCGGCGCGGGCTTGCCGTCAGCTCGATGGTGGCGGGCGGTTGCATCGTGTCGGGCACCGAGATCCGCAACTCGTTGTTGTTCACGCAGGTGAATACCAACAGCTTTGCGTCGTTGGAGGAGTCGGTGATCCTGCCGCACGTCAATGTTGCCCGCCATGCGCGCCTGAGGAAGTGTGTCGTGGATCGAGGGGTGCATATCCCCGAAGGCTTGATCGTGGGTGAGGATGCCGAAGCGGATGCCAAGTTCTTCGAAGTCTCGAAAGGCGGGGTCACGCTGATCACGCAAGACATGATCGACGGCTGGAGCGCTGCCCAGTGAGACGCGTGCTATCGGTCGCGTCGGAATGCGTGCCCTTCGTGAAGACGGGCGGGTTGGCCGACGTGGCGGGTGCTCTTCCAGCGGCATTGGCAGCGCAGGGCGTGGAAATGCATACTCTGCTGCCGGGCTACCCGCAGGTCCTGAAGCAGGTCGAGGGCGAAAAGGTCTTCGCCTTCGATGATCTCTACGGTGGTCCGGCGCGTGTTTTCTTCGCGCAGACGTCGATGGGCGGTCTGTATGTGTTGGACGCGCCGCATCTGTATGACCGGAACGGCACGATCTATCTGACGCCAGAAGGCCATGATTGGGACGACAACCCCGAACGCTATGCGGCTCTGTGCCGGGCGGGGGCAGAGATTTGCCGGGGTGCGACCGACTGGCGGCCCGATATTGCGCATGGGCACGACTGGCAGGCAGGGCTGTTGCCGTACTTCCTGAAGCGCGACGGCACGCCGGTGCCGTCGGTGATGACGATCCACAACATCGCCTTCGCGGGGCAGGCGGATGCCGACCGGATGGTGGCGCTGGGGTTGGAACCGGAGGACTTCACCGAAGATGGGTTCGAGTTCTGGGGCCGCATCTCGACGCTGAAAGCCGGGCTAACGACCTGTGATCGGATCACGACCGTCAGCCCCCGGTACGCCCGCGAATTGACGACGCCCGCCTTCGGCATGGGCTTCGACGGGTTGATGACCGCGCGCCGGGGCGATCTGGTGGGCATCCTGAACGGGATCGACACCGATCAGTGGAACCCGGCCACCGACCCCGCGATCCGGCGCTTCAAGACCCACCGCGGAAAGGGACCCGCGAAGAAGGCGCTGCAAAAAGCCTTCGGGCTGCCGCCGTCGGACGGGCCATTGGCCGTGGTCGTCTCTCGGCTGACGGCGCAGAAGGGGCTGGATGTGCTGCTGGACGTGATCCCCGGCTATTTGCATCAGGGTGGGCAGCTTGCGTTGCTGGGATCGGGCGACAAGGGGTTGGAGCATGCTTGGCGCGAAGCCGGTGCGCTGCATGAGAATCTTGGCGTGCAGATCGGCTACGACGAAGGGCTGTCGCACCGTATGATGGCGGGGGCCGATGCGGTTCTGGTGCCCTCGCGGTTCGAGCCCTGCGGCCTGACCCAACTGTACGGTCTGCGCTACGGTGCTCTGCCGGTGGTGGCGCGCGTGGGCGGGTTGGCGGATACGGTGATCGACGCCAATGATGCCGCACTGAAGGCGGGCGTTCCCACGGGGATCGTACACGCGCCTGACGATGCGGAAGCCCTGTATCTTGCGCTGATGCGTATGCTAGAGCTTCACGCACAACCCCAGACCTGGTCGCGCATGGTCCGCAACGCGATGGCTCATCCAGTGGGCTGGGACGTGTCTGCCGGACAATACGCGGCCCTCTACGAAGGGCTGCTAGCCGCCTGATGAAACGCTTTCAGATGACCGCCGGTCGCGCCGCTCCGGTGGGCGCGACCTTCGATGGCGACGGTGTGAACTTCGCCGTTTTTAGCCAGAATGCCAGCCGCATGGAATTGTGTCTGTTCGATGAGAACGGCACAGAGACGCGTATCGACCTGCCCGAGCGTAACGGCGATGTGTGGCACGGCTATATCTCTGGCCTGACGCCGGGCACGAAGTACGGCTACCGCGCGCATGGGGCCTATGCGCCAGAGGAAGGCCATCGCTTCAATCCCGCCAAGCTGCTGATGGACCCATACGCCAAGCAACTGACGGGGCATCCCGCGTGGCACGATGCGTTGATGGGCTACACGGTGGGAAAGTCCGACCTTGTGATCGACCCGCGTGACTCTGCGCCATACATGCCGCGCTCCGTTGTCGTCGATCCGTCGTTTTCCTGGGGACGCGACCTGCCGCCCCAAGTGCCGGTGCGCCAGTCGGTGATATACGAGGCGCATGTGAAGGGCCTGACCGCCATGCGCCGCGATGTGCGCGATCCGGGCACGTTCATGGCGATGGCGTCGGACCCGATGCTGGATTACCTGACCGATCTGGGCATCACCGCGATCGAATTGCTGCCCGCGCAGGCCTTCCTGACGGACCGCTTCCTGCATGAGAAGAAGCTGACGAATTACTGGGGCTACCAGACGCTTGGCTTCTTCGCGCCGGAACCGCGCTACATGGCCCGACAAGAGATCGCCGAGTTCCAGCAGATGGTCGCGCGCTTCCACGGCGCGGGCATCGAAGTCATCATGGACGTGGTCTACAATCACACCTGCGAGGGCAACGAGCTCGGCCCGACCCTGTCGTTCCGTGGCCTCGACAATGCCAGCTACTACCGTTTGGAAGATAATCCCCGCCACTACGTGAACGATACCGGCTGCGGCAACACGCTGAACGTGGATCATCCCATGGTGCTGCGCATGATCATGGACTCGCTGCGGTATTGGGTTGAGGTCATGCATGTGGATGGCTTCCGCTTCGACCTGTGCTCGACCCTGGGCCGGGCGGGAACGGGCGGCTTCGATCAGGGCGCCGCGTTCTTCGACGCCGTGAGGCAGGACCCGGTCCTGACCGGGGTGAAGCTGATCGCAGAGCCGTGGGACATCGGCCCCGGCGGATACCAGCTTGGTGGCTTCCCCCCGCCGTTCCTGGAGTGGAACGACAAGTTTCGCGACCGGGTGCGCATGTTCTGGCGCGGTGACGAAGGCTCGGTGCCGGGGCTGGCCGATCGTCTGACCGGATCGGCTTTGCAGTTCGATCACTCGGGCCGCCCTGCGACGGCGAGCGTTAACCTGTTGACGGCGCACGATGGTTTCACGCTACAGGACACCGTCAGCTACAACGAGAAGCACAACGACGCGAACGGCGAAGATGGCCGCGACGGCCACGGAGAGAATTACTCCGACAATCTGGGCGTCGAAGGACCGACCAAGGACGCCGAGATCAAAACGGCCCGCGCCCGGCGAAAGCGCAACATGATGGCCACGCTGATGCTGTCCCAAGGCACGCCCATGCTGCTGGCGGGCGATGAGATCGGCAACTCTCAGGGCGGGAACAACAACGCTTATGCGCAGGACAACGAGACGAGCTGGATCGACTGGTCGAAGGCCGATGAAGACTTTCATGCCTTCACCCGCGACATGATCGCGTTCCGGCGCGAGCATCCACTGCTGCGGCAAAAGCTGTTCCTGCATTCGCGCGAACGCTCGGTGGACGGGCGAGAGGATTTGTTCTGGTGGCAGTCGAACGGCAAGCCAATGACGCAGGCAGCGTGGGATGATGCCAGTCAGGATGCCATCGCGATGGAATTGCGCATGGCCAGCGGAACGCCGGAGTACGCCGAGACAGAGCAGGCGATCTTCGCGGTCTTCAACCGTGGCGATGCGCGCGACTGGAAGCTGCCGCCACCGCCCAAGGGCATGTCGTGGGACTGGCGGATCGACACGGCCGATCCTGACCGGGTGGGGGAATTGGTCTTTGACGCGGTGACGATCCCGGCGGACTCGGTGGCTGTCTTCGTGCTGTGGGGTTCGGAATGAGCGGGGCGCGGGACCGTCTGGCAGAATGGGTGGGCATCCTGCCTGTCTACAAGGACGCGACCGGGACCGAGCATCAGACCAGTGACGCGACCCGCGATGCGCTGCTAGCGGGGTTCGGCGTAGTGTCGGACGCGGAGGTCGAGGATCGGCTGACCGCGCTGGATCGCGCCCGGACTGTGGAGACTTGGCAGGTGGTCGAGGCGGACGCGGCTTTGCGGTTGCCCGCGTTGGAGGGGCAGGACTGGCAGTTGGTTCTGGAAGACGGGACCGAACGCACGGGGCGGGGCGCGGACGTTGATGCGCTTCCGGTGGGCATCCACACGATCACCGTAGGCGAAGACCGAGGGTGGCTCTTGTGCGCACCCGCGACACTGCCGGAACCGCCGCGCGCATGGGGCATCACCTTGCCACTCTACGGCCTGTCGCGCGACGGACGCATCGGGACATACGCCGATCTGGCCGAGGCGGCCGCATCGCTGGGCCGCGCGGGAGCCGATTTCATCGGTATAAATCCGGTTCACGCTGGCTTCCTACAGGATGCGCAGGCGTTCTCTCCCTACGCGCCATCGCACCGGGGATGGCTGTCGGCACTGCATGTCTTCGCGGATGAGACACCGCTACCCGCCGATGACTTGCTGGACTACGAACTTGCGACCGCCAGCCGCCTTGCCGCCCTGCGCGCGGATTTCGCGCCGGATGCCGGGTTCGATGCGTGGCGCGCTAAGATGGGCGACGATCTGGAGCGGTTCGCTCTGCATCAGGCGCTGTCCAGCCGCTACGGGTCCTACTGGCCCGAGTGGCCCGAGACACTGCGCGATCCCGATAGCGATGCGGTGCGCGCCTTTGCCGAAGAGCAGGCTGACGAGGTCACGTTCCACGCTTGGCTTCAATGGCGGGCCGAAGCGCAGATCGCCAAGGCGCAGGAGGCTGCGCTGGAGGCTGGGATGCGCTTCGGGCTGTATCTCGATCTTGCGGTCGGTACCCACCCGCAGGGGGCCGAGACGTGGGGGCAGCCGGAGCTGTTCGCGGCTGGCGTGTCGCTGGGCGCGCCACCCGATGCCTTCTCTGCCGATGGGCAAAGCTGGGGGTTGGCGCCCCTACGCCCCGACACGCTGGCGGTGGAAGGATTCCGCCCACTCGCGTTGATCCTCCGCCGTGCTCTGGCCCACGCGAAACTGCTGCGGATCGACCATGTTCTGGGGTTCGAGCGGGCGTTCTGGAACCCTGAAGGCGATGTTCCTGGTGCCTACGTGACGATGCCGCGCGCGGCGCTGATGGCGGTCGCCCGGATCGAAGCCGCGCGGGCGGGCGCGACCATCGTAGGTGAAGACTTGGGCAATATCCCCGATGGCCTCCGCGAGGCGATGGAAGACAGCGGTCTTCTGGGATGCCGTGTCACCCAGTTCGAACGCGACTGGGACGCGAAGGATCAGCCTTTCCTGGCCGCCGGTCGCTACGCACGCGCGGCACTCACATCATGGGGCAGCCACGATCTGCCCACGTGGGAGGGCTGGAAGCAGGGGCGTGATGTCGACTGGCGGCTGAAGGTCGGGGATATCGACGCAGATGCCCATGCAAAGGCGATGGGCGAACGCGCTGATGCGGTGAAAGCCCTGACGGCGGTGCTGGGTGGCGCAACCGTCGAACACCTGCACACTTTCCTTGCGGCCACCCCCTCGCGCCTTGTGGTCGCACAGATTGAGGACTTGTTGGGTCGTGTCGAACAGGCGAATTTGCCGGGGACAATCCACCAGCATCCCAATTGGCGGCGTCGGATCGGTGTGGCCCCCGATGCGCTGGGCGACCTTGACGCTGTAGCCGCGACAGCCACTATCATGGACGACGCTGACAGATAGGGTACGCATGGAACGCCTGACGATCGAGACGACGCCGATAGACGGACAGAAGCCGGGCACCAGCGGTCTGCGCAAGAAGACAAAGGTCTTCATGCAGACGCACTATCTGGAGAACTTCGTGCAGGCGATCTTCGACGGGATCGGTGGCGCGGACGGCAAGACCTTGGTTCTGGGCGGCGACGGGCGTTACTTCGGCGACCGCGCGGCGCAGGTAATCCTGCGAATGGCAGCGGCGAACGGGGCGGCGCGGGTGATCGTGGGGCAGGGGGCGCTGATGTCGACGCCTGCAGCGTCCAACCTGATCCGCAAGCGCGGCACCGATGGCGGCATCATCCTGTCGGCCAGCCACAACCCCGGCGGGCCGGACGAGGACTTCGGTGTGAAGTTCAACGGCCCAAACGGTGGACCTGCATCCGAAGAAGTGACCGGGCGCATATTCGAGGCGACGACGAAGCTGTCGGCCTACCGAATATTAGAGGCTCAGGACGCCGATCTTTCCAATATCGGAGAGCAAACCTTGGGCGACATGATCGTCGAAGTCGTCGACCCGGTAGCCGATTACGCCGCGCTGATGGAAGAGTTGTTCGACTTCGACGCGATCCGCGCGCTGATTGATGGCGGCTTTCGGCTGTGCTTCGACGCGATGCACGCGGTCACGGGGCCTTACGCGAAAGCGATCCTAGAAGGAAAGCTCGGCGCATCCGAAGGGTCTGTCATCAACGCTGTGCCAAAGCCTGACTTCGGGGGCGGCCACCCCGACCCGAACCCCGTTTGGGCCAAGGAGCTGGTGGATATCATGGGCGGCGTCAATGCGCCCGATTTCGGCGCGGCCAGCGACGGTGACGGCGATCGTAACATGATCATGGGGCCGGGGATGTATGTCGCGCCTTCGGACTCCCTGGCGGTTCTGGCGGCGAACGCTGACTTGGCGCCCGCCTACGTCAAAGGGCTGGCGGGGGTGGCGCGGTCGATGCCGACATCGCAAGCCGTGGATGTGGTTGCCGATGCCAAGGGTTTGGATTGCTACGAGACTCCGACGGGCTGGAAGTTCTTCGGCAACTTGCTGGATGACGGGCGGATCACTCTATGCGGAGAGGAATCCGCCGGGACCGGCAGCGACCATGTTCGCGAGAAGGACGGTCTTTGGGCCGTGCTGCTCTGGCTGAATATCTTGGCGGTGAAGAAGCAGGGCGTGGTCGAGTTGATGCAGGCGCATTGGGCCGACTACGGGCGCAACTTCTATTCTCGCCATGACTTCGAAGGCATCGAGACCGAGAAGGCCGAGGCGCTGATGGGTGATCTGCGCGCCCGGCTGGATGATTTGCCGGGCAAGACCGTCGCAGGTCGCAGCATCGAGGCGGCGGATGAGTTCGACTACCACGATCCGGTTGACGGCTCTATTGCCAAGCGGCAGGGCTTGCGCGTCTATCTGGACAATGGCGGTCGTATTGTGCTGCGCCTGTCCGGCACGGGCACCAGCGGCGCGACGCTGCGGGTCTATCTGGAAGACCGATCCGAGGACCCCGCCACGTTCGACCGCGATGTGCAGGACGCATTGGGCGAAGTGATCGAAGCCGCGCACCAGATCGCGCGCATAGAACACCACACGGGCCGTACTGAACCTGACGTGCGAGCCTGAGAAGGGACAGACCATGAGCTTGAAGACCCGCGTAACGGCCGACATCGATGTGGCCGAGGGCCTTGCCGCGCAATGTCGCAAGGCGATGCACACCTCCGAGACGATGTTCGACGCGCACGAGGCGGTGGCTCGGCGGCTGGGCGGTCACGTGGACGGTGACGTGGCGACTTTCGGCTTCTGGACGCCTGAATTGCAGGACGCACGCATCCCGGATTCGGATGTCTTCCTTGAAGTGCTGTCCCCTGCCGGTTCGCTGGATCTGACACGGGCCCATCAATCGGTGACGTTCGAGCGTATTTACCTGCCCGTCGCCCGGTTCGAGGCACATACTTTCGCCGCCGCGCGCGGCATGCGTGCGGGCAACCGTCTGGAAGGCGGGGACTTTTATGCGCTGGTCTGGCGCGATCAGAACGACGAATGGCACCGGATCCTTGACCCTCTGGCGATGTCTCTGCCGTTCGGCGCACTGGCCCCAGCCGAGCTTTACGACATCGAGAAATTGCAGGCCGAGCGGAAGGACAAGGAATATTGGAAGGCGCTCTCGGGTGAAACTCCGCACAAGTTCGGCCCGCCGACGAACATCTTGCAAATCCATATTCCCACGGCGACCGCGGGCGGCACGCTCGCCAGCCTGACCCGCCAGTTCGAACGCCTGTCCGAACGTCTGCGCGGCGATCTGCCCAAGGATCCTTCGGATGAAATCTACCTTGGCTACGACGCGGTGCAATTGCTGCCCGTTGAGCCCACGACCGTCTATGAGACCGGCCCCGGCTTTTGGAACGAAGCCCCGGTCGATTCCGACGCCTCAGAGGTCGAGATCGAACTGACCAGACCCGACACGACGAATTGGGGCTACGACGTGGTGATCGCTGGCATGGCCACGGTGAACCCCGTTCTGCTGGAAACGGGCCGCCCGGATGAGCTGGCCGACTTCGCCGCCGCCCTGCACAACTTCCCGAACAAGCCCAAGATGCTGATCTTCGACGTCGTGTTCGGGCATTCGGACAATCAGGGGCTGAACGCGCTGAACAGTCACTTCTTTGCCGGGCCGAACATGTACGGCCAGAACATGGATTACAAAAACCCGGCGGTGCGCTCGATCCTGCTGGAGATGCAGCGCCGCAAGGTGAATTTCGGTGCCGATGGCGTCCGCGTGGATGGCGCACAAGACTTCAAGTGGTGGGACCCGGAGGCGCATGAGTTGCGTCACGACGACGAGTTCCTGAACCAGATGTCCGACATCGAAGAGAACGTCGCGGGCACCACTTATCGGCCGTGGTTCGTGTTCGAGGATGGCCGCCCTTGGCCGCAGGAAGACTGGGAGCTGTCGTCCACCTACCGCGCCGTGATCGAGCAGCACCGCGACCCGGACGTGTTCCAGTGGGGGCCGCTGACTTTCGCGCATAATACTCCATTCATCTACGGCTACTGGCTGTCGAAGTGGTGGCGCATCAAGGAGATGCTCGATCGTGGGTCGAACTGGATTTCGGGCACCGCGAACCACGACACGTTGCGGCGCGGCACGCAGGTGAACCCCAAGCTGAACATCAACACTCGCTTGGGTGAAACGCGGATGGAGATCTTGGAAAAGGCCTACGACAACCCGGCGGTCTCGATGCTGACCTATGCCGCGTTGCCGGGCGTGCCGATGGACTTCCTTAACGCCACCGCTCGGGCGAACTGGGGCTTTATCCGCAACCAGGACGATCAATATGGCGTCAAGGTCGTCGCGGAAGAGGCGATCAGCCTGAAGTGGCAGGTGGACGAATACCGCTATTCCGTTCCGGGCAATTTCCGCCGCTTGAAAGAGCTGGGCTACGAAACGCGCGACGAACTGCGTCGCTTCTTCGAATTCCTGCCCGCGCTGGTCGAGGTGACGGATTACGATCTGGACCACATCGCCAAGCTGTTGAACGGGGTCGAGCCGCCACTGTCAGGCCCGGAGCATTTCACCGTCGCCGACCTGAAGGAAATCGCGCGGGCGTGGATGGATGACATGCACGAATACTGCAATGTCAGCAATTCGCACTCTGCTCTTAACCCGGTGCAAACGAAGTTCATGCTAGCGTTGCGAAACTTTCGCAGGGCGAATCCATGGCTTCGTGATAATCTTGGGCCAGAGGATCGGTTCGACTACATGCAACCCGTGGATGGGCGGACCGTCTTCACCAGCTATCGCAAAGGACCGGACATAGAGGTGTTTGCAATCACGCATATGGAAGGTGGGGCCACGTCGGATTTCGATCCGCTGCGCTTGCCCATCGACGGTCTGAAAGGCGCGGGGTGGCGCTGTGTTCTGCGGACGCCGGGGATCGGTGACGACTATATTTCCGGCCCGATCGTGCTGCGCGATTCTATGGGTCTGGTCTTTGAAAGGACCGTATGATGTTCAAATGGTTGCCCTTCGATACCTCTCGCATCGGCTCGTTGGAACGGTTCGGCGGGCTTGTCGTCGTCGCGGTCCTGGCCGTTCTGTCGCTGGTCGCCGCCGTATTGGACGGGGGCTGGTGGTGGGTGCCCACGCTGGTGCTGATCGCGCTGACGGTCATGGGCATTCAGGATCTGATTCAGACGCACCACGCAATCCTGCGCAACTATCCGGTGCTGGGGCACATCCGCTTCTTCTTCGAAAAAATCCGCCCCGAGATCCGCCAATACTTTATCGAATCCGATCAGGACGAAGAGCCGTTCAGCCGCGAGGACCGCTCCATCGTCTATCAGCGGTCCAAGTCGGAAGAGGCCGCGCGTCCCTTCGGGACCAAGAAGTCGGTGTATGAGGGCGGTTATGCCTGGATGACCCACTCCATCGTGCCGACACACCTGTCCGAACAGGACTTCCGCGTGCGGATCGGCGGGCCAGACTGCGCGCAACCCTATGACGCATCGCTGTATAACGTATCGGCCATGAGCTTCGGCTCGCTGTCCGGCGCCGCGATCGAGGCGATCAACAAGGGCGCCGCGCGGGGCGGGTTCGCGCAGGACACGGGCGAGGGCGGGATCAGCAAATATCACCGCAACGGCGGCGATCTGATCTGGGAAATCGGATCAGGCTATTTCGGTTGCCGCACCGATGACGGGCGCTTCGATCCCGCGAAATTCAAGGCGCAGGCCAGCGACAGACAGGTCAAGATGATCGAGATCAAGCTGAGCCAAGGGGCCAAGCCGGGCCATGGCGGCATGCTGCCCGCCGCGAAGATCACCGAAGAGATCGCTGAAGCGCGCGGTGTGCCGATGGGCAAAGACTGCGTCTCGCCAGCCGGTCACAAGGAGTTCTCGACGCCGATCGAGTTGTGCGAGTTCATCGCCGAGTTGCGTGATCTTTCTGGTGGCAAGCCTGTGGGCTTCAAGCTGTGCATTGGCCACAGGCGTGAGTTCATGGGCATTGTGAAGGCGATGCTGGAAACGGACATTTATCCCGACTTTATCGTTGTGGACGGCACCGAAGGCGGCACGGGTGCCGCTCCGCTGGAGTTCGCGAACCATGTCGGCATGCCGCTGACAGAGGCGCTGACCTTCGTGCACAACACCCTGCGTGGCGCGGACATACGCGACCGCATCCGCATCGGCGCGTCGGGCAAGCTGATCCACGCGTTTGACATCGCGCGGGCCTTCGCGCTGGGGGCCGATTGGTGCAATTCCGCGCGAGGCTTCATGTTCTCGGTCGGCTGCATTCAGGCGCAGGCCTGCCACACGAACCACTGCCCGACCGGCGTGACCACGCAGGACCCGCTGCGCCAGCGCGCGCTTGTGGTGCCCGAAAAGGCAGAGCGGGTGGCGAATTTCCACCGCAACACGATGAAGGCGCTGAAAGAGATGACAGAGGCCGCCGGCCTCGACGATCCGCGCGACTTCCTGCCATATCACTTCATGAAGCGCGAAGGCGACGGGTCCATGGTCGAGGCGTCGGATGTCTGGAGCTATCTGCCCCTTGGCTTCCTGATCCGCGACGTGGGCTTCGACGACGATGTCTTCCGCCGTCGCTGGGACCGCGCGTCTGCCGATACATTTAAGCCGCCAGAGCCCGGTGGCCGCGTACAGACCAAACGCGATGTGGACAGCCCGGCGCAGGCGGCGGAGTAGGCGCTGGATGCGCATCGCGCCGTGATTACCGCAAGGGGCCTGGGCTTTTTGGATAGAAAGCTTGTTAAGCCTATTGCGGGCGATCCATCAAAGAGTCCACGTGCCGTGCGCAACCGGTCAGGGCAGCATAGTCGTCTTCGACGCCCCACACCGCGAACTGCTCCATGAAGCCCGAAAAGCGCCCCTTTCCACGGAAGGCTTCGGTGAAGCCGTAGCGCGACAGATAGGGGCGCATCGCGCTGGCCATGCCGCCGACAAGGTAAACGCCGCCGAAGGGCAGATGAGTGAGGGCCAGATCTCCGGCCACGCGGCCTAAGGCCCGGCTGAACGCCGTGGCTGTTTTCACCGCCGCCGAGTCTGATCCATCCGCGATGGCGGCCATGACCTCTGCCGAAGTCTTGCGTGCACCGCCCGATGCCCAGTCATAGACCCGTTCGATCCCGCGCCCCGAGAGCACATCCTCGACCCCCGGAAAGCCGTGGTGCGGAGCGACGTGTTGCGCAAGGCTCCAATCGTCGGCGGACAGGACTGGAAAGGTCGTGTGGCCGCTTTCACAGGGCGGCACGTAGCGGCCAGTGTCGGTTCGGAAGACCGGGACGGCGTTGAAGCCGGTGCCGCAGCCGATGACCAGCTTGGCATTGTGATCCTCCCCGTCCGGACCGGGGATCAGAGGTACAAGGCTGTCGCGGGACAAGACTGGAACCGCGTGGCCCTGTGCTTGCAGGTCGTTCAGAAGCGCGACCGTGCCCGCACCCGTGCAGTCCGACAGCGCGTCGCGGTCGTAGCGCCAGCCAAGGTTGGTCAGTTCTCCGACGCCGTCCATCACCGGACCGGCCAATGCGATGCAAGCGCCGTCGCAAGTCACGTCGTGAGCTGACAGGAAAACCGTGTAGATTTCCGACAACCCGCTGTGGTCTGCATTACGGAAGCGGCGGGTGGTGGCGGCGTCGACCACGCCGTCGCGCGCCAATGCCACGCGGGTGTTTGTGCCGCCCACGTCGGAGACTAGCGCGACGGTCATTGGGCCAGCGCCTTTTGCAATGCCAGATAGGAGGCTTTCGGCGTGCGAGTCTGGCTCGCGTAGTCCACATGAACGATGCCGAACCGGGGCACGTAACCTTCGGACCACTCGTAATTGTCCAGCAGGGACCACGTGAAATAGCCCTTCACCGGGATGCCTTCGTCGATGGCGCGCTTCACTTGGGTCAGGTGGGTGTCCAGATAATCGATGCGCTTGTCGTCCTTCACCGCGCCGTTCACCAGCTTGTCGTTCCACGCCATGCCGTTCTCGGTCACGTAAAGGGGCAGGCCGCGGGTGTAGCCGTCGTGGACGCGTTTGAGGAAGGCATGCAGGCCTTCGGGATAGATTTCCCAGCCCAGCTGCGTCTTCGGCAGCGATCCGGGCACCTCTTCTAGATGCGGCCACGGGCCGGGGGCGGCGGCGATGCGTTTGCGCGTGTAGTAGTTCAGACCGACCCAATCGAGCGGTTGGCCGATCAGGTCGAAGTCGTCCTGATAGTTGTCGGGCATGTGGGCGCCAAGGCCTTCCATCACGTCCGCCGGATAGGATTTGTTCATCAGCCCGGAAATGAAGAAGCGGTTGTAGTAGCCATCATAGGTGCGGGTCGCGGCAGCGGCCTCTGGACTGCCGTCGGCGGGCACGGCATATTCGAAATTGCAGACCGCGCCGAGGTTCGACATGCCCAAGCCGCGCATCACTTCGGTCGACCGTCCATGGGCGAGCAGCACGTGGTGCATGGCGCGGGCGGTGGCGCGGATGTCGCGCAGGCCGGGGGCGTGGTGGCCAAGGAAGTGGGACATGAAGCCGACGCACCATGGTTCGTTGATGGGGGCGGCGGACCAGACACGGTCGCCGATGCGCTCCATCACCACTTGCGTGAAGTCCGCGAACCAGCCTGCTACGTCGCGGTTGCGCCAACCGCCAAGGTCGTTCAGCGCAGAGGGTAGTTCCCAATGATAGAGCGTCGCGGCGGGCTTCAGGCCACGTTCCAGCATGCCGTCGACCAGCTTGTCGTAGAAGTCGAGGCCCGCCTCGTTTACCGGGCCGCGCCCCTCTGGCATCACGCGCGCCCATGACGTTGAGAAGCGGTAAACGTCGAAATTGGCGTCGCGCATCAGGTCAAGGTCTTCGGGCCAGCGGTTCAGGTGGTCGCAGGCGACCGCGCCGTCGGTGCCGTCGGCGATGTTGCCCGGTGTTTGCGCGAAGTCGTCCCAATGGGTGCGTCCCGCGCCGCCTTGGGCGTGCCCCTCGATCTGGTAGGAAGACGTGGCCGCCCCGAACAGGAAGTCGCTGGGGAAATCTTGGCGCGTATGGCTGAACATGGGCTCTCCGGTATATGTTACCGGGAACATAGGCGGCGGATCCGGGGGCGTCAAAGAAAGGACGCGGGCAGCCGCTAAAATTCTAACGCTCTGGAACGCAACAAGAATTGCGCTTTGCAATGCGCTGCTAGGCCTCTATCTTGCATAGGCCAGACCCCGCACCATCGGGCCGCGTACGGCGCGTCGGTGGCAAGCGGGGCAATAGCAACGATAAAATGGGAGAGAGAACATATGAAAACCACCGCACTTTATGCAGGCGCTGCCGTAATGGCGCTGACCGCTGGAATGGCGAACGCCCAGATGGTGTTCGAAAAAGGCGAAGGCGCGTTCAGCTGGGATAGTCTGGAAGAGTTCGCCGCGAACAACGACTTCTCTGGCGAGACCGTTGACATCACCGGCCCGTGGACGGGCAACGACGCCGAGCTTGTGAACTCTGTCATCGACTATTTCGAAGATGCGACCGGCGCGTCCGTCAACTACTCTGGCTCCGACAGTTTCGAGCAGGACATTGTGATCTCGACGCAGGCGAATTCCGCCCCGAACATCGCCGCCTTCCCGCAGCCTGGCTTGCTGGCTGACCTGGCCGGTAGCGGCGCGATCACGCCGCTGGGCGAAGAGACTGCCAGCTGGATCGCCGAGAACTACGCCGCCGGCCAATCCTGGGTCGATCTGGCATCGTTCGAGGGCGAGGATGGTGAGACGCAGCTGATGGCGTTTCCCTACAAGATCGACGTGAAGTCGCTGGTCTGGTACGTGCCCGAGCAGTTCGAAGAGGCTGGCTATGACGTGCCCGAGTCCTACGAGGACCTGAAGGCGCTCACCGAGCAGATGGCCGCTGACGATGTGACCCCGTGGTGCATCGGTCTGGGTTCCGGCGCCGCCACAGGCTGGCCCGCGACCGACTGGGTCGAAGACCTGATGCTGCGCACCGTGACGCCTGAGCAGTACGACGCGTGGGTCGCCAACGAGCTGGCGTTCGACAGCTCCGAGGTCACGAACGCCATCGCGGAATACGGTTACTTCCTGCAGGACGGTTTCGTGAATGGCGGGCGTGAAGCTGCGGCCACGACCGATTTCCGCGACGCCCCCGGTGGCCTGTTCCAGTTCCCGCCAGAGTGCATGATGCACAAGCAGGCGACCTTCATTCCGACCTTCTTCCCCGAAGGTACGGAAGTCGGCACGGACGTGGACTTCTTCTACTTCCCCGCCCCGTCCGAAGGTGATCTGGGTCAGCCCGTCTTGGGTGGCGGCACCATGTTCGCCGTGACCAACGACAGCGAAGCGACACAGGGCTTCATCGAGTTCCTGCAACTGCCCTTGGCGCACGAAATTTGGGCCGCTCAGGGTGGTCTGCTGACGCCGCACACGGGCATCAACCCCGAGGTCTTCGCCTCTGACACCGCGCGTGCGACCAATGACATCCTGCTGAACGCCACCACGTTCCGCTTCGACGGCTCTGACCTGATGCCGGGCGAAATTGGTGCGGGCGCGTTCTGGACGCAGATGGTCGAGTTCACGACCGGAAGCCAGGACGCCGAAGCCACCGGCGCGGCGATCCAGGAGCGTTGGGACAACCTGCAGAACTAAAGGTTATCGGCTTTGATAGCGAAGGGCGCGCCTATGATCGGCGCGCCCTTTTTGCGTTCATAACTGGCCGGATGCGGTTGCAAGGGCACTTTTGTTAGCGCAAGCTGATCTCAACGCGGGGGAAACCCGCAACCAGGGAGGGGAAAGCCGATGCCTGTCATCCTACAGGGATTGATCACGATTCTGGTCGGGGTAGGGGGATGCGTCGGCTACTTCTACTTTTCGAACCTTCTGCTGGATAAGGTCATCTTCCCGGCCAAGGGCGAGAACATCGGTCGCAATATCAACCGCGCCAATGCCGTGCGGCCCTGGCTGTTCCTGTTCCCGGCGGTCTTCGTTCTGGGCCTGTATCTGGTCTATCCGGTTATCGGCTCTTTCATCCGCTCGCTCTACGGGCGGAACCCGGACGATTTCGTCGGCCTCGGCAACTACATGTCCTTGGCGCAATCATCCGACTTCCGGGTGTCGTTCTTCAACAACTTCCTGTGGGTCATCGTCGTGCCCGCGCTGTCGACCTTCTTCGGCCTTCTGGTCGCGCAACTGACTGACAAGCTCAGCTGGGGCAACTTCGCGAAATCGCTGATCTTCATGCCGATGGCGATCAGCTTCGTGGGCGCCTCGCTGATCTGGAAGTTCGTCTATGCCAACGACGGTGACATCGGCCTGATCAACGCGATCCGGGGTGTTTTCGGCTTCGACAATCCCATCGACGTGTTGCAGATCCCGTTCTGGAACAACCTGTTCCTGATGGTAATCCTTGTGTGGATCCAGACAGGCTTTGCCATGGTCATCCTGTCCGCCGCCCTGCGAGGTATCCCCGAAGAAACCATCGAGGCCGCCATCCTGGACGGCGCAAACCCGTGGCAGTTGTTCTTCAAGATCAAGGTGCCGCAGATCATGGGCACGATCGTGGTGGTCTGGACGACGATCACGATCCTTGTGCTGAAAGTCTTTGACATCGTCTACACGATGACCGGAGGCAATTTCGGGACTGAAATCCTGCCCAGTTACATGATGGACTTCATGTTCCGCGACGACGGACGCGCGACCGCCATCGCCTTCATCATCATGCTCGTGGTGCTGCCGGTGATGATCTGGAACATCCGTGAAGCCCGCAAGGAGATGCGCTGATGGATAACATTGCTGGAACGAAGTCCTCGCTGACCTGGGCGACGCACATCTCTGTCGTGTTTCTTGTTCTGCTGTGGCTGATCCCGACCATCGGTCTGTTCGTGTCGTCCTTTCGGGATCGTGACCAGATCTCTGCATCGGGTTGGTGGGAAGCGCCTTTTGCGGTTGAACTGACAGCGCGCGGACGCACCGGGACAGAAGCAACGCAGGAGGGCGGGATGTATGTCGTGACCGGCAACATCTACGACGACCCCGAGGCGCAAAGTTACTTCCCCGGCGGCGGTGGAGAGATCGTGGCCTTCGGCACCTCTGGCCGCAACCCCGGCGAGTTTCCGGCGGGGGAACCGGTGGATATCGGTGACGGTGAAACACTGGTTGTCAACAGTGATGGGTCTTACGAATACCGCTCACCCGAGGATCCCGGCGACCGGGGGCAGCGGGTGTATTTCGCGGCTGAGAGCCCGCCCAACTTCACGACCGCGAACTATGAGCAGGTGCTGACGGCGGACAATATGGATCGCGCGTTCATCAACACGCTGACGGTGACGATCCCGGCGACGATCATCCCGATCCTGATTGCGGCCTTCGCGGCCTATGCCTTGGCTTGGATGGATTTCCCCGGACGGGGTGTCTTGATCGCCGTGGTCGTGGGGCTGCTGGTTGTACCGCTGCAACTGGCTCTGGTGCCGATGCTGAACCTGCACAACGCCATCGGGGTGGGGCAGTCTTTCGTGGGCATCTGGTTCGCGCATACGGCATTTGGTATGCCGCTGGCCGTGTATCTGCTGCGCAACTACATGGTCGGCCTGCCGCGCGACATTATTGAAAGCGCCAAGGTCGATGGGGCCACCGACTTCGAGCTGTTCCTGCGCATCGTGCTGCCGCTGTCTTTGCCCGCGTTGGCTGCGTTCAGCATCTTCCAGTTCCTGTGGACGTGGAACGATCTGCTTGTCGCCAAGGTTTTCCTGCCGTCCGATGACGCAAGCAAGGTGATGACGGTGAAGATTGCAGACGATCTTCTCGGCTCGCGCGGCGGCGACTGGGGCATCCTGGCCACTGCCGCTTTCGTGTCCATCGCGGTGCCGCTGGTCGTGTTCTTCTCAATGCAGCGCTTCCTTGTGCGTGGCTTGCTGGCGGGGTCGGTCAAGTAAATGGCATTCGTCGAACCCACCGAAGATCGGCCCGTCGTGGCCGCCGCTGGCGATCCGGATTGGTGGCGGGGCGCGGTGATCTATCAGGTCTACCCGCGCTCTTTCCAGGACACGAACAACGACGGCATCGGTGATCTTTCGGGCATCATCCACCGGATGGAATACCTGTCGAAACTCGGTGTTGATGCGATCTGGATTTCGCCCTTCTTCAAAAGCCCGATGCTGGATTTCGGCTACGACATCTCTGGCTTTCGCGATGTTGACCCGATGTTCGGTTCCATGGGTGACTTCGATGCGCTGATCGAACGGGCACACAGCCTTGGCATCAAGATCCTGATCGACCTGGTGCTGTCCCATACCTCGATGGAGCATCGCTGGTTCCGCGAAAGCCGCACCAGCCGCGACAACCCCAAGGCGGATTGGTACGTCTGGGCCGATCCAAAGCCGGACGGCTCGCCCCCCAACAACTGGCTGTCGATCTTCGGCGGGTCCGCGTGGGAGTGGGAAGGCGAGCGGATGCAGTATTATCTGCACAACTTCCTGATCGAACAGCCCGACCTGAATTTCCATAACCCGGATGTGCAGGACGAACTGCTGAACATCGCTCGGTTCTGGCTGGATCGGGGCGTGGATGGCTTCCGTCTGGACGTGGTGAACTTCTACTTCCACGACGCGCAATTGCGTGACAATCCGGCACTGAAGCCAGAGGATCGCAACGACAACACCGCGCCCGCGGTGAACCCCTACAATTTCCAGGATCACCTGTATTCCAAGACCCAGCCCGAAAACCTGGCCTTCCTGGAACGCTTGCGCGGCGTGATGGACGAATACCCCGCTATCACCAGTGTGGGCGAGATCGGTGAAAGCCAGCGTGGTATGGAAACGCAGAACGCCTACACATCGAACGGGCGGTTGCACATGGCCTATGACTTCGACTTCCTGTCGACGGTCTATCCATCCGGCGGTCGTATCCGGCAGGTGTTGGAAAAGTTCGACCGTATCGTGACCGAAGGCTGGGCTTGCTGGGCGTTTTCCAACCACGACGTCGTGCGCCACGCCACGCGTTTTGATCTGAACGTCTCGCAACGCAAGCTCTATGCCGCGATCCTGATGACGCTGAAGGGCACCGTGTGCCTGTATCAGGGGGAAGAACTCGGGTTCACCGAGGCCTACGTCGGCTACGAGGATCTGCAGGACCCCTACGGCAAACGCTTCTGGCCAAAGTTCAAAGGCCGTGACGGATGCCGCACACCGATCGCCTGGAACCGGGACCACCACGGCGGTTTCTCGGATGTGCGACCGTGGTTGCCGGTGGCGCTGGAACACGTTGAAAATGCAGCCTCGTCGCAAGAGCGCGATCCGGGGTCGGTGCTGTCGTTCTACCGCGCCTTTATTGCGTTTCGGCGGACGCAGCCTGCGCTGGCGAAGGGTGATCTGAAGGTCTTGGAGGCTGACGACGACCGCCTGATCTTTCGACGGGAACACGACGGGCAGACCGTCTGGGTCGCCTTCAACCTGACCGATAGCGACATGACCGTGGCGCTGCCCGACGGGAATTGGGACCTGTTGGATGACGCGCCATTCACACATCAAGAAGACGACGACACCGTCGTTCTGCCCGCATGGCAGGGCGCCTTCGCGACGCCGCGACACTAGGGAGAGACCGCAATGGCCAATGTGAAACTGACGGACGTCGCCAAGGCCTATGGCAACGTCAAAGTGCTGGACAACATCAACCTCGATGTCGCGCAGGGCGAACTGGTGGTGTTCGTCGGCCCCTCTGGCTGCGGTAAGTCCACGCTTTTGCGCATGATCGCTGGCCTGGAAAAGATCACCGCTGGCACGCTGGAGATCGACGGGCAGGTGGTGAACAACGTGCCGCCCAGCCAGCGGGGTATCGCGATGGTCTTCCAAAGCTACGCGCTCTATCCGCACATGACCGTGCGCGACAACATGGCCTTTGCGCTGAAGATCGCGAAAAAGTCCAAGGAAGAGATTGAAGAGCGGGTGAACAACGCCGCCAAGATCCTGCAGCTTGATCCCTATCTGGACCGCCTGCCCAAGGCGCTTTCGGGTGGCCAGCGGCAACGGGTCGCCATCGGGCGGGCCATCGTGCGCGACCCCAAGGTGTATCTCTTCGACGAGCCGCTCTCGAACCTCGATGCCGCCCTGCGCGTCGCCACACGGATTGAGATCGCGCAGTTGAAAGAGCAGATGCCGGACTCCACAATGGTCTACGTGACGCACGACCAGGTCGAAGCGATGACGCTGGCCTCGCGCATCGTCGTGCTGGCAGGCGGCGGGATCAGCCAGGTCGGAACGCCGCTGGAGCTGTATGAGAAGCCTGAAAACGAGTTCGTCGCACAGTTCATCGGCTCTCCGGCGATGAACCTGTTGCCGGGCGAGATCATCGAGACGGGCCAGCGCACAACGATCAAGATGGACGGCGGTGGTACGGCCGTGTCGCACTATCCTTCGAAGGATTCCGACAAGGGCGCGAAGGTGAAGGTCGGCGTGCGGCCAGAGGATTTCGTGGCCGCCCAAGACGACTTCATCTTCGAAGGCAAGGTCGACATCGTAGAGGCGCTGGGCGAGGTGACGCTGCTGTATTTCGAAACGGGCGATGCATCCATGGAAGACATGGAAAAGGGCGACGCCGCGGTGATCGCCAAGCTGCAGGGCACCCACAAGGACCTGCGCGGCAATACGGTGAAGCTTGGGGCTGATCCCAGCAAGGTGCATGTCTTCCGCAACGGACGATCCATGCTCTACGCTTAATGCGGTGTTAACCGGGCCGATGCAGGCTCGGTTGGATGGAACTAAATCATGTGACTGACGCGGCATCTTGGGGTGACCTGGTTGCCCCGGCGCCTTTGGGGCAGAGCTGGGCCTATGGCGCAGCAGCAGAGAGGCTGGGTGCCCGGGTGCATCGCTTTGCGGTGCAAGACGGCGGACGGCCTATTGGTGCTGTGCAATGTACAGAGCGGCGTCTTGGCCCATTGAGGTTTCTGTACAGCCCGAACGGCGTTTGGCAGGGTGACGATGCCGTGTTGCGGGCGATCATCGCGGGTTTTTCCAAGCCCACGATCTGCGTTGCGCCCGCGTCGAGCGGACTTCGACTGGGCACCACACCAGAGATTGCAATCTGCGATCCCTCTGCTCCGCGTCCCAAGCCGTGGCGCAATGCCGTTGCGCGGGCAGAGCGTAGCGGGCTTTGCATCATGGATCATGGCGGTTGCCCGGATTGGCTGTGGCGCGGGCAGGTGCGTCAGGCAAGGGCGCGACGCTACATGGGTCTGCCGCGCCGGTGGTTGATCGCGATGGAACGCGCGACGCCCGGCACCGTCCGCAGTCTAGCGGCGTATCAGGGCGGTGATCCGGTGGCAGGGATCACGATGCTGCGCCACGGGCGGCGCTGGACCTACCAGATCGGCTGGACGAGTGCAGAGGGTCGACGCTTGGGCGCGCACAACCTGTTGCTGGACATCGCCATGCGCCGTGCGGCAGAGGCGGGGGTGCAGGTCTTCGATCTGGGTATGGCCCCGACGTCCATGCCGGGTCTGCGGCGCTTCAAGCAATCTTGCGGAGCGCTGATCGAGCCTGCTCGGGTGGTTCGGTTGGTTCGACGCGACCGCCGGGCCCCATCCGTTCAAGTGCCCAGAACACCACTTCTGACCGACCGGTGATCTTCGCCTTCACCTGATGTGTGCTAAGCCGCCATCGTCCCCGCCAGCGCTTGTTCCAGCAGATCATCCGGCAACACGCCGAGTTCCGTGAACAGGCCGATCATGTCGAAGTTGTTGTAGGCCTCTGCGATCAGGTCGTCTTGAAAGCGCAGCATCACCTGCCCGGTTATCGTCACGTCATTGCCACTGCTGCGGGACACCGCATGCCCGCGGATCAGGTAAGAGGCCCAATCGCCTTGTGCGACAACCCGTTCCACTTCCCATCGGGGTGGGTGGATAAGCAACAGGATCGCACCGGCGAAGGTCACCAGATCTTGCGGTGTCAGGCTTTCGTCGCTGCCCAGACCGTCGATCCGGGCATCGGGCGCGAAATAGGCCGTCGCGGCGTCGGGGTTGCCGTTCGCCCAGACGCTGTCGAGAAAGTCGACGAGGAAAATGTGGTGATTCATAGAACATACCCATCGCTGCCAACGTCGCAACAATATGCAGGAAAGGTATGAAAAAAGGGTGAAAGTGCAGGCTTCTGTTGCCAGGTGCCTGCGAACCCCGCCTTACGCTGCTAGGCGCAAGGACTTAAGTTTCGGTATCCCGAACTGCTTACGCAGCAAGGGCGACCGGAGCACGATTGTCGTTGGCAATTGTACTTTTTCGGACCGATATCGGTGGTACCTCACCGAGACAAAGCTACCCCTTTAGACGTCCGTCGATCCTGTTTCGACCCCATGCACCCCAACGATGGGTGATTTGGTGGAGTCGCCGGGTACCGCCCCCGGGTCCGATCCGCTTATTACGAGCGCGTTTATGTCCATAGTCCCGAAGGACACAACGAATATGTGCCGAACCGCGCGCGATTTCAAGTCAGGTTGATCGAGATTGCCAACACGCCGACGATCGCTTCGACCGCGAAGAAAACGAGTTTGTTGCGCGTCACGCCATCCAACAACAGCGAGGTTGCGCGCCCGACGGCACCGCCACCCCAGGCAAAGCCGATCATCGCGTAGGCGATAGGCGATCCCATCAGCAATGCACCTACGCCAAGGCCCACGAACAGCGCACCGGACGCGGCGCGTACCTCTGAAATGCCCATGGTCGAGCCGGTGTCCTTCGTGTCCAGCATGTCCATCGTGTAGCGCGGTGCCAGCCAGCCGATGGCACCGAAACCGATGGAGAGGAGGGCGAAAACGATATTCAGCAGGTCGACCATGGGCAGGCTCCGATATGCGGTGGGTATGCGCGCCAACCGCGCAGGGCACGCGATGTTCCCGTATGGACCCTGCGACGCTTCGGCCTATCGTTTGCGTGAACGGGACACATGCGAAGGGCCAATCATATGAAAGCGTTGATCGTAGAGAAGGGTGAGGACGGCAAGACCAATGCCGCCGTGCACGACATCGAAGAAAGCCGCCTTCCGGACGCGGATGTGACCGTCGCGGTCGAGTATTCGACCCTGAACTACAAGGACGGCCTGTGTTTGGGACCGGGCGGCGGCTTGGTTCGCAACTACCCCCACGTGCCGGGAATCGACTTCGCGGGCACCGTCGAAAGTAGCGAACACGAGTGCTACAAGCCCGGCGACCGCGTTGTACTGACCGGCTGGCGCGTGGGCGAGGCGCATTGGGGCGGATATGCCGAAAAGGCGCGGGTGAAGGCAGAGTGGCTGGTGCCGTTGCCCGACGGTCTGACGACGCGTCAGGCGATGGCGGTTGGCACGGCGGGATTCACCGCGATGCTGGCGGTCATGGCGCTGGAAGACCACGGGCTGACGCCGGATGCGCCAGAGCCAGTGCTTGTGACAGGCGCTTCGGGTGGCGTCGGATCGGTTGCCGTCGCGATCCTTGCGAATTTGGGCTACAAGGTTGCCGCCGTAACGGGTCGCTCGGACAATGCACAATATTTGAAAGATTTGGGCGCGACAGAGATCGTGGACAGGTCGGAATTGTCCGAAACTGTCAAACGCCCGCTAGAGTCCGAGCGTTGGGCGGGCTGTGTGGACGCGGTTGGCGGACCGATGCTGGCACGCGTCTTGGGGCAAATCGTCTACGGTGGCAGCGTCTCTGCAGTGGGACTTGCGGGCGGTGCGGACCTGCCCGCGACCGTCATTCCGTTCCTGCTGCGCGGCGTGAACCTTCTGGGAATCGACAGTGTCATGCAGCCTTACGACAACCGTTTGCGGGCTTGGCAGCGGATCGCCAGCGATCTGCCCATGGAAAAGCTGGAGTCGATGGTGCAATCGGCCAAGCTGGAAGATCTGCCGGACCTTGGCGCCAAGATATTGAAAGGACAGGTGAAAGGGCGCGTTCTAGTCGAGATCGGGGCGTGATGATCGGTCAGGCGACTACGTCTGGCACAGATTCTTTTGCGATCAGGTAGCCATTGCTCGCGCTTCATGTGAACTTCGCCACTTGATTGGAAACGTAACGAGGGAAGGGAAACTCTATGACAGAAGACTCCCCGGGGGTGGATATCCCCACACCGGACGGTCGGGTTAATCTGATCGAAACGGACTACACGGTCGGCGATGACAACTTCGAAGGCAAGGTTGGGCCACTGAAGTTCGATATTCACAATCCGGTCTTCCTGATTTCGTCTTTGACGGTCGTGGCCTTCACGCTTGTCACCCTGATCTTCCAGGACAGTGCTTCTGCGGTGTTCAACTGGATTTTCACTTTCGTCACGACGACCTTCGACTGGTTCTTCCTGATGGCGGCCAACATTTTCGTCGTCTTCTGCCTGTTCTTGTGCGTCTCGAAGTACGGAAAGGTCAGGCTGGGCGGTTCGGAAGCGACGCCTGACTACACCTATTTGTCGTGGTTCGCGATGCTGTTTGCCGCCGGTATGGGCATCGGCCTGATGTTCTTCGGCGTGCTCGAGCCGGTGTATCATATGCAGGTTTCAGGTCCTCTCGGTCTTGAGGGGCCGTTCAACGACGACGGAAGCGTCAATCCGGATATGGTCGCCGATGCGCGTGCCCACGGTCTGGCTGCCACGATCTTCCACTGGGGTCTGCACCCTTGGGCGATCTACGCGGTCGTCGCTCTCAGCCTTGCACTTTTCACGTATAACAAGGGTCTGCCGCTTTCGATCCGCTCTGCCTTCTATCCGCTGCTGGGCGACAAGGTCTGGGGCTGGCCCGGCCACGTGATCGACATCATCGCCGTGTTCGCCACATTGTTCGGTCTGACAACCTCGCTGGGCCTTGGCGCGCAGCAGGCGACGGCAGGCATGAGCTACGTCTACGGCATTCCCGATACGCTGAACACGCAGATCATCGTAATCATCTGCGTCACGGCGGTTGCGTTGATCTCTGTGGTGCGGGGCCTTGATGGCGGTGTGAAGATACTGTCGAACATCAACATGGGCTTTGCGGCGCTGTTGCTTCTGTCGGTATTCATCTTCGGGCCGACCCTGCGTATCTTGCAGGACTTCGGCACGGGCCTGTTCACTTACGCGCAGGATGTGATCCCGCTGTCCAACCCGTTCGGACGTGAAGACGATAGCTATCGCGAAGGCTGGACCTCGTTCTACTGGGCGTGGTGGATCAGCTGGTCACCCTTCGTCGGCATGTTCATCGCCCGCGTCAGCCGGGGCCGCACAGTGCGTGAGTTCATCACCTGCGTCATCCTGATCCCGACGCTCGTGTCGGTATTCTGGATGTCGGTCTTCGGTGGCACGGCCATCGATCAGGCGATCCGAATGGGCACCGAAAGCGGAGTCTATGAGAACGTGATCGCCAACTACGACGCTTCCATCGCCATGTTCGCGATGTTGGGAGAACTGCCGTTAACCTCGATCCTGTCCACTGTTGGCATCATTCTGGTTCTGGTGTTCTTCATCACGTCGTCGGACTCCGGCTCGCTTGTGATCGACACGATCACGGCAGGTGGCAAGACCGAAGCGCCCACCGCGCAGCGCATCTTCTGGTGCACGACCGAAGGCATCGTGGCTATCGTTCTGCTGATCGGTGGAGGCCTGACGGCCCTGCAAGCAATGGTAAACGCGACCGGGATCTTCTTCACGGTCGTCCTGCTGTTCCTGTGCTGGTCGATCTGGGAAGGCTTGCGAACTGAACCCAAGAGCGGTTAATAAATGACATAGAGCGCCCCGCGGGTCACCCGCGGGGCGCTTAAAAAATAATGGCTATGCACGGCGCGGAGACACCTCTTGCGCCGTTTTTCGTAGCGAAACGGGGAACCAGAGAATGAAACCACCTATTACGGAACTCGACATCGATACGGCCGATAGTGGCTACTACGAGGGCTTTACCAAGATCGTCACCATCACCTCGAAGGTGATCATCGGCACGTTGATCGTCTGGGCCGTCGCCTTTCCCGATCAGGCGGGCGCGTTCTTAAGCTCGATCAACAGCTTTATCCTGGCGTTCTTCAATGTCTGGTACATCTACGCCATCGCGCTGTTCCTGTTCACCTGCATCGCTCTGGCACTCATTCCGACCAGCGGGCGGCTTAAGCTGGGCCTAGACCACGAAGAGCCTGAATTTGACAGGTTTTCATGGTTCTCGATGATGTTCGGCGCGGGTATCGGCATCGGGATGCTGACCTTCGCGACGGCAGAGCCGCTGTATCACTGGCAGTCGAACCCGGACACCATCCGCGGGCTGACCGAAGGCAGTTCCGCCGGAAACGTGCGGGCAGCCTATGAGTGGTCGTTCCTGCATTGGGGCTTCGGCGCGTGGGGCGCCTATGCGCTGGCCGGTCTTGGTCTGGCGTTCTTCTCTTACCGTCGCGGTCTGCCGCTGACGATCCGCTCCTCTTTGACGCCGCTGTTCGGTGAGCGTTTGGCCGGGCGCACGGGCCACATCGTGGACATCGTCGCGGTCGTCGCAACTGTTCTGGGTGTGGCGCAGACGCTGGGCTTCGGAGTTGAGCAGTTCATCGCGGGTCTGGAACGTGTCGGGTTCGGCGGCTGGCTGACGGTACCGGACGGCGAGGGTGGATCGACGTCCTCCACGCTGGGTATCATCGTGGCGCTGGTCATCATCATGGGCGCATCGACGCTGTCCGCGCTGTCGGGCGTCGGCAAGGGTATCAAGTGGCTATCAAATATCAACATGGCCCTGTCGTTCTTCCTGCTGACCTTCTTCCTGATCTTCGGCTCGACCTTCTTCGGTCTATCGGCGTTCTTCGTCGGCGTGGTCGATTACGTCATCGCGCTTCCGGGCATGATGTTCACGATCTGGAGCGCGGATGCGGGCGGCACCGAGGGTGAGCTGGGCAGCTGGCAAGCCGCGTGGTCCGTCTTCTACTGGGCTTGGTGGATCGCCTTCGCGCCCTTTGTCGGCTTGTTCCTTGCGCGTATCTCGAAGGGTCGGACGATCCGCGAATACGTGCTGGGCGCGGTGATCGTGCCGTCGCTGATGTGCTTCGTTTGGTTCGCCATGGTCGGTGGCACTGCGATCGATCTGGAGCTGAGCGGCGTGGCCGAAGGTGCTATCGTCGGGGCCGGTCAGGAAGATCAGCTGTTCGCGATGCTGGCGGTAATGCTGGCCCCGTGGCTGGCGTTCCTGTTCTCGATCATCGTCGTGATCCTGCTGCTGACGTATCTTGTGACCTCGGCCGACTCGGCTGTGCTGATCATCAACACGATCAACGCGGCGGGTGATGAAAGCCCGAAGGGACGCAAGCACATCATTTTTTGGGGTGCGGCGCTGGCGCTGGTCGTCGGCTCGCTTCTGGTGGGCGGTGGCCTTGGCGCGGTGCAGACCGCGATGGTGATCGGCGCGCTGCCGTTCTCGGTGGTGATGGTGCTGATGTGCTTCTCGCTCTTCAAGGCGATCTTCCGCGATTACTACCGCGAGAAGGCCGGCGTCGCGACGCTTTACGATCCGGCAACACCCGCCGAGTGATCTGACGACAGTTTGGAATGGGCCCGGTTCGCCGGGCCTTTTTCGTTTGAAGGGTGGTGTGCTGCGCGCCCTTTGCGCCAGCCGCCCGCGGCCTAAGTCCCGCGTCATGTCAGATGCACCTATCATCCTGTGGTTCCGCCGCGATCTTCGCCTTTCGGACCACATCGCCCTGAGCGCCGCGGTCGAGACCGGACGCCCGATCATCCCGGTCTTCATCCATGACGAGGTGGTCGAAACCCACGGTGCCGCGCCGAAATGGCGTTTGGGGCTGGGCGTCGAACACTTCGCCCAGCGGCTGGAAAGCATCGGTTCCCGCCTGGTCCTGCGTCGCGGCGATGCGCGCGTGGTGCTGGACGGTTTGGTGCAAGAGACGGGGGCCACGACCGTATGGTGGACCCGCGCCTATGATCCGGACAGCATCGAGCGCGACTCCGGCGTGAAGTCCGCGCTGGAAGGTCAGGAGGTCGAGGCGAAAAGCCACCCCGGCCATATCCTGTTTGAGCCTTGGACCGTCGAGACGAAGACGGGCGGCTATTACAAGGTCTACACGCCATACTGGAGGGCGGTGAAGGATCGCGGGCAGGATGCGGCCTTGCCCGCGCCGACTGAATTGCGAGCGCCCGACAGCTGGCCCGACAGCGACGCGATTGCCGATTGGGGCATGGGCGCTGCCATGGACCGGGGCGCGGACGTGGTGCGCCTCTACCTGACGCTGGGCGAAGAGGCGGCGCAGCAGCGCATGGCTACCTTCGTGCAGCACCGGATCGGGGACTACGACAACGCGCGTGATTTTCCGGGGGTCGAGGGCACCAGCGGCCTGTCCGAAAATCTGACCTATGGAGAGATCAGCCCCCGCGCCTGCTGGCACGCCGGGGTGCGGGCGATGGAGGATGGCAAAGACGGGGCCGAAACCTGGCTGAAGGAACTCGTCTGGCGCGACTTCGCCTATCATCTTGTCTATCACACACCGCGCCTGACCAGTGGCAACTGGCGACCCGAGTGGGATGCCTTTCCGTGGAACGAGGATGAGCGCCTCTCGGAAGTGAAGGCATGGAAGCGGGGGCGCACCGGCATCCGTTTCGTCGATACGGCCATGCGCGAGATTTACACGACAGGACGGATGCACAACCGCGCGCGGATGATCGTGGCGAACTACTTGACCAAGAACCTGATGTGCCATTGGAAGATCGGGCAAAAGTGGTTCGAACATTGTCTTGTGGATTGGGATCCTGCGTCGAATGCGCTGGGCTGGCAGTGGGCCAGCGGACCGGGGCCGGATGCGGCGCCCTACTTTCGCATCTTCAACCCAGTTACGCAGCTCGACAAGTTCGACAAGGATCGCGCCTACGTCACCGCTCATCTGGCAGAGCTGAGCGACCAGCCGCCCGAGACGGCTCTGGCGTTCTACGATGCCATCCCGAAGCGTTGGGCAATGTCGCCGGATGATGCCTACCCAGAAAAGCCGATCGTCGGCCCGAAAGAGGGGCGCGAGCGGGCATTGCAAGCCTACGAGAATCGCACCTTCTAAACGCTGGTTATCGGCAACCACGCAGACGTGATGAGGGGCGTGGCTTGGAAGTTGGCGGGGTGGCGGGTAACGCGCTTGCAACTTTGTTTGCCAAAGGCTTGCCCATGTTGACCCGTCGCCACTTCCTGCTGACCGCCTCTGCCATGTCGCTGACGGCTTGCGCCAGTCAATCGCCAGAAGCCGCCGTCAGCCGTATGGCCCCGGTCGAACCGGTCGCCCCACCACCACCACCGCCAATGCCCGCGATGTACAATGCGGTGATGACCGAACCTTTCCCAATCCCAGCCGTGCCCGCCGGCGTGGTCGAGCCGCGCCTGTGGCGGCGCGAAGTGGCGAACCCGCATCGGGACTACGCGCCCGGCAGCCTGGTTGTGGATCCCGACGATGCGTTTCTGTATCTGGTTCAAGAGGGTGGCACGGCTATGCGCTACGGTGTGGGCGTGGGCGCTGCTGGCTTCGACTGGTCAGGGCAGGGCGTCATCCAGTACAAACGAAAGTGGCCGCGCTGGACACCGTCCGATGAATACGTGGCGCGCCAGCCGAAATATGAGCCGTACTCCATCGCCAATGGCGGGATGGATGCGGGGCCGGACAATCCGTTGGGCAGCCGCGCGCTGTATATTTTTCAGGACGGTGTCGACACGCTTTACCGCGTCCATGGGGCCTGCGAGCCGGAGTATCTGGGCAAGAACGTCTCTGCCGGGTGCATCCGGATGCTCGATCAGGATGTGATCGATCTGTTCGAGCGTGTCTCCGACGGTGTGACGGTAACTGTCCTGCCTTCCGTCAAACCGGGGCGGTTCGAAGGAATATACTGATGGCGGTCGGGGACCATACGCCGCGCCGCGACCTTTTTTGCATGGCGCCCAACGCGTTCCCCGATTAGTTTTGCCGTCGACCGGGGAGTGACCATGACAGTATTGACCACGACAGACGGCCATACCGGCCTGCCACGCTACTTTGCGCAAGTCTTCGCAATGGCCAAGGGGATGGAGCGTGGTCGTCTGGACATGGTGCTGCCCGACGGTCGCCGGTTCCGCGCCGACGGGGCAGAGCCGGGTCCGGTGGCAGAGTTGGACATCCACAACGACGACTTGTTCGCCCGGCTGATCCGGGAAGGCGATCTGGGTTTCTCTGAAGCTTACGTTGACGGTTGGTGGTCCACGCCGGATCTGCAGGCGTTCATGGATCTCGTCCATGTCGCCGGCGACGACATGTATGACGGCTATCCCGGCATGGCCCTGCTGCGTGCGTTCGAAAAGGCGCGCTTCTGGCTGCGCCGGAACACAAAGACACAGGCCCGCCGCAACATCGCGGCGCATTATGATCTGGGCAACCAGTTCTATGGCCTGTGGCTGGACGACACGATGACCTACTCTTCCGCAAAGTTCGATACCGGGCAAGAAAGCTTGGAGGCGGCGCAGATCGCGAAATACGCCAGCATGGTGGACCAGATGGGCGTAAAGCCCGGGGATCATGTGCTGGAGATCGGCTGCGGCTGGGGCGGCTTCGCCGAATACGCCGCCAAGGAGCGCGGCCTGAAGGTCACCGGCCTGACGATCAGCCGTGAGCAATACGACTACGCTCAGGCGCGCATGGCGGATGCCGGTCTGAGCGCGCAGGTCGAGATCAAGATGCAGGATTACCGCGATGAGAGTGGCACCTACGATGGCATCGCGTCCATCGAGATGTTCGAGGCGGTAGGCGAGAAATACTGGCCCGTTTACTTCGACACCCTGCGCGACCGGCTGAAACCCGGTGCCAACGCCACCTTGCAGATCATTACCGTTCAGGACCGTCGGTGGAAGGTCTACAAACGCGCGCCCGATTTTATCCAGAAATACATCTTTCCGGGCGGCATGCTGCCCAGCCCCTCTGCCTTGAAGTCCGAAATCGCGCGCGCACGGCTTGGCATCGTGCGGTCTATCGAGTTTGGAGAAAGCTACAGCCAGACGCTGCGGCGTTGGCACGACACATTCAACGCACGCTGGGACGAGGTCTCGGCGCTGGGCTTCGACGAGCGGTTTCGGCGTATGTGGAACTTCTACCTGACGGCCTGCGCCGCGACTTTCGCCAGTGAAAACTGCGACGTGACGCAGATCACCGTGACGCGGCCCGCCTGATGCCGACGCTGTCGAAACTGGTCGCCGCACTGGTCTTCGGCGCCGTGGCTTTCATCGCGTCCGGCATGGTGGCAGCGGCGTTGCCGTCCGATGTGATGCGCGTGCCGGACTATTTCGTGCCTGTGAACGTCTTGATCGGCATCTTCATCGGCTGGACGATCTGCGGCGCAAAATCAGGCGCGGGCTATGTCACAGCCATAGGCGTCGGCCTGACCAGCGCGATCAGCCTGACGGTCCTGTCGCTGCTGGTTTGGGCGGTGGCGCAGATGATGAAGCGCACGTTGCGATTGGCTTATGACGACGCGATCGAGGCGATCCTCGCCGCGATCTCGATCGCTATCGAATACGGCGCCATCGTGGTGTCACAGCCGTTGGTTCCGGTGGTTCTTGCCGTCGGGGGTGTCATCGGTGGTTTGGCGTCCGAGCCCTTCGCAGAACGCCGCCCCGGCGAATGACCGCGCTGTTCATCTTCGGCACGCTGCTTGACGACGATCTGCGCGCGACCGTCATGGGGCAGGCCGTTGCAGGCCAGCCCGCGCAGCTTACGGATTTCGTGGTAGAGCGTGCGGATGGGGGCGACTGGCCGATCCTTGTTGCACGGCCGGGCGGCGTTGCCGACGGCCTGCTGCTGAATCTGAACGATAACGCGCTGGAACGTGCCGCATTTTACGAGGCGGCGTTCGGCTACGTCGCCGAAGTCATGCAGATCGAGCGCCAAGGGCAAACGACCAACGCCCAAGTCTACCGCGCTCCGGGTGGTGCAGGCAGTGGGCAGGCGTGGTCTCTGGTGAAATGGCAGACCACTCATGCGCCCTTCACCCGCCGCGCGGCGGGCGAGGCGATGGCGCTTTTCGGGACGGTCAGCATCGAGAACCTGCAGTTCCGAATGCCACAGATCCGCATCCGGGCGCATTCGGCCGAACGGGCAGCGCAGTCTCCTGCCCCCACGACCCTGCGCCACGATTCAGCGGCTGCGGATGTGGTGATCCAGAAGCATACCGTTCCCTATCAACACTTCTTCGAGGTCGGCGAGACGACCCTGACCCACGCGCTGTTCAACGGTGGCATCAGCGCGCCCATGACCCGCGCGGGCTTTCGAACCGGCGATGCGGTCACCGTTCTGCCCTATGATCCGGCGCGCGACCGTGTCTTGCTGGTGGAACAGTTCCGCTACGGTCCTTGGCTGCGCGGCGACCCGCACCCGTGGCATTTGGAACCCATCGCGGGCCGGATAGACCCCGGCGAAGACGCGGAAACCTCTGCCCGGCGAGAGGCGCAGGAGGAAGCGCGCATCACCATTGGCGCGCTGCACCGCATCGGCGCCTACTACCCCAGCCCCGGTGTTCTGTCGGAGCATCTGGTCAGCTATGTCGGTGTCGCCGACCTGCCGGACGAGGCCACCGGGGTCGCCGGGCTCGACACCGAGCAGGAAGATATCCGAAGCCACATTCTGTCTTTCGATGCGGCCATGGCGCTGATCGACACGGGCGAGGCAGCCACCGGACCGCTGCTTTTATCCCTTCTGTGGCTCGACCGAGCGCGTGAGCGGGGCGTCTTCGCTTGAGGTCTGGCGCGCTGCGTCCTACCTGAGGCTGACGGATAGTCTCAGGAGAGCGGACATGACCCCCATCCATAGCGACCTGGCCGCAGCGGTCGGCAACACGCCCCTGATCCGCCTGAAGGGCCCTTCGGAGGCCACGGGCTGCGAAATTCTGGGCAAAGCCGAGTTCATGAACCCTGGCCAGTCCGTAAAGGACCGGGCGGCGCTGTTCATCATCCGCGATGCTGTCGAAAAGGGACTGCTGAAGCCCGGCGGTACCATCGTCGAAGGCACGGCGGGCAATACGGGCATCGGCCTGTCGCTTGTGGGCGCGTCCATGGGCTTCAAGTCCGTGATTGTTATCCCCGAGACGCAGAGCCAGGAAAAGAAGGACATGCTGCGGCTGGCCGGGGCCACCTTGGTTGAGGTGCCTGCGGTTCCTTACAAAAACCCGAACAACTACGTGAAGTACTCGGGCCGTTTGGCCGAGGAATTGGCGCAGAGCATCCCCGAGGGCGCGATCTGGGCCAACCAGTTCGACAACGTCGCCAACCGGCAGGCTCATATCGAGGGCACAGGGCCCGAGATCTGGGAGCAGACCGACGGCAAGGTCGACGGCTTCATCTGCGCCGTCGGCTCTGGCGGAACGCTCGCGGGCGTGGCCGAGGTGCTGCAGCCGAAGGGCGTGAAGATCGGCTTGGCGGACCCAGAGGGTGCCGGCCTGTTCAAGATCTACACCGGCGAAGAGAATACGGGCGACTCGATCTCTGAGGGGATCGGGCAGGGGCGCATCACGGCGAACCTTGAAGGCTTTACCCCCGATTTCTGCTACCGCATCCCGGACGCCGAGGCACTGCCCATCGTCTTTGATCTTCTGCAGGACGAAGGTCTGTGCATGGGCGGCTCGACCGGCGTCAACGTGGCGGGCGCGATGCGCTTGGCAAAAGATCTTGGCCCCGGCCACACCATCGTGACGATCCTGTGCGACTACGGCACGCGCTATCAGTCCAAAGTCTATAACCCTGAATTCCTGAAGGAAAAAGGCCTGCCGTTCCCGGACTGGCTAGAGGACACGTCGTCAAAGGGCTTGCCGGTCGTCTTCGCGGATGACTGAGCCGCTCTTTCTGGCCGATGCCTACGCGCGTGACGCGGAGGGCGTGGTCGCGTCTGTCGAGGACGGCGTGGTCGTTCTGGACCGCAGCCTGTTCTACGCCACTGGCGGCGGTCAGCCGGGCGATAGCGGCAGGCTGGAATGGGACGGCGGCTTCTTTACCGTGACCGAAGCCGTAAAGGGCGATGGCGGCGCCATTCGCTTGATGGGTAACGGCGAACTGCCAACGGTCGGGGTGGAGGTCAGGCAGGTTCTGGATTGGGATCGCCGTTGGGGGCACATGCGTGTACACACTGCGCTGCATCTGCTGTCAGTCGTCATCCCTCTGCCCGTGTCTGGTGGTCAGATTGCAGAGGCCAAGGGCCGTCTGGATTTCGACATGCCGGATGCACCCGAAGACAAGCAGGCGCTGCAGGACGCGCTGAACGACCTGGTGACGCGCGATCTGCCGGTCACCACCGACTGGATCGATGAGACCGAACTGGACGCCAATCCGGGCCTTGTGAAGACCATGTCCGTCCAACCGCCCCGCGGCGCGGGCCGCGTGCGACTGGTGCGGATCGGGCAGGGCGAGGCGCAGGTCGATCTGCAGCCCTGCGGCGGCACCCACGTCGCTCGCACGGGCGAGATCGGGCCGCTGCGCATCGGAAAGGTAGAGAAGAAGGGCGCCCGCAACCGCCGCGTCTACGTGCATCTCGATTAGCCTGCTTTCGTCTGTGGGGGGGGTGAGACATTCCGGACATAGGAGATGATCGGTCTGACCTGCCCCCGGTCGTCCCTCGTTCATAACGAGGGTCCTTGGGTTTGATATTCGTCGGTTTCGGGTGGCCACGCGCGCCGGGCGCGGAGCCCTCAGATTGCTCAAGCGCTCGGCGCGCTTCTGCGGGAGTTTTGTTGCCCAGCGAGGAATGCGGCCTGACGTTGTTGTAGTCGTAGCGCCACAGGGCCAGCTTGCGGCGGGTATCAGCCAGGCTGTCGAAGATCTCTTCGCTCAGGCATTCATCCCGCAGGCTGCCGTTGAAGGACTCGATGTAGCCATTCTGCTGCGGCTTGCCGGGATCGATGTAATGCCACTCGACCCTGTTGTCGTTCGCCCACTTCAGGATGGCCTTGCTGGTGAACTCGGTGCCAGTGTCAGAGACGATGCAAGCCGGTTTGCCGTAGATCCTGACCAGCGCATCGAGTTCCCGCGCCACTCTGGCCCCCGAGATGCTGGTATCGGCAATCAGGGCAAGGTTCTCGCGGCAGCAGTCGTCGTTGGCTGCCAGGGCGAGCCATTGTGCGCCATTGGTTCAAGAACAATGGCGAGCGAATTTCCGGCAGGCCCCGAACGTGTCGGACAGGAAGTCCAAGGACCACCGCTGGTTCGGGGGCAATGGCACCGGCATCGGGGTTCGGCTGCCCCGCGCGCGTTTGCGGCCACGGCGTCGGCGCACCGACAGGGCCTCTTCCCGGTGGATGCGGTAGAGCTTCTTCTCGTTCATGATCATGCCCTTGCGCTCTAGCATGATACCCACGCGCCGGTAGCCGAAGCGACGGCGCTTCTCGGCGATCTTGTGCATCTCCTCACGGATTTCCGGGTTGTCGGGCGGTCGTTCACGCCGCGCCGTCTTCGGGTCGCCACCGATCAGGACACAGGCGCGACGTTGAGAGATCGGATGATCGTTCATCGCCCGCAGCACCGCGTCCCGCCGCACCATCGGTGTCGTCAGGGCTTTCCCAAAAGATCCTTCAGAACCACGTTGTCCAGCATCGCATCCGCCGGCAGCCGCTTCAACTTCGCGTTCTCGTCCTCGATCTGCTTCAGTCGCTTGGCGTCCGACAAGTCCATCCCGCCATACTTGGCCTTGAGCTTGTAGAACGTCGCGGGGCTCAACTCGTGCTTCCGACAAAGCTCGGACGTCGGCAAGCCGTTCGGCGTGGCCCTCGAACCGGTAGCGGCTCACGCCTCACCCTGCTCTTTGATCATCCCGATAATCTGGGCCTCGGTGAAACGGCTTTTCCTCATGTCGTCTGCTCCTTCTTAGGTTCAGGACCCAGTGATCTGCTTGAGGCTCTGCGGCGTGCGTGATTCACCGCCCCTGAACGAAAAGGGGCGAGATGAGCGATCTATACTGGCTGAGCGAGGCTCAGATGGAGCGGCTGCGGCCTTACTTTCCCAAGAGCCATGGCGTGCCCCGCGTTGATGATCGGCGAGTCCTGAGCGGGATTATCTTAATCAATCGGAATGGCTTGCGGTGGAGGGACGCCCCGGAGGAATACGGTCCGCACAAGACCTTCTACAACCGCTGGAAGCGGTGGAGCGATATGGGCGTGTTCGCGCGGATAATGGCGGGTCTGGCGGCGGAAGCCTCCGACAACAAGACGATCTCCATCCCTCTCGTGGTTTGCTTTACAGACCACTGCCGGCAGTGGACGCGACGTATCTCAAGGCGCACCGCACGGCCTCAAGCCTTTGGTCGAAAAAGGGGGGCGTGGACGCCTGATCGGCCGCACGAAGGGGTTCGAGGGGTGAAGAAACTGTCCGGGGACAGTTTCGCCCGAGGACGGAACACCAAACTGCATGCTGTTACCGACGCAGGTGGGCGGCCCATTCGGTTCTTCGTGACGGCGGGACAGGTCAGCGACTAGACCGGAGCAAGGGCGCTGCTGGGGAGCCTTCCCAACGCCGACTGGCTCTTGGGAGATCGGGGCTACGACGCGGACTGGTTCCGCGAAGGCCTTATCAACAAGAAGATAACGCCCTGCATCCCTAGTCGGAGGTCACGCGACACCCCGGTCAAATACCCCTCTCGGGATCTTGCTTTGCAAGACCCTGCCGGGCAACGGACCAGCGCCGCTACCGAAAGCGCAGCCGCCCCTCTCGGAATTTTGCTTCGCAAAACCCTGCCGGGCGGCGATGCGAGATCATGTTCGGTCGTCTGAAAGACTGGCGGCGCGTCGCCACCCGCTGCGACAGAAGCCGCACGGTCTTCCTCTCAGCCATCGCCCTCGCAGCAACCGTCATCTTTTGGCTATGGGTCCTGACCCTAGCGGTTCGTCTCGCGGCGATTTGCCTAGGCATTTCTGCGCCAACCTTGATCAAAGCCGATCTCACCGATCGGCAGTAGCGGCGGCGGAAGGGCTTCCCACCATTTACCCCCGGATCCAGCTAGCTCAGAGGCAGACGCCCACCCGCATCTGGCTCTTTGGGTATGAGCCGAATTTTGATCTCTCGTGGGATACGGTCACTGAGGGACTGCTGTGCCCTGTTATTCGAAACGCGGGCTCACCTACGGAACAGAGAATCCAGCTTGTCTGGTACGAGTATGCCGTGTCGATGCAATGACGAGTAGACCGCATGGCCACCGTCTTCTGCGACCAGGTAGGGCGGCTGTCCGGAAGGTCTCGCCTAAACGTCCGGAACCTCGCGCCGCGCCATATTTTGTCGCACGATTTCTAGTCTACACCGCTTGAACTCCCCCACCGCTAACGGCTAGACCCGCCGGCGGAGAGGTGGCCGAGTGGTCGAAGGCGCACGCCTGGAAAGTGTGTAGGCGGGAAACCGTCTCGAGGGTTCGAATCCCTTCCTCTCCGCCACCAAGGCTTTATCCAGACTTCTACTGCCCGCTAAAGATCAAGTACTTAGGGTTATTTCTCCGCGAAGGGCCCCCAGCCGCCCTTGATCTGCCACCCATTCTGCACCACATTCTGCTACCCAAAAGCCGGAATGTGTCATGTCGAACGTCATACTTCGCGGTCGAACCTTCTACCTCAAACGTCGGGTGCCGAAGCGGTACGCGAGCGTCGAGTCGCGGCCGGTTCTGTGGGAAAGTCTGAAGACCGATTCACGAAGCGTGGCGCTTGGCAAGGCCGAGGCGGTCTGGGCGGGCTATATCGAAGGGTGGGAGGCGCGGCTGGCCGGACGTGACGGGGATGCGGAAGCGCGTTTCCGGGCAGCGCGGGATCTGGCGCACATGCGCGGGTTCTCGTTCGTGTCGGCGGCGCAAGTCGCCGAGCGACCGCTGCAGGAAATGCTCGCGCGGGTTGAGGCCACGCAGCGGTCTGATGGATCGACGGATACCGAACTGGCGGTGGGCGTTTTGGGTGGCGCTGAAGAGCCGCAGCTGAGGTTGTCCGATCTCGTGGACCGTGTTGAGGCCATCTCCGCTCACGACAACCGCTTCAAGAGTGGACAGCAGATGCGACTGTGGCGGAACCCTCGCAAGCGCGCGGTGAAGAACCTGATGGCGGCGATCGGCGGCGACCGTTCGGTAGTCTCGATCGGCCCGGCAGAGGCACGCCAGCATCGCAAGTGGTGGCGAGACCGCATCGCCGCGGAGGGCCAGACGAGCCAGACTGCAAACAAAGATTTCCACTATCTTTCTGGGATGCTTTCGCGCTTCTACGACGACATCGGTCATCCCGATCGGCTTTGTTGCGCAAAGGTCGAGCGAGGGATTCATCTCGTGAATCCAGTGTGGTAGCTGGCCTGGATGAGCAGACCTATCCCGCCGACCTACAAGACCAAGAACTGGCCGGCCTACAACGAAGCGCTGAAGCAGCGCGGCTCCCTGACGATCTGGTTCGACCCGGGCATGGTCTGGGTGCCACCGCCAACCGGAAAGCGAGGCAGGCAGCCGCAGTATAGCGATGCCGCGATCCAGACGTGCCTGACGATGAAGGTGCTCTTCGGCATGGCCCTCCGGCAGACGACCGGGTTCGTTGAGAGCCTGCTCCGCTTGCTCGGCCTCGACTGGACGGTGCCGGATTTCAGCACGCTGAGCCGACGCCAGAAGACCTTGGCCGTGACCATCCCCTACCGCGGCTCGCAGGGACCGCTGAACCTGTTGATCGACAGCACCGGCATCAAGGCCGAGGGCGAAGGCGAGTGGCATGCGCGCAAGCATGGCGGCGCGAAACGCCGTCTGTGGCGCAAGATCCACATCGGTGTCGATGAACAGACGCTGGAGATCCGTGCCATCGAGATCACCGGTAGCCACATCGGGGACGCGCCCATGCTGCCTGAGCTTCTTGACCAGATCCCCGCTGATGTGGAGATCGGCTCAGTCACGGCAGACGGAGCCTATGACACGCGCAGGTGCCACGACGCCGTCGCCGACCGCGGCGCCGATGCTGTCATACCGCCACGCAAGAACGCCAAGCCGTGGAAGCCGTCGACCGCGGGGGCCATCGCCCGGAACGAGGCTCTGCGCGCCTCGAGATACCTCGGCCGCGCCATCTGGCGAAAATGGACCGGCTATCACCGCCGAAGCCGCGCCGAGACGAAGATGCATTGCGTGAAGCTGCTGGGGCAGAGCCTCATGGCACGCGACTTCGATCGCCAAGTCGCCGAGCTCCAGATCCGCGCTGCCGTCCTGAACGGCTACACCGCGCTCGGCATACCTGTCACCGAGCCCGTGGGATAAGTGCGTCTGGGGAAAGGGGAAGTGCGCCCCTCACCTCCTTTGCGCAACAAAGCCGGTCTGCGGCAAAAAAGGCCAGCCTATAAGGCTTTCGGCATGACAAATGGTGATTTCGCGAAGTTTCATGAGATCGTTCTGAACCAGCCTGAGACACGTCCTGACGCTAGTGTTAGCGAAACCTCCTTGCGCCAAGCAGAACCATTGATGCATCTTACCGCATCGCTGCAAAAAAGACGGCGCTGATTTTCTGGGAGGAAACCATGAAGCTTTTCACCACTACTGCCGTGGCTCTGGCACTGACAGCAACCGCGACGTTCGCACAAGAGAGCGCGGGCTGCGATGATGGCGAGATGGTCATCAAGTTCGCACACGTCACCAACACCGACCGCCACCCCAAGGGCATCGCCGCCTCGCTTCTGCAAGAGCGCGTGAACACCGAGATGGACGGCACCGCATGCATGGAGGTCTACCCGAACTCCACGCTCTACAACGACGACCAGGTGCTGGAAGCGATGCTTCAGGGCGACGTTCAACTGGCTGCCCCTTCGCTGTCGAAGTTCGAGGCGTTCACCAAAGAATTCCGTCTGTTCGACCTGCCGTTCATGTTCGCGAATATCGATGCGGTCGATGCTTTCCAGAACTCTGACACCGGTCAGGCGATGCTTGATTCCATGCAGCGCCGCGGCCTGCAGGGCCTGGAATTCTGGCATAATGGCATGAAACAGTTCTCTGCCAACGTGCCGCTGGAAATGCCCGAAGATGCCGCTGGCCTGAAGTTCCGCGTTCAGCCCTCTGACGTGCTGGTCGCGCAGATGGAAGCGCTGGATGCCTCGCCTCAGCCAATGGCTTTCTCGGAAGTGTACGGCGCCCTGCAGCAGGGTGTTGTGGACGGTCAGGAAAACACCTGGTCCAACATCTACGGCCAGAAGTTCTTCGAAGTTCAGGACGGCATCACCGAAACCAACCATGGCATCATCGACTATCTTGTCGTGGCTTCCGTTGACTGGCTGGACGGTCTTGATGCCGATGTACGCGATCAGTTCGTGACGATCCTCGACGAGGTCACGAACGAACGAAACGCTGCCGTGGCGCAGGTGGACGCCGACGCCCGTCAGGCCACGCTGGATGCGGGTGCCGAAATCCGCGAGTTGGACGATGCCCAGCGGCAGGCTTGGGTCGATGCCATGAAGCCCGTGTGGGAGCAGTTCGTGGGTGATGTCGGTCAGGAAAACATCGATGCCGCGCAGGAGTTCAACGCGCAGGTCTCCGGCTCTTAAGCTGATCATTGGTCGCGTCCTTCGGGGCGCGGCCGGTTTCCGTGGTGGCCCCGCCTTGTGCGGGGTGTCGTCGCGGACCGGCGCAACGGTTGGTCCTTGGGGAGGGAAAGATGTCCAGCAAACACGTACCGCCACAGGGTCGCTTTGCCCGCACTGTCGATAATTTCGAACGCACGATGATCGCGATCCTGTTGGGCGGGATGACGATGGTCACCTTTATCAACGTCGTGCTGCGCTACGTCTTCAACGACTCGCTCATCTGGGGACTGGAAGTGACGCTGATCCTGTTCGCGTGGCTGGTTCTGTTCGGCATCAGCTACTGCGTGAAAGTTACCGCACACCTTGGTGTGGACGCTTTGTTGAACGTCATGCCCAAGGGGCCGCGCTTTGCCCTGACCATCGTGGCCGGTGTCGTCTGCCTGATCTACGCGCTTTTGCTGATGAAAGGCGCGTGGGACTACTGGGCGCCTTACGCCTCACTGGATCGCACGTCGGGCCGCTGGTTTCCGACAGGGTTCGAGCAGACCCGCGATCAAGCGTGGTACATCACCGATCAGGTGCCGATGATCGGCCTGTTCAACTGGTTGGAGCCGCTCATCAACATGGGTGAAGAGTATGAGAAGCTGCCTCGGGTAGTTGGCTACACCATGCTGCCGGTCGGCGTGGCACTGCTGATCTTCCGTCTGGTGCAGGCCTTCATCGGCGTCGCACGCGGCACCCGTCAAAGCTTCATCGTCAGCCACGAGGCCGAAGACAACGTCGCAGAGGCGCAGGCCAAACTCAAAGAACAAGAGGGTTAGGCCATGGACGTCATTATCCTTTTCAGCATGGTGATCGGTCTTCTTCTGATCGGCGTGCCCATCGCCATCAGCCTGGGTCTGTCATCTATTCTGTTCCTGCTGGCCTTCTCTGACACCTCGCTGGCGTCCATTGCACAAAGCTTCTATCAGGCGATGGCGGGCCATTACACGCTGCTCGCAATCCCGTTCTTCATCTTGGCCTCCAGCTTCATGTCCACCGGCGGTGTGGCGGCGCGGATCATTCGTTTTTCCATCGCCATTGTCGGGCACTTGCCGGGCGGGCTGGCCATCGCGGGTGTCTTCGCCTGCATGATGTTCGCGGCCCTGTCCGGCTCTTCCCCCGCCACCGTCGTCGCCATCGGTACGATCGTGATCGCAGGCATGCGGCAGGTTGGCTACTCCCGCGATTTTGCGGCAGGCGTCATCTGTAACGCCGGCACGCTGGGCATCCTGATCCCGCCGTCCATTGTCATGGTGGTCTACGCATCCGCCACTGACGTTTCCGTCGGGCGCATGTTCCTTGCGGGCGTGATCCCGGGCCTGATGGCTGGCTTCATGTTGATGACCACGATCTACATCATCGCCAAGGTCAAGAACCTGCCGAAGGGCGAGTGGAAGGGCTGGGGAGAGGTCTGGGAGTCGGGCCGCGAAGCGGCTTGGGGTCTGTTCCTGATCGTCATCATCCTGGGCGGCATCTACGGCGGTATCTTCACCCCGACCGAGGCCGCCGCCGTCGCATCGGTCTACGCCTTCTTCATCGCCTGCTTCGTCTACCGTGACATGGGGCCGCTGGCCGCCGGTCGCGCGGGCGCTCCGGCGATGTCGGCAATGGTCGAAGAGCCGGGCGCACGCTCGGTCGGCGCCGCCGAGGTGCCGATGCAAGAGAAGTCGACGCTGCTGGAAAAGCCTTGGGCGTTGATCACGGCCTTCTTCCACCCCGACACGCGAGACACGCTGTTCGAGGCCGGTAAGCTGACCGTCACCCTGATGTTCATCATCGCCAACGCGCTGATCCTGAAGCACGTTCTGACGGATGAGCAGATCCCGCAGCATATCGCAGGCGCGATGCTGGACGCGGGCTTCGGGCCGATCATGTTCCTTGTGATCGTGAACGTCATCCTGCTGATCGGCGGTCAGTTCATGGAGCCGTCGGGCCTCATCGTCATCGTCGCCCCGCTGGTGTTCCCCATCGCGATCCAGCTTGGGATCGACCCGATCCACTTGGGCATCATCATGGTCGTGAACATGGAAATCGGGATGATCACGCCTCCGGTGGGCCTGAACCTGTTCGTCACCTCCGGCGTCGCGAACATGCCGGTGATGGGCGTCGTTCGCGCGGCCCTGCCGTTCCTCGCGGTACTCTTCGTGTTCCTGATCCTGGTGACCTACATCCCGTTCCTGTCGACCTGGTTGCCGACGACCTTCATGGGGCCAGAGATCATTACGAACTAAGGGGTATCGTGGGGCTCTGCCCCACACCCCGAGGTATTTCGAGAACGGTGAAGAGCGCGGTCAGGAATGGCCGCGCTTTTCCAATCTGGGCAGCATGGCTGAGAAATCGCGGCCTTTGCCGTCCTCTTCCTCGACGAAGGTGCGATAGAGCTCGCGTGCAGCACGGCCCAAAGGCGTATCTGCGTCGGCGCTCTTTGCAGCATCCATGGCAAGCGACAGGTCCTTCAGCATCAGGTCGGCGGCGAAGCCCGGTTTGTAGTCGTTGTCCGCCGGGCTTTGCGGGCCGATGCCGGGCGCGGGGCAGTAGGCGTTCATGGACCACGAATAACCCGACGAGGTGGAGACGACGTCGAACATCGCCTGCCGGTCGAGGCCCAGCTTGTCGGCCAGCGCGAAGGCCTCGCAGGTGACGATCATCGTGGTCCCAAGGATCATGTTGTTGCAGATCTTCGCCGCCTGTCCGTTGCCCGATTGCCCGCAGTGCACGGCCTTCTGACCCATGATGTCGAACAGCGGTGTGGCGGTCTTGAACGCGGCCGGATCGCCGCCGATCATGAAGGTCAGCGTCCCGCCCTGCGCGCCGCCGATGCCGCCCGAGACAGGCGCATCCAGCGCGCCAAGGCCGGCCGCATTTGCCTGTTCCGCAACGGCACGGGCGCTTTCCACATCGACGGTAGAGCAGTCGAGGAACACCGCGCCGGGTTTCATCGCCGGGATGATCTCGTCCGCGACGGCGCGCAAAATGGAGCCGTTGGGCAGCATGGATATGGCGACATCCGCGCCCTCGACCGCTTTCGCGGCGGTGTCGGCCACGGGGAAGGGGGCATCAACGGTTGCGGTGTCGAAGCCGGTGACCTCGTGGCCTGCGTCCGCCAAATTCTTCGCCATGGGCAAGCCCATGTTTCCAAGGCCGATGAATGCGATCTTCATGGAAAGTCTCCTGCTCCAATGGGGGCCAGAAAGGCGTTGATCAGGGTGTCGGGCACGTCCGCGAAGCTGTCGTGCCGCCAGTTCGGGGTGCGATCCTTGTCGATGACCTGCGCGCGGATGCCCTCGATCAGGTCGCCATGCTCGATACAGCGATGGGTGGCGCGGTATTCCTGTTCCAGCGCCGCCTCGATGCCGTCCAGCGTGCGCACCTCGCGGATCAGGCGCAAGGCGACCTCGCCAGACAGCGGAGATATGCGGGACAAGGCCTTGGCTGTATCGTCGTCCGGTTGGATCTCGCTGACGCGCGGGGCGGCGAACATCGCGTCTATGGCATCCGCCCGTGCGATTAGGGGGCTATCGCCGTGATCGACGTTGGCGTCCCTTAAAACAGTTAAGTCGCCATTGTTGGACAGGTCATTCTTTAGCTCAGTCCAATCCTTTTCCGGGATAAAGCGATCCGCGAAGCCCGCGTGGATCGCACAGGCAGGGCCCATGCGGTAGCCGGTAACGCCAAGGTATTCGCCCAAGCGGCCTGGCGCGCGCGCAAGGATGAAAGAGCCGCCCGCGTCGGGCACCAGACCGATGCCGCATTCGGGCATGGCGATTCGGCTGCTTTCGCCCACGACCCGATGCGCCGCGTGGCAGCCAAGGCCTACACCGCCGCCCATCGTAAAGCCCTGCAGGAAGGTGACGACGGGTTTCGGATAGGTGCGGATGCGCGCATTCAGGCGATACTCATCGCGCCAGAACTGACGGGTGGGGGCGAAGTCGCCTTGCTTGCCCTCGTGGTAGATCTTCTGGATGTCGCCGCCGGCGCAAAAGGCCTTTTCTCCTTCCGCGTCGATCAGCACGATTTCCACCGCGTCATCGGTTTCCCAGATGTTCAGAGCGGCTTCGATATCCAGCCCCATCTGGTGGGACATGGCGTTCAGCGCTTTGGGACGGGTCAGGGTGATGCGACCGGCGCGGCCCTCGGTGCGGATGGAAATATCGCTCATGACGCCAGCATGTGACGCGCGGTGATCAGGCGCATGATCTCGTTCGTGCCTTCCAAGATTTGGTGGACGCGCAGGTCGCGGACGATCTTTTCGATCCCGTAGTCAGCCAGATAGCCATAGCCGCCGTGCAGTTGCAGGCACTGGTCAGCGATCTTCGATCCGGCTTCCGTCACGAATTTCTTGGCCATGGCGCAGTATTTCGTCGCCTCCGGATGCTGTTGATCCAGCATCCATGCGGCTTGGCGCAAGAACGTGCGGGCGGCTTGCAGTTCGATCTCCATTTCCGCCAGTCGGAACTGCAGGGCCTGGAAGTCGGTCAGCTTCTGTCCGAATGCCCCGCGCTCGCGCATGTAGGCGATGGTGGCATCCAACGCGGATTGCGCGGCGCCCAGCGAACAGGCCGAGATGTTCAGTCGGCCGCCGTCGAGGCCGGACATCGCATATGTGAAACCTTTGCCCTCTTCCCCCAGCAAATTGCCTGCCGAAATGCCGCAATCGTCCAACTGGACCTGCCGTGTGGGCTGAGAGCGCCAGCCCATCTTGTCTTCCAGCCCGCCGAACGACAGCCCGTCGGCGCCATCTTCCACGACCATCGCAGAAATGCCCTTGGGGCCAGCGTCGCCGGTGCGTGCCATCACGATGTAGGCGTCGGAATAGCCACCGCCCGAGATGAACGCCTTTGTGCCGGTCAGCTTGTAGCCTTCGTTCGTGCGCACGGCCTTGGTTTTCAAAGCAGCGGCGTCGGAACCTGAAGCCGGTTCGGTCAGGCAGTAGGACAAGACGGTGTCCATGGCACAAACGGGCGGTAGGAAGCGCGCCTTGAAGTCGTCTGACCCGTAGCGATCCATCATCGCGGCGCACATGTTGTGGATCGACAGGAACGACGCGACCGACGCGCAGGACATGGACAGCGCTTCGAACACCAGCGTCGCATCCAACCGGGTCAGGCCGGTGCCGCCCGACTCCTCTGATACATACAGCCCGCCGAACCCAAGCTCCGCCGCCTTGCCCCACAGCTCTTTGGGGATGGTACCCGCGGCCTCCCAGTCGCGGGCATGCGGCGCGATGTGGTCGGCGCCGAAGGCGCGGGCCATGTCGAAGATGGCGGTCTGTTCTTCGCTGAGCGCGAAATCCATTTGGGTTCCTCCCCGTTCGATCTAGGCCATGAAGTCGTCCACCAGCGCACGCGTGACGGCGCGCAGCGCAGTGGCTTCATCGTTTCCGTTCTGCTTGGCCCGCGCGAAAGCCGCACGCTGCCGGTCGGATGATGTGCCGCCCGTCACGATAGCGCGCAATCCCTGGACGGCATCAAGCCCGCCCAGCGCCTCTGCGTCCTCTGCGATCAGGTCGATCAACTCGTCCACCAGCTCTGCCATCGGCACCACCTCACCGCGCCCGAAGTCGATCAGGCCCTCGGTCGTGCCGTAGCGTCGGGCGCGCCAGCGGTTTTCATCCAGCAGTGTGTTTTCGTAGATGCGCCAGCGGCCGTTCTTGCGCTTCAGTCGCCACAGGTAGCGGCAGATGGCCTGGATCGTCGCGGCGATGGACAGCGTGTGCTCGATTCGGGGGCAGACGTCGCAGATGCGGGATTCGATGGTGGGGAAGGCATCAGAGGGCCGCAGGTCCCACCAGATCTTGCTGGCGTCCTCGATAAGGCCCGCGCCGATCAGAGTGTCGACGAGCCGCTGGTATTCGGACCAGGACGACAGGCGCGGCGGCAGGCCGGTGCGCGGCAGGTTGTCGAAGATGCCAATGCGATAGCTGGCCAGCCCCGTATCGCGGCCCTGCCAGTAGGGCGATGAGGTGGACAGGGCCAGCAGGTGTGGAAGGAAGTAGGACAGCTGGTTCATCAGGTCGATGCGGGTGTCGTCATCGGGCAGGCCGACGTGGACGTGCATACCGCAGATCAGCATCCGTTCGCCCACACCGGCCAGATCGGCCTTCAGCTGATTGTAGCGCTCGCGGTCGCGGTGAGTCTGTTCGGACCACTGCGCGGTCGGGTGGCAGGCCGCGGCGATGGGGGCAAGGCCGTGCTCGGCCGCAACCTCCTTGATGACGCGGCGCAGGTTCGACAGGTCGGCGCGCGCCACATCGATATTGTCGCAGACCTTGGTGCCCACTTCGATCTGACAGCGCAGGAACTCCGGCGCGACCTGATCGCCCAAGCGGTCCTGACAGGCCGTGATCATCGCCTCTGGCGCTTCAGCCAGATCGAATGTCTCGGCATCCACGAGAAGGTATTCCTCTTCGATGCCGATGGTGAAGGGCGGACTGTTCATGCGGTGACCATGGGAAGCGGCGAGGATGCGGTCAAGCGGGTCGCTGACGGGCTAGATCCGCGAGCGCTTCCTCCTGCACTCCAAGGAACGACAAGGCTTCGGACTGTAATGTGAAGATACGTGGGATAACGCGATCCAAGTGATCTTCCCACGCCCGGATGCTGAACGACGCGGCGCGCTGGGCTTCGGGGTGGGGGGCGACGAACGCCATGTAGGTCTGACCCTCGTTTGGAAGGAAGGCGGCGGCCATATCTGCGTTCAACCTAAGCATGTTCGGAAAGGGGTTCACGAAGGATTCTATCCTAGAAAGGTCGATCAGATGGCGAGGTGTCGTCTTCGCATGGCCCTGCTCGACGAACTTGCGAAACGCATCCAGCCCCTCATCCACTGTCATGCATCCCCAATAGGTGACAACGACCAGACCCCGTTCAGGCAGCACGTCCACCTTGATCGCCATGCTACACGGTCCTCCCCCTGTCACGGGCCCGGGATCGCTCCCGGGTTCTCCCGCGTCGGGTGGCCGCGTTCTGGCCGCCCGATCCCTGCTAGTCCATAGCTTTGAAGTTGAACTCCCCTCCGTCCTTGATGCCAGAGAACCAGCGCGCCGTCACTGTTTTCGTCTTTGTGTAGAAGCGGAAAGCGTCGGGGCCGTATTGGTTCAGATCGCCGAAGGCCGATTTCTTCCAACCGCCGAAGGTGTGGTAGGACAGCGGCACCGGGATCGGGAAGTTGATGCCGACCATGCCCACGTTGACCCGGTGCGCGAAGTCACGCGCTGTGTCGCCGTCGGCGGTGTAGATAGCGGTGCCGTTGCCGTAATCGTTGTCGATGATCAGGTTCAACGCGTCTTCGTAGGTATCGGCGCGGACCTGGGACAGCACGGGCCCGAAGATCTCTTCGCGGTAGATCTCCATGTCCGGCGTCACATCGTCGAAGAAGGACGGGCCGACGAAGAAGCCATCCTCGTAGCCCTGCATCGAAAAGTTGCGTCCATCCACGACCAGAGTGGCACCTTCGTCCACGCCGGAGTTCACCAGCCGTTCGATCCGCTGCTTAGCCTGCGCGGTGATGACGGGGCCGTAGTCCACGTCCGTGCCGGCGCTATAGGGGCCGACCTTCAGCTTTTCGATCTTCGGGATCAACTTGTCGCGCAGCTTGTCCGCCGTCTCCCTGCCGACCGGAACGGCAACGGAAATCGCCATGCAGCGTTCGCCAGCCGCGCCAAAACCGGCCCCGACCAGCGCGTCGGCGGCCTTATCCAAGTCCGCATCCGGCATGATGATCATGTGGTTCTTGGCGCCGCCAAAGCACTGCGCGCGCTTGCCGTTGGTGCAGGCGCGCCCGTAGATGTACTGGGCGATGGGCGTCGAGCCGACGAAGCCGACCGCCTGGATCGTCTCGTTATCGAGAATCGCGTCGACGGCTTCCTTGTCGCCGTTCACGACCTGCAGCACACCGTCGGGCAGGCCCGCTTCTTGCAGCAATTCGGCCAGACGCAACGACGTGGACGGGCAGCGCTCGGACGGCTTGAGGATCATCGCGTTGCCGCAGGTCAGGGCAGGGGCCATTTTCCACAGCGGAATCATCGCGGGGAAGTTGAAGGGGGTGATGCCCGCCACGACACCGAGCGGCTGACGCATCGAGTACAGGTCGATGCCGGGGCCACCGTCGTCTGTGAACTCGCCCTTCAGCAGGGACGGTCCACCCATGCAGACCTCGACCACTTCCAGTCCGCGCTGCACGTCACCGGCACCGTCGGGCAGGGTCTTGCCATGCTCACGGCTGACCAGTTCGGCCAGTTCGTCCATGTGCGCGTTGATCAACGCGCCAAACTTCATCATCACGCGGGCGCGGCGCTGTGGGTTCGTCGCGGCCCAGCCCTTCTGCGCCTCGGCGGCACTGGCGACGGCAGCGGCCATTTCGTCGTTCGAAGCCAGCGGCACCCGCGCCTGCACTTCGCCCGTGGCGGGTTGGTAGACATCGGCGAACCGGCCCGATGTGCCAGACGCGCGCTTGCCGTCGATCCAGTGATACAGCTCTTCGCTCATGGTAATCCTCCCAAGGTTTGCCTGATCCTACCTTGCAAAGCTGTCAGCACCAGCGCCAAGGTGGCAAAGTCATTTTGCGAAAATGCAAGGGTAGCGGCGTGCAGTGGGACGATATGCGGGTATTTTTGGCGGTCACGCGCGGGGGCGGCCTGACCGGTGGCGCGCGGTCGTCGCGGCTGGATCCAGCCACGCTGGGTCGCCGCATCGCGCGGTTAGAGGCCGATCTGGGCACGACGCTCTTCGTCAAAGGGCCGCAAGGCTACCGATTGACGGAAGGCGGCGTGAGGCTGTTCGACCACGCAGAGCGCGCTGAATCAGCGATGCTGGCGGCAGAGGCGGAAGTGATGGGCGCGCTGTCCGGTGCCGTGCGCATCGGCGCGCCGGAGGGCTGCGCGACCTATCTGCTGCCGCAAGTGACTGCCGCCATGGCATCGGCCAATCCGGGGCTGGAGATCGAGATCGTCGCCCTGTCCCGGACCTTCGACCTGAACCGGCGAGAGGTCGACATGGCCATCGCCGTCTCACGCCCCACGACGGGCCGCATCGCGGCGCAGAAGATCGCCGACTACCGGCTAAGCCTTGCCGCGCACGGCAACTATCTGGACCGACATCCCGTCACCGATCCCAACAAACTGAACGCCCATCGCATCGTTGGTTACGTGCCCGACATGATTCATGACCGCGAACTCGATTATCTGGGAGAGATCGGCGTCACCCGCGTCGATCTGGCGTCCTCATCTGTCGTAGTGCAGGCCGAATGGATCGCGCGGGCCGAAGGCGTGGGCATCGTGCATGATTTCGTTCTGTCCCGCTTGCCGGGCGTGCGCCGCGTGCTGGCCGACCGGATCGGGCTGACGCGAACATTCTGGCTTCTGCGCCCACTGGATGACGTGCGTGCCGCGCGGCTGGACGCCGTGGCTCGCGCATTGGTGCAGGGCGTGCGGGCGGAAATCGCCCGCGCCGAAGGTCATGGTTGACATACGCGCCCGTCGGGTCGCCCAATGGGGCAACAGACAGGGAGGACGCAGATGCGCATCGAACGGATCATCCAGGACAAGGGCGGCGACGTCATCACGATTGCGCCGGGGGCCAGCGTGGCCGAAGCGGCAAAACTGCTGTCGGATAACAAGATCGGTGCGGTGATCGTTTGCGAACAAGGTCAGTCGCCCGCAGGTATCCTGTCCGAGCGTGACATCGTACGGCAACTGTCGGCCAACGGGGCCGCCTGTCTGGACCAGACCGTTTCCGAGCTGATGACCACCAAGCTGCAATCCTGCGCCAAGGACGACACCTTGGATCAGGTGCTGACCAAGATGACCGACGGGCGCTTCCGCCACATGCCGGTGATGGAAGACGGCAAGATGATCGCGCTGGTTTCCATCGGGGACGTGGTGAAGTCCCGTCTGGGCGAGTTGGCGCACGAACGCGACGCGCTTGAAGGCATGGTGCGCGGCCTCTGACAGCACGCCCTTGCCAAATCGCGCGCAATATTGTTGCGTGCGCGAACGGCAGCGGGAGGGCGCTATGCGGACAGGACTATACCCCGGCACCTTCGACCCGGTGACCGAAGGCCATCTTGATATCATCCGTCGCGCCACCGCGCTGGTGGATAAACTGGTGATCGGTGTGGCCATCAACCGTGACAAGGGGCCCTTGTTCTCGCTGGAAGAGCGGGTCGCGATGATACAGGCCGAATGCGCCGATATCGCCGAGGACACGGGTTGCGAGATCATCGCCCATCCGTTCGAGAACCTGCTGATCCACTGCGCCCGCGATGTGGGCGCGTCGGTCATCATCCGCGGCCTGCGCGCAGTGGCGGACTTCGAGTACGAATACCAGATGGTCGGCATGAACCGCGTGCTGGACGACAGCATCGAAACGGTCTTCCTGATGGCCGAGGCCGAGCATCAGGCCGTCGCCTCCAAGCTGGTCAAAGAGATCGCGCGCCTGAACGGCGACGTGTCCCGCTTCGTGCCCGAACAGGTCGAGCGCGCGTTGAAAGAGAAGTTGGCGCAGGGCTAGGCCAGCTTCGTTTCAATTCGCGCCCCGGCTTCCAGTGTGCGGTGAACCGGGCACTTGTCGGCGATCTCCATCAGCTTGTCGCGCTCGGCCTCCGTCAGATCGCCTTCCAACGTGATCGTCCGGCTTAGAACGTCCGCCTTCGCATCGGCGTCTGTTTCCGCGTCGGCCTTGTGTGCCTTCGCGTGGCTGACATCCACCGTCACGCCGGTCAGCGCGATGCCCTTGCGGTCGGCGTACATCTTAAGCGTCATCGACGTGCAGGCACCAAGCCCGGCGCCCAGCAACTGGTAGGGCGTCATCCCAAGGTTCGTGCCGCCGACCGACAGCGGCTCGTCCGCTTGGATATGGTGATCGGGGGTGGTGATGTCGTGCAGGAAACCTTCGGCATGGGTCGTCCGCACCACGCCCTCTGGGGTCGGATCCACCTGCGGCTCGGGCGGCAGATCAAGGTAGCGCGCAGACCATGCCGCGATCACGTCGGCGGCGTAGTCAGAATCGGCCACGCGGCTTATCAGGTGGTCGGCGCTGTCGAGCGTCACGAAGCTTTTCGGGTGCGTGGCGGCTAAGAAAATGGCGGTCGCGTTGTCGATCCCGACGATCTGGTCGCGCGGCGCATGCAGCACCAGAAGCGCGCGGCTCAGATTGGCGACCGTCGGCGCCAGATCGGTGCCGTCAACGTCACGCACGAAGTCGCGGCCGATCCGCACGGGGCGTCCGCCCAGGTTCACCTCGGCCACGCCATCGGCCTCTATCCGGTCCAGCGCATCGCCGAAGTTGTGGGTAACGTGGCCGGGGTCGAAGGGCGCTCCGATCGTGGCGACGGCCTTGGCGGACGGGAGGCGCGCGGCGGCCTTCAGGATCGCGGCCCCACCCAACGAGTGCCCGATCAACAGTGATGGCGGAGCCTCGGCCTGTTCCAGCGCATCCGCCGCCGCGACCAGATCATCGACGTTGGAGGCGAAGGTCGTCTCTTCGAACGAACCTTCCGACCGGCCCAGCCCGGTGAAGTCGAAGCGCAGCACAGCGATCCCCTGCGCTGCAAGCCGCGCGGCGATCCGACGCGCCGCGGCGATATCCTTGCCGCATGTGAAGCAATGCGCGAATAGCGCCGTTGCACGCACACGGCCCGCAGGCCTGTCCAGCCGTGCGTCCAGCACTTTGCCGTTCGATGTGAAATCCAAGCGTTCTGTGGCCATCTGCCTCGCCCCCCGTTCAATTGAAATGACCGCGCTTGGGGCCATGTCCCGCCTGCGTCGCCAAGAAGGATACCGCACATGCCCAGCACACCCATCGCCTTTGCCGGTATCGGCAAGATTGCCAAGGACGAGCACATTCCCGCGCTGGAGGCCAGCAAGGACTGGCACCTTGCCGCCACCATCAGCCGCAACGACGGGATCGACGGCGTCCCCGGTTTTCATGACATGGACGCCTTCCTGCGCGATCCCGGCGATATTCGCACCGTCTCCCTCGCGCTGCCACCCGGTCCGCGTTTCGACTACGCGATCAAGGCGATGCGGGCGGGGATGAACGTGATGTTGGAAAAGCCGCCCTCGGTCACGCTGGGGGCCGCGCGGCACCTGTGCATGGAGGCGGAAGCCAACGACGTGTCCCTTTACTTCACATGGCACAGCCGCATGGGCGATGCCTGCGACGCGGCGCGGGATCGGCTGAAGGGCAAGACGCTGAAGAAGTTGAAGATCACTTGGTGCGAGGACGTGCGCCAGACCCATCCCGATCAGGATTGGCTGTGGGAGCCGGGCAATCTGGGCGTTTACGATCCGGGCATCAACGCTTTCTCTATCCTTGCCAAGATCCTCGACCGTCCTGCTTCCGTCTCGGAAGTCACGATGGAGTTGCCCGACGGACGCCAGACGCCGATCTGTTCGGACATCGTGTTCGCACATCCGGACGAGCCAGACATGACTGCGCATCTGAACTGGCGTCACGAGGGCGATCCAGTCTGGGACATGGAGATCGAGACAAAAGGCGACGCTTTCTCGCTTACGGGATCTGGCAGTCGCTTGATCGAGCCGGACGGCGCGAAAACCCATGAAGCGGGCAGCAACGAATACCCTCTGCTGTATGCACGGATGGCCGAACTGGTGAAGGCAGGCGACAGCGACACCGACCTGCGCCCCATGGAAATGGTCGCCGATGCCTTCCTGATCGGTCGCCGCACCATAGGCGATCCGTTCGATTGGTAGGGTAGGGGCTTGCATCGCGCGCGCCATCGCGGCACATCGCACGGCGGGGGCGGTTAGCTCAGTTGGTAGAGCGCTTCGTTTACACCGAAGATGTCGGGGGTTCGAGCCCCTCACCGCCCACCATATAAAGACGGGACGTCCAACCCCGGACGCCCCGCTGACCTTAAAGTTCGGCTCCTCGGGCCGTTTGGTATGGTTCAGCCGTCGCTGTCGCCGCCCGCGCCACCGAACGTGGTGTCGATTTCGATGCCGTCCAGGTGCCCGGACACCGTTTCGGTGACACCCTGTGTGCCGCTCGTCACCGAAGTCAGGACTGCAATCCCGAGTCCGACGACTGCGGCGGTCAGAACCACCCAATCGACCGTCACCGCACCGTCTTCGTCAGCCTTGAAGGTATTGAAACGCTTAAGCATTTTATCGTGTTTCCCTAGTTGTCTTATCGTGGGGACACTCTGCACGTCATACGTGTCTCGATTGCGGCGGAACTCCCTTATGAGAAGAATAAGCCGCGGAGTTTTTGAGCTTATTTCGAGATTTACATAAATCGCGAATATGAAGGAAAGCCGCAGGGTGAAAGCTTCGGCACCTTCTACGTGTGACGCCAAGGTGCGCACGCCAGCGTCGTTTCGATTTCGGATCGCCAGCCGCCCGAAATAGAATTTCGTCTGGGCCTCCCTTCGCGCTTGACGCCCCACCACCCTCTGCCTAGAACGCCGCTCACGTTTCGACGATGGGCGGTTGTAGCTCAGTTGGTTAGAGTACCGGCCTGTCACGCCGGGGGTCGCGGGTTCGAGCCCCGTCAACCGCGCCACCATCGTCCCGGAACGTGCTACGCGGTTGTAGCTCAGTTGGTTAGAGTACCGGCCTGTCACGCCGGGGGTCGCGGGTTCGAGCCCCGTCAACCGCGCCACTTTCCCCCGGATGGGTGAAACGAAAAAGGGCGACACCGTCTGGTGTCGCCCTTTTCGCGTTATTGGGGTGGAACGGCTTTTCCGTCGAAGGCATTGCCGCGTTTAGCTGGCCCGCGTCTCTTCGGGTCGATCCTTGCGGCTCTTCCATGGTTGACTGGAATGGCCCCGTCGATGGCCACCCCCGGCGCTCCGCGCGTTCGCCCTTCGGCCTCTCCACCGGAGAGGCCGCCGCCTTTGGCGGATCAGGGCTTACCCATCAAAGTTCACTTCTTCGACCAGACGCAACGCTTCGGCGCGGTGTGATGCGATGGCGGCCAGATCGGTCTCGTCCGGCGTGATCTCCCCCCAGCTTTGCACCAGGTCGGAGGCGGGCACGTCAGGGTCGGCGGGGTATTCGTTCACTTCCGCTGCGTAGATCCGCTGCGCTTCCTCGGACGCCAGATAGTCCACGAAGGCCACCGCGTCGTCCTTGTTCGGCGCGTTGGCGGTCAGCGCCACACCAGAGACGTTCACGTGGGTGCCGGAGCCGTCCTCGAACGTCGGGAATTCAACCCGTACGGCGTTCGCCCATTCGGTCTGCTCGGGGTCGGACAGCATCGCGCCCATGTAGTAGGTGTTGCCGATCGAGATATCGCACTCGCCCGCCCAGATCGAACGCACCTGCGCGCGGTCGTTGCCCTCGGGCTGCTTGGCAAGGTTCGACTTCAGGCCTTCCAGCCAGGTGCGGGTCTCTTCCACGCCGTTGTGCTCGATCAGCGCGGACACAAGGCCCAGCGTGTAGGGGTGGGTGCCGGAACGGGTGCAGATGCGGCCTTCCCACTTGGGATCGGCAAGGTCCTCGTACGTGGTGATCTCGCCCTCGGCGACGCGCTCCTTGCTGGCGTAGACGATGCGGCCGCGGGTGGTGACGCCAACCCACTGGCCTTCGGGATCGCGCAGGCGAGCGGGGATGGCTTCGTTCACCACATCACTGTCCAGCGCCTGCGTCACACCGGCGGCCTTGGCTTCTTCCAGCCGCGATACGTCTGTTGTCAGGATGATATCGGCGGGGCTGCGCGTGCCCTCGGCCTGAAGGCGCTCGACCAAGCCTTTGTCCACATAGGCCGTGTTGGTCTCGATACCGGTTTCGGCGGTGAAGCCGTCAAGGATCGGCTGGATCAGTTCGGGCTGGCGGTAGGAGTAAATGTTGACCTCGGCCAGTGCGGGCAGGGCGGTGGTGGCGGCAAGGGTCGCGATGAGAACGCTACGCATAAGGACGTCTTTCGTCTTTGGTTTCTACACCGCCAGACAAATCCGAGTTTTTTTGTCAGGTCAATACCCGACAAACCTAGTCGGATAATTTTATCCGTCGCGCTCAGCTGCCTTGGCCGCGTTCCACAGGGCGTCCATCTCTGCCAGATCGCTGTCCTTTGGCGTCTTGCCTGCCGCTGACAGCGCAGCCTCGATGAAGCCGAAACGCCGCGTGAACTTGTCGTTCGTTGCGCGCAGGGCGGTCTCTGGGTCGACGCCAAGGTGCCTGGCAAGATTGGCGACCGCGAACAGCAGGTCGCCCATCTCCTCGGCCACCTTATCGGGGGTCAGGGTGTCCCGCGCCTCGGCCAGTTCGCGCGCTTCTTCGGCGATCTTGTCCACCACCTGATCCGTCACGGGCCAATCGAACCCTACGCGCGCCGCCCGCTTCTGCAACTTCTCGGCCCGCATCAGGGCCGGCAGACCCAGCGCAACACCATCGAGCACACCCGTTTCGGCCCGGCGCGCGCGCTCTTTCGCCTTCTCAGCCTCCCAGTCCATGGTTTGCTGATCCGCCGACTTGTCTCGCGATTGGTCACCGAACACGTGCGGATGGCGCGCAATCATCTTGTCCGTGATGCCCTTGATCACATCCAATAAGTCGAACGCCCCGGCTTCCTCGGCCATCTGCGCGTGGAAGACCGACTGGAACAGCAGGTCGCCCAACTCTCCCTTCAGGTCATCCATCGACCCGCGTTGGATGGCGTCGTGAACCTCGTAGGCTTCCTCTATCGTGTAGGGCGCTATGGTGGCGAAGTCCTGCTCCAGGTCCCACGGGCAGCCGGTGTCGGGGTCGCGCAGGCGGGCCATGACCGCGCGCAGCCGGTCTATCCCCTCCGGCACATCGAAGATTGGATCATTGGGGTCTGTCATGGGATGGATGTGGCCCGGTGCGGGCTACATGTCCACCGAATCCAGTGCCAGAGGTCGCCATGAACTCCGTCTTGATCGCCATCGCAGCCCTTCTGCTTTTTTGGGGCGGACTTGCGTTCTGGATTCGCACGATCTCTCCGGATGCGGCGCGGCTGGAACGCCCCGACACGATGCCAGAGCCTGGAACTCATACCACCATGGGCGGTAGTACGACCGTTCTTATGCCCAAGGATCTGGATGCTGCCTTCAACCGGCTGCACCAGGTCGTGCAGAACAGCGACCGCACCACGCGCATGGCCTCTGACCCCGATCACCGCTCTTTCGTCACCAGAACCAAGGTCATGGGCTTCCCCGATGTCGTCCATGTCTGGCGCGAGGGCGGGCGTCTGGCGATTTCCGGGCACCTGACGATCGGTAAGGGCGATGCGGGTGTGAACGCCAAGCGGAACGTGCGGTGGCTTGAAGAAGCGGGCCTTACGCCGTCTTGAACCTTCATCGTTCCCCAAATACCTCGGGGGTGCGGGGGCAGGGCCCCCGCGCTTAGGATTGCACGCCCATGGTCCCCCAGGACAGACTTCGCCAGATCGTCGAACGGTTCGAGTATCTTGAAGCCGCCATGTCCGAAGGGAAGGGCGATATCGCGCAGTTGGGCCGCGAATATGCGGAGCTGCGCCCCGTGGTCGAGATCGCCCGCGAGTGGCAGGACCTGAGCGCCGAGATCACCGACACCGAAGCCATGCGCGCCGATCCAGAGATGCGCGCGCTGGCGGACGACGAGCTTCCCGGCCTGATTGCCCGTCGCGACGCCATCGAGGACCGGCTGCGCCTTGCGCTGCTGCCCAAGGACTCTGCCGACGCGCGCCCAGCGATCCTGGAAATCCGGCCCGGCACAGGCGGAGAAGAGGCCGCGCTTTTTGCTGCTGACCTGCAGCGCATGTATCAGCGCTTCGCCGAAACGCAGGGCTGGAAGTTCGACGTGATCGAAGAGGCGACGACCGAGCTTGGCGGCCTGAAAGAACTTGTCGCCAACATCAAGGGCGACGGTGTATTCGCGCGGCTCAAGTTCGAATCGGGCGTCCACCGTGTCCAGCGCGTACCTTCCACCGAATCGGGTGGGCGTATTCACACCTCAGCCGCCACCGTTGCTGTTCTGCCGGAAGCCGAAGAGGTCGATATTCAGATCGACGCGCAGGACATCCGCATCGATACGATGCGCGCCAGCGGAGCGGGTGGCCAGCATGTGAACACGACCGACTCGGCGGTGCGGATCACGCACATCCCCTCGGGCCTCGTCGTCGTCAGCAGTGAAAAGTCGCAGCACCGCAACCGCGAGATCGCGATGCAGGTTCTGCGCACGCGCCTGTTCGATCTGGAACGCAACCGCGCCGACAGTGAGCGAGCCGACGCACGCAAGGCGCAGGTCGGCAGCGGCGACAGGTCCGAGCGTATCCGTACCTATAATTTCCCGCAGGGACGGCTCACCGATCACCGCATCAACCTGACGCTGTATAAGCTGGATCAGGTCATGCAGGGCGACCTGACCGAGATCATCGATGCCCTTATCTCGGAAGATCAGGCCGCGCGACTGGCCGAACTGGACGGATGAGCGACCCTCAAGACGACCTCCGCCGACTGCGTGACGCGGGCGTACCGGATGCGCAGACCGACCTGCGCCGCCTGACCGATTGGGCGTTTCCAGGCGTGCCGACCGCGGACCGCGACGCTGACCACCCCGGCTGGGGCGTCCTGAACGACGCCATCGCGCGCCGCATCGCGCGAGAGCCGGTGTCGAAGATCACGGGCATACGCGCCTTCTGGAACCACGACTTCGCGGTCACCCCAGACGTGCTGGACCCGCGCCCCGACACCGAGACGCTGGTGGAGGTGGCTCTGCAGACGCCCTTCTCCAAGGTCCTCGATTTGGGCACCGGCTCCGGCTGCATCGCGATTACGCTGTTGGCAGAGCGATCCGATGTGATGGGTGTGGCGACGGACCTAAGCGAAGCGGCGCTTGCGGTGGCCGCGCGCAACGCGGATGCCATCGGCGTTGCCGACAGGCTGACGCTGATCCGCTCCGACTGGTTCGCGGATGTTGGCGGACGCTTCGATCTGATCGTCTCGAACCCGCCCTACATATCGCAGGCGGAAATGGCCGACCTTGCCCCAGAGGTGCGCGACCACGACCCCACCATCGCTCTGACCCCCGGTGAGGACGGCCTGCAAGCCTATCGCAAAATTGCGGCCCATGCGTCCGACCACATGACGCCGGGTGGGCGGCTGATTCTGGAAATCGGCTGGACGCAGGGCGCTGCCGTCGCCGATATTTTGCGCGCCGCTGGATTCGCCGATGTGGTCGTACACGCTGATTTGGGCGGCCGCGACCGTGTAGTTTCGGCGGCAAACGGCTGAATTTCAGGGGCAAAGACCGAAATAGTCGGAAAATCCGTCGTTTTCGGCACAAACGGGTTGCCAAGCCCAGCAGGGCATGGTCTGCCTGTCGTCGCAGAGGGCAGAGCGCCTTGCTTCGGCGCACGCCTTTGTCACTGCCAACAGCGTCCCTTCTGACTGTCGCACTCGCCGCGGCACGGGATACCCAAGGGCTGTCAGACTTTAATCTTCAATTAGTCCGGACCTATCTCCGACATGCGATCTTCCAACAAGCGCTCGCGGAACAACAAGAACCGCAACCGTCCCTCTGGCGGCAACGTCGTCAACCGTGTGTTCGACAGCTCGGGCCCAGAGGGCAAGGTGCGCGGTACGCCGCAGCAAATCATCGACAAATACAACCAGCTGACCCGCGATGCGCAGCTCTCGAACGACCGAGTGGCGGCCGAGAACTTCGCCCAGCACGCCGAGCATTACACGCGGATGTTGGCCGAAGCGACGCGCGAGATGAACGAGCGTCAGCAGCAGAACAATCAGAACAACCAGCAGAACGAAGGCCAACACGGCGGCGGTCAGCAGGGTAATCAGAACAACGGCCAGCAGGGCGGCGGCCCGCAGGGCGGCAACGATAACCAGGGTGGCCAGAACAACGGCGATCAGAGTCGGGGCAACCAGAATAACGGTGATCAGCAAAGCCATGGTGGTGGCGATCAGAACCGGCGGGACGATGGCCAGCGCAATCAGTCGCGCGACGCGGACCAGCAGCGCGATAGCCAACCGCAAACCCACACTCAGCCGGAGACGCAGGCCAAGTCCGACGGGGAAGGCGATCAGCCGAAGCCACGTCGCACGCGCCGTCCGCGCACGCCGAAGTCCGACGATGTGATGGACTCAGGCGGCTCAGACACCGACAGCGGTCTGGTCGAGACACCTGAAGAGAAGCCCGCCGAAAAGCCCCGTCGGGGGCGTCCGCGCAAGCCGAAGGCGCAGGACGACGGTGGTGAAAACAACAGTGGCGGCGGAGAGAACCAAGCCGCTGAATAATCAAAAGGCCGATCCTGCGGGATCGGCCATTTTTCTTTTTGGATCAGGTCTTGTCGATTTCTCGCGCCAGCGCGCAGAACTGTTCCAATGACAGCTCTTCCGCGCGCTGGGTCGGCTTTATCCCGGCGGCGAGAAGGCGATCTTCTATATCCGGTGCTGTGCCTTTAAGCGATGCGCGCAGCATCTTGCGGCGCTGGTTGAAGCCGGCTGCGGTGATGCGGAACAGCGTCTTGGAGCAGGCCGGGAACCGTGGCGCATCAAGGGCTTGCAGGTGCACCACCGCCGAATGGATCTTGGGCGGCGGGGTGAAAGCTTCGGGCGGAAGCTCCATCACGATGCGCGCGTCCGTGCGCCATTGTGAGAGGATCGCAAAGCGCCCGTAGGCTTTCGATCCGGGGGCAGCGGTGATTCGCTGGGCAACTTCTTTCTGGAACATCAGCGTCAGGCTGGACCAGAAGGGTGGCCATTCGGGCGGGTCGAGCCAGCGGGTCAGAAGCTCTGTGCCGACGTTGTAGGGCAGGTTCGACACGATTCGGATCGGCGGCGTCAGATGCGCCAACGGGTTCAAGTCGAGCGCGTCGGCGTTTATCACGTCCAGCCGATCCGGGTATTTGGCCGCGATCTCGGCAAGGGCTGGCAGGCATCGCGCGTCCTTTTCTACCGCCAGTACACGGCGCGCGCCTTCGGCCAGCAGGCCGCGCGTCAGGCCGCCCGGACCGGGGCCGACTTCCAGCACATCGCAGCCGGTCAGATCGCCGGCCTGACGCGCGATCTTGGCGGTCAAATTCAAGTCCAGAAGGAAGTTCTGGCCGAGCGATTTCCTGGCCGAAAGCTGATGCTCGGCGATGACGGTGCGCAGGGGGGGAAGGTCGTCGATGGCGCTCATGGTCGTGGGCCTTCCCTGTGATTGGCGGCGCTAAGGGCTCTGCCCTCGCCGCTGGCGCGGCTCACCCGGAGTATTTTGGGAAAAACAAAGAAGAGGGTCATTGGGCGGCGGCGCGTGCGGCTGCCATTCGGGCGGCCATGCGCAGGGCGGCGAGCGTGCTGGTTGGATCGGCGGTGCCGGTTCCCGCGATGTCAAAGGCGGTGCCGTGATCGGGAGAGGTTCGAACGAACGGCAGGCCGAGCGTGACGTTGACGCCGCCCGCGAAGTCGATGGTCTTGATCGGGATCAGCGCCTGATCGTGGTACATGGCGATGGCGGCATCATAGCGCGCACGAGCGTCGGCGTGGAACATCGTATCTGCGGATGCAGGGCCGCGCAGGTCGAGGCCTTCTGCGCGCAATTGGTCAACCAAGGCGGTGATCCAGTCGATTTCCTCTGTCCCGATGGCGCCCCCTTCGCCCGCGTGGGGGTTCAGCCCAGCGATGGCGATGCGGGGGGCCGGGATGCCGAAATCGCGGATGAGGGCGGCGTGGGTGATGCGGATGGTGATTCCCAGCCCTTCTGCGGTTAGCGCGCGGGGCACGTCGGCGATCGGGATGTGAATCGTGGCGGGCACGACACGCAGGGCATCGCAGGCCAGCATCATCACCACCCGATCCACGCCTGCGAGCGCGGCGAGATACTCGGTATGGCCGGGATAGGCGAAATTTGCTCCGTCGATCAGGGCTTTCTTGTGAATCGGCAGAGTGCAGATGGCAGACGCATCGCCGCAGCGCACCAAGTCAACGGCCTCGGCGATCATCCGCACGACATGCGGAGCGTGGGCCGGATTGGGTGTTCCCGGCACGCGGGGCGGCCCCATATCGGTGGGTAGGACAGGCAAGCCGTGGCGCGCGGCGGATGCGGCCTCTGACGGGTGCTCGATGGATGCGACGGGACCGCTGAGATGCGCTGGATCGCCCATGAAAAAGAACGGCATCGCGTCGCCTAGCGTCTGCCAGACGGTGACGGCGATGTCAGGCCCGACGCCTGCGGGCTCTCCGCAGGTCAGTGCGATGGGCGCCGGAGCGCGCGGGGTCATTGGCGTGTGATGGTCGCGTTTGCCCGCAGCTCTGCCAGCAGGTTCTGTGCTTGCTGACCGCCGCGTTGGTTCTGCAGCGCACGACGAACCGCATCCAAGTTGGGACCTTCGGGACGTTCGAAGGTCTCGCCCGCCTCTTCGGCCTGGGCGCGCAGACGCTCTTCGTCTTCGGCGGACAGCTCGAAATAGGAGCGATCGCAGAGCATCAGGAAGACCAGCGTCTGACCGTTGGCGCGGGTGAGGGCCGTCGACACCTCATTTTCGTCGAGCTTGGCGAGTTCCAGTGCCACATCCTGCGGCACTTGGGCGACCGGCAGCACATCGCGTTGCAGCTGCTCAGGCGGCAGGCCCTGTGCGGTGGAGTAAAGGTCATCGCAGGTGTCGATCCGGGCGCGCAGCTGCGTGGCACGCGACAGGGCTTCCGGGGATTGGCCGCCAGGGATGTAGAATGCGGCGTAGTCCAGTTTGACGGGCCGTGTGTCTGCGGCCACTTCGCCGATCTGGCGCAACTGGAAGAATGCACGGGCGTTGGGCAAGGGAACGGGGCCTGCGACCTCACCGGGGGCAAGGCCATTCAGCAGCGCGCGGATCTGCGGCGGTAGGTTTTCGGCTTCCAGCCAGTCGATGGCTCCGCCGCGTGCGCGAGAGGGCGAGGCGGAATAGGTGCGCGCGGCGGCCTGGAACGAGGCGAAATCACGCGCGGCCAGAATTTGTGGCGTCAGCGCATCGGCGCGGGCGACGGCCTGTGGCGAGTTTGCGGGCAGGATGACTTCGTTCAGAAGATAACGGATCCCCGGCTCGGGCGGAGAGTCGGCGGCCCGCTCGACATCATCTTCGGGAACGAAAATCTGCCCACCGCCGAAGCGTTCAACGATGACTTCGCGCCACGCCACGCCCGCGCGAACGAAATCTTCGAAGCTGGTGCGATCGACGCCGGCGCGCTGAAGCTCTCCGACAAATTCGTCCACTCCAAGATTTGCGCGACCCGCAAATTCGGTCATCCCTTCCATCAGCTCTTCGTCCGTGACGGTCAATCCAAGACGCGCCGCTTCGGCCAGCTGGAGGCGCTCGTTGATGAGCGTGTCGAGCGCCGAGTCGGCAGAGGCGTCCGGAGCGCGGAAGATTTCGAGCATCCGGGCGCGCTGTTCGACCTCGAACTGCGTCACGACCATGTCGTTGACCGAAGCCGCCGGAGCAAACATGTTTTGCGCGCTGCCGGGCACGGCGGGCGAAAGGGCAAGAAGGGCCGCGACGGCAAGGGTACGAAGGGCATGTTTCATGGCGCGGGCTTTCTTCGGGTCAGGCAGTATCGGCATGGGCATATCATCCCTTGCAGGTCTTGCGATAGGTGTCGTCGTAGCGATCTGTTCCGAACCCTGCGAGGCTGAAAGAGAAGCCGAAGGATGTGGACGGTTCAATGGTCGCGGTTTCGGTGAAGCGGCGAGCGACGTTGAAGTCGACCTCGATGCATTCGGTGCGGTAGGTCAAGCCCAAGGCGGCTTCCGCGGTGCTGTCAGTGACCAGGTCATAGCGGCTGGCGAAACTGCCGATCCAATGGCGGGACAGGCGCACATCGGTGTCCACAATCAATTCGTGCAGGTCGTCGGGGCGATTTTCGAGCGGTTCCGCCTCTAGGAAGACGTAAGAGCCATTGAAACCGAAGCGGTTGTCCGAATACCGGAATCTGGCCTCTCCCTTGCGGGTAGAGAAGTCGGTGTCGTCGAAGATCGCGCGGGCGGTCACATCGAACGTCTGCCCCATCGAGAGTTGCCCAGACGCCAACCAGTCGGAACTAAGACCGCGCAGGCCGGCGGCCGGGGTGAATTGGGTGTCGTCGTCGGCGCGGAAGATACGCCCGAAGGTCAGCGAAATGCCGGTGCCGTCGGATGCGAGCGTGGTGTAATTTAAGGCCGCGTTGCCGCGGAAACCCTGCTCTACCACGTCATCACCGGGAAAGCGGGACAGGGCCAAAAGATTACCCTCGTCGAATTCCACCAGAAGGCTGTCCTCGTTGGGCACATCGCGACCGGACGTATCAGTGTAAGCCAGCTGCACGACAGGCTCTATCACGTGATGGGCCGTGGTCGTTGTGCGTTGCAGCGGCAGTCGCAATTCAGTCGAGACGGTGCCGGTGACGCGACCGGTGTCGAAATCTTCAGTCGTGTCGACTGTATCGAAGATTTGGCCGGAAATCCGCGCGCGGTTTGTCCAAACAAGGCCGGAGTCCGCGATCTGACGGTTGAAGAGTTCAGCAGCCAGACCGACTTCAGCCACATCGCGCCCGCCGACGCGCTGGGCTGGGATGGCAGAGCCCGGCACGCCTGGGACACCGCTTTCACGATAGATGGTTCCGGCAGAAGCCTCCAATCGCAACTCGCCGAAGCGAAGCGGAATGCGACGCTCTGCAACAAATTCCGAAATCAGCGACGGCAGTTCGTCCCGGATGGCGAATTCGTCCCCACGCAGAGTCTCATATCCTGTCAGACTGCCGCGGATCAGCAGGTCGCGGTCGGCACGGATCAGACGCGCTTCTGTCTGAAGGCGGTCCAGACCAGCGTAGTCGTAGTCCACCAGATAGGAATCGTCGGACACCGACTGCACATCGACTTCCAGCCGGAACCCATAGGGCATCACCACACCAGCGGACCCGATCAGGTAGTATCGTAGCTCGTCCGGCAGCAGGGTATCGCGAGAGAACGCACCAGAGATGTTGACCGCACCACGCCGGAACGTCTGGCGGTAACGGGCTTCCAGCGTCGTCGTTTCGGAAGAGATGTAGGGTGTCAGCGTCACGTCAGCATGAGGGCCAAGAGCGAAGAAGATCGGCTGCTTGATTCCGAAGCCAAGCTGGGTGTTCGACGCGATGCGGGGGATCAGGATGCCGGTGGCGCGCTTGCGGGTCGAATCCGGCAGGCGCAGCTTCGGAAAGTAGGCGATGGGCACGCCGAACAGGCGGAAGGTGGCGTTGTCGAAGTAGATCAGGTTTTCCTGATTGTCGTGAATGACACGGCGCGCACGGATCTCCCACGTCGGCGTCGGATTGTCGGCGCAGATTTCGCAGGCTGACACGACGGTGTTTGCCAATTGCGTGTAACGCCCGTCGACGCGCGCGATCCGACCGGCGGCGAGCTGCAGCTGACGGTCCAGAACAAGGCGGGCCGACTCCAGAATGCCGTTGCGGAGGTCGCCGTCCAGTTGGGCGCTGTCAGCCACGATCACGGCACCTGCGCCGTCGTTCAGGCTGATCGGGCCGACGATGCTAAGCTGGTCCGCCGCGCGGTCATATATCACGCGCGTCGCGGTCAGGATGGTGCCTTGATACGCGACCTGCACGCCGCCCTCGGCGATCAGGCGGCTTTCAGCTTCGATTCGAACGCTGTCTGCGACCAGCGCGGCAGTGTCCTGAGCATTTGCGACAGGAGAGACCAGCGCAAGCGAGAGGGCCAGAAGAAGCGCGCGCATCAACCGTCCTCCCAATGCAGTATAAGGCCCAATGGCAGCAGGCATGCAGCCACGGGCGGTCCCCATGCGGCCAGCATCGCGGGGATGCGGCCAGTCTCTCCTAGGATTTGCGCGAAATCGCCAAGAAAGAAAAGTCCGAACCCGATGGAAAGCGCCACAAGCACCGATGGGCCACTACGGCCCAGCCGTGTGTGGCGCATCGTGAAGGCTGCTCCGATGAGCACCATGGCAACCAAAAGAACGGGCATTGCCAGTTGCGATTGCAGGAAAACAATGTGCCGCCGGGCCGAAAAGCCCGATGCTTGAAGGTCAGAGATGAACGCCGGAAGCTCCCATACGGGGATGGTCGATGGATCGCCGAAGCTATCGGCAATGCGACTGGCGGTCAGGCTGGAGGGGACGGACGTCTGCGACACGCTGATCGCGTCCTGCTCGGGGTTCTGGTCGGCAAAGTCCCAGCGCTTTGCGTTCCGCACCCGCCACGCGCCATCCTCCAGCCGGGCGCTATCGCCTTCCAGACGATAGGTCGGCGCGCCCTTCACGTCGAACCCAAGGAAGGTCACGCCGGTCAGTCGCGTGCCATCCTCGTTCGAGCGGACGGCCTGGATGACCGTCTGCCCTTCGCCATTGCCCTGTCGCAGCCAAACGCCGCTGCGCGTCAGCGACAGGGCAGAGGTGACCTCTCCCCGCAATTCATCGGACACTCGGTCGAACTGCCCGGAGGTGGCGGCGACAATAGGGTTGAGAGCGGCGACCGCGAGGACGCCGATCAGGAAGGTCACCAGCGCTGGGCCCAGAAGGCTGCGAAACGCAGATCGCCCGGCCGCACGGCTAACGACCAGTTCTGACGTGCGCGCGAGGCTTAGGAACAGCGTAAGCGCAGCGATGATCGTGATGAGGGGCAGGATCGTGTAGAGTGTTTCCGGCACCGATAGCAGGGTCAGGCCGATCAGCCGGATCAGGCCGACGTTTTCGCCCTCGAACCGGCGAACCTGCTCGACAAGGTCGATCAGCAGCAGAATGCCGAAGAAGATCGACAGCACGAAGACGAAGGTGCCCGCGAAACGCCTGGCGAAATACAGGTGCAGGATCATGCGGGTACCGCCCGCCCGCGTGGGCTGCGTCCGCGCCCGGCCAGCCACAAGAACACCAACGCCAGTAGCGCGAAGACCAAGGTGGGAGCGTAAAGGACGGCGGCAGAAATACCGCTATTCAGAACCGCGTCCAAGGCGACCCTCTGTAACAGCTCGTATCCGATCAACGCCGTGATGGCCGCCGTTACCTGCCGCCAAGCCGAAAAGCGCGAGAATCCGCCAAGCAACATCGCGGCAATCCCCAGAACCGGCGCCACAAGGCTCTGGAGCGCGCCCGTCATCCGCTCATGCACCGCAACGATGACGCGCTGGCGGGGCAGATCAGTCTCTGTGGCGATTGTAGTTGTATCGGTCAGGATGGCGAGGCTTGGCACGGCGTCCAGATCGCGTGGCCCAGCTTCACCCAGATCGGTCATCGTCCCGATATCGAAGGCGAAGTCGTCGAAGCGGGTGACGGACAGTTGCCGGGTATCCGTCGCGAGCGTCTGAGCCATGCCGTCGAACATTACAAGGAACGCTGCGCCTTCGCGGCGCACCAAGGCGGCGCGCTCGGCGGAGTAGGTCGTTGCAGAGCCGGAGGCGCGACGATCCGACAGGAAGACCTGGCTCAACTCGCCCTGTTCGGTGATGTCGGCGATGAAGACGGTCACGCCCGACACCGGATGCAGGAACTGCCCGTCACTCAGCAGCCCCGCAGTCACGTCCTGGGCAATCTCTGCGCTGCGCTGATCCAGCCGAGCGGTGGCCAAGGGGGTAAGCACATGGGTCATCACGCCCGTAAGAACGGCTGCAATCGCGCCGAAGACCAGAACCGCGCGGGCCAACCGCAAGGGTGACAGGCCTGCGGCGCTGGCCACCACAAGCTCACTGTCGCCGCGCATCCGGTTCGTCACGTAGACGGCAGCGGCGAAGGCGGCGATGGGCAGGACGACCCGGATCACGCTTGGCAGGGCCAGCGCCGAGAATTCCAGGAAGACGATAGCCGATTGCCCATCCGCGATTAGTCGGTCGAACAACGACACGGCGCGATTCACCCAGTAGACGGCGACAAGCACGATGCTGAAGAAGCCGAACAGCGTCAGAAGCTGGGACAGCAGGTATCTGTCGTAAGTCCTCACGCCGTGCCTATCCCTTGTCCCTTACGACACCCTAGCCGATGGCGCGCCGGGGGCAAACTGCCTTCTGGTCATCGGCGGCCTAGGCCCCTACCTCTGTCCCGACCCATTCCAGGAGAACGCCATGACCACCCCCGCACCGATCACCGTCATCGAGACCGCCACCGACGCCCTGGCCGATACGACCGGCATCGTCGCCGTCTTCGTCGACGCGGAAGGCAGCATGGACCCGGCGGCCAAACGCGTGAACAAGCTGACACGCGGCGCGGTGGATCGCGCGGTGGGAGCAGAGGCCTGGGGCAAGGCGTCGGAGGGCGACGCCGTCACGCTGTCTTGGCCCACGGGCATGGCCGCCGAAGCCATCTGCGTCGTAAAGCTGGCCAAGCGCGCGGGTGCTGAAGACGCGCGCAAGGCGGGTGTCGCCGTGGGCCGCGCAGGCGGGGCGAACGCGATGACACTGTGCCTTGGCAACCGCAAGCACGCCGCCGAGGTGGCGCTGGGCGCAGCGCTGCGGGCCTATGACTACACCGACCAGAAGACGAAGACCGACACCGCCGAGCGCGGTGGGCTGACGGTGATGGTCTCTGATCCCGCGACCATCGACGCGGATGATCTGACCGCACAAGCCACGGGCGTCTTCTTCTGCCGCGACCTTGTGAACGCTCCGGCCAACGTCCTGACCACCACCAGCTACGCAGACCGTCTGAAAGCTCTGTCCGATCTGGGACTGGAGGTCGAGGTGCTGGAAGAGGACATGCTGGCTGAACTGGGGATGGGCGCGCTTCTGTCCGTGGGGCAAGGCTCCGATAGCCCGTCGAAAGTTGTCGTCATGAAGTGGATGGGCGGCGGTGAAGAGGCCCCCTTGGCGCTGGTCGGCAAAGGCGTCGTGTTCGACACCGGCGGCATCAGCCTCAAGCCCGCCGCCGGCATGGAAGACATGACGATGGACATGGGCGGTTCTGCCGTCGTCGCGGGTGTCATGCAGACTTTGGCGATGCGGAAGGCGAAGGCGAACGTTGTGGGTCTCGTGGGCTTGGTCGAGAACATGCCAGGGCCGAACGCCGTGCGTCCCGGCGACGTCGTGCATTCCATGAAGGGTGACACGGTCGAGGTTATCAATACCGACGCAGAGGGCCGCTTGGTCCTGTGCGATGTGATGTGGTACGCGCAGGAAACCTACAAACCGGCGGCGATGATCGACTTGGCGACGCTGACCGGGGCCGTCATCATCGGGCTGGGCCATCACAACGCGGGCGTTTTGTCCAACGACGATGGCTTCTGTGGCGATCTGCTGAAAGCGGCTGGCACGGCAGGTGAAGGCGCATGGCGTCTGCCGCTTGGCAAGGAGTACGCCGACCAGCTGAAGTCCCGCATCGCGGATGTGAAGAACGTCGGCGGCCGGCCTGCGGGTACGATCACGGCGGCCGAATTTTTGCACCGCTTCGTGCAGGACGGCACGAAATGGGCGCACATCGACATTGCGGGCGTCGCCTCGACCTCGTTCGATTCGCCCTACGCCCCCAAAGGGGCTTCGGGTTGGGGCGTGCGCGCGCTGGACCAGCTGGTGCGCGACGCGTTCGAAAGCTGACATGGGCGCGGCCTACTTCTACCACCTCACGCGGCGGCCCTTGGATCAGGTGCTGCCGCAACTGCTTGACCGCTCACTGGCGCAAGGCTGGCGGGTGTTGGTGCGCGGGCGCAATCCGCGCGCGATGGAGCAACTGGACCTGCGCCTGTGGACGGGCGATCCGACCAGCTTCCTGCCGCATGGGATGGCGGGCGGCGCACAAGATGCGGATCAGCCGGTGCTTCTGGCCCTGGACGGGCAGGGGGCCGATGGCCGCCACTGCGTGATAAGTGTCGAGGGCGCAGAGGTGACGCCGGAAGAGGTGACTGCGTCGGCCCGCGTGTGCGTGCTGTTCGACGGCATGGACGGGGCCGCACTCGACCGCGCGCGCGGCCAGTGGCGTGCGCTGACCAAGGCGGGCGTAGCCGCGCAATACTGGTCCGAAGAATCAGGCAAGTGGGAAAAGAAGGCCGAGACGCCGGCCCCGGACTAGCGTTCCAGCGTCAAGCGGTTGTTTTCGATGCTGATACGCCCAAAACGCGAGAGATAGCTCATGCCCAGAAGTGAGCCGAACATCTCTCCACCGTTCACGGACGCAGGCACGTTGCGCTCGACCGTTTCGCCCAGCGTCACCGTCTCAAGCCGCACCTGCGCCATGGGCACGGTGCCGTTCGCAGTCTGCGCGCGGCCCAGATAGGCCAACGTATCAGGCTCGATCCCGGCGCGTCGGGCGTCGTCTTGGCTAAGCACCAGATCGGTCGCACCCGTATCCACGACAAAGCGGATCGGCGCGCCGTTTATGCCCAGCGTCATGTGGTAGTGACCGTCCGGGCCCAAAGGCACTTCCAGCGCGCCGCTCGCGGTCAGAACCTGTTGCGGGGCGATCTGGTCGCGCACGGTGGGCCACAGCCCGGCGGCAGCGATGACCCCCACGAAGATCAGGCCCCACAGCGCTAGGTAGCGCAGGGTGCGGCCCATCGACTGGCGGTTCGCCGCGATGAAATAGCCGAAGATCGCTGCGCCAAGCAGCGCGAGGTATAGGAAATTGCCGATATCGTCGCCTGTCATGGCGTTGATATGGGCGCGCGCAGGCCCGTTGGCTAGGGGCCGATGCTCAGCCCCGCGTTGGCTATGCCGTCCAGTACGAATTGCACCGAGAGTGCGGCCAGTAGCATTCCCAGGAGACGCGTGACGACAAGGATGCCGGTGGGGCCAAGGCCGCGTTCGATGGGGCCCGCGGCCCTGAACAAAAGGTAGCAGATCGCGTAGATCAGGGCGATCACGGCAAACAGGCTGCTTAGTGTCAGCGGCGTGCCGCCCGATTGGTCCATCAACAGGATCAGCGACGCGATAGAGCCGGGACCGGCCAGAAGCGGGATCGCCAGCGGGAAGACCGAAGGGTCGTCCTCGGGGGTGTCGTCTTCATCGTCATCTTCTTCCGATGTGCCCGCCTGCGATGAGCGGCGCTCGGTGCGCCGACCGAACAACATCTCCAGCGCGGTCAGGAACAGCAGCAAGCCACCTGCGATCCGGAAGGCGGGCATGGAAATGCCGACGAAGCCCAGAAGCGCCTCTCCGAACAGGCCGAAGGCGGCAAGGATCACAAGGCCGATCACGCAGGCGCGGCGCGCGATGGCGTGGCGGCGGGCAGGGGCCATACCGCGTGTCAGCGCGACGAAAATCGGAGTAGTGCCGATGGGGTCGATCACGACGAAGAGCGTGACGAAGGCGGTGACAAGGAAATCTGCGGTCATGCGAATTTCGTGCATTCGGGGTGGGTTTCACACCGAAATAGAACAGACAATTTGCATATTTCGCGCATTACGACTCCGCACGCTCCAGCTTTTCCGACGCCGCCATCCACAGCGCCTCTGCGCGGTCCATTGCCTCCTGCACCTCGGCGTATTTCTTGTTCCAGGTGGCCAACTCGCCGACGCGAGCGTCTTCATACAACGCGGGATCGGCCAGCTTCTTGGCCAGTTTATCGCGCATCTCTTCGATCTTGGCGACGCGGGCCTCGGCTTTGCGCACTTCCGAACGCAGCGCCATAACCTGATCGCGGCTGGGTTTGGGGGCGCTGGGCGGATCGGCTTTCTTCGGCTTCTCGGCCTTCGGCTCTCCCTGCAGCAGCGATTGGCGATAGGTGTCGAGATCGTGCTCGTAAGGCGCGACGCGACCGCCTTTGACTAGCCATAGGCGATCGGCCACCAGCGACAGCAGGTGCATGTCGTGGCTGACGAGGATCACGGCGCCGGTGTAGGCGGTCAGCGCTTCGACCAGCGCTTCGCGGGACTCGATATCCAAGTGGTTCGTCGGCTCATCAAGGATCAGCATGTGCGGCGCGTCGAGCGTCGCGATCAGCAGGGACAGGCGGGCTTTCTGGCCGCCGGACAATCCCTTTACCAGCGTATCCGCCTGTTCCGCACCAAGGCCAAAACCGGCAAGGCGCGCGCGACCGCGCGCGGGTGTTTCCAAGGGGCGCATCCGGCGCAGGTGATCCAGTGGCGTTTCGTCGATGCGCAGTTCGTCCACCTGATGCTGTGCGAAGTAGCCCACGCGCAGCTTGGCGGCGGTCGTCATGCGGCCGTTCATCACTTCAAGACGCTGGGACAGCATCTTCGACAGGGTGGACTTGCCCTCACCATTGCGGCCCAAAAGGGCGATCCGGTCGTCCTGGTCGATGCGCAGGTTCAGCTTGGACAGGATAACGGTATCGCCGTAACCCGTAGATGCGCTCTCCAAATTGACAATGGGTGGCGACAGCTCTTCCGGCTCGGGGAACGAGAATGCGCGCAGGGCGGCTTCTTGCGGGGTCTGGATCGACTCCATCTTCTCGATCATCTTCAGGCGGGATTGGGCCTGCTTGGCCTTCGTTGCCTTGGCGCGAAAGCGGTCCACGAAAGATTGCAGGTGGGCGCGGCGGGCGTCTTGCTTGGCGATCTGCGATTCCGCTGCCGCCAGACGCGCGGACCGGGTGCGCGCGAAGGTGTCGTAATTGCCGCCGTAGAGCGTCAGCTTCTTGTCTTCGAGGTGCAGGATATGCCCGACAGAGCGGTTCAGCAGGCCCCGGTCGTGGCTGATCACGATGACGGTGTTCGGGTAGTTGGCCAGATAAGCCTCTAGCCAGAGCGCCCCTTCGAGGTCGAGGTAGTTGGTCGGCTCGTCCAGAAGCAGAATATCGGGCGCGGCGAAGAGCACGCCAGCCAAGGCCACGCGCATCCGCCAACCGCCAGAGAAGGCGGAACAGGGCTGCAACGTTTCGTCCTGCGTGAAGCCAAGGCCGCGCAGAAGCCGTGTGGCGCGGGCCTCTCCCGACCAGGCGTCGGTGTCGGCCAGACGGGTCTGGATCTCGGCGATTCGGTTGGGGTCGGTGGCGGTTTCCGACTCTGCCATCAGCGACGCACGCTCGGTGTCGGCGGCCAGCACCGTGTCGAGCAGCGAGGTCTCGGACGATGGGACTTCCTGCCGGACGCCGCCGATGACGGCCTGCTTGGGGATTTCCACAGTGCCGCCTTCCAGCGCCAGCTCGCCCCGGATCAGGCGGAAGAGGGTCGTTTTGCCGGTGCCGTTGCGTCCGACCACGCCGACCTTGTGGCCCGCCGGGATGTCGGCAGAGGCGTTTTCAAGCAGCGGGCGGCCCGCGACGGAATAGGATATGTTTGTAAGGCGCAGCATGGCCGCGCACTAGCACCGCTTTGGCCCGGCGGAAAGACGTGTTGCGGGCCGACCCTCCGGGGGAGGTATTTGCCGGAACGGTGAAGGAGCTACATGGCGCGTCGGATCGAGGGAGAGATGCGATGATCGTTGTTCATAGCCTTGCCTTTTCGCGGGCACATCGGGTGATCTGGCTGCTTGAGGCGCTGAAGGTGCCTTACAAGGTGGTGCGCTACGAGCGGACGGGGGCCTACAAGGCGCCGGATGCGTTGGCGCAGGTGCATCCCTTGGGCAAGGCTCCGGTGTTGGTGGATGACGATTTCGTATTGGCCGAGAGCGCGGCGATCCTGCGATATGTGCAGCGCGTCCACGGAGACGGGCGGTTCCTGCCCGAAGGCGACGCGCGGATGCAGGCACGGCACGATGAGTGGCTGGACTACGCGGAAGGCACGCTGGCGCGGCTGGTGGGGCCGTTCTTCTGGCACAGGCTGAAAGGGCGACCGCTTTCGGACGATGATCGGGCCGCCATCCGACCGCATCTGGCTTATCTGTCGGACACGCTTGAAGGGCGCGACTGGCTGATGGGAGAGCGGCTGTGCCTGGCGGACATGCAGATCATGTATCAGCTGGCGATGCTGAATATGGCAGGAGAGCTGGAAGATTGGCCTGTCGTGCAAGGCTATTGGCAGCGGATCGCGGCGCAGCCAGAGCTGCGCCGGTCCATAGAGGTCTCGGGGCCGATCATGCCGATGTGACCGGCCCCGGGTCGCGTCATTCGCGTTCGGCGGCCACGTCGCGGTTCCAGATGGTCCGGTCGATGCCGTCGCCGAGTTCCGGGTATTCTGATGCCCGGAAGATCGGTTCCTGACCGGACTTACGCTGTCCAAAGTAGTCCTTGGTCAGTTTGAATACCGTCTTCGAGAGGATCAGGATCGCGACGAGGTTAATCGTCGCCATCACCGCCATGGAAGCGTCGGCGAAGTTGAACACCGTCGTCACGGCTTGCAACGACCCCCACAGCACCATCGCAATCACGATGGCCTTCAGGATCAACAATGCCGTCCTATTGCCCAACCCCAGGAACTCCATCGCGTTTTCGGCATAGGAGTAGTTGCCGAGGATCGAGGTGAAGGCGAAGAAGAAGATCGCCAGACCAACGAACCACGGACCGAATGCGCCGATGTGGCTGTCCAGCGCGATCTGCGTCAGGGCCATGCCGGTGGGCGCGCCTTCCGAGTAGTCCACGACGCCCGACAGCAGGATCATCAACGCGGTGGCAGTACAGATCACAAGCGTGTCGATAAAGACACCAAGCCCCTGGACAAGACCCTGCGACGAGGGGTGGTGAGGTTCGGGAACGGCAACGGCGGCGATGTTCGGCGCCGAGCCCATGCCAGCCTCGTTCGAGAAGAGGCCGCGCTTCACGCCATTCAGCAGGGCCACCATTATGCCGCCCGCGAAACCGCCTGCTGCCTCTTCGAAACCGAAAGCGTTGGCGACGATCATGCCAAGCACGCCGGGCACTTCCGTGATGTTCACCACGACCACATACAGCGCCACGAGGATGTAAAGGCCTGCCATGGCGGGCACGACTTTCTCGGCCACACGAGCGATAGACTTGATGCCTCCAAAGATCACGACGCCCGCAAGGCCCGCCACGATCAGGCCGGTGACGATGCGCGGCACCTCGAACGCGGTTTCCAGGGCGACCGAGATCGAATTGGCCTGCACGGCAGAGAAGATCAGACCGAACGACAGGATCAGCGCCACGGAGAAGGCGTAGCCCATGGCCTTCGATCCAACGCCCTTGTGCATGTAGAAGGCGGGGCCGCCGCGATACTGCTCTTCCGCGTTGCGCGTCTTGTAAAGCTGGGCGAGCGAGGATTCGGCATAGGCCGTCGCCATGCCTACGAGGGCCACCATCCACATCCAGAAGATTGCACCAGGTCCGCCAAGATAGATCGCGACCGCCACACCAGCGAGGTTGCCGGTGCCCACGCGCGAGGCCAGGCTGATGGTCAGGGCCTGGAATGGCGAGATACCGGAGCTTGAGGTCGAGCGCGACGAGGCGATGACGCGAAAGAATTCTCCGAAGTGGCGGAACTGGACGAAGCCGGTGCGCCAAGTGAAGAATATCCCAACGGCCAGTAGTCCGTAAACGAGGACATAGCCCCAAAGGACGGTATTCAGAAAATCGACGATGGCAGTCATTGAGCATCCCTCTGCACTGGTAAACGGGGAACGCTAGGCCGGAAACGTATCCAAGGCCAACCGGCATCGTTCATAAAGCGGGTCGGACATCAGTGGTGGTTCAATTATGCCAAGGCCGAGTATCGAGTATTCGGCGACGCTTATCCTGCGCCGCCGATACAGGGTCAGCTATCTGCCTCTTCTGAGCTTTCGACTTCCGTGTCGGTCTCTGTTTCGTCGCTGTCGCTTTCTTGGCAGGCGGCAAGGCCCAGAACCATCGTGAGAAGAACGATCGGTAGGGTTTTGATGGACATGATAAATTTCCTTTACTGACTAAGGCGGCCCGTCTGGCCTGCATGGATACGTAGCGGGTCGGATCGCGGCGGCGACTCTGCCGGGGTGAGGGTCGGCTCACTCTTGCCGATGCACGGGCAACCAGGGGCCGATTGCGAAAGCGGTGTACGACACGGGCGAAGCGGGTTTTCACCCGCGCGGGTGCGTGGTATCGCGGCGCCGAAACAACGGGATCGCATGGGGCGGTCCGCACAGAAATGAGGCACCTTATGGCCATCGAACGTACGCTTTCCATCATCAAGCCCGACGCCACCCGCCGCAATCTGACCGGCAAGATCAACGCCAAGTTCGAAGATGCCGGCCTGCGCATCGTCGCACAGAAGCGCATCCACCTGACCAAGGCGCAAGCGGGTGAGTTCTACAAGGTCCACGCTGAACGTCCCTTCTACGACGAACTGACCGAATTCATGGCTTCCGAGCCGGTGGTCGTTCAGGTTCTGGAAGGTGAGGGCGCGATCGCCAAGAACCGCGAAGTCATGGGCGCGACGAACCCCGCCGAAGCCGATGAAGGCACAATCCGTGCCGAGTATGCGGAATCCGTTGGCGAAAACTCGGTTCACGGATCCGATGCTCCGGAAACCGCTGCGGAAGAGATTGCCTACTTCTTCGCAGGTCTCGAACTGGTCGGCTAAGCCGGTTCAGACAGATTTGCGCAGCGGCCCGGCATTGTCCGGGCCGTTTGCATTTTGCATCAGGAAGTTTGACGTCAGGCGTTCGCTTGAACTCGACGCTACACCCGGTCGCCAATCGAAGGGTGATGGGATGACAGCGCACCGCCGCCGGGTGTCACGTCCTTCAATTCGGCCTGCGTCTCACGCTCTACATGGTCGCGCAGGATAGCCACGTTCGCGCGGTTGGCCTTGAAGCCGATGTCGAACAGTGTGCCGATGATGGGGATCGAGCCGACAAGGTAGTCGATGCCCACGTTGATGCCCTGACGGATGACCTTGTGCCGAGGCAGGCCCATCCGGTGGCTCTCCAGTACGATGTAGGCGGCAGGCGCGAAGGCGACGGTGTCACCGACGACCGGCAGGATGCTAAGGATACCGTCCCAGCCGACGCGCTTTCCGATGATCGGAATGCGGAAAGCCGTGTCCATGCGGCGTGAGAGGCGGTCCAGCTTTTCCAGCCGAGCGAGTTTGGGATGCGTGTTCATGGTAGCCGAACGGCGCGAGGGGCTGGCGGGTTCCAGCCTAGCGCGGCGACAGGCCCATGTGGTCTAGAAAAGCGGACAGTTCAGGAGAGATGGCGGCCTCGTCGGGGTCTTGCGCGGGCGGTGGCAGCTCGCCTTTTTCGACCAACGTCCGACACGATGTGTAGCGCGCTTTGATGTCTGCCTTGTCGGCGGATGAAAGCGCGCGCCAGTCGCGGCCCTGAAGGGCAAGCACCATGGCGGTAAAGACCATGATATGCGGGCGCTCGCCTTCCGTCAGCATCCGGGCGTAGGCGGCATCCGCGCCCATGGCCCGGAAGCCTTCGACATCGCGAATGCCGATCCGCACGAAGCGGTCGGTCATGGCGGGCCCGATGTTGCGCAGGCTGTCGAGTGGTGTTCCCATTCCGACAGTCTAGCGGGCGAAGGCCGACGGGTCCAAGACTAGATGGCCGCCCAGTCGGTAAAGCGCACGGGCTTTTGCGGCTGCGGACGAATGGGCTTCGTCGGGCGGGGTTGATTGCGGCTCATGATATCGTCCTTTCGGAAGAAACGGGGTTCTCCGAGGTTGGTTTCGAAATGCGGCGCAATCGCGGCGTTCTTGGGGGATTGGCGTCCGTGGCCGAACGATAGCGGGAATGCGTGGCCTGCGCGTCACAGCGCTGCGTCACCTAAAGTGGGCCGTCATACCCATCGAGGAAGGCGATCAGCCGCGTTTTATCCAGTGGTTTGGGCAAAAGCTGCACACCGGCGCGGGTGCAGTCGTGGCGGATTTCTTCCTTCCGGCTGGCCGAGATAACTGCCGCGGGAATCGCGCCGTGACGCGCGCGCAGGGCAGCCAGCGTTTCCACGCCGGTCATGCCCTCCCCAAGCTGATAGTCGAGGATCATGCGGTCAGGCACGATGTCGATCTCGTCCAGCAATTCCAGCGCTGCGGCGCCGGTTTCGGCGTGGATCACATGGCTTTTCCAGCTTTCGATCATCAAAACCAGCGCATCGGTCAGGTCGGGGTCATTCTCGACCAGCAGCACGACAAGGTTCGTACTTTGCGGGGCGGGGCTGCCGGGAAGAGACGCCGACACATCCTGTTCCATCGGACCGCTGCGTGGGGCGGTGACGGAAAAGCACGCTCCCTGTCCGGTGGCAGAGCGCAGGTTCAGGGGGTGATCCAGCATGGCGCAGGCGCGTTCCACGATGGTCAGTCCCAGCCCCAGCCCCTTGGAGCCGGAGGCGGACGGCCCGAGTTGGCGGAACTCCTGAAAAATCACCTTCCGATCTTCGGAGGAAATGCCGGGACCGGTGTCATGCACCTCGATTCGCATATCCGCTCCAACGGCGCGCGCACCCACCAACACGCGGCCCGCGTCGGTGTAGCGGATCGCGTTGGTGACAAGGTTCTGCAGGATGCGGCGCAGGAAGACCGGGTCGGAGCGGACGGTTCGGGTGCTGTCGACGATGCGCAGATCCAGGCCCTTCGCCTCTGCCGCCGGGGTCAGTTCGGTGCGCAGGGACGACAGGATGCGGCCAAGCTGCACGTCCTGCACGGTCATCACGGCCTGCCCGGAGTCCAACTTCGAGATGTCCAGCAGCGCCTCGATGATGTCTTCGACGGAAGCCAGCGCCGAGACGGCCTTGGTCGCGGTGCTGCGACCAAGATCGGTGTCGGCGTGCTCTTCCAGATAGGACACGAACAGCTTGGCCGCCGAAAGGGGTTGCAAAAGGTCGTGACCGGCGGCGGCAACGAAGCGCGTTTTGGATCGGTTGGCCCGGCGCGCTTCCTCCAGCGCATCGCCCAGCTCTTCGGTGCGATCTGCGACGCGGCGCTCCAGCGTCTCGTTCATGTCGCGTAAGGCGCGTTCGGCTGCGCGTTCGGCGGAAACGTCGGTGAACGAGATCACGAAGCCCTGATCCGGCAGTTCCTGCGCGAAGACGGACAGTACATCGTCGGTGCCACGCGCCACTTCAAAGCTGATCGGGCGTCGAGGGCGTGTGTTGCGCGCCCAGGTCATCAGGTGATCGCGGGTGAAGAGGCCGGAAAACTTGATCTGCTCGTCCAGCCGCGCCAGCAGCGCGTCGAAGCTGATGCCGATGACGTGGCCGTCGAAGGGGCGATCCAGCAACATCTCCATTCGGCGGTTCCATCCCGCCAGCCGGCGGCGATTGTCGAAGATGCACACGCCCTGGTTCAGGTGATCGAGCGTGGCGCGCACCATCTGCGCCTGCTCGTCCATGATCCGGTCACGCTTGGCGCGTTCTGCGCGCATGATGTCCGACACGTCTGTTTGCAGGATGACGGTGCCGCCGGATGCGGTCCGGTGTTCGCCGACCTGAAGCCAACGGTCGCGGGTCAGGCGGACGTTGAAGACGGTGCTGGTGTCGGCGTGGCGTTCCAGCCGGTGTCGACGCCAGTCGGTGGCGCTGCCATCGTCCGACAGATCAAGGTAGATCGAGCGCGACACAAGGGCGACGTAGTCGGCGAAGGCAAGGCCCGGCTCGACCCGCGGGGCCACGTCGCGCAGGTCGCGGCAGAAGCGCGAGTTGGTCATAACCAGCCGGTCGTCCTGATCGAACAGCGCAAAGCCTTCCGAGAAGGACTCGACCGCTTCGGCAAGGTTGGAACGGGCGGTCTCGGCGGCGGCGTTGGCTGTGTGCAGCAGCTGCAGTGTGCGTTCCAGATCAGTCGTCCGCTGGCGCACCTGCGCTTCCAGAAGGGCCGCGCGCTCGAACTCTGCGTAGGCCAGACCGTCGGGGCCTTCGCCGCGCTCGACCTTGCGCATCAGTGCGTCGGCGATCTGCACGAGGCGGGCGTTCTGCTGCTCCAGCGGTTCAGAGTTGTCGATCAAGGCAGAGGTGTTGGTCATCGTGGTTCGGGGGGATAAAGGGCGACGCCCGTCATGGTGTGGTTTATGTGCATGCGCCCGATTTGTTCGCCATAGGTCGAAAAGCCGGTTGCGCCGTAGCGCGCCAGCACATCGCTGACAGAGCGGCTTTGCTGATGCTCCTCGGCTTCGATCCGGCGCAGGATGCAGTCGCAGGCGATGATGTCGGGCATCTGATCGCCCATGGCCAGGGATGCGAGTTCACGGTCCAGATGGGCCGCGATCGGCTCTGACGTGGCGACGGACAGAACCATGCCTTCGTCGATGGCCGAAAAGAAGATTAGCGCGCCGTCCGGTGTCACCCGCTGGATCGAGCGAACGTGGTGCCGTTCGCCCATGCGCACGACCACAGGGTGGGCGGCGAAGGTAAAACTGTCCAACTGGCCGGGATCGCGGTTGACGATGCGGGCGTATTCGGCAGCGGCGGGTGCGCCGTTAATCCGGCGGACAATGCGCGCCTCTGGATCGGCGTCGGTCACGACCATGCGCGTTTCGGTCGGGGTCATGTGGTCAAGGCTGAAGACATGGGCGCGGGCATCGGTTGCGATCAGCGTCAAGACGCCCGCGTCGGTGTGGATTGCGTCGTCATGTGCGACGAGCGTTTGCGCAAAGGTCCGACCGTCGCCAGCCGAGCCGCCGAAGATCGGCATGGCCCCAAGCGAGGGGGCAAGAGCCGCCAAAAGCGAATCTTCACGCAACGAAAGGCCGTCGATCATGACGAAGGCAAAGGTGGTCGCGAACTGCGGGGCATCTTCCACCAGTGCCATCCGGGCACGCACCACGGCATCTGCAACCGCCGCAATGTCCAACGCCTGCAAGGGTTCGGCCAGGATCGTGCGCGTCGCGAAATGCGCGCGGGGCAGACCAAGGGCGACGATGGTGTTTTCGGTGTAACCCGCCGGTCCGATCTCTCCGGCGGTGGTGCAGGCGGTCAGAGTCGTGTCGGGGAACGCTTTGCGGGCTTCTGCGATCAGCGCGTGGAAGTCGGCTTCCGGAGAGACGAAGAGGAACAGGTGCGCCAGTGGCTTGGGGCCAAGCGCTTCCACAAGCGCGCCGATCCCGGCGTCAGCCGGAACGCAGGCGCGCGACAGCAGGCCGGCAAAGCCGGGTTGCTCCGCGACAATGTGCGAATTCTGCGCTGTCACGCGATCCTCCCTGGGGGAAGGATGTGTCAGGCGTCGGCGCTTGGCAAGATCGCCGCGAACTTGGCCTGCTGCGCGACCAGAACGGCCTGCGTGCGGGACTGCACCGCCAGCTTGCGCATGATCGCGGTGACGTGGGCTTTCACCGTGGTCTCGGCAATCGACAGGTCGAAGGCGATCTGCTTGTTCAGCTTGCCGTCGCAGATCAGTTCCAGAATGCGGGCCTGCTGCGCGGTCAATGAGCGCAGGCGCGTCACGGCATCGGCGCGGTCCGATGGCTGGGGGCATTCAACGTATTGCTCGGGCAGGTAAGTGCTGCCCTGCGCGATGGCGTCGAGGGCTGCGCGAAATTCCGAGTGGGGGGCGTGCTTGGGCACGTAGCCAGAGGCCCCGGCGTCGATGGCCGCACTGATGATCGCGTTCTCGGCCATGGAGGACACGACGATGACGGGGGTGTCCGGGGCCTGCGTGCGCATACGGATCAGTCCGTCGAAGCCAGACACATCTGGCAGGTTCAGGTCCAGCACGATCAGGTCACGTGGGCCATCCCGGCTGAGCACCTCCAACCCGGTCGTCAGACTGTCGGCTGTGGCCACGTCCTCGAACGCGGCGGCATTGCGCAGGGTCAGTTCCAGCGCGTCGCAGAACATCGGATGGTCGTCGATGACAAGCGCGCGTTGCGGATGGGTCGGGGCGGTCTGGTTCTGCATCATGGGATCACGATAAGCGCGGCATCCGGCGGCGTCACCTGTCCGTTAGTCGTGGGGGTGCACGCCGGTCCCACACAAAAAAAGCGGCACATCTTGCGATGCGCCGCCAAAAGGGCCGGTTGCCCGGCAGGGAGAAGCCCTTACTGTGCCGACGCCAGCTGGCGGGGCAGTTTGAACGTCCAGAGCAGGCCGCCCTGGTTCAAGTAGTTCACCTTCTTGGCGACCTCACCGCCCCATAGCGGAACAGCGCCGCCCCAGCCGGAGATGACAGAGACATACTGCTCGCCGTCCTGCTCCCAGGTAACGGGCTGACCGACGATGCCGGAACCGGTCTGGAAGGACCAAAGCTCTTCGCCCGTCTCGTCGTCGAACGCGATGAACTTGCCTTCGGGCGTGCCGGTGAAGACAAGACCGCCCGCGGTCGTCATCACGCCACCCCAGAGCGGGGCGTCGTTCTTGAACTCCCACACCCACTCGCCAGTGGCCGGGTCGATGGCCTTGAGCGAACCGATGTGGTCTTCGTAGTTGGGCTTGATGGTGAAGCCCGAACCCAGGTAGGCCGCGCCCTTCTTGTAGGTGATGGGCTCGTTCCAGATATCCATGCCCCACTCGTTGGAGGGCACGTAGAAGAGGCCGGTGTTCTGGCTGTAGGCCATCGGCATCCAGTTCTTGCCACCCAGGAAGCCGGGGCTGGAGAAGACGATCTCTCCCTTGTTGCCATCGGCAGCGGCAGAGGGATCGCCGGGGCGGTTTTCTTCGACGAAGATCGGGCGTCCGTTCTCGTCGATACCTTCGGCCCAGGTGATGTCCTTCACGAAAGGCGCGGCCGAGACGAAGCTGCCGTCTTCCGCGTTCAGCACGTAAAAGAACCCGTTGCGGTCTGCGGTGGCAAGCAAAGGCGTACCGTCTTCGCCTTCGAACGCGACGACTTCGTTCACACCGTCGTAGTCCCAGCCTTCACGCGGGGTGGACTGGAAGTGCCACTTGATCTCGCCCGTAGCGGGATCGATCCCAAGGCGCGAGGCGGCATATAGGTTGTCGCCCATGCCGTCTTCGCTGGGCTGGCCTGCGCCGCGCAGGTGGCTGTTCCAGGGGGCTGGGTTGCCCGTGCCCATGATGATAGTGTCGGTGCGGTCGTCGTAGGAACCGCCAAGCCAGGTCGCCCCGCCGCCGGTTTTCCACATGTCGCCCGGCCATGTGGCGTTCAACTCTCCCGTCATGGTCGACTCTTCACCGTCTAGCGTGCCCATGTGGCCCTCGATCACGGGGCGGGTCCACTTCATCTCGCCAGTGCTTGCATCGCGGGCCTGGATTTCACCGACCACCCCGAATTCGCCGCCGGAATTGCCGGTGATGACCAGGCCATTCACGATCATGGGGGCTGCCGTATAGGAATAGCCCGCCTTGTAGTCGGCGATCTTGTCGCGCCAGACCACGTCGCCGGACTTGGCATCCAGCGCCACCAGACGCGCGTCCAGCGTGCCGAAGATGACCTTGTCCTCAAAGATCGCCGCGCCGCGGTTCACCACGTCACAGCAGGGCAGGATACCCTCGGGTAGGCGGGCGTCGTACTGCCACAGCTCTTCGCCGGTCATCGCGTCCAGCGCGTAAAGACGCGAATAGGACCCGGTGATATACATGATGCCGTCATGAATCAGCGGTTGGGTTTCCTGCCCCCGCTGTTTTTCGCCACCGAGCGAGAAGGCCCATGCGGGCACCAGGTTCGCGACGTTCTCCTTGTTCAGCGTCTCCAGCGGGCTGTAGCGCTGAAGGCTGCGGCCCATGCCGTTGGTCAGGATGTCTTCGGGCGTCGCGGCGTCGTTCGCGATCATCTCTTCGGTGACGCCCTGCGCCAAGACGGCACCGGGGGCAATTAGGCTGGCGCAGACGGCCAGGACGAAGCGGTTCATTCGGTATCCTCCCTGTTGTGGATCCGCGCCGTCGCCCGTCCGGCTGGCACAGTGACCCGTCACGACCTTCTGACAGACGCAGCGTCATCTGAATTGGCCAATGGTCGTAGGACGGGCCAAAGCGGCCCCCCCATTGGTCGTATTCCGGGTTGGCGCATGCGGGGGCAGGGTGGCTCCAAACGGGAGGACGCAATGTTCATGAAATTCTTGGGCGGTGCTGCGATGGCACTGGTTTTGACGGGTACGGCGGTCGCGCAGGATCTGCCCGTTCTGAAAGCCTCGGTGCTGAAGTTCGGCACGGTGAACTGGGAGCTGACGACGATCACCGAAAACGGCTTCGACACCGCGAACGGCTTTGATCTGGACGTGAACGGCGTGGCCAGCGGCTCTGCCGGTGAGATCGCGTTCCAAGGCGGAGAGACCGATGTGATCGTGTCCGACTGGCTGTGGGTGGCGCGGCAGCGGGCGGCAGGGCGCGACTACGTGTTCATCCCCTATTCCAAGGCCGTGGGCGGCGTGATGGTGCCCGAAGGCAGCGAGGCGCAGACACTCGCGGACCTGGCGGGCGGCAAGATTGGTATCGCGGGCGGACCGCTGGATAAATCCTGGCTGATCCTGCAGGCCTATGCGCAGCGTGAGTTGGGCTTCGATCTGGCGGGCGAGACCGAGCAGGTCTACGGCGCACCCCCGCTGATCTACAAAACGGCGACGGGCGGCGATTTCGCGGGGGCCATCAACTACTGGCACTTCATGGCGAAGATGGAAGCGGACGGGATGCGCAAGATCATCGACATCGCGGATGCCGCCGAAGCCATGGGGCTGGACCCGGAGACGCCGTTGCTCGGCTACGTCGTGAAGGGCGAAATGCTCGAGCAGAACCCCGATCTGGTGAACGGCTTGGCGGCGGCCAGCCGCGACGCTAAAGATCTGTTGGCCGGAGATGACGCGGCATGGGAGGCGCTGCGCCCCAAGATGAATGCCGACACCGACGCGCAGTTCGAAGCGCTCGTCGCGGGCTTCCGCGCCGGGATCCCGGCAGAGGGGCCGGTAGATGAAGACGCCGCGAACACGATGCTGTCTTTGATGGCGGAACTGGGCGGCGAAGAATTGGTGGGCGAAGCCACAAGCCTGCCCGAAGGCACCTTCCTGCAGCCGGGCAGCTAGGTGCTAAGGGCCGTGCCCGATCCAGCCGAAAAGGCGCGACCGATCCTGTCGGTCGCGCTGGACGGTCTGCGGTATGACGGCACGGACGTGCTTGCCAATGTCGCCTTTGACTTGGCTCCGGGCGAGACAGTCGCGCTGGTCGGACCGTCCGGCATCGGCAAGACGACGCTTCTGCGTTGCATCGCAGGACTGGAGACCGGGTATCGCGGGCGCATCGACGCGCGGGGCACGACGTCAGTCATCTTCCAAGAGCCGACGCTGCTGCCGTGGCGGACCTGCTTGCAGAACCTGACGATCCCCACTGGAATTGGCCGGGACGGTGCGTTGGACCTGCTGGACTCAGTCGGCTTGATGGGTCGCGGGCAGGCGTTCCCGCTGCAACTCTCGCTTGGTCAGCAACGGCGCCTTGCATTGGCCCGCGCCTTCGCCGCGCGCCCGTCGCTTTTGCTGATGGACGAACCATTCGTCTCGCTGGACCCGGTGCTGGTGGACGAAATGATGACGCTGTTCACGCGGTTGAAGCATGAAACGGGTGTCGCGACGCTTCTGGTGACCCATGTGGAAGCAGAGGCCGAGCGGTTGGCGACCCGCGTGATCACACTCGGCGGCCCACCCGCCCGCATCGCGTCCGACCGCCGCAACGCGCCGAAACTGGGCGAGATCGCAAGCCGTTAGTCAGCCCTTGCGCCGCACCAGACCGCGCGCCGGATCGTATCCCCAGATCGCCAACAGGCCGAAGGCGAGTGTCGCCAGCAGGGTCCAGAGCAACGCCCATGGGTTCAGCTCGACATACAGGGCGAAGCGGATCAGTTCGACCGCGTGGGTGAAGGGGTTGGCCAGGCAGATGTCGCGCAAGAGCGGTGAGGATTCTGCCATCTTCCAAAGGGGATAGAGGGCGGAGCTAAGAAAGAACATCGGGAAGATCACGAAGTTCATCACGCCCGCGAAGTTTTCCAGTTGCTTAACGAAAGATGACAGCGCAAGGCCCAGCGCGCCTAGCATGAGACCCGCGAGGATCAGTGCGGGCAGGACCGTCACGTAGCCCCAGCCCGGCAGCGTGATATCGAAGAGCCAGGCGATGAAGAGGAATGCGTAGACCTGCAGGATCGAGATCGCGGTTGCTCCGATCAGTTTGCACAGAAGTAGCCACCAGCGCGGCAGCGGGGCGGTCAACAGCAGCCGCATCGACCCCATCTCACGGTCGTAGACAAGGCTGAGCGACGACTGCATTCCGTTGAACAGCAGGATCATGCCGCACAGGCCCGGAACGATGTAGGTCTCGTAGGTGATGTAGGTCTGGTAGGGCGGCGTGATGGACAGACCTAGGGCCGCCCGAAAGCCCGCGGCGAAGACCAGCAGCCAGACGAGGGGGCGGACCAAGGCGGCAAGGAAGCGTTCGCGTTGATGGACGAACCGCAGCGCTTCGCGCGCGACGATGGCCGCAAGGGCGGTGAGGTATTTCATGCCGCGCACCCTGCATCGCGGGCAGGCTTTGAGTATTTTTGAAAACAAAGAAGCATCATGCGGGGGCGGCCGTGAGCGACAGGAAGGTGTCGGAGAGGGGCTGGTCGGCGGCGATCTCTTTGGTGGTGCCGTCGCGCAGGATGCGGCCTTGGTGCAGGATGATCAGGTGATCGTCGGGGCGGACCTCGTCCGTCAGGTGCGTCGCCCAAAGGACGCAGATGCCAGAGGCCGCGAGGGCATGGACGTGGTCGGTGATCGCCGCGCGCGCGGCGGCGTCAAGGCCGACCGTCGGCTCGTCGCACAGCAGAACCTTTGGGTCGTGGAGAAGCGCGCGCGCGATTTCGGCCCGTCGCCGGTGACCGCCGTTCAAGGCGCGCACCTTTTCATGGGCGCGTTCGGCCATGCCAAGGCGGTCGAGGCTGGCGGCGATGCGCGGTTTGGCGGCGATGGGCGTCAGGCCATGAAGGGCTGCGAAATAGGCGAGGTTCTGTTGGACGGTCAGATCAAGGTCGAGCGTCGATTGCTGGAACACGACGCCGAGTGCGCCGAGGGCTTTGAGCGGCGCGCGTTGCAGGTCGTGACCCGCGATGTGAATCGATCCATTGCGGGTGGTGAAGAGGCGGGTGAGCAGCGCGAAGAGGGTGGACTTACCTGCGCCGTTTGGGCCGAGGAGGGCGGTGAAGCTGCCCGGTTTCGCACGAAGGCTGACCTTATCCAGCGCCTGTTTCGCGCCGTAGGCGAAGGAGAGATCATCGACGCGCAGCCCGGTCATGAGGTGACGTGGCCGAACATGCGCGAAATGATCAAGTTTCGGGTGATGTAAGAACCAGATCTGGAACCGATTTGCGCGATATGTGCCATCAGCCGGACGTGGGCCGGTAGGCCGCCCCCCATGGGAAGCGTCCTACCTTGATCGTCTTCACGGCCTTGCGGCTGTCCACGTCGATGACGGTCACGTCGCCGGAGATCCCATTGGTCGTGAACAACTGCGTGCCGTCCCCGTTGAAGGCCATGTGCCAGACACGACGACCGACGAGGATGTAGTCCTCGACCTCGTAGGTCTGCGCATTCACCACGGCGACGTGGTTCGACGGGCCAAGGGCGACGAAGGCTGTGGCCTCGTCCGGTGTCAACTCAAAGCCTACGGGCTGGACGCGGTCCGGGTGGATGTTCGGCAGGTCGAAGTCGATCTTTGCCAGTTCCGCCTGGGTTTCCACGTCGAACACGCTGATCGTTCCGCCGATCTCGGATGAGACCCACATCTCTGCGCCGTCCTTGACGAATTCGGCGTGGCGGGGGCGGCTGTCGACCAAGGTGTTGGCGAAAAGCTCTTGCGTGTCCGTGTCGATCCAATGGGCCATGTTGGTCGTTTCGGAAGTGGTGATCGCGATGGTGCCATCGGGGCTGACGGCCATGCCTTCAGGCTCGATCCCGACATCGATCTGCGCGATGACTTCGCGGGTTTCGGTATCCACGACCGTCGTGATCGCATCGTCCTCATTCGCGATGTAGAGGCGGCGGTTATCCGGGTGCAGGGCGAATTGCTCGGGGTCTTCACCAGAGGGAAGATCGTGCAGGATCTCGCCTGTGTCGGGGTCGATCACCTGCACCGCGTCACTGTCGGAGGCACAGACGTAGACGACCGAATAGTCTTGGGCGAAGGTGATGCCGCGGGGGCGCTCACCGGTTTCGATGGTGCGCGTGACTTCCAGCGTATCGATGTCGATCACGCTAATCGTGTTGTCTTTTTCATTCGTCACCCAGATTTCGTCGGCCAAGGCGGGCGTGCCTAGAAGCGTGGTGCAAAGCAGTGTGCGGATCATCGTTTGGCCCTTTCAGTCGAAGGCTGTGCAGGCGCTGTCGCCTTCGTCCAGCCCCAACGTGTCGAGTTCCGTGCGTTGATGCAGGAACCCTTCAAGCGGTGCTGTGGCGACGACGGCGCGCGGATGGACGAGCGGGATGGGCTGGCGCATTTGGCCGTTCCACGCGCGGAAGGTCAGGGGGCGGCCCTTGAAGCCGGCCAGTTCGAAATCCGCTGACAGGATGAAGCTGCGCAGGGCGGCGGCGTCGGTTGCACTGGTGCGGGTCACGGCCTCGCCAATCGTGCGGACGGCGGCCCAAGCGGCGTAGTCTTCCGGTGTCATGTTGCGGCCCGTGGCATCGGTGAAACGCGATTGCAGTTGCGCAGCACCCCATTGCTCGACGGCCGGAGCCCAGGCTTGGGCGACGAGGCCTTCACCGCCTGCGGTGGGCCGGGGCAGCCATGTGTTGTAAAGAACGTAGCGCCCGAAATCGCCAAGCTCGTCAGCGATCAGCAGCACATCGTAGTCGCCGAAATCTTGCGTGAACAGCGGCACTTCGGCGCTGGCGTTGCGGCGCATGTCGGCGTCGAACCGCCATTCCTTGCGGGCATCCAGTTTCAGTCCGAATTTGGTAAGCGAGGTTTCCATCGCCGCCGCGTAGGCTTGGTCGCCCGGATCGCCGCCCGCGATCATCACCAGATCGTCCCAGCGGCGGGTGACGAAGAACTGGGCCAGCGCGTCGGTGCGCATCGCAAGGCTGGGCGCGGTGTGCAGCAAGTTGGCGCGGCAGGCGGCGTCGCGCAGGTCGACGTTTTGCGCGGTGGTATTGAAGATCAACGCGTCTTCCGCTTCGGGCAGATCGGCGATGACAAGGGCTGCATCGCGGGGCGCGTCCAGGATCAGCAGATCGGTCTCGGCAAGCGCCGTGCGGGCCGCGGCGGCGATGTCAGCGTCTACCGCGACGTCGGATGTGGTCAGCGTATAGGTCTGGCCAAGGAAGCGGCCCGTCGTGGCGTTGTCGTCTACGCCAAGCTGCGCACCTGCGATGCCGCGGTCTTCCGGGATCGGGTCGAGCGCGGACAGGGTGGGCGGTTGCGGCACGCGTACGTGCAGGTAGTGCAGCGCGACATCCTGCGCGGCGGTGGGACCGGCCCACAATAGCGTGATCATGACCAACAGGCGCATCGGCAAAACTCCTCCCTGAACACCGACGCTACCACCGGCCCGCGCATCAGGTATGCGACTTTGGTCCGGGCCGTGTCAGACCGATTGGACACCTTGGTCTAATAGGTCTGCCCCGCGCCGCGCCGTAACGTGCCAGCAAGTTTTACCGGGAGGATACCGATGTTTCGTACGACCGCAATTTTTGCCCTTGCTCTGGCCGGAATGGCCCACGCCCACGGCGACGTGACCCCGCAAGCCGTGGACACGAGCGCCTTGCCCGAGGTGGGCGAGGACTGGCTGACCGAGAACCCTTACCGCGTAGAAGCCGCGGGTGAAGAGGTGTGGATGAAGGCGATTGAGATTGGCGCCTCGGGCTACAACCAGAACTGCGCGCGCTGTCACGGTCTGGGCGCGGTATCGGGCGGTCTGGCCCCCGATCTGCGCTATCTGGAAGCCGAGGAATATGGCGACGAATGGTATGTCGAGCGCTTCCGCGAAGGCGTGACTCAGAACGGCACGACCAAGATGCCCGCGTTCGGAGAGTTGCTGGGTCAAGAGGCGGCTTGGGCCATCCGTACCTACGTCGAAACGCGCGCCGACGGTGATATGGTGGACGATAATGGCGAGCCGCTGGGCCAGATCCGCGACGAGTTGGTGCGCTGGGCCGATGATCCGAATGCCGTGGGCGACGTGGACGCGGTCAAGCAGCAGCTGGACGACATCGCGGCGAACATCGAAACGCTGTCGGGCGCGCCGGTTGCCGACTCTGTCGCTTGGCGGGCCAGTCAGCAGCTTGACGGTACGCAGGCCGGGATCAAGACGGCGTCCGAGACGCTGACGGTCGGGCTGTCCTCCGCGCAATGATCCGGGCGCTTTTCGTTGCGATGACGCTCGGGCTTGCGGGCCCGGCCACAGCGCAAGACCCCTGCGCCGATTACGTGCCGCAGCCCAAACCGCAGAACGTCGGGCGCGACATCGTCGGGCAGGACATGGATACGATCGTAGAGCGCGGGTGGATGACTTTCGCGCTATACGAGGACTTCCCACCTTATTCCTGGGAAGAGGGCGGGCAGCCCCGTGGCGTGGATGTCGAGATCGCGGCGCTGATCGCGGATTACGTGGGCGTCGAGCCGCGCTATCGGTTCGTCGGCGCGGGTGAAAACCTGGACGCCGACCTGCGCAACAACGTGTGGCGTGGCGGGATCGTCGGCGGCGCAGTGTCCAACGTCATGATGCGCGTGCCCTATGACAGTGCGTATGCCTGCCGGGTCGAGCAGGTCGTCTTCACCGGGCAGTACGCGCAGGAGGTCATCGCGATCGCCTATGCCGAGGCAGAGTATCCAGAGGAAAAGCCGGTCCCTGCCTATTTCCGCTTCGACACCGTCGCGGTCGAGAATGACTCACTGTCGGACTTCTACCTGTCGAACTTCGCGGGTGGACAATTGAACACCGGCATTCGTCGCTTTGCCACACTGGCCGAAGGCATGGACGCATTGGCCGAAGGCGAGGTTATGGCGGCGATGGGGCCACGCGCGCAGCTGGAATGGGGCGCGGACGATGGCATCGGAATACACCAGCCGCCCCTGGCGGGGCTGGCACGGGGGCAATGGACGCTGGGCGTGGGGGTCCACTTCGCCTACCGTCCGCTGGCCTACACGGTGGACGACGCGCTGCGAGAGGCACTGACCTCTGGCCGCATCGAAGAGATTTACGCAAGCTACGGTCTGACGCACACTGCGCCGGAATACCGCTAGCGAAACCTGAAACCTATCCATTGGTCCTATATCGCGGCGACCCGTGACGGACCTAGCGTTTCGACAAGGGAGACCCGCCACATGGAACTAAGTGGACACCGCATCATCGAAGCCCCGCGCGCCGACGTCTGGGCCGCACTTCTGGACAAGGACGTGCTGAAGGATTGCGTGCCCGGCTGCACAGAGATGGACGGAAACCCGCAAGACGGGTTCGAGGCAACGGTGGTCCAGAAGGTCGGCCCCGTAAAGGCGACGTTCAAAGGCGCTGTCAATCTGACCGACATGAACGAGCCCGAAAGCCTGCACTTGCAAGGCGAAGGCAAGGGTGGCGCGGCAGGCTTTGCCAAGGGCGGCGCGAAATGCGTGCTGTCGGAAGAGGGGCCCAACCAGACGCGGCTGGACTACGACGTCGAGGCGAAGGTGGGCGGCAAGCTGGCGCAATTGGGCAGCCGGATCATCGACGGCTTTGCCAAGAAGATGGCCGACCAATTCTTCGAGGATTTCAAGACGCGCGTGGAGGGTGGCGACGCCGATGCCAGCCCCACGCAGGAAGCCGTCGCGACCGCCGAAGAGGTCGACGGCAATGATGAGACAAAGAAACGCAAGTGGTTCGGACTGCGGTCTGCTACCTAGAAAATACGACGATCGGGAGGAATGACATGAAGATCGAGATGAAGGTGAACGGCAAGACCGTGTCCGGAGAGATCGAGGGCCGCACGCTGCTCGTCGATTTCCTGCGCAAGGATCTTCGCCTGACAGGAACGCACGTGGGCTGCGACACCTCGCAGTGCGGGGCCTGCACGGTTCATATGAACGGCGAACAGGTGAAGTCCTGCTCGGTTCTCGCGGCAGAGGCTGACGGGTCCGAAGTGACGACCATCGAGGCGATGCAGAACGCGGACGGCTCGTTGAACACAGTGCAGCAGGCGTTCCAGGACTACCACGGCCTGCAATGCGGCTACTGCACGCCGGGCATGGTAATGGCGGCGACGGCGCTGCTGAAAGACAACCCCAAGCCCACGGAAGCCGAGATTCGGCACCATCTGGAAGGCAACATCTGCCGCTGCACGGGCTATCACAACATCATCAAGGCGATCATGGCCGCGTCCGGACAGGACGTTCAGGCGGTCGCTGCGGAATAAACAGCTTCGGGGGGTGAACCCCCACTAGGGAGGAGATCAACATGCCCAAAGATGGTGGCATCGGCGCATCCAATAAGCGTCGCGAAGACGTCCGGTTCCTGCAAGGCACTGGCCAGTACACGGATGACATCAACATCCACAACCAGACCTACGCCTACTTCCTGCGCTCTGACGTGGCGCACGGAAAGATCAACAACATCGGGATCGAGGCTGCCGAAGCCATGCCCGGCGTTGTGAAAGTCTTCACATCGAAGGACTTCGAAGGCGTGGGCGGTGTGCCCTGCGGATGGCAGATCACGTCCATCGACGGCCAGCCCATGCAAGAGCCGAAGCACCCCGTGCTGGCCGAAGGCAAGGTGCGCCACGTGGGCGATCCCATCGCCGTCGTCGTTGCAGAATCGCTCGCCCAGGCCCGTGACGCCGCCGAGGCGATCGAGCTGGACATCGAAGAACTGCCCGCCGTTATCGACATGAAGGAGGCGGTCAAGGACGGCGCGCCCAAGGTGCACGACGATCTGACCAGCAACCTGTGCTACGACTGGGGCTTCGTCGAGGACAACAAGCAGGCAGTGGACGACGCAATCAAGAACGCCGCGCACGTCACGACGCTGGAACTGGTGAACAACCGTCTGGTTGCGAACCCCATGGAGCCGCGCGTCGCCGTGGGCGACTGGAACCCTGCGCAGGACGAATACACGCTGTATACGACCAGTCAGAACCCCCATGTCATCCGCCTGCTGATGGGCGCTTTCGTGTTGGGCATCCCCGAGCACAAGCTGCGCGTGGTCGCCCCCGATGTGGGCGGCGGCTTCGGCACAAAGATTTTCCACTACGCGGAAGAGGCGTTCTGCACCTTCGCCGCCAAGGCCCTGCGTCGGCCCGTCAAATGGACGTCCAGCCGCTCGGAAGCCTTCATGTCCGACGCGCACGGTCGTGACCACGTGACCAAGATCGAACTGGCGCTGGACGCGGACAACAACTTCATCGCCCTGCGCACGGAAACCTACGCGAACATGGGCGCCTACCTGTCCACCTTCGCGCCCTCGGTCCCCACATGGCTGCACGGCACTCTGATGGCGGGCAACTACAAGACCCCGCTGATCTACGTGAACGTGAAGGCCGTCTTCACCAACACGGTGCCGGTCGACGCCTATCGCGGCGCGGGCCGTCCCGAGGCGACGTTCCAGTTGGAGCGTGTGGTGGATCAAGCGGCGCGTGAACTGGGCGTCTCACCCATCGAGCTGCGTCGCCAGAATTTCATCACCGAGTTTCCCTACGCCACCCCCGTGGCCGTGGAGTACGATACCGGCGACTATCATGCGACGCTGGACCGTGTGCTGGAGATGACGGATCACGCCAACTTCGAAAAGCGCGCCGAGGAGTCGAAGAAGAACGGCAAGCTGCGCGGCTTTGGTCTGGCGCACTACATCGAGGCGTGCGGCATCGCGCCGTCGAACCTTGTGGGCCAGTTGGGCGCGCGTGCCGGTCTGTACGAATCCGCTACCGTGCGGGTAAATGCTACCGGCTCGATCAGCGTGATGACCGGATCGCACAGCCACGGGCAAGGGCATGAGACGACCTTTGCACAGGTGATTTCCGAAATGATCGGGATCGACCCCGACCAGATCGATATCATCCACGGCGATACGGCCCGCACGCCCATGGGCATGGGCACTTACGGATCGCGCTCTATCGCGGTCGGTGGGTCGGCCATGGTTCGTGCCGCCGAGAAGGTCATCAACAAGGCCAAGAAGATCGCGGCGCACCTGATGGAAGCCTCTGAAGGCGACATCGAACTGAAGGACGGCGCATTCACCGTTGCGGGCACCGACAAGTCGGTGGCGTGGGGTGATGTGACGCTGGCCGCCTATGTGCCGCACAACTACCCGCTTGAAGACATCGAGCCGGGCCTAGAGGAAACCGCGTTCTACGACCCGGCCAACTTTACCTACCCCTCTGGCGGCTACGTCTGCGAGGTCGAGGTGGACGAAGAGACCGGCAAGGTGGACGTCGTGGCCTTTGCCGCTGCGGACGACTTCGGCAACGTCATCAACCCGATGATCGTCGAAGGTCAGGTGCACGGCGGTGTGGCACAGGGCATCGGTCAGGCGCTGATGGAGAACTGCGCCTATGATGCGGACGGCCAGCTGATCTCTGCCAGCTACATGGACTACGCGATGCCGCGTTCGTCCGACCTGCCGATGTTCAAGGTGGATCATTCTTGCGTCACGCCCTGCACGCACAACCCGCTGGGTGTGAAGGGTTGCGGCGAGGCCGGAGCCATCGGTTCGCCCCCTGCGGTCATCAATGCCGTGCTCGATGCGCTGAACCGGGGCGGCTACGACGTGCCACACCTGAACATGCCTGCGTCCCCGGACCGGGTGTGGGCCGCCATGAACGGAGCGCGCTCGAACATGGGGGCGGAGCAACCCGCCGCCGGATCGACGAACACAGCTGAAGGCCGCTCGGTCGATCAAGCCGGATGATGGATCGGGGGCGGCGTGACCGCCCCCGCTTCCCCACAAGAGGATAGGATCCAACATGTATAATTTCGAATTCGAGCGCCCCACCAGCGTTGACGCTGCCGTCGAGGCCCTGAAGACCGAAGAGGCCATCGCTTTCTCGGGTGGGCAGACCCTCATGCCGACGATGAAGCAGCGCCTGGCGATGCCGTCGAAAGTGGTCAGCCTGACCGCCATCGAAGAGATGAAGGGCGTGAAGTCCGAAGGTGACGGGCTGTGGATCGGTGGCGCGACCACCCACGCCACCGTGATGCGCGAGCTGAAGGACAGCTATCCGGCGATGGCGTCATTGGCGGGCCGTATCGGCGATCCGTCGGTCCGCTCACGCGGGACCATCGGCGGATCGCTGGCGAACAACGACCCGTCTGCCTGTTATCCGGCGGGTCTGCTGGCATCCAAGGGTACGGTCGTGACCAACACCCGCGAGATCGCAGCTGATGACTACTTCCAGGGCATGTTCATGACCGCTCTGGAAGAGGGCGAGATCATCACCGCCGTGAAGATGGCCGTGCCGGAAAAGGCGAATTACGCCAAGTTCATCCAACCTGCCTCTCGCTTCCCGCTGACGGCTGTGTTCGTGGCGAAGTTCTCCGATGGCGTGCGCGTCGCCGTCACCGGCGCGTCGGAGTCCGGCGTGTTCCGCTGGACCGAAGCGGAAGAGGCGCTGTCGTCGAACTTCTCTGCGGATGCGGTGGACGGTCTGTCCACGCCGGACGGGTCGGGCATGATCTCCGACCTGCACGGCACGGGCGACTACCGTGCGCATCTGGTGAAGGTGATGACCAAGCGAGGTGTCGCGGCCTGCTAGGTCTGCCCATCACGGACTGAATTGCGCCCCGGAGCATCGCTTCGGGGCGTTTTTCGTTTTGAGACTGCGGGATTTGAGTATTTGAAAAAACAAAGAAGTCAGAGCGTGGCGACCCGTTCGTCGGTGGTCACCGTGGTGATACGGTGGACACCTTCGGCAGCGCGCAGGCGCTGAAGGAGGGGGGCATCGGCGAGGATCGCGGCGGTGGAAAGAGCGTCGGCGCGCCAGGCCTGGTCTGCTTGGATCGAGACCGTGGCGTAGCGCGGCGCGGTCGGCCCGAAGATGTGCGGAACGCCGAAAGGTGCGGCGCTGGAGGTGGCGATCGCGCCGTTGATCAGCGTTGTGGTGGCTATGGGGCCGTGGGCCGGGTCTTCGATCCCGATGCGCCACGGGCCACCGGAGCCTGCGTATTCGCCGATGTTCACAAGGATGTTCATCAGGCCAAGCGCGTGCAAGCGGTCTCGGGCAAGGTCGGTCGCATAGCCCTGCGCGATGCCATTGAAGGTCAGCGCCTGACCGTGGCCGAGCAGGATCGAGCGCCCCTGTTCGACGCGGTCCCAACCGACAAGGTGGCGGGGCAGCGGGTGGCCCTTTGCCTGCGCGTCCCACAGGGGCTGAACGGTGGGATCGAAGAGGCCATCGGTCAGGCGGTGTGCTGTGTCGGCCTTCTTCATTAGGTCGCGGAACATGGGCGAGGGGCGTAGGCGGCCCGTGCGGTTCAGTTTGGTCAGTGAAGACGGGCGGTAGAGGGAGAACTCCGCTTCGACCGTCTCAAGCAGTGCTGCGATATCACCGATGGCGGCGCGCGCCTGCGCCTCTGGTGCGCGCAGGGTCAGAGAGACTTCGGCCCCCAGCGCGCGGCCCTGCCAGCGGATCGGCGCAGCGCTGGCGCCCATGGTGGCGAAGGCGGCTGAGAGGGCAAGGAAGCGGCGGCGTCTCATTCTGCGGGCACCCCGGCGTTCGGGTGGCCAGCGGCGGCGCGGCGGCGGCGCTTGGTGTCGACGATCAAGGGCACGCAACGGTCTGGATCGTCGTGGATCGCCACGCAGTCGAGGCATTGAAAGCACTCGGAATAGTCGATCTTACCGGATTTCTCGATTGAACCGTAGCGGCACTTCACGCGGCAGAGCTGACAGGGCGATCCGCATTCGGCGCGGCGCTCGATCCAGTCGCGGCCCCGCAACAAGCCGCCGATGGCCATGACCGCGCCCAAGGGACAGACGTAGCGGCAGAAGCCCTTGAACAACGTCATGCCCAGCACCAGCCAGAACACGGCGTAGACCACGTAGTACCAATCGCGGATGAAGTAGGTTGTGATGGCGGTCTTGAACGGCTCGACCTCTACCGTCGTATCAAGCTGCTGGGGTGTCCAGAAGACCCCGAAGACGAGGCTGGCGAGGATGACGTATTTCACCCACTTCAGGCGCGCGTCCCACCGCGCCGATGGCTCTATTTGCGGGATGCGCAGGATGCGACCGAGGTGCGCGGCGAACTCTTGCAGGGCGCCGAACGGGCAGAGCCAGCCGCAGAACAGGCCCCGGCCCCAAGCGACGAAGCCAAGAATGGCGACGGTCCAGACCAGTAAAGACACCGGATCGTACAGCAGGAACGCGTAGCTGCCGCCCTGGTATGCGGTGCGCAGGATGCCCAGGGGCGTAACGATGGATAGCTGCGCTTGGGCCCACCAGCCGATGAACCCCAGCACGAAAGCCAGGATCGCAAGGCGCGCGGCGGTGTAGTGGCGCATGGCCGCGAAGCGGTTCTGGCCAAAGGCGAGCAGGCCCACCAGAACCGTCAGGAATGTTGCGGTGATGACCAGATCGACAGCGCGGTTGCGCAGCGCCTCGACCCAGGCGGGGGTGGGTTTGCGGACCACGGGCCGGGCGAAGAAGCGTTCGGGGCTGGAGACTTCCGTTTCCAGCGTGACCGACCCGGTTTCGGGCCGGAACATGCCATGCTCGCGCGTGGCGGCGACCTTGAAGGTCCACGGGGCGGCGGGGTCCAGACCCAACCTACGGTCGGTGCGCAGGATCATCCCCGATCCGAAATCGACGGCATCATGCAGGGCGTCGGGCACATCATCGTTCAGACCGAACAGAAGATCCGCATCGCGCAGGGCCACGGGAAAGCCGCCTTGTTCCGCGCTGACCCAGTCGGGCGACGTGTTGCGGATGAAGTCTTCCGACACCAACCCGTGCCGCGCGGTTTCCACCGCCAAGATCGGCTCGTCGTTGTCGCTGATCTCCATGAAGTTTTGCAGCGCTGCGTAGCCGTCGTCGTCCAGAAGAGCGCGGGCGACGGATGGGGGACCAAGATCCACGAGCCACAGGTCCAGATACAGGCCGTCTGGATCATTCGCAGCTTCTGGGTCGTCGTCGGCCCATTGGGTGCCAGCGAAGGCGGCCTGGACCTCGGCGTTGGTGACGGTGTGATGCGTGACGATACCCTCGGCGACCAAGTCATCCCATGTTAGGTCTTCGGACACCGTCATGTCGGGGTAGGCCGGCGGGCCGGTGGCGACGCCGCCCATTTGTTCGCGTGCGACTTGCAGGGCAGCGGCCAAGATAGATTCATGTGCGATCCGCACGCTGGCCGTCGCCTTGGTCACGCCGTCCAGATAGACCAGCGCAGAGCCGCCTTGGGACTCGTCACCGTAGGGCGTGCCGACGACCAGACTGTCCGAGATCGAGTTGCCGGAGTATTGCTCGAAGAAGTCGTAGAACAGGTTTTCGGGCAGGCCGGACACGAAGATCGGCTCGTTATGCGACAAGAGCGTCACGTCGAGGAACCGACCGTCGAGGTCGAGTGTCACCAGTGCATTGACCGGCGCGCCGGAGAAGCCGGGCAGGGGGGCCATCGGTTCGGTCTCGAACACGTAGCCGGCCTGCGCGCCGCCAGAGTTCAACAACTCGTAGACACCCTGATCGTTCAGCGCCGCGCCAAGCTCCATCGGGGGGGCGACGTGGGGGGCCAAATCCTCTCGCGGCGTCGGGTCTGCCACCACTGCGAAGGGCAGCAGACACAGCAGGCAGACAAGGGCGTGGCGCAGATGCATGCCGAAACGATAGAAAGCCGCAGGCGCCTTAAATATGGGACGAAGGTCGCGATGCGGCGGGCGCGCGGGGCGCGCACTCTGGCCGCATGACGAACCCCCGCGATCCCGATGCCCAGACGCTGATCCTGTCTCTTGTGGGGCTGGTCGGACTGTGGGTCTTTGCCGCGTGGCTGTCGGCGGACCCAGAGATCCTGCCAGGCCCGTGGGAGGTAGCGCAGATTGCAGCAGCCGAGGCCTCCACCGGAGAGCTGTGGTTCCACATGGGCTGGACGCTGTTCCGCGTGGTCATGGGCTTTTCCATCGCCATGGCGGTGGGAATGATCATCGGGCTGGCGTTGGGCTTGGTTCCGGCGCTGAACCGCTGGTTCGGGCCATGGGTGGTGGTGGCGTTGAACGTGCCCGCACTGGTGGTGATCGTGCTGTGCTACCTGTGGATCGGGCTGAACGAGGTCGCGGCGATCACAGCGATCTGCGTGAACAAGTCGGCCATGGTCGCGGTCAACATCCGCGAAGGTGTCTGGGCGCTGGACCCGAAGCTGACGGATATGTCCCGCGCATTTCGCATGTCGCGGGGTGCGCGGCTTGCCCATGTCATCATGCCGCAGCTCTGGCCCTTCGTCGCGGCCAGCACGCGCAACGGGCTGGCGATCATCTGGAAGATCGTCTTGGTGGTCGAGTTCCTGGGCCGTTCGAACGGGGTCGGCTTCCAGATTCACCTATATTTTCAACTGTTCGAGGTCGGGTATGTGTTGGCCTACTCGCTGTCCTTCGTGGGCGTGATGCTGGCGATAGAGTATCTTATCCTGCAACAATGGGAGCGTCGGACCACGCATTGGCGGCGAACCGTGGTCGCGGGATGAAGGAAACTTACAGGGAAGTTGCCTGTTGACCTGCCGATCCCCATAACGGGACTGAACGTAACAGGAGTTACCCGATGAAGACGATTGCAACTGTGTTCGCCATTTCTGCCCTGACCGCCGGCGCAAGCTTTGCGCAGGACAACAACCCGAACCGAGAGGCCGTGTTCGACTACCCGACAATGGCTGGTATGAACGAGGGCCTGACCCAGCAGCAGTTCGATGAATACGACGGTGATGCCGACGGTCTACTCAACCCCGATGAGCAGATGCGGTTCATGGAAGACGGCTACACAAACGAGTCGCCCGTAGAACAGATCGCCGAGCCGACCGACGGTTTCCAAACCGACTCCGGCACCGACGACTGATCTGGACGCCCTGACGGAAAAATGCCTTCGCCCCTCGCCCGATGATCCGTGCGGGGGGCGATGTCGTTCTAGCCCCGCGCGAGTGCCGCCACACCTGTCCGGGCCATTTCCGACAGACCGAGGGGTCGCATGAGATCGGCGAAGGCATCGATCTTTTCCGGGCTGCCGGTGATCTCGAAGGTGAAGTTTTCCAGCGTTGAATCAACAACGTTCGCGCGGAAGATATCCGCGAGACGCAAGGCCTCGACCCGCTTGTCGCCGTCCCCCGCCACTTTGAACAGCGCCAGTTCGCGCTCCACCGATGCGCCTTCGACCGTTAGGTCGTGAACCTCGTGGACCGGCACGATCCTGCCAAGCTGGGCCTTGATCTGCTCGATCACCGCAGGCGTGCCGGTGGTGACGATGGTGATGCGGCTGGTGTGACCGGTGTGGTCGATTTCGGCCACCGTCAGGCTTTCGATGTTGTAGCCACGGCCGGAGAACAAGCCGATCACTCGCGCCAGAACGCCTGCTTCGTTGTCGACGATGATGGCCAGCGTGTGCCGTTCGATAACGTCGGCGTTCGGATCGCGCAGATCGTAGGCAGAGTGCTTCGAGGCACCTTTCTTGATATTCAGTGCAGTCATCCTGCGTCTCCCTTCGGGGCGCGACCGGCCCCCTTCATCGTTCCGAAAATACCTCGGGGGTCCGGGGGCCGCGCCCCCGGTCCGTCCGCCTAGACCAGCACCGCGCCCGGAGCGGTGATCTGCCCCTGCGTATCGGCATTCGCAAGCAGCATCTTGTTGTGCGGCTCGCCCGACGGGATCATGGGGAAGCAGTTCTCGTGCTTCTCTACCAGACAATCGAAAATGACCGGGCCATCGTGGTTCAGCATCTCCATGATCGCGTCGTCCAGATCGGCTGGGTCAGAGCATTGGATACCCTTGGCGCCGAAGGCCTCCGCCAGCTTCACGAAATCGGGCAGGGCTTCGGACCAGGACTGGCTGTAGCGCTCACCATGCAGCAGTTCCTGCCACTGACGCACCATGCCAAGACGCTCGTTGTTCAAGATGAACTGCTTCACGGGCATGTGATACTGCACCATCGTGCCCATTTCCTGCATGTTCATCAGCCAAGACGCTTCGCCCGCCACGTTGATGACCAGCGCGTCGGGGTGCGCCATCTGCACGCCCATCGCTGCCGGTTGGCCGTAACCCATGGTGCCTAGCCCGCCGGATGTCATCCAGCGGTTCGGATCCTCGAACCCAAGGTATTGCGCGGCCCACATCTGGTGCTGTCCGACCTCGGTGCAGATGTAGCGGTCCCGGTCCTTCGTCAGCGCTTCCAGCCGTTCCAGCGCGTGCTGGGGCTTGATGACCTTGTCCGAGTTGGTGAAGCCAAGGCAGTTTATCGCGCGCCACTCCTCGATCTGCGCCCACCACTTCTTCACGGCGTCGCCTTGGGTCTTGCGGCCCTTGGCTTTCCAGATGCGCAGCAGGTCTTCCAGCACATGCGCCACGTCGCCGATGATCGGCATCTCGACGTGGATGACCTTGTTGATCGAGCTGGGGTCGATGTCGATGTGCGCCTTGCGCGAGTTTGGGCTGAAGTCCTGCGTGCGGCCGGTGATGCGGTCGTCGAAACGGGCGCCGATGTTGATCATCAGGTCGCAGCCGTGCATCGACAGGTTGGCTTCATAGGTGCCGTGCATTCCCAGCATGCCCAGCCAATTGTCGCCGGACGCGGGGTAGGCCCCCAGACCCATCAGGGTCGATGTGATGGGGAAGCCCGTCTCGGCCACAAGTTCGCGCAGCAATTGGCTGGCCGCTGGCCCGGAATTGATGACGCCGCCACCTGAATAGATGATCGGGCGCTTGGCCTTGGCGATGGCGTCCGCCAGCTCTTCGATCATCGCGGGATCGCCTTTGACCTTTGGCTGGTAACGCGATGTGTTGGCCTTTTCGCGCGTCGTATAGGTGCCGGCGGCGAACTGAACGTCCTTGGGGATGTCCACCAGAACGGGACCGGGACGGCCCGAGCGGGCGACGTGGAACGCCTCGTGGATGGTGCCGGACAGCGCGTCGGTCTCTTTCACCAGCCAGTTGTGCTTGGTGCAGGGGCGGGTGATGCCGACGGTATCGGCCTCTTGGAACGCGTCGTTACCGATCATGAAGGTCGGAACCTGGCCCGACAGCACGATGATCGGGATCGAGTCCATCAGCGCATCTGTCAGGCCGGTGACGGCATTCGTCGCACCGGGGCCAGAGGTCACCAGCGCCACACCCACCTTGCCGGTCGAACGGGCGTAACCTTCGGCGGCATGAACGGCGGCCTGTTCATGACGGACGAGAACGTGCTTGATCTCGTTTTGCAGGAAGATCTCGTCATAGATCGGCAGCACCGCGCCGCCGGGATAGCCGAATACCACGTCCACACCCTGATCCTTCAGGGCCTGAACAACCATCTGTGCGCCGGTGATGGGCTTCGTCATGGGTCTTCTCCGCTTTGCGCGTCCGCGCCAACAAAAAGCCCCCGAGGATCAGGTCGGGGGCGCGTCATGGAAAACTGGTCCGGGCGTCTACCCGGTGCGCCTGTCTGGCCTGACTACTAGAAGGGGCATCACGTTCTCCAATTCAATGATCCGAGCGTTAAGGGGCTGCGCGGGCGGGGTCAACCGTGTTTGGCGGAGAAAAATGTCGCGGATGCGTGATTGGGCGAACGAAAGTTTCGTCTGGCTAAGCTTGAACGCGTATTTCGCAATCGGGAACAGGCAAGGGGGTCACGTGTTCGTCAGTTGAACGGATAGGAGACGACAATGGGCGTGATCGCCGCTGGCAAGTATATCTACAACGAAATGGACGAGAAGCGCCTTATGCTGGTGGCGGCGGGTGTGGCCTTCTACGGTTTGCTTGCCCTGTTTCCCGCGATCGGCGCACTGATGGCCATTGCCGGGCTGTTTACTGACCCCGCACAGGTGGTCGATACGCTTTCCACTTTGGACGACGTGCTGCCCAGCGCTGCCGCCGATATCATCAGCGGTCAGGCCAGCCAGGTTGCGGGTAGCGACTCCGACGGTCTGGGGCTGCTGGCGGGCGTCGGTTTGTTGCTGACGATCTATTCCGCTTCCAAGGGGATGCAGGCGATCATCGACGGTCTGAACATCATCTACGAAAAGAAGGACGAGCGCGGCATGGTCAAACAGACGCTGCTGCGCGTGGGCCTTACTCTGGGATTGCTGATCGGGGTTCTTCTGTGCGTCGCGGTCGCCGTTGTCGTCCCGATCGTGCTGGGATGGCTTCCATTGGCGTCGGATACCGAGTGGTTGGTAAGTGCGGCGCGGTGGCCGATCCTGCTGATCATCGCGGCGTTGGGGATCGGGTTGACCTACAGGCTGGCGCCCGTTTCGCACACCTCTTGGTCGGCGATCCTGCCGGGCGCTGCGTTGGCCTGCGTGTTGTGGATTATCGGGACGGCCGCGTTCGCCGTCTACGTGCGCCTTTTCGGGTCGTATCAAGAGACATTCGGTGCCTTGGGCGGAGTGGTGATCCTGCTGATGTGGCTATGGATCTCGGCGCTGATCGTCCTGCTGGGCGGCGTGGTGGCCAAGATGCGGGCGAGTGATCCGCAAAAGTGACCGCTTTCCATTCGGTCCACGCTCTGCTTTCAATTCCGTATCAGAACCGCCCCGCGATCCGTCGCGGGGCGTTTTCGTAACGAGGAGGAATAAGTATGAAACGTAGACAATTTATTCGCACGGCCGCGCTTGGCACGGCAGCCACCGGTCTAGCCGCGCCGCTGTATGCGCAGGGCAATCGCACGCTGACGATGGTGTCCACCTGGGGCCGAGGTCTGGCGGGTGTCGACGACAGCGCGACTTTCGCTGCCGATCGCATCACCGCGATGACTGACGGACAGTTGACGGTGGACTACCGCGCCGCTGGCGAGCTTGTCGGTGCGTTTGAAAGCTTCGACGCCGTGACCGCCGGACAGGCCGACATGTATCACGCCGCCGACTACTACTTCTCTGGTCAGCACCCGGCGTTCCCGTTCTTTGCCACCGTGCCCTTCGGCATGACAGCGCAGGAGCTGAACAACTGGTACTACCACGGCGACGGCCACGAGCTGCACAACGAACTGGCGTCGATCTTCGGGCTGAAGTCCTTTCTGGCGGGCAATACCGGCCCGCAGTCGGGCGGCTGGTTCAACAAGGAGATCAACGCGCCAGAGGATTTCCGGGGTTTGCGCTTCCGCATGCCCGGGCAAGGGGCAGAGGTGCTGGGCAAGTTGGGCGCCTCGGTTCAGAACCTGCCGGGCGGTGAGGTTTATCAAGCCCTGTCCAGCGGCGCCATCGACGGAACCGAATGGATCGGACCGTGGGCGGACGAGGCAGCAGGCTTCCAGGAGATCGCGGATTACTACTACACCGCCGGTTTCCACGAACCCGGTCCCGCGCTGACGCTAGCCGTGAATCTGGAGACGTTCGAAAGCCTGACGCCCGGCCAGCAGGCCGTGATCGAGCAGACCGCCATGGCCGGCAACATGTATACACTGTCGCTGTTCATGAAGAACAATGCGGCGGCTCTTGGCCGTCTGCAGACACAGGGCGTGCAGATATTGTCGTTCCCGGATGCGGTCTGGGATGCCTTCGGCAGCGCCAGCCAAGAGGTGTTGGAACAGTATCGCGACGATCCTCTGTATGCGAAGATCCTCGATAGCTATCAGGCGTCCATGCGCGACAGCGCCGCTTGGATCGAGACGTCCGAACGAGCCTACGCCACCCAGCGAGACCGCATCCTTGGGATATGATCTTGGCGGTTTGACGTAGAAAAACGGGCCGCCCATCGGCGTGGCCCGATTAAGTAAATGCTGCACATTTTTTAATGTTCCATCCCTCGGCTCGGATCGCTAGGTTCGCGGCACTCAAACACATGTCCACCCGATCAACGGGGGACACTTCGGGAGGATAAACTTGATGGATCGTCGTTCATTCCTGCGCACATCCGCGCTGGGCGGTTCCGCCGCCGCTGCCACCACCCTTGCCGCTCCGGCCTATGCGCAAGGCAAGCGCACGCTGACCATGGTCACGACCTGGGGCCGCGGTCTTGCCGGTGTGCATGACAGCGCGCAGCACGTCGCCGACGCCATCGGCGAGATGTCCGATGGCAACCTGACCGTCGATCTCAAGGCCGCCGGTGAGCTTGTCGGCGCGTTCGAAGTGTTCGACGCCGTGACCTCTGGTCAGGCCGACATGTACCACGGTGCCGACTATTACTTCGTCGGCCAGCACCCGGCCTATGCGTTCTTCACCGCCGTGCCTTTCGGTATGTCGGCGCAAGAACTGGTCAACTGGTATTACTTCGACGGTGGCATGGAAGCCCATGACCAACTGGGCGAGATCTTCGGCCTCAAGTCCTTCCTCGGCGGCAACACCGGTGCTCAGGCAGGCGGTTGGTTCCGCAACGAGATCACCGGCCCCGACGACTTCAACGGCCTGCGCTTCCGCATGCCCGGTCTGGGTGGCGAGGCGCTGGGCAAGTTGGGGGCATCGGTCCAGAACATCCCCGGTGCCGAAGTGTATCAGGCGCTGTCGTCCGGTGCGATCGACGGCACCGAGTGGATCGGTCCCTGGGCCGACGAGAAGGCCGGCTTCCAGGAGATCACCAAGATCTACTACACCGCGGGTTTCCACGAGCCTGGCGCGGGCCTGTCCGTCGCCACCAACCGCGAAGTCTACGACAGCCTGACGCCGGGCCAGCAAGCGATCATCAAGAACGCCGCGCTGGAAGGCCACCAGTGGAACCTCGCCCAGTTCTTGTCGAACAACGGTGCAGCGCTGCAGCGCTTGCAGTCCGCTGGCGTGCAGCTGTCCGAGTTCCCCGACACCGTGTGGGACGCCTTCGGTCAGGCCTCGTCCGAGGTGCTGGACGGCTACATGGACGATACGATCTTCGCCGACATCCGGTCTTCCGTGAACGAGTCGCTGCGCAGCTCTTCGGGTTGGCTGCAACGGTCCGAGGGCGCGTATCGCGCCCAGCGTGACCGCGTCATGGGCGGCTGATCGCACTTTTTGACAAACCTGCTCTTCGCCCGATGCGGGCGGAGAGCGTTTAAAGGCCAGAGCCGGACCAACCGGCAGGCCATATCGGGGGGAGGGACGCCGTGCTCGACTTCATCGTCTGGCTAGGCAGTAACATCATGCTGTCGTTCTGGCGTGTGGCACAAGCCATTGCGCAGCCGCACCTGTGGCTGGACTGGTCGAACGGAGAGTCTCTTGTCCGCTTCATCTACTATGGCGGTTCGGTTGAGTTCTTCTTCGTCGTCCTGACGCTCCTGATCATCTTTACCGCCATCGGCATGTGGCGCCACGCGATTCTGTGGGTCGCGGTGCGCGTACTGGAAGGCTTCGCCAACACCGTGGGCCGCGTCTGCGCATGGGCGGGGCTGCTGATGGTGCTGCAACAGATCATCATCATCTTCAGCCAGCGCATTTTCGCCTCGGCACAGATCGGCATCGGCTTCGGCACCCCGTTTTCGGCGGATGTGTCGTGGTGGTCCGAAGAGCTAAAGCTGTACAACGCCATCGTCGTGACGCTGTGCTGCGCCTACACCTTTGTTCAAAAGGGCCACGTGCGGGTCGACCTGATCTACGCGCCGGTGTCCTATTCCACCAAGAAGATCATCGACATGGTGGGTGCGCTGGTCTTCGTGCTGCCGATGGCCACGCTGATCTGGATGTATGCGTGGTACTTCATGTGGCGACACTTGGTGACGCCCAAGGTGTCGGCCTCTGACCAGCTGGACCTGATGCTGCGCAAGGCGACGATCCTGCGCTGGAACGTGGAAACCATCGGGTTTTCGCCCAACGGGTTCAACGCATACTTCCTGTTCAAGGTGCTGCTCGTCGCCTTCTGCGGCATGATCTTCCTGCAGGGCGTGGCCTTCTTCTACCGCTCGTATCTGGAGTGGCGCGAAGGCCCGGCGTCCGAGGATCTGTATCTCGACCGTGATGTCTCTGGCGGCCAAGACGCTGCCCCAAGCACCCATTGATTAAGAGGATGCACTGATGCTCTTCGGTTTGGACGGGGTCGAAGTCGGCCTGATCATCGTGTTTTTGTGCCTCTTCGGCGGGATCCTGTCGGGCTTCCCGGTGGCCTTCGCCATCGGCGGTGCGGCCATCGTGTCCTTTGCGATCATCGCGGCGCTCGATAGTGCAGGCATCCTTGTGCATCAGGCTGTCGATACCGGATCGGATGCCTACCGCGCGCTGATCGCGGACGGTATCGCCCCCGATACCATATCGAAGTTCCGCTTCCCCGACCTGCCGCTGTACGCCGAGTCCCTGTTCCCAGGCGGTTGGGAACTGGCGGTCGACCGCAACCTGTCCTTCATCGTGAATCGCATCAACGAGCGGGTGCTGGCAGGCCAGTCCATCGAGACTCTGCTGGCCGTTCTGATGTTCGTCCTTATGGGCATCACGCTGGAACGCAGCCGCATCGCCAACGATCTGCTGACGACGATGGCGCGCGTCTTCGGACCGCTGCCCGGCGGTCTGGCCGTGTCGGTCGTGGTTGTGGGCGCGTTCCTTGCGGCCTCCACCGGGATCGTCGGCGCGACGGTCGTCACCATGGGCCTGCTGAGCCTGCCGACCATGCTGCGCAACAACTATTCGCCAGAGCTTGCGACGGGTGTGATCGCCGCGTCCGGCACCTTGGGTCAGATCATCCCGCCGTCCATCGTGATCGTGCTGCTCGGCACGCTGGCGGGCGATCTGTATTCCACCGCGCAGGAAGCACGCGCGCAGGCCGTGGGCTGCGGCGATGCGCTGACCTATCTGGGCGAAGCGGCGGTCGTGTCGGTTGGCACCTTGTTCCAAGCGGCGCTGCTGCCGGGCATCTTTCTGGCGTTGCTCTATGGTCTCTACGCCTTCGGCTATGCGGTACTTAATCCGTCCAAGGCGCCGCCTGTCGCCACTGGTGGCGGCACCGGTGACTACGTCACCCGGAACGAGGCGCTGACATACTACTTGGCTATTCCCGTTGCGCTGATTGCGGCGTTGTTCATCGGCTCGGCGGCCGGGCTGATCGGGTCGCAGTCGACCAACGTCTCCAGCTTCTCGCAACAAACGACGGCAGCGTCCCTGCGCACCAACGTGTCGCCCCAGTGTCAGGAAGCGATGATCGACCTGCACGGGCAAGAGGCGTGGAACACCGCTGTGGCCGAGCAGCAGGCCATCGAAGAATCCGGTGGCTTCCAGCAGTCAGAGCGTTTGACTGAAGAGGAACTGGTCGCCGCCGAGGCAGAGCAGATCGCGAACGCGGCCCCCATCGGCACCGGTATCGCGGTTTTCTTCCTGCTCGCCGCGCTGATCCTGACCTTTGCGCGCGGCGTTGCGCCGTCGGAAGAGCCGCGCCCGCTGCAAATCGGTGCCGCCGGGATCGTTCTGGCCTTGCTGCTGGACATCGTCCTGATCTCGCCCACCACCTCGCCGGGCACGACCGTGCTGATCCTGCTGATCCCCGGCCTCCTTGTCCTGTGGTCCCTGCGTGAGGCCTGCGCGCGGCTCGCCCGCAACGATCTGATCCGCGTGGTCTTCCCACCGCTGGTGCTGATCGTGGCGGTTCTGGGCTCTATTCTTGGCGGCATCACCAACCCGACGCCTGCCGCGGCGCTTGGGGCAGGGGGTGCCATCATGCTCGCCGCGTTCCGCAAGCTGAAGGATGACGGCAAGTCGGGTAAAATCATCATCGGCACGGCGCTGGCTATCGTGGTGATGATCCTGATCGGGGTGAATTTCGATTTGCGCGTCGGTGTGGGCGAAACCAGCTTCGAGCAGTGGATCGCCTACCTGATGGCTCAGGCGTGCTACCTGTTCGCGCTGTTCGGCCTGCTGTATGCCTGCGTCGTGCTGTGGATGGGCGGCGTGCTGACGCCCGTGGTGCGCGAGACGGCGAAGGTCACCAGTATGGTCTTCACCATCCTGATCGGCTCGCAGCTTCTGAACCTTGTCGTGATCTCTTTCGGGGGCGAACATTATATCCAGCAGTTCCTGCGCAGCTTCGATAACGAGATGGTCGTCTTCCTGATCGTCATGCTGGTGCTGTTCTTCCTGGGCTTCGTGCTCGACTTCCTGGAAATCATCTACATCGTCATCCCGATCGTCGGCCCCGTCATCTACGGCGGTACGATGGATCCGAAATGGGTGACGATCATGATCGCCGTGAACCTGCAGACCAGCTTCCTCACGCCGCCTTTCGGCTTTGCGCTGTTCTACCTGCGCGGTGTGGCCCCCAAGGAAGTCACCACCGGCCACATCTACCGCGGCGTGATTCCCTTCGTACTGATCCAGGTGGTGGGCCTTGGCCTGTTGTGGATGTTTCCGGCCATCGTGACGATCGTGCCGGACCTCTTCCCGAACTAGGAACGCGGGACACGTCCTGGAATCCGGTTTGGCCTTTCGGATAGGGGGCCAAGCACATGGGCGTGTCTTGTCCGAAATCCAGAGTCGGGTCGGTACGAACCTCCTGTCGCCCATCGTCTTGAACTTTGTCTTGGGCCTCGGCGTAGCCTTAACGTGATCTGACCTGTCGACCTCCGAGGCTGTGGCCAAGGACATGTCCATTTACCTGCTGTCCGCCATTGTGATCGAAAGGCCGCTGGAAGGCCGCTTGACCGATGCGTTGCAAGAGGCCGGAGCAACCGGCTGCACCGTGGTCCCGGTGAAAGGCGGCTCTGCGCGGTCGGGGCAGTGGACACGTGAGGGATAGATCGGTCGGCGGGGATGGTCATGGCTGTCTGCATGATCCGCCCCGCACGTCCGGGCCCGCTAATGGAAGTGGCCTTTGCCGTGGTCGAGCGTCATATCGGAATGGTCTCCGTCACGGATACGAGTGTGCTGCGCGCCGAACGGCTCTTGCCGCTTACGACATCCGCGCCCGCATCCCCCGGTCCAGATCGAGACCGACGGACTGCGCCAGGGACACTGCCAGCGGGGCCACATCGGGACGCAGAAACAGGCAAGCGATCATCATCGCATCTTCCCGCGCGCCAAAGGTAGCGGTCTGGGCGAAGAGGGTCAGCACGGCTTCGTCCGATCCCACGCAGCCGCAGGTCTCATGATGGGTCATCAGGGGGCGGCGAGCGTGATCGGCGATCAGGCCCAGCAGATCGCCCAGCCGCGATAGCAGCCGTTCCGCTCGGTAGGCGCCGAAGCGGGCGGTCAGATCCTCCGCCAGTTGAACGACGCCGTCGGGTTCGCCGTCGCACAGGCGAATGGCCCGGACCCACCACGCTTCGAATGGCGTCAGCGAATCGATGCGGGAAACGGGGGCAGCCCCCGATTGAGTGTGGGAAGAGGCGTGAAGGGGCTGGGTCATAGGTTCACCGGTCAGGGAATTTAATCTGACTAAATCTATCGGGATTTATTCTTGCTGTGCAAGACCTCTATTTTGTCGATCAGTGATGTTTGGCAGGTCGTCGCAGATTTCTCATGAAAGATGACGATTGAAGGGGCTGGACCCTTGCTGCGCGCGCTGCAAGGCTCTGCCCCATGAAGCCGGACGTCACGATCCGGTGACCGCACCAACAGGGAGTTACCCGTATGAAACTTCGATCCACTCTGGCCGTCTCGGCCATGGCCCTTGGACTAGCCGGAGCCGCCAGCGCCCAGCAAACGCTGATCTATTGCTCGGAAGGCAGCCCCGAAGGCTTCGACCCGGCGCTTTATACCGCCGGCACGACCTTCGATGCCTCCAGCCACACGATCTACAACCAGCTGGCCGAGTTCGAGACCGGCACCACCAACGTGGTCCCCGGTCTGGCCGAAAGCTGGGACGTGTCGGAAGATGGCACGCAGTACACGTTCAACCTGCGGTCCGGCGTTCAATTCCACTCGAACGACCAGTTCACCCCCAGCCGTGAGTTCAACGCCGACGACGTGATCCACACGTTCGAGCGTCAGAACGGCGAAGGCTCTTGGGAGTACTTCAACGCCATGTCGATGCCCGACCTGATCGAGAGCATCGAGAAGGTCGACGACATGACCGTGCGCTTCAACCTGACGCGCCCCGAGTCGGCCTTCATCGCGAATATGGCGATGGACTTCGCGTCGATCGTCTCGGCCGAATACGCCGCCGCGATGGAAGAGGCCGGCACGCCCGAAATGGTGAACCAGCAGCCCATCGGCACCGGTCCGTTCACCTTCGTGGACTACCAGACCGATGCCGTGATCCGCTACGCCGCAAACGAAAACTACTGGCAGGCCGATCTGCCGAAGGTCGACAACCTGATCTTCGCGATCACCCCCGATGCGTCGGTGCGTCTACAGCGTCTGCAGGCGGGCGAATGCCACGTCATGCCCTATCCGAACCCTGCCGACCTGGAAGCCATCCGCAGCGACGACTCGCTGAAGATGGAGAATCAGGAAGGTCTGAACGTCGGTTATCTTGCCTACAATACGATGGAAGCCCCCTTCGATCAGCCAGAGGTCCGTAAGGCCCTGAACATGGCCATCGACAAGCAGGCCATCATCGACGTGATCTTCCAGGGCGAGGCGACCGCCGCCAAGAACCCGATCCCGCCGACCATGTGGTCCTACAACGAGTCCATCGAGGATGACGCCTACGATCCCGAAGCCGCTCAGCAGATGCTGGCCGATGCGGGTGTCGAGGATCTGTCCATGAAAATCTGGGCGATGCCGGTGCAGCGTCCCTACAATCCCAACGCCCGCCGCATGGCCGAGCTGATCCAGGAAGACTTCTCCGAGATCGGCGTCGACGTGGAAATCGTGTCTTACGAGTGGGGCGAGTATCTCGAACGCTCGAAGGCCGAAGATCGCGACGGTGCTGTCCTTCTGGGCTGGACGGGCGACAACGGCGACCCCGACAACTTCCTGGCCGTGCTTCTGGGTTGTGACGCGGTGGGTGGTTCCAACCGTGCGCAGTGGTGCAATGAAGAGTTCGACGCGCTGGTGCAGGAAGCCAAGACCCTGCCCAGCCAAGAGGAGCGCACGCCGCTGTACGAAGAGGCACAGCAGATCTTCAAGGATCAGGCACCTTGGGCGACCATCGCGCACAGCCAGGTGTTCATGCCGCTGCGGTCGGAAGTCGAAGGCTACGTCGTTCACCCGCTGGGCGGCCACCTCTTCGACACCGTTTTGCTAAGCGAATAAGCAAGGCGGGGGCAGGGCGCGCGTGATGCGCGCTGCCCAACCCATCCCCATGACAGACCGTTATTCAGAATACCGCGACCTTGCACGGAACAGACAGGTCGATGCCGTGGCTTTGGTGCCCGGCCCCAATTTCGCGCGCTTGATGCGCCACGACTTCGGCACCAACGAACGCCCCTTGGTTCTGGTGATCCCGGTCGAAGGCGCCCCCGCCGCTGTTGTTCCGAACCTTGAGCTTGGCTCGTGGGAGGCGCTGGCGTTCGAGGGCGACGTGTTCGATTGGCGCGACCAGACCGGCTACGCGGATGCCTTCGCGGCCTTGGCACAGCACTTGCCGCTGGGATCGCTGGCCGTCGAAGGGCAGTCCATGCGGGTGTTCGTGCACCACGCCCTGCGCGAAGCCTACGGTGGCATTCCCATCACCGACGCCGAAACAGAGATCAGCGCGCTGCGCATCGCCAAGACCGATGAAGAGGTCGCGGCGCTGACCCGCGCCATCGAGATCAGTGAAACTGCTCTGGCCGAAGTGCTGGAGACCGTCACCATAGGCGACACCGAAAAGCAGATCGAAACACGGCTGCTTGGCGCCCTGTTTTCCCATGGCGCCGACGGGCTGGCGTTCCCGCCAATTGTTGCGGCGGGAGACAACTCTGCCAAGCCCCACGCCCATGCGCGCGCCGACTACCGGATCGCGGCGGGCGACGCCTTGCTTCTGGACTTCGGTGCGACATGGGGCGGCTTCTGCGCCGACATCACGCGCACCGTCTTCGTAGGCGATCCGTCCGCCGAAGGTCGGGACGTCTACGACACCGTCCTGCGCGCGAACGAAGCCGGCCACGCCGCCACGCGTCCCGGGGCAACGGCGCATGACATAGACGACGCGGTGACACGCGTGCTGGAAGACAGCCCCTACGACGACCGTATCCGCACCAAGACCGGGCACGGACTTGGCCGGGCGGTGCACGAAGCGCCTTACATCATGCGCGGCAATCAACAGGTGCTTGATTCGGGCTGCGTCTTCACGAATGAGCCGGGCCTTTACAAGCTGGGCGCGTTCGGCGTGCGGATCGAAGACGACGTTCTGGTCACGTCAACCGGGTCACGGTCATTGACCACCTTCCCCAAGGCGTTGCAGGTGGTGGGATGCTGAGATTCTTTCTCTCTCGCCTCGGCACCTTCATCCCCACGTTCCTTGGGGTGACGCTGATCTCTTTCGCTTTCATCCGCGTGCTACCGGGCGACCCCATCGTCGTCATGGCGGGTGAGCGGGGCCTTAGCGACGAACGCTATCAAGAGCTGAGCCGCCAATACGGGTTCGATCAGCCGCTCTACGTGCAATTCTGGGAATATTTCACCGGTGTCCTTCAGGGCGATCTAGGCCAAAGCTTCATCACCAAGCGGCCTGTCTGGGACGAGTTCTTCAGCCTGTTCCCCGCAACGGTCGAGCTGAGCCTCGTCGCCATTATCATCGCCATCGTGCTGGGCATTCCCATGGGCGTGATCGCGGCGGTGAACCGGGGAAAGTTCTTCGACCGATTCTTCATGTCCACCGCGCTGATCGGGTATTCCATGCCGATCTTCTGGTGGGCGCTGCTGCTGATCATCGTCTTCTCGGGCAACCTTGGCTGGACGCCCGTGTCGGGACGGATCGGGCTGCTGTATTACTTCGATGACGTGACCGGCTTCATGCTGATCGACAGTCTTCTGTCCGGCCAGTCCGGCGCGTTCAAATCCGCCGTGCAGCACTTGATCCTGCCGTCCATCGCCCTGTCTACCATTCCGCTGGCCGTCATTGCACGGCAGACGCGAAGCGCGATGCTAGAGGTGCTATCCGAAGACTACATTCGCACAGCCCGCGCCAAGGGCCTGTCTCCCGGTCGGGTCAATGGCCTGCATGCTCTGCGCAACGCCATGATCCCTGTGATCACGGTAATCGGCCTGTCCGTCGGCACCCTGATGGCGGGTGCGATCCTGACAGAGACGATTTTCTCTTGGCCCGGCATCGGCAAGTGGATGGTCGATAGCATCTTCCGCCGCGACTACCCGGTGGTGCAGGGCGGCCTTTTGATGATCGCGGTGATCGTGATGGTCGTGAACCTGTTTGTCGATGTTATGTACGGCCTTATCAACCCCAAGATCAGGAAGCGTTAGGATGGCTGATACCGCCCGCGCAGATGCCGTCGAAGCCGCAAGCACCGGTGGCCGTCCGGGTCGCTTCCGCGCCTTCTGGACCTCGTTCAAAGAGAACCGGGGTGGGGTGATTGGCCTGTACGTCTTCCTCGCGTTCTTCTTCCTAGCCGTTTTCGCGCCGCTCCTGGCGCCCTACGACCCCAGCGCGCAATTCCGCGACGCGACGCTGCAGCCGCCGTTCTGGCAGACGGGCGGGACGTGGCAATTCCCGCTGGGCACCGACGCGGTCGGGCGCGACATGCTCAGCCGTCTGATCCACGGCGCGCGGTTCTCGTTCTTCGTGGGCATCGTCGTTGTTGTTGTGTCAGCCACGGGCGGCATCATCATCGGGCTGATCTCTGGCTTTGCGCCCAAGTGGCTCGACACGCTGATCATGCGCCTGATGGACATCATCCTGGCCTTCCCGTCGCTGCTGTTGGCGCTGGTGCTGGTGGCTGTCCTTGGCCCGACGCTGCTGAATGCGATGATCGCCATCGCGCTTGTGTTGCAACCCCACTACGTGCGCCTGACCCGCGCAAGCGTGCTGTCCGAGCGGTCGAAGGACTACGTGATCGCGGCGCGCGTTGCCGGGGCAGGGCGCATCCGGCAGATGTTTGTCACAGTGCTGCCGAACTGCCTTGCACCTATCATCGTCCAAGCCGCCCTGTCGTTCTCGACCGCCATCCTCGACGCCGCAGCGCTGGGGTTCCTTGGAATGGGCGCGCAGCCGCCCACCCCCGAATGGGGCACCATGCTGGCCGACGCGCGCGAATTCGTGCTGCGCGCCTGGTGGGTCGTGACTTTCCCCGGCCTTGCCATCCTGATCACCGTGCTTGCGATCAACCTGATGGGCGACGGCCTGCGGGACGCGCTTGATCCCAAACTGAAAACGAGTTGACCTGATGTTGCGTATCCTCTCTCGCCCGCTGACCTCTGTGGTCGAGCGCTACCTGCCGGACCCCTTCGTGCTGGTGCTGTTCCTGACCTTGGTCGTCATGGTCTGCGCCATGATATTCCAGGGCACCGGCCCGGTAGAGGTCGTGACCATGTGGGGCGATGGCTTCTGGTCGTTGTTGAGCTTTTCGATGCAAATGCTGTTCGTGCTGGTCGCAGGATACATGATGGCATCGACGCCGCTGGTGCGCGGCCTGCTGGCGCGTCTGGCGTCCATCGCCAAAACACCGGGCGCTGCAATCCTTCTGGTGTCCATCGTGTCGCTTCTGGCGTCTTGGCTGAACTGGGGCTTCGGCCTTGTGGTCGGCGCGCTGTTCGCCAAGGAACTCGCCCGGCAGATAAAGGTGGACTACCGCCTGCTGATCGCCGCCGCCTATTCCGGCTTCATCATCTGGCACGGCGGTGTGTCCGGCTCTATCCCGCTGTCCATCGCGACCGAGGATCACCCCTTCGCCGACCAGATCGGCCTGATTCCCACGTCCGAGACAATCTTTTCGTCTTACAACCTGCTGATCGTGGTCGCGCTGCTGATCGTGGTGCCCTTCGTCAACCGTGCGATGATGCCGCCAGAGGGTGAATCGGTCTATGTCGACCGCGCCAAGCTGGACGAGGATCTGGTCAGCGACACCGACGCCAGCACGCCCGCCGAAAAGTGGGAAACCTCGCCTTGGCTGTCCTACATCATCGGCGCGGCAGGCCTGATCTGGCTGGCGCAGTATTTTATCGCGGGCAATGGCCTGTCGCTGAACGTCGTCAACTTCCTGTTCCTGACGCTGGCGATCCTGTTGCACGGTTCTCCGCGCTCGCTTCTGGCAGCCTTGCGCGAAGGGATCGAGGGCGGGGCCGGCATCGTCATCCAGTTTCCGTTCTACGCGGGCATCATGGGGATCATGACGGCATCGGGCCTTGCTGCGTCGGTGTCTTCCGGAATGGTCAGCCTTGCGAACGAGACGACGTTTGCCTTCTGGGCGTTCCTGTCGGCAGGCGTGGTGAACTTCTTCGTGCCATCGGGCGGCGGCCAATGGGCGGTGCAGGCCCCCGTAGTCCTGCCCGCCGCAGCAGAGATCGGCATCGACGCGGGCCGCGCCGCTATGGCTGTCGCGTGGGGCGACGCCTGGACCAACATGATCCAACCGTTCTGGGCGCTGCCATTGTTGGGCATCGCGGGACTGAAAGCGCGCGACATCATGGGCTTCTGCGTCGTTCACTTGCTGATCGGCGGCGTCATCATCGTATTGGGGCTGACCTTCCTATGAGCCTTCTGACCATCCGCAATCTTTCCGTCACCTTCGCCACCGGCACCGGCGCGTTCCGCGCGGTGGACAAGGTAGACGTCGACGTGAAGGCGGGCGAATTGCTGGCCATCGTAGGCGAGTCCGGCTCGGGCAAATCCGTCTCTATGCTGGCCGTCATGGGCCTGCTCCCCTGGACGGCGACGGTCACGGCAGATGAGATGAGCTTCGACGGCACCGACCTGCGCACGATGTCGGGCCGCGCGCGACGCAAGCTGATCGGCAACGATCTTGCGATGATCTTCCAGGAACCCATGTCCTCGCTGAACCCCTGCTTTACCGTCGGCTTCCAGATTAAGGAGGCGTTGCGCAAGCACACATCGATGGACCGGCGCCAACGTCACGTCCGCTGTATCGAGTTGTTCGAACTGGTCGGTATCCCCGCGCCCGAAAAGCGCCTGTCGGCTTTCCCGCACCAACTGTCCGGTGGCATGAACCAGCGCGTGATGATCGCCATGGCGCTGGCTTGCAAACCGCGCCTTCTGATCGCGGATGAGCCGACGACCGCTTTGGACGTGACCATTCAGGCGCAAATCCTGGATCTGCTGACAGGGCTGCAGGCAGAAACGGGCATGGGCCTGATCCTGATCACCCACGACATGGGCGTTGTCGCCGAAACCGCCGAGCGAGTCGCCGTGCAATACGCGGGCCAGAAGGTAGAGGACCAGCCGGTCCGCGCCCTCTTCGACACGCCCCACCACCCCTATACGGCAGCTTTGCTTGCCGCCTTGCCGGAACGCGCGACCGAGAAGACGCTGCCCACCATCCCCGGCGTCGTGCCCGGCCAGCACGACCGGCCCGCGGGCTGCCTTTTCTCGCCCCGGTGCCAATTCGCGGACGACACGTGCCGCGCCGTCGAGCCGCCGGTGCAACCCGATCAACTAGGGCGCGCGCGCTGCCACTACCCGCTGCACGCGGCGCAGGAGGCGCAGGTATGACCGCTGTCATCGAAGCAACCGATCTGGGCCGCGACTACGAAGTCGGCGGCGGATTGTTTGGCAAACCCTCTATCGTGCGAGCCGTCGCGGGCACGACCTTCAAGGTCGAGGCGGGCAAGACGCTGGCGGTCGTGGGCGAGTCAGGCTGCGGCAAGTCGACCCTCGCGCGGCTGGTCACGATGATCGAAGAGCCGACCAGCGGTTCGTTCTCGATCGCCGGGCAAACGGTCACGCCCGATCAATGGCCGTCCTTGCGCACCGACGTACAGATCGTGTTCCAGGACCCCTACGGATCGCTGAACCTGCGCCAGCGCGTGGGCGCGATCCTCGAAGAGCCCTTGAAGATCAACCGGCCCAAGATGACCGCCAAGGAGCGGCGCGAAAAGGGGCTGGAGATGATGCGGCTGGTGGGGCTGCGAGAGGAATACTACGACCGCTATCCTCACATGTTCTCGGGCGGCCAACGCCAGCGCATCGCAGTGGCCCGTGCCCTGATGCTAGAGCCGAAACTGCTGGTGCTGGACGAGCCTGTGTCCGCGCTGGATCTGTCCATCCAAAGCCAGATCCTGAACCTGTTGAACGATCTGCAACAGCGGCTGAACCTGGCTTACCTGTTCATCAGCCACGACCTGTCGGTCGTGCGTCACGTGGCCGACGATATCCTTGTGATGTATCTGGGCCGCCCGGTGGAGTTTGGCCCCAAGGACGCGATCTTCGACGCACCCCGTCATCCCTACACCAAGGCCCTGATCTCGGCCACGCCGTCGGCCGACCCGGCGACGCGACGCGAACGGATCAAGCTGGTGGGCGAAATCCCGTCCCCCCTAGCGGTACCGCCGGGCTGCGCTTTCGCGCCAAGGTGCTGGAAAGCGCAGGATCGGTGTCGGTCCGAGCGCCCGGTCATGGAAGGCGCCCCCCATCCGGCGGCGTGCTTCTTCCCGGAAAACTGACGCGCGACGGGCCGCGTGCCATGAGTATTTGTGAAAACAAAGAAGCGGTAACGCGTTCTTAACTTTCTTCCGGCAAATTGGATGGGCGGTACAGGCTGGAGAGCCGATGGCCGCAAAACGAAGAAGCGGCTGCCCTGCCAGTTGGCCGCAGCGCGGGCGATCAGGGCAAACCCGCGCTCTTCTTTGTTTTCACAAATACTCATGTCGTCCGGTTGGCTATCCCGCCAGACGCTTGCCCAGTTTAGGAACCCGCGCGCGTTTCAGCAAAGCACGCAGGGGCAGGGTCTCACCCGAGAGTTTCTCTGCCATGGCATGAACGCGCGAGGTGACCTGTGCCACGCCATCGTCGTCCAGCCGTGCCAACACCTGATCGGGATCGAGCCGCTCGACCCCCTCTGCGCTCATCGTATGGCGCGGGAAGTCCTTAGCGTTGAACGTGCACAGCACGTCAGCGCTTCCGGCGATGGCGGCAGCAAGGACGTGGACGTCGTTCGGATCGGGCAGGCGCAGGCGGTTCAGGTCCCGATCGCGAGGCTGGACCTCTGCGCGGGGGTGCTGGCTGCGCAGAAGCGCGATCTCTGTCCGTGCAATCCGCTCACCTTCAGGCCCAAGCCGTGCCGCCGCGCGCGCCCATTCCTCCAGCACGCGCGGTGACCATTGCGCTTGGAACAGCCCGGCGGCAGCACAGCCCGTCAGGATCTCGCGCAGGACGGTCGGGTAAAGGACGCAGGCATCCAGAAAGACCTTCACAACCGAAAGACCAACGCCTTCAGATATCCGCTTTCGGCCAGCTGCGGCAGCAACGGATGGTCGGGACCGGCCTGCCCGGTGTAGACGATCTGCCCTTTCCGCCCCGCACGTCCGATACCCCGCGCACTGGCGTTGCGGAAAGAGGCCAGATCGGCGGCGTGCGAGCAGGAGCAGAGCGTCAGATAGCCATTTGCGGCCACCAGAGGGGCGGCGAGGCGGGCGATCCGCTCGTAGGCGCGCAACCCGGCATCGCGCGCGCCCTTGTTCGGCGCGAAGGCGGGCGGGTCGCAGACGACCATATCGAATTGAGCGCCTTCCTCGGCCAAGGCTTCCAGCGTGGTGAAGGCGTCGCCCTTGCGCGTCTCGAATCGCTCGGCGAGGCCCGATGCCTTTGCGCCGTCCTCGGCCAAGGCAAGCGCCGGGGCCGATCCGTCCACTGCCAGCGCGTGATCCGCGCCCGCCGCCAGTGCCGCCAGTGCGAAGCCACCCACGTGAGAAAACACGTCGAGCACCCGCGCGCCCTTGCACAGCCGGGCGACGAAGGCGTGGTTGTCGCGTTGATCGAAAAAGAGACCCGTCTTCTGCCCGCCTTCCAGATCGGCCATGTAGGTTGCGCCGTTCATCGGAACGGATACCGGACCGCTCAACGAACCGCGAAGCACCGCGTCCACGTCGTCCAGACCTTCAAGCCCGCGCGCGCGGCCTGATGCGCTTTTCACCACCGTCGTCGCACCGGTTTCGGCCATCACTGCGGCAACCAGCGGCTCCAGCAGCACCTCTGCCCAAGCCGCGTTGGGCTGGATCACCACCGTGTCGCCGAACCGGTCCACGATGACGCCGGGCAGCCCATCGGATTCGGCGTGGATCAGGCGGTAGAAGGGGGCGTCGTACAGGCGCTCTCGATGGGCCAGAGCGCGGGCGACGCGCAGGCGCAGCCAGCCTTCGTCGATCACCGCATCCGGGTCGAAATCCAGCATCCGGCCGATGATCTTCGATCCGGGGTTGGCCGCGACCACGCCCATGGGCCGCCGCTCGGCATCCTCCAGCACGGCCAGCGCACCGGGGTCGACCCCCTTGGTGCGGCGGTCGAGCACGACCTCGTTTGCGTAGACCCATGGAAAGCCGTGGCGGATGGCCTGCGGTTTCATCTTGGGAAGAAGGCGGATTACTGGGCGCTCTGTCATGGCTCTGCCCTATCCGTGTTGCGCGCGACTGGAAAGGCCCGGCTGCGTGGTCTGGTATCGCTAACGGGCCTATGCTAGCCGAGATTGGACACGCCATTTCGCCGGAGAGCCTTATGCCCCTGCACGACACCATCGCCCGCGTCACCGACCGCATCGTCGCCCGCTCGAAGGACACACGCGGCCCCTATATGGACCGCATGGCCCGCGCGGCAGAGGCGGGGCCGGCGCGCGCGCACCTGACATGCGGCAATCAGGCCCACGCCTATGCCGCGATGGGCGGCGATAAGGACACGCTGGCCGAGGGGCGGCAGCCGAACCTTGGCATCGTTACGGCGTACAATGACATGCTGTCGGCGCATCAGCCGTTCGAGCGGTTCCCCCAGCAAATCAAGGACGCCGCACGGGCGGCCGGGGCCACGGCGCAGGTCGCGGGCGGCGTGCCTGCGATGTGTGACGGGGTCACGCAGGGCCAGCCGGGGATGGAGTTGTCGCTGTTCTCGCGCGATGTGATCGCCTTGGCGGCGGGCGTGGCGCTTAGCCACAACACCTTCGACGCGGCGATCTACCTGGGCGTCTGCGACAAGATCGTGCCGGGCCTGGTAATCGCTGCGGCGACCTTCAGCCACATTCCGGCGATCTTCCTGCCCGCAGGCCCTATGACCAGCGGCCTGCCGAACGACGAAAAGGCCCGTGTGCGCCAGCAGTTCGCCGCCGGTGAAGTGGGTCGCGACGCGCTGATGAAGGCCGAAATGGAAAGCTACCACGGCCCGGGTACCTGCACCTTCTACGGCACCGCCAATTCCAACCAGATGCTGATGGAGTTCATGGGCCTGCACCTGCCGGGCGCGTCCTTCGTGAACCCCAACACGCCGCTGCGCGATGCGCTGACGGTCGCGGGGACCGAGCGTGCTGCACAGATGACCGCTTTGGGCAACGACTACCGCCCTGCCGGGCAGGTGCTGGACGAAAAGGCCTTTGTGAACGGCATCGTGGGACTGATGGCGACGGGCGGCTCGACCAACCTGCTGATCCACCTACCTGCGATGGCGCGCGCCGCGGGCGTTATCCTCGATTTGGAGGACTTCGCGGATATTTCTGCCGCCACGCCGCAAATGGCGAAGGTCTATCCGAACGGTCTGGCCGACGTGAACCACTTCCACGCCGCCGGTGGCCTGACCTACATGATCGGCGAGTTGCTGGACGCGGGTCTGTTGCATGCCGACACGACGACTGTCATGGGGCAGGGCTTGGGCGCCTACACGCAAGAGCCGAAGCTCGATGATGACCGCGTCAAATGGCAGGACGCCCCGCGTGAGACGCAGAATGACAAGATCCTGCGTCCCGTGGGCGATCCCTTCCAGAAGACCGGCGGCCTTGCGGACTTGCAGGGCAATCTGGGCCGCGCGGCGATGAAGGTCTCTGCGGTGAAAGAGCAGTATCACGTGATCGAAGCGCCCTGTCGCATTTTCGAGGATCAGGAGAGCGTAAAGGCGGCCTTCAAGAATGGCGAATTCACCGAAGACACCATCGTCGTCGTCCGCTTCCAGGGTCCTTCCGCGAACGGTATGCCGGAGCTGCATTCTCTGACGCCTATGCTGGCCGTGTTGCAGGATCGCGGCCTGCGCGTGGCGCTGGTCACGGATGGCCGTATGTCCGGCGCGTCCGGCAAGGTGCCTGCGGCCATCCATCTGTCGCCCGAGGCCGCGCACGGTGGTCCCATCGCCAAGCTGCAAGACGGCGACGTGATCCGCGTGGACGCCACGAACGGCACCATCGACGCACTTGGCGTCGATCTTGATGCCCGCACCGCCGTCACCCGCGACCTGTCTGCCAACAGCTTCGGCATCGGACGCGAGATGTTCGAGGTCTTCCGCCAGAACGCGGGCCTCGCCAGCCAGGGTGCGGGTGTCGTCGTCTGATCTTTGCTTTTTCCAAATACCCATCGACATCCGCCAAGGAGCCCGCCCATGACCCCTCTCGCCGCCAGTCAGCAAACCGAAAAGCTGTGCCGCCTTGCCCCCGTGATCCCCGTCCTCGTCGTGCACGACGCGGCCCACGCCAAGCCATTGGCAGAGGCGCTGGTGCGGGGCGGGTTGCCGGTTCTGGAAGTCACGCTGCGTACACCTGCCGCGCTGGAGGTCATCGCAGAGATGGCGCAGGTCGAAGGCGGCCACGTGGGCGCAGGCACCTTGCTGACGCCCGATGACGTGTCCCGCGCGATCGAGGCAGGCGCAACCTTCGGCGTGTCGCCGGGTATGACCGACCGTTTGCTGACTGCGGCGGAAGAGGCCGATCTGCCCATGCTACCGGGGGCCGCGACCTCGACCGAGGCGATGGCGCTGCTGGAGCGGGGGTATTCCGTGCAGAAGTTCTTCCCCGCAGAGGCAAACGGCGGCGCGCCCGCGTTGAAGGCCATCGGCGCACCGCTGCCGCAGATCATGTTTTGCCCGACGGGGGGCGTCAGCCTGAAGAACGCGCCGGACTACCTTGGTCTGTCGAACACATTGTGCGTCGGCGGATCCTGGGTCGCCCCGGCGGACAAGGTCGCTGCAGGGGATTGGGACGGTATCGCCGATCTGGCGCGCGAGGCCTCTCAGCTCTCGCGCTGATCTTCAGCTTTGCGAAAAGCGCCCGGCGCGGCCCCCGCGCCGGCCTGTTCTTGAAGGTTCAGCCAAGGCTTCGCGCATGACCGTCTGCATCGGATGGTCATGCGGCTTGTCCTGATGGCGTGACAGCAGGCGCGGCACGGCGCGGTCGGGGTCTGCATCGGCGGGCAGCGACAGCGCCCAGTCCAGAAAGATCGTGCGACAGTCAGACTGAGTTATGCCGTCGATGCGAAAACTCTCGGCGATCAGGCCCTTGGGGTCATCCGGTTCAGACTTCTGCATTCAGCACCTCTGAGATCGCCGCATCCGCGGCCTTGCTCCACGCGTCGATGCGTTCGGCCAGTTCCGACATGTGCGCCGCGTCCGCCGCGCGCAAGAGCATAGCCTCACCCGACGCGCCCAAAGCTTCCGGGTCCAGCGTTTTCTCGGTCAATAGGCGCAGCGCACCATGAACATCTGACAAACCACGATGGGCGCTGGTCAAGGCTTCGGCATGTGCCGACGTGATTAATCCGGCATCGAGGCCATCCGCTATTTGCACCGTCGGCGCACGTTCGGCCGATCCCGCCAGTAATCCCAGCATCGCGGCGACCAGTTCGATCTCTGTCAGGCGCCCCGGCCCGGCCTTCAGGTCCCACGCGTCGCCGCCCTTGGCGCCCCGCAGCCGTTCCAGCATCGCGCGCGTGTCGTCGCGCGTAACCGCCGCATCGCGCGCGCCCTCGATCACCTTGCATCGCACCGCTTCCACGTCGTCCATGACCGCTTGCTCTCCGGCCACCGCGCGTCCGCGTGTCAGGGCCAGATGCTCCCAGGTCCAGGCCTCTCCCTGCTGGTAGGCGGTGAAGCCTGACAGGGGCGTCGCGACCGGACCCTGTTTGCCGGAGGGGCGCAGACGCATGTCGACCTCATAAAGCCGTCCCTCGGCAGTGGGCGCGGAAAGGGCCGTCACCAGCGCCTGCGTCAGCCGCGCGTAGTAGGTGCGGGCGGGCAGGGGGCGGCGGCCGTCACTCGCGTCCACATCGCCTGAGTCGTAGATCACGATAAGGTCCAGATCCGACCGTGCGTTCAGCTGCCGGACGCCCAGGGACCCCATGCCCAACACCATCGCGCCGCGTCCTGGCGGGGTGCCGTGCTTGGCAGAGAACTCTTCAATAACGACCGGCCAAAGCGCGCGCAGAGCGGCATCGGCCAGATCGGTGTATTGCGCGCCCGCGGCCGCGCCGTCGATCAGGCCGCGCAGGTGGTGAACGCCGATGCGGAAATGATGGTCGCGCGCCCAGCGACGGGCCGTATCAAGCTGTCGCTCATAGTCGGCATCGCGCGCCATGCGGGCGGTCAACTCCGTTTCCAGCGCTTCTGCTCCCGGCCATGGCGCGAAAAAGCTGCCGCCGATGACGGCATCCAGAACGGCGGCGTTGCGCGACAGGTAGCTGGCCATTTCCTGCGTGGTGCCCGCCATGTCGGCGATCAGTGCGAGCAGTTCGGGCTTTGCCTCGAACAGCGAGAAAAGCTGCACACCGGCAGGCAGACCCCGCAGGAAGCCATCGAAATGCAGCAGCGCCTGATCGGGGCGCGCGCCTTTCAGCAGCCGTTCCAAAAGGGCGGGCTTGATACGGTCGAAAATATCGAGCGCACGTTCCGACCGCAGGGCCGGCACGCCGCGCCAGCCTTCCACGATGCGCTTCTGGTCCGGCGTCAGGTCTGGACCAGTGCGCATCGGCGGGGCCGAGGGGGCAAAGAAATCTTCGGTCAGGGCAGAGACCTCTTCCAGCCGCGCCTTCGTCTCGCGCTGGAAATCGGTAAGGTCGCGGCCGAGAAACGCAGCAATCCGCGCCATGCCTTCATCGTCATCGGGCAGAGTGTGGGTCTGGCGGTCATCGACCATCTGGATGCGATGCTCGACCTGCCGGTGCGCGCGGTAAGCGTCGGTCAGGGCTTGGGTCACATTGCGTTCGATCCAGCCCGCATCGGTCAGCTTGGACAGCCCCTCGACCGTGCCGCGCACGCGCAACGACAGGTCTCGCCCGCCCGCGATGATTTGGCGGGTCTGGGTGAAGAACTCGATTTCGCGGATGCCGCCACGCCCCAGCTTCATGTCGTGGCCTTGCAGTCGGATCGGCCCGCCCAGCCCCTTGTGATCGCGGATGCGCAGCCGCATGTCATGGGCGTCCTGGATTGCGGCATAGTCCAGATGCCGCCGCCAGACGAAGGGGCGCAGACGGTCTAGGTAGGCATCCCCCGCCTCTAGATCGCCCGCGCAGGGCCGCGCCTTGATATGCGCGGCGCGTTCCCACGTGCGGCCCAGCGACTCGTAGTAGCGTTCGGCGGCCACCATCCCAAGGCACACAGGCGTGACCGACGGATCGGGGCGCAACCGCAGGTCCGTGCGGAAGACGTAGCCGTGCGCATCGGTCTGGGACAGAAGCTGGCAGGCGCGCTGGCTGGCCTTCACCAGTGCCGCACGCGCGGTGCCTACGTCATCGGGGGAGTATGCGGTCTCGTCGAACAGGCAGATCAGATCGACGTCGGACGAGTAATTCAGCTCGAACGCGCCCATCTTGCCCATCGCCAAAGCCACGAATCCGCCCGCATCGCGGGTCGTTTCTGGCAGGCGTTTTCGCGTTACCTCTACCGCGATCTCGCGCCGCCACGCGCGGTCGGCGGCGACATCGGCCAGCCGGGTCAGTGCGCTGGTCACGTCTTCCAACGCCCAGACGCCGCCACAGTCGCATAGGGCCGCCAGAAGCGCGGTGCGCGCCTTGGCCTGCCGCAATGCGGTGGACAGATCGGCGTCCGGGGCTTGTTGCGCTTCGGTCAGAATGGCGTCCAATGTGTCTTCCGGCGATGTCTCCAGCGCCGGGCGCAACCAATCGGCCTGCATTTCCAACAGGTGTTTCAGGTAAGGAGAGCAGCCCGCCACACCGCGGATCAGATCGCGCGCGGCATCGGGTAGGTCGCCCAAGGCCGACAGGGCTTCATCGGCGCGATCGGCGTCGATGGAATGGGGCGTGGCGGTGATGCGGGCGGTCAAAGACATGACCGGACAGTTCGACCGATAGCTGCAATCGTCAAGCATTGTACCCGTTGGAATTAAACCGGACTCAAGCTGAATGAGCGGGATTATCTTGGTTTCGGTGGGAATACGTCAGATTGGTTCCAGGCTTTGGGATCGCCTTCGACACCTTCCTGATCCTCTTGCTGAGCCGATAGACTGCCGAATTGCGCGGCGTTCGGTTTGCCCAAAGCGATCTAAGCAGGCCGTCCCATCGCTTTCGAGCGAAAGGCCACGGAAGTGCGCTTAACGATCTCCGCAAACGCCGGGCAAGTCCACTTCTTCCTCAATACCTGCTGACGGAAATGGCCACCATGCGGTTGGACGCCAGCACGTCCGTGGCGCCCTGACGCACCTAGACCCTTGGGCTGGCTGGCCCACGATCGAACAAGGCTGGAGGGATTGCGCGCATGGCGGTCAACCCGGTCGCTCTCTGACTTTGCCAGAGTATTCACCGAGGTTCCGGGTTTGGGGCTCCGCCCAAGCGTATCGCTCATGGCTGCACATGCCATTGTCATCCCTTCGATACAAAAGCGATGCACAACCGTCATGCCTGCGGCCTAGGGCATCCGGGAACGGAAACAGAGGGGACTTTCCATGTCATTGAAACCGTATTTCGCCGCGTCTGTCGTCGCGATGAGCGCCACCGGCGCCTTCGCGCAGGAGACCTTGCCGCAAGCCTCGTCCGAGTGGTTCACCGCCGCGCAGGAGACCATCCAAGAGGCGATGGAGCGTCAGCCCAACACCAACCGCGCGCTGAACGTGATCCTGATGATCTCGGACGGCAACGGTGTGGGCACCAATTACGCCTCTCGCCTGTTTCAGGGCCAGCAGGAAGGCGGATTCGGGGACGATTACGTCCAAAGCTTCGAGGCATTCCCAAGCCTTGGCCTGATCAAGACCTACAACGTGAACGCGCAGACCCCCGACTCGGCTGGCACGGGCACGGCGATGATGGCCGGGATCAAGACCAAGGCCGGCGTCATCGGTGCGAACGAGAACGTCACCCGCGGCGATTGCGCCACGCTCGAGGGCAACACCGTCACGCCGATCACCAAGGTTGCCGCCGACATGGGCAAAGCCGCCGGTGTCATCTCGACCGCGCGCATCACGCACGCGACCCCGGCGTCGGGCTATGCCCAGACCGTCGATCGTAACTTCGAGGCCACGGTACCCGAAGGCTGCGAAAGCCAGGTCGACATTGCTCAGCAGCTGATCGACGCGATGGAAGTGGGCACGATCCACGTCGCCATGGGCGGCGGCATGCGCAACTTCCACGCGGATGAGGGCGGTCGCCGTGAAGACGGCCAGAACCTGATCGAGATCGCGCAGAACGAACTGGGTGCACAGTTCGCGTCCGACATGGCCTCCTTCGAGGCCGTCGATCTGGAAAGCGGCGATCCCATCCTCGGCCTCTTCGAGGACAGCCACATGATGTACGAGGCCGACCGCGAGGACGAGCCTTCGCTGGCCGAGATGACCGGCGCCGCAATCACCGCGCTTCAGGCGGCCGGTGGCGAAAACGGCTTCTTCCTTCAGGTCGAGGCCGGCCGCGTCGATCACGCCAACCACGGCGGCAACTTGGCCCGTGTTGTGCGTGACCAGCAGGCGTTCGCCGAGGCCGTCGCCATGGCCGACGAGATGACCGAGGACGCCGACACGCTGATCGTCGTCACCGCCGACCACGAGCATGCCATCGCCTTCAACGGCTACTGCGGTCGCGGCTCTGACATCCTGGGCCTTTGCATGGGCATCGACGGTGCGGGCATCGAGCACACCGGTGAGCCGAACACCGCCGAAGACGGGCTGCCCTACACGGTTGCCGGTTACCTGAACGGTGCGGGTTCGATCCTTGTGCCGGAGCAGACCGGGGAAGAGGACACATCGGCCACCAACCCCGACGTCGAGACCGGCGAAGCCGATGGCGAGGTTCCGTCCTTCTCCGGTAGCCGTCCCGAGCTGACGCAGGAAGAGGCGACCGACATCGACTACCTGCAGCAGGCGCTGATCCCGCTCTCCTCAGAGACCCACTCTGGTGAGGATGTGGCCGTTTATGCCAAGGGCCCTTGGGCGCATCTCTTTGATGGCACCATGGAGCAGAACGTGATCTTCCACGTGATGAACCATGCCTTCACGGCGGGCGACGATCAGTAAGCTTCTGTACCAATTGAACCGGCGGGGCGGCCTTTTGGCCGCCCTTGCCCATTGCAGACCACTGCCTCACCTCTGTCGAACGGAGGAAAGAATGATCAGACGACAGTTTCTCACCGCCGCCCTTGCCGCCCCGATGCTGGCCACGCCAGCCCTTGTGCGGGCCGCGCCGGGCGACGCCGACGCGCCGATCAAGGTGCGCGACCTCTATACCCGTGCGCGCGGTTTCTCCGATCTCGCGCGGTCTTTGGATGGCGAGCGCATCACCGTTGCGGGCTACATGGCCCCGCCATTGAAGGCACAATCCAGTTTCTTCGTGCTGACGGGCCGTCCCATGGCCGTTTGCCCGTTCTGCGAATCAGATGCCGATTGGATCGAAGATATCCTGCCCGTGCAGACCAAGCGCGTGGTCGACCCGGTTTACTACACCGTCGGCATCGACACGCGCGGCATCCTGAGCCTAAGCGAATTCACCGACCCCGAGACCGGCTTTGTCGGCCAGATGCGCCTGACAGACGCCACCTTCGGTCGCTGACATGACGCGCGGTGCTGCGCTGGTTTTGCGCGATCTGATCGTATTCGGCGAAGGGGGGCGTCGTATTCTCGACGTGCCCGAACTCAATCTTACGCCCGGAACTGCGTTGGGAATTTCAGGACCGTCCGGTGCGGGCAAGTCAACGCTTCTTTACGCGCTGGCTGGAATGGCCGCGCAGATGACGGGGCGCATCGACTGGGACGGGACAGAGATTGTCGCGCAGACGCCGGCCCAGCGGGCGCGGTTCCGGGCCGACCGGATCGGCATGATCTTCCAGGATCACCTGCTGTTCGAGGAACTGTCGGCACTCGGTAACGCAGGTCTCCCCGCGCTGTATGCGCCGAAGGCGCAGCGCCGGGCGATCCGCGACCGGGCGGCGGACCGGCTTGCCAAGCTTGGCATCGACGCAGGCACGCGACGCGTCGCAAGTTTTTCGGGGGGCGAGCGTCAGCGCGTCGCCGTTGCCCGCGCCATGGCCGCCGACGCCCCGATCCTGCTGGCGGATGAGCCGACCGCCAGCCTGCACCGCGAGGCGGCAGAAGCCTTGGCCGATGATCTGATGGTATCCGTGGGGGATGAAGGACGCACGCTGGTCTGCGTCACCCATGATGAGCGGCTGCTTGCACGGATGGACTGGACGTTGCGCGTCGCCGACGGGCGGGTGATGGCATGACGGACTTCTGGGCCAGTCTGCCAGCCGTCGCGCAGGATCTGCTGATCCTGTTGGCCATGCTGCTTCCCGTCGTGATCATCGCGGTCATCCTGCTGCGCGGCCTTGCGCCTTGGCCCCTCGCGCTTGGCATGATCCGGCGGTTCGGCTGGATCAATGCGGTGTTCGTCGCGCTCATCGCCATTTCGGTCGGCATGGGGATCGGCCTTATCGCGCAGGAACGGGGGCTGCGGCAGGGCACGGCCGACGCCGCATCGAAGTTCGACATCGTGGTGTCCGCTCCCGGCAGCGAGATCACCATGCTTCTTGCCGCCGTGTACCTGCGCCCCGCCGATGTGCCGTTGATCGACGGGGTAACATTTGCCGAGATCGAGGCCGACCCCCGCGTCCGACTGGCCGCGCCCATCGCCTTCGGAGACAGCTTCGAGGGCGATCCGGTCGTCGGCACCGTGGCCGGTTTCGTCTCGCATCTAAGTGATGACGCCGTAGAGGGCCGCATCTTTGAACATGAAGACGAGGCGGTGGTCGGCGCGCTGATCGACGTTCCGCTGGGCGGGGAAATAGAACCGGCCCACGGTCAGGGCTCGTTCGTCGAAATGGATGCACATGGCGACTTCCACTACGAGGTGGTCGGCCGCATGGCTCCCACGGGAACGCCTTGGGATCGCGCCGTGCTGGTGCCGGTCGAATCCGTGTGGAGCGTCCACGGGCTCGCACCGGGCCACGCTTTTGAAGAAGAAGGCCACGCCGAGGATCACGACGACCCGCTCGGCCCGCCCTTCGATCCCGACCTCTTTCCCGGCACACCCGCCGTCATCGTCGTGCCGGAAACGCTCGCGCAGTCCTACGGTCTGATTTCGACCTACACCCGCGATGCGCAGACGATGGCGTTCCTGCCTGGCGCGGTCCTCAGCCAGCTTTACGCCATTCTGGGCGATATCCGGCAGGCCATGTCCCTGATGAGTCTCGTCGCGCAGGTGCTTGTTGCGGCGAGCGTTCTGACTGGCCTTGTCATGCTTATGCGTCTGTTCGAGCGTCATATGGCCTTGCTGCGCGCGCTAGGTGCGCCGACACGCTTCCTGATCGCGCTGGTCTGGTCCTACGGTGCCGCGCTGCTTGCCCTTGGCGGCGTGCTGGGTCTGGCGGTCGGGTGGGCCGTTGCCGCGGTCCTGTCGGGTATCGTAGCTGCCCGCACCGGTGTGGCGATCCCGGTCGGACTAGGCTGGTCAGAGGTGCATCTTGTGGCAGGCTTCATCGCCGCAACGACATGCGTCGCCCTGATCCCGGCGTGGGCGCTGATCCGGGGCACCAACGTCGCCAAAGTGCGGATGTAGCCCCAGCCGCTGTCGCGCGCCTGTCACACAACCGTGATCAAACCGCGCCGTAGCGCGCCGCGGCGCGCTTGCCCGCTGATCGCCACAGGAGAGAATACACAATGGCTTGTCGTGCGCTGACGATATCGTCGGCTTTCATCTGTCTGGCCGCGCCCGCGCTGGCCCAGGACATGAATTTCAACCGGATCGCATCCTTCCGCGTCGCCGATAACCTGCCCGACGCGGAAGAGACCTCGGCAGAGATCATCGCCGCGACCGATGACGGCATGACGCTGGTGTATACGGACAGCCCCGGCGGCTCGATCGGCTTCATCGACATCACCGACCCCGCGAACCCCACCGCCGCCGGTGCGTTCATGCCCGAGGGTGAGCCGACGTCGGTCGCCGTCATCGGCAACTACGCGCTGGCCGGTGTGAACACCTCGGAAAGCTACACCGATCCGTCGGGCTACCTGGTCGAGATCGACGTCACGACCCAAGCCGAAGTCGGTCGCTGCGACCTACCCGGACAGCCCGACAGCGTCGGCATCGCGCCCGACGGGTCTTTCCTTGCCGTCGCAATCGAGAACGAGCGCGACGAAGATCTGGGCGACGGTCGCGTGGGCCAGATGCCCGCCGGATCGATCTTCATGGTCGATCTGACCGACGAGGGCCTGATCGACTGCGACACGGCCCGCATCGCTGACATCACCGGCCTTGCCGACATTGCCCCCGAAGATCCAGAGCCTGAATTCGTCTCGATCAACGCCGAGAACGAAGTCGTCGTGACCCTGCAAGAGAACAACCACATCATCGTGCTGGCCTCTGACGGTTCGGTCATCAACCACTTCTCGGCTGGCGAAGTCACGCTTGAGGGCATCGATACCGAAGAAGAGGGCGCGCTGGAGTTCACCGACACGATCACCGTCCCGCGTGAGCCCGACAGCATCACCTGGATCGACGACACGCATTTCGCCACGGCCAACGAGGGCGACATGGACGGCGGCTCGCGCGGCTGGACGATCTTCAGCCAAGATGGCGAAGTCGTCTACGACTCCGGCACCGACTTCGAGTACGCCATCGTTCAGATCGGCCACTACCCCGAAGAGCGGTCGGGCAACAAAGGCGTAGAGCCGGAAAGCGTGACCTTCGACACTTTCGGCGACACACCGTTCGTCTTCGTGGGGGCAGAGCGCTCCTCGGTCGTCGGCGTCTACGACATCACCGATCCCGCATCCCCGGTCCTGAACCAGCTTCTGCCCTCCGGCATCGGGCCAGAAGGTTACGTGACCATCCCAGAGCGTAACCTGCTGATCTCGGCCAACGAGACCGACGATGCCGGCCCGCGCGCCCATGTGATGATCTTCGAGTATCAGGACGCACCGGCAGCCTACCCGCACCTGACGTCCGAAGGCATGGATGAGCTGACAGGCTGGGGGGCGATTTCTGGGCAGGTCATGGCCGAAGATGGCACGATGTATGCCGTCTCCGACAGCTTTTACGCCATGCAGCCCACGATCTTCCGCATTGATGTGACGCAGACACCGGCACGGATCGTCGAGGCGATCCGGGTGACGCGCGAAGGTCAACCGGCGCAGCTGATGGATATGGAAGGCATCGCGCTGGACGGAGAGGGCGGCTTCTGGATCGCCTCCGAAGGTCGCTCTGACCGCTTGGTGCCGCACGCGATCTACCACGTGGGCGCAGACGGTGCGATCGAAGACTACATCGCGCTGCCGGAAGAACTTCTGGCCGTCGAAAGGCGCTTCGGTTTTGAAGGAATCACCCGTGTGGACGATATGCTCTACGTCGCGGTCCAGCGCGAATGGCGTGATGACCCGGCCAACCACGCAAAGGTTCTGGGTTATGACCTTGGGTCCGAAGAATGGTCGGTGATCCACTATCCCCTGACCGAGCCGTCGACCGGTTGGGTGGGGCTGTCCGAAATCGTCGCCCATGACGATACGGTCTACTTCATCGAACGCGACAACCAGCATGACACCCGCGCGGTGACCAAGGTCATCACGCAGGTGTCGCTGAGCGCGATGGATCAGATGGTGCCGCTTGGCCAGACGCCCGCCGTGCTGGAACCCGAAGTCGTCGTTGACCTGCTGCCGTACCTGACATCGACAGGCGGCTATGTCCTCGACAAGGTCGAAGGTCTTGCCATCGCGGCAGACGACACGATGTGGGTCTCCACCGACAACGACGGCGTCGACGACCACTCCGGCGAGACCATGCTCTTTTCCATAGCGACAGAGTAGCGAACGCAGGATCGAAGAAGGGCCCCGGCAGAAAGAGCTGTCGGGGCCCTTTTTGTTTACGCGCGCTGGCACTCTGCAATGAAGTCCGGCCGAAAGGGTAGAGCCGCAACCATTCATTCGGGAAGCGGGATCAGATTCTGTAATTTTGGATGCGGTCAGCCGAAAGCGCGTATCCAATGTCCGCCAGTTGGGTCGAGGTCGAGGCGGTTCCGAACATGCCCGTGACGGTGACGGGCTCGAACAGGCCATCGCTTTCCCATGGCCGCGACGTCGTGACGAAGACGAGCTGGTTTGCGGGTGGCGGGGGGACATGGACGCAAGCGCCGACGTAGGGCACCAATATGAACGCTGTTACCCCCGTTCCGGAGTAGTCTACCGGCACGATAAAACCGTTCATCCGCACGGTCTGCCCGTTCCAATCCGTGCGCACGCCGGCCGACATCGGCTGCTGTGCGGCAAGGTCCGCTTCATCGTGGGGAAGAACGCCGCGCAGCGTGTTGGGTATGGCGCTTGCCGCGGCGTCTTTCGGCAGAAGATCTTTCCAATCCAGATCAACGATTTCTTCGGAGCGGGCGGGTAGTGCCACCACGGTGGCCAGACCGGCGATGATCGCGCGACGGTTCAGGACGACTACCATTCGTATTCCTCGATCTTGCTGGCCGACAGCGCATAGCCGATCTCTGCGACTGCGGTGGATTGCATCTGTGTGCGCAGGGTCCCGGAGACCCAGATCGCCGTCCACATATCGTCGCTTGGCCATGGGGTCGTGGTGGTCACGAAGACCAGCTGGTTCGGCGGTGGGGGCGGTGTGTGGATGCAGGCGCCGACGTAGGGAACGAGGATGAACTCGGTCACGCCCTGGAACGTGCTGGTGATCGGAATGATATAGCCGGGCAGCTTCACCAGCGCGCCATCCAGATCGGTGTTCATCCGGGTCGCGTTTTCGTCGAACTCGGGCAGCCAGGTATCGGTGGCCTCGTCCATGTAGCCAGGGCCGACGATCTCTGAATAGGGCACGCCTTCGGGGATCAAATCCTCCCACTCGATCTCGGCAAAACCCTTCGCGTTTGCCCCGAGTGGCAGGGTCGTCGCAAGACCGGCAAGAAGAACGCGCCTTCGCGTGAGTGTCATATGCATCATATCCTGACCATCATACCATCTGCGAGGCTTAGTTTATACGCTCTTAGCGCTGGAATCAGAGAGGCAAGCGCCGCGGCCGCGATCACGGCTGCGAGAACGGCGGCGTCGCGCGCGGTCGGCGCGTCCATCGGAAGCCACAGGCCGAAGGCCGCGTCGATCACCGGGCGGCCGACGGCCAAGGCAGCGTATACCAGCACAAAGCCGAGGACGGCGCCGATGGCAGCCATCAGCACGGCTTCGATGACCAATAGGCCAAGGATGGTTGCGGGCCGCGCGCCCATGGCGCGCCAGATCGCCATCTCGCGGCGGCGCTCGTTCAGGCTGGAGAAGATCATGCCGGTCATCCCGATCAGTGCGGTCAGCACGACCATCGCCGACACGGCGATCAGGGCTGTTTCCGCGATGCCGACGATGGCCCAAAGCTCTTGCAGGGCCACGCCCGGAAGAACGGCAAGCAGTGGCTCTTCCGGGTATTCGTTGATCCAGCGTTGAAGGCCGAAAATCTGAAGCCGCGACTGTGTTCCGATCAGCGCGGCGGTCACGGCGTCGGGGGTCAGGTCCATCTGTCGGATGCGCTCTGTCGGTGTGGTTTGCCCGGTCTGTGCTCCACCCTGCCAGTCCACGTGGATCGCGGTAATCGCCTCTAACCCGACGATGACGGTGCGGTCTACTGGCGTGCCGGTCTTCTCTACAATACCCGCCACGCGGAACGGCTGGTCGCCGTGGTCGGTGAAAGAGGCCAGGCCGTGGCTGACGACGATGGGATCGCCCACCGCGTAGCCCAGAGCATCGGCCACATCCGCACCGATCACGGCGTCATACAGATCATCCAGCCCGTTGCCACCCGCGAAGGCCAGCGTCCGGTCGCCACGGTAGCGGTAGCGATCGAAGAAGGCGGGCGTGGTGCCCATCACGCGGAACTGTCGGTGACTGTCGCCCAAGGAAATCGGCACGATCCAGTCCACCTCTGGCCGCGCGGCGATGTCTTGGTAGCTGTCCCACGTGATGTTGTTCGTGGCATTCCCGATGCGGAACACGGAATAAAGCAGCAGCTGGACCGAACCCGACCGCGCGCCGACGATCAGGTCGGTGCCAGAGATCGTGTCGGCGAAGCTCGCGCGCGCTCCGGTGCGTACCTTCTCGACCCCAAGAAACAGGCCCACCGACAGCGCGATGGCCAGGATCGTCATGGCGACCGTGACGGCGCGGGCCAGAAGCGAGGCGAAGGCAAGGCGCAGGATCATGCGGCGTTCCGTATCGTCGTGACGATATTGTTCATCTCTATCACACGGTCGAAGCGGTTCCCCAGACGCGGATCGTGACTGACCATCAACAGGGCCGATCCGCTTTGTGCCACTTGTGTGAAGAGCAGATCAAGGAAGCCCGCCTGCGTCTGCGCGTCGAGCGCCGAGGTCGGCTCGTCCGCGACGATCAACGGCGGCTCTCCGATCAGGGCGCGGGCGACAGCGACGCGCTGTTGTTGACCCACGCTAAGCCGTCCGGCGCGTTCGCCGATAATACCATCTGGCAGGCCCAGAGCGGCACAAAGGCGCGGCACCTCCGCCGCCGTATCACCCGCCCGCGCACGCCGTTTCGGCGCGAAACGCAATGGCAGACAAATGTTGTCGGCGACGCTGGCGTAGGGCAGCAGATTGAACTGCTGAAAGATCACGCCGACCAGCTCGGCCCGCAACCGATCCCGCGCTCCCGCGCGCAGGGTGCCAAGATCGGTGCCGCAAACCGCGACCTGCCCCGCATCCGCCGCGACGATTCCGCAGATCAGAGACAGCAAGGTGGACTTGCCGGACCCGCTTTCGCCCAGCAGCAAGACGCTTTCGCCCGCGGCGAGGGTCAGCGACGGAACGCGAAACCCGAACGACCGGCGTCCGGGCCACGCGAAGTCGACATCCTGCAAGGCAAGAGCGGGGGGTGTCATGCTTCAGTCAAGCGACAGGGAAGGGGCATCGCGCGTGATCTCGGCGGATCCGGCACTGGCGTCGGTGACGTACTGAGCCTCGATCTCCATCGCGTTCGTATAGGCGTCGAAGAAGGGGAACGCGATCTCGGTCAACGCGTCGGGAGTATCGCAGGTAAATTCGTAGCGGGCATGGAATTCGCTATGCTGCGCATCTGCCTTATCATGCTCGTGGTCATCTTCGGTGTGTTGTTCATCCGCATCGTGATCGTGCGCGTGATCCTCGCCCTCTGCGTGCGCATCCATATCGTCGTGACGGTCGTCTTTGGAATGAAGATGCGCCAACACTTCGTCCACCCGGCATCCGGCGGCATCCGGCAGGCTAACGATCATCTGTGGCTGGGCCATCTTGCGGATCGCTTCGGCAACGGCATCGCGGTCGCTGGCGCTTTCGGCGGCATACTCGAATCCGACAATATCCATACCGGGCGCGTGCAAGTCGATCACAAGCGTCTGGCCCTCAATCGAGATCTGCGCGGCGCTGACTCCATGCTCATGCGCATCGAGTTGTCGCGTCTCTTGGGCGAGAGTAAATGCTGGCATCGTGCAGAACGCCGCGAGGAAGGTGGTTCTAAGTGACATGTTGGACCTTTTGAAACGACGCTGAAGACATGCCGGAGATGATACGGTATAACATTGCGAAACTGCAAGGCATTGGTTCGAATGTCATGAGAGCATCACGGAAGTCGTACCGGTTCATCGTGTCTCGTACGAAAGTTGGGCTGCATTCGAAATCTTTCCCTTTGGGTCGAACCGAGGAGCCACTCCGTACTGGTGTAACTGGATAGAAAAGTGGGTCCACGCTGCGTCGCGACACCCGTGTACGCGCTTTTGCCCAGGCCGCAGCTTCTGGGATCTACGATCAACCGGCTCTGTATCACAAATTCCGTGAGGGTCTCTGTTTGGGAGTCCAGCATGGTTATCCCTGCCGCCCTGCAGAACGTCTTCATCGCGCTGCTTCCCTGTCACAGAGTGCGTCGGATAAGTGCGTTTGGGGGAAGGGGAAGTCCGTCCTTCAGGCCATTCACGTTACAACACCGTCCGAGGGGGAGGTATTTGGACTAGTCGATCTATCGTCAATTTATCTGACGCAGAGGCCAGCCTTCTATGACCTGACGCAGGCCGATTGCCGTTCCGATGTAGATGGCACCTAATGTCAGCGGCGCGCTGAACGCCAGCAGCGAGAACGCTGAAAGCCCTTGTCCGATCGAGCATCCGGCTGCAGTGACAGCGCCCCAGCCCATCAATGCGGCCCCGAAGATTTGCCGACGGAGTTCACGGGGATCCTCACAGGCCTCCCAACGAAAATGCCCTTGGAATAGAGAGCCAAGGGCAGAACCAACCACGATTCCGGTGACCGATCCAATGGCAAAACTCGGCTGCGCGCCAGAGGATGTCATGATGTAGAGAAGCGTCTCGCCAACTGGTGCGGAGAAGGAATGGGATACGACCGGCAAACCGTCGAAGCCCCGCGTTGCCAGCCACTGGGTGCCGACCCACGCGGTGGCGATGGCGAGCCCGACGGCGGCGCCCCAAACGACCTGCTTGCCGTTCATGCCGGCAGCGCGCGCGCCCCGCAGCGTTACCGCGACGATTGCGATACCAAGCGTCAGGCCAATGGCGGTTGCAGACAGTCCCGTAACGGCTTCAAGCGCCTGAGCGATACCCTGCGGTTGCTCCGAAGCGCCTCTGCCGAATGCGGAAACCCTTACCCCGGACAAAGGCCCAGCGATTGTCGCGTAGGCAGTTATTCCCATCACACCCACGATGACAAAGGCGCGCATGTCGCCACCACCCAAACGCGCAAGCGCGCCGTAGCCGCAGTTGCCACACAGTGCCATTCCGTAGCCGAAGACCAGACCGCCCATAACGGCACCGGGTAGACTGAAACTTTGAGCGATGTGAAAACTGCTGGTTGGCTCTAGCAGGTTGATCGCAATCAACCCAAACGTCGCGACCACGGCAACGCCGATGGCGACGCCCCACATCCGCAGACGCGCAGACGAGTTGCCGTATAGCTGGTCCTCGATGGCGCCAAGCGTGCAGAACCGACCCAAGCGAGCCGCCAAGCCAAGGACAATACCGCCACCCAAGCCGATCAGGGCGGCCAAGGCCGGTTCAGAAAGCAGATCGAACATGTATCCTCCCGTCGACGCCCGCTAGTTGCAGAACAGGTCGTAGACGACGTCCATGATCCGCACGGCGCGCTCATCCGTCAAGGAGTAGAAAATCTGCTTTCCGTCCCGGCGCGCCGCGACCAAGCCATCCTGTCGAAGTCGCATCAATTGTTGGGACACGGCGGCCTGACGGGCAGAAAGAAGTCGCTCAAGCTCCGTCACGGACTTCTCGCCCGAGGCCAGATGGCACAGGATCATCATGCGGCTTTCGTGGCCGAGCGCCTTAAGGAATTCTGCTGCCTTGCGCGCGTTGCGCCCCATCTCATCGAAATCTTCCGCGGGGGTATCTTCGTTGAAGACTGGTAGGGCCAAAAGCGATCCTGGGGTGGCAGCGGCCGCTTCTGTGCGCGACGCGACAAAAGATACAGTAGATGGCGGGGTTGGGCAATTCGCTGCGGGCGCAAAATCTCTCACGGCGTGTTGCGATCGATCATCGCGCCGAGCAGGGGCCAGAAGAAGTCTTCTCCCGGATAGCCTTCGATCCGGGACAGCTCGACGCCGTCATCGACGAGGATGAAGGTCGGTGTCAGGCGTGGGCGGGACTCAAGCTTGAGATCGTCGGGCAGGGGAGCGTTCAGATCGACACGGCGCAATGGGGCCATCTTGCCCTCATCGGTCAAAGGATACTCCGGCGCGACGTCTTCGTCCCATCGGGCACACCAATGGCATCCCGCTTGTTCTACCATGACAAGCTCAAGATCGGCGAGGGCGATCTGCGGTAGCAGCGCCAGGACTATGGGCAGGATACGACGCACGGCGGTTTGCCTTTCGGTCTTTCACCTTGACGCCACACATATTCCGATTGCTTGATATGTCAAAGGGAGGAATGCAGCATGTTCGATGTTACTCTGGGCGGCGCGGTCTTCGCGGGCCTGCTGTCGTTCCTGTCGCCCTGTATCCTGCCGATGGTGCCGTTCTACCTGGGTTATCTGGCTGGAGGGTCGGTGCAGGCGGTGGGGCCAGATGGACAGATCCCTGCTGCGCTGCGCACCCGCGCAATTCTTGGTGCGCTTTGCTTTGCCGCCGGAGTCATCACGATCTTCGTGCTTCTGGGGGCTTCAGCGACCTCGTTGGGGCAGGTGTTGCGCGACTGGTTCGATCTGCTGCGTTACGTCGCTGCCGGGCTGATCGGGCTGATGGGGCTGCACTTTCTGGGCATCCTGCGCATCCCGATCCTGTATCGTCAGTTCCGCGCAGAGCCAGGGGACGTATCGAACCTTTCGCTGGCGGGGGCGTACGTCGTCGGACTGGCCTTTGCGTTTGGCTGGACGCCCTGCGTCGGGCCGGTCCTGGCGGCGATACTGTTCACCGCAGCAGGGGCCGACAGCGCATCGCGTGGCGCGTTTTTGTTGCTGGGCTACGGCATCGGCATGACCGCACCCTTTGTGTTCGCTGCCGCCTTCGTCGGTCCGTTCACGCGCTTCATGGTCCGCTTCCGCCGCCACCTTGGGACGGTGGAAAAGGTTATGGGAGCGCTTCTGCTTCTATTCGCCGTCCTCATCGCCACGAACTCGGTCAACGCTATCGCGCAGTGGATGATCGAGACGTTCCCGGTTTTCACCCGCTTTGGATAAGAGGTTTTCGCCATGCTCCGCATTCTCGCCACGCTGACAGCTTTCGCCTTTCCCACGATCGTCCCGGCTGCCGAACTGGGCGACGACGGGCTGCACAAGGCCCCTTGGATGCAAGACACGTTCCGTGTGCTGCGCGAGGATCTTGAAGATGCCGAGGCGCAGGGCAAACGCTTGCTGGTCATCATCGAGCAGCGCGGGTGCATATACTGCACCAAGATGCACGAAGAGGTCTTCGTCGTGCCCGAAATCAAACAGATGCTGTCGGACGACTTCTACGTCGTGCAGGTCAACATGTTCGGCGATATCGAGGTTACCGACTTCGATGGAGAGGCGCTGAGCGAGAAGCAGGCGGTCCGCAAATGGAACGCGATGTTCACGCCGACCCTGATGTTTTTTCCCGGAAGTGCCGCGGATGTGCCTGCGGATGCCGATGCCGCCCAGGCAGCCGTTGTCACCATGCCGGGCGCATTCGGTCGGTGGACCACACAGAACCTACTCTCTTGGGTTTTGGAGCAAGGGTATACCGGTGATGAGCCGTTCCAGAAATACCACGCGCGCAAGTTCGCCGAGCAGGGCGGCACGGAGTGAGCGAAAGTATTTCATATTCTGAATCCAAAATCTGTCCTTGATCTGCGGGCAAGCCTTCGCATACCGTCGTGGACAAGGTGCAACGACACCACGGGAGGAGATATGAAGATTTCTAGCAGCCTTTGGGCTGGCGCATTTGCGCTTACCGCCGGAGCAGCGTTCGCCCAGACCGCGCCCGCGCCGACCGAAGTCGTCTATGACGATTACGGCAGCGTGGCCGAATCCTTGACCGGACAGACGGGTGATGCCGCCGCTGGAGCAGAGGTCGTATCGAACAAGAGCATGGGTAACTGTATCGCCTGCCATCAGGTCAGCGATTTGGCCGATGTGCCCTTCCAGGGAGAGGTCGGACCCTCGCTGGACGGTGTTGCGGATCGCTGGACCGAGGCGGATCTTCGCGGGATCATCGCGAACGCCAAGATGGTCTTTCCCGGCACGATCATGCCCGCGTTCTACAAGAACGACGGCTATATCCGTCCCGGCAACGCCTACACAGGCAAGCCCGCAGAGGGCACTCTCGATCCGCTGCTCAGCGCGGATCAGGTCGAGAATGTCGTCGCCTACCTAATGACGCTGAAGGAGAATTGAGATGAACCTGTCTCGCAGACAGACGCTCGTTATGGGCACCGCCGCCGCGATCTTCCTGCCCCGCATGGGCTGGGCGACGGCCACGGATAACGCGATCGCCGCCTTCACCGGTGGGGCCGAGGTGGCCGAGGCCACCGGTTTGAACCTGACCGCTCCAGAGATCGCCGAGAATGGCAATACCGTTCCCATAGAAGTCGATGCACCCGGCGCAGAGTCCATCATGATCCTGGCCGCCGGCAACCCGACCCCTAGCGTCGGCACTTTCAATTTCGGTCCGCTTGCCGGGTCCCAGGCCGCGTCCACGCGGATCCGTCTGGCCGGTACGCAGGACGTGGTGGCGATTGCCAAGATGGCTGACGGCACTTTCCAGCGTGCAAGCCAGGAAGTGAAAGTCACCATCGGCGGCTGCGGCGGTTAATCAACGGACGACAGGAGAGAATATCATGGCAGACAACGTCACCCCCCGCGTCCGCGTCCCCGGCAGTGCGACAGCCGGAGAAGAGATTGTGATCAAGACGCTGATTTCGCACCCGATGGAGTCGGGTCAGCGCAAGGACAAGGACGGCAACACGATCCCGCGGTCGATCATCAATCGCTTCGTGACCACCTTCAACGGCGACACGGTCATCGACGTGGCAATGGAGCCCGCGATCTCGACCAACCCTTACTTCGAGTTCGTCGCGACGGTCCCGGAAACGGGCACCTTCGAGTTCACGTGGTACGATGATGACGGATCGGTCTACACCGAATCCAAGGACATCACGGTCGGATAAGCCGCAAGGCCAAGGGAGGAGAGACCGATGATGAGATCAACGATGACAGCGATGGCGCTGGCCCTTGCGGCCGGTGCCGCCACGGGCCAGGACGGCCAATCTCTGGTGATCAACGAAGAGATCGAGATCACGACGCGCGCCGACGCACCTGCCCACACCGAGTTCCTGTCGGAGGTCATCTCGGGTTGGGAGTTCCGCTCGCCAGAGACGCAGGCGTTCCAGATGGACGACTTTGAGAATCCCGGCATGATCTTTGTCGAAAACGCCCGCGCCGCGTTCGACACGGCGCTTGGCGACACGGACCAATCCTGTTCTGGTTGCCACGATACACCAGAGGCCTTGGCCGGAGCCCGCGCCGTCTATCCCAAGTGGGATGCAGAGGCCGGCGAAGTCCAGACCATGGAGATGCAGATCAACGAGTGCATCACCGAGCGGGCAGGGGCGGAAGAGTGGGGCTACACCAGTCAGCCGATGATAGAGATGACTGCACTGATGTCGTCCGTCTCGCGCGGGATGCCGGTGAACGTGGCTATCGATGGCGAAGCTGCCGACACGTGGCAGCAGGGTAAGGACATCTACTACACCCGTTACGGTCAGCTGGAGCTTGCCTGCTCGAATTGCCACGAAGACAATTACGGCAACATGATCCGCGCCGACCACCTGAGCCAAGGCCAGATCAATGGCTTCCCGGCTTACCGCTTGAAGAACGCCAAGTTGAACTCGGTCCATGACCGCTTCAAGGGCTGCATCCGTGACACCCGCGCCGAAACGTTCAGCCCCGGTAGCCCGGAGTTCGTGGCGCTGGAACTGTATGTCGCCTCGCGTGGCAACGGCCTGAGCGTCGAAGGCCCGTCGGTCCGCAACTAAGTGAACACGCCCCGGCGGGAGACCGTGCGGGGCTTTTCCTTCTTTTAATCCATTCCAATTTAGGAATGTGAATCTCAAGGACACGCGATGATCTCTCGCCGTCATTTCCTGCAAGCCGGTTTGGCGACCTCTGCCCTATGGGGGCTTTCGGCCACCGGGAATTGGGGGCGGCTGGCCGCCCAACAAAGCCTGACACAAGCCGGTCTGATCGGCGATCCGCAGGCGGGCGACGTGACACTTGTTCATATCACCGACATCCACGCCCAGACCCAACCGATCTGGTTCCGAGAGCCATCAATCAATCTGGGTGTCGGACAGGTAGAGGGCAAACCACCCCATATCACGGGCAAGGAGTTCCGCGCCGCTTATGGGATCGAGCAAGGCTCGGCCATGGATTACGCGCTGACCTTTGAGGACTTCGTGGCACTGGGCCGTGAGTACGGCAAGATGGGCGGCCTCGACCGGATCTCGACCGTCGTGAAGACGATCCGCGACCAGGCCCCCGGCGCGATCCTTCTGGACGGCGGCGACACGTGGCAGGGCTCGTTGCCCGCGCTGCGCACCGATGGCGCGGATATGGTCAAGTTGTTTAACGCTCTGGGCACAGAGGCGATGACATCCCATTGGGAGTTCACGCTGGGCATCGACCGCGTGACCGAGATCGTCGAAAACGAACTGAATTTCCCCTTCCTCGGCGCGAATATCTTCGATGCCATGTGGGATGAACCCGCGTATGAGCCGATGACCCGCTTCGAACGGGGCGGCACCCAGATCGCCGTCATCGGGCAGGCCTTTCCCTACCTTCCTATCGCCAACCCATCTTGGATGTTCCCGGACTTGTCTTTCGGTGTCCGAGCCGAACGCATGGCAGAGGTCGTTCAGCAGGCGCGCGACGGCGGCGCCCAGGTCGTGGTCGTCCTGTCGCACAACGGTTTCGACGTGGACCGCAAGATGGCCGCCGACGTGCCGGGCATCGATGTCATATTGACCGGGCACACCCACGATGCGCTGCCGGAACCTGTTCGCGTGGGCGATACCCACCTGATCGCCAGCGGCAGCCACGGCAAGTTCGTTTCCCGCGTGGATCTGGACATCGCGGACGGCCGCGTGAACGGCGTTCGCCAACGCCTGATCCCGATCTTCGCCGACGTGATCGAACCGGACGCAGAGATGACTGCGATGGTCGACGAGACCCGTGCGCCTTTCGTGGATGAGATGTCCGAGGTCATCGGCCAGACAGACTCGCTGCTCTACCGCCGTGGCAACTTCAACGGCACCTGGGACGATTTGATCTGCGAGGCGCTTCTGGAACAGCGCGACGCAGAGATCGCCCTTTCGCCCGGTTTCCGCTGGGGGCCGTCCATCATGCCCGGACAGGACATCACGCGCGAAGATATCTTCAACGCCACCGCCATGAGCTATCCGAACGCCTACCGCACAGAGATGACGGGCGAGATGCTCAAGATCGTGCTGGAGGACGTGGCCGACAACCTCTTCAACCCCGATCCCTACTACCAGCAGGGCGGCGACATGGTCCGCGTCGGGGGCCTTGGCTACCGGATCGACATTGCCCAGCCGCAGGGCAGCCGCCTGTCGGACCTTACGTTGCTGTCGTCGGGTGAGGCCATCGACCCGTCGCGTGCCTACACCATCGCGGGCTGGGCATCGGTCAACGAAGGCACCGAAGGCCCGCCCATCTGGGACGTGGTCGAAGCGCATATCAAATCGAAGGGCACGGTGAGCGTACCCGAGAACACAACCGTGGCCGTCAAGGCCGACTGAACCGGAGGACAGACATGAGCGATACGTCCCGCCGCGCCTTCCTGAGAGGGGCCGCCGTCGCAGGCGCAGCCGTCGCAGGGGGCCGCGCTATGGCGCAGCAAGCCGATCCCGCGATCACCGAGATCAAGCCATGGATGCAGTACTTGGGGGAAGGCGTGGATGCCCGGCCCTACGGCATGCCATCCGAGTTTGAATCGCATGTGGTGCGCCGCAACGTGGAATGGCTGACCGCCGATCCGGTGTCCTCGGTCAATTTTACGCCGCTGCACGAACTGGACGGGATCATTACGCCCAACGGTCTGTGCTTCGAGCGTCACCACGCCGGCATCGCCGAGGTCGACCCCGCCGAGCACCGGATCATGATCAACGGACTTGTGGATCAGGAACTGGTCTTCACGATGCAGGACCTCCTGCGCTTCCCGCGTGTGAACCGGGCCTACTTCCTTGAATGCGCCGCGAACTCGGGCATGGAATGGGCCGGTGCGCAGTTGAACGGCTGCCAATTCACGCACGGCATGATCCACAACGTCATGTATACCGGCGTGCCCCTGCGGCTGTTGCTGGAAGAAGCTGGCGTGAAGACCGAGGGCAAGTGGCTTCTGGCCGAGGGCGCTGATGCGTCCGGAATGACCCGCTCGATCCCGATGGAAAAGGCGCTGGACGACTGCATGGTCGCCTGGAAGATGAACGGCGAGGCGCTGCGCCCCGAGCAGGGCTATCCTGTGCGTCTGGTCGTGCCCGGCTGGGAAGGCAACATGTGGGTGAAATGGCTGCGACGCCTCGAAGTGGGCGATCAGCCGTGGGAGCATCGCGAGGAAACCTCTAAATACACCGACCTGCTGGATGATGGCCGCGCCCGCAAATGGACCTGGGAGATGGACGCGAAGTCGGTCATCACGAACCCGTCCCCTCAGGCGCCGATCACGCACGGCAAAGGCCCGCTCGTCATCACCGGCGTCGCGTGGTCCGGTCGCGGCACCATTCCGCGCGTGGACGTCACCACCGACGGCGGCATGACGTGGCACACGGCGCGCATGTCCGGTCCGTCGATGGATAAGTCGCTGCACCGCTTCTACTACGAGATGGATTGGGACGGCTCTCCGCTGCTGCTGCAAAGCCGGGCGATGGACAGCACCGGCTACGTCCAGCCCACCAAGAACGCCCTGCGCCAAGTGCGCGGCGAGAACTCAATCTACCACAACAACGGCATCCAGACCTGGGCCGTGAACGCCGAAGGAGAGGCCGAGAATGTCGAAATCTCGTGATACTCTGAAGATCCTTGCGCCCGCTCTCTTGGGGACGACCGCGCTTTTGACGGTGGCGGCCTCGGTCGCAGACCGGATGATCGTGCATCCCGGGGATGGGTCTTATCGCATGGCGGCCGGTCAGGTGATCGCAGCGGTCGAGGATGCCGCGACCGACGCCCTGACGCCGAATGCGGCGCAGGCACAGGATACTGTGGCCGACACCACCCCCATGGCCGGCATGGCCGATGACAGCGACGCAACTGAGCCAGACGTTGCCGGATCTGCCGCGGCGGAGGCAGGCGGCGAGATGCCCGCGACCACTCCGCTGGCCGGTATGGCCACAGCCGACGCTTCAGAGGCTACCGGCACAGACCTTGCCCGCGACGGAGGCTTCGGCCTTGGCCGTCCCGCGCTGGAAGCGGAAGTGGCGGCGTGGGACATTGATATCCGCCCCGACGGAACCGGTCTTCCGGTGGGTTCGGGCGACGTGTGGACCGGGGAAGAAGTCTGGGTGGACAACTGCGCCATGTGCCATGGCGACTTCGGCGAAGCCGTAGGCCGCTGGCCCGTCATCGCTGGCGGCTGGGACACGCTGGACCGTGCGGATCCCGTGAAAACCGTCGGCAGCTACTGGCCCTATTTGTCGACCGTCTACGACTACATCTACCGTGCCATGCCTTTCGGCAACGCGCAGTCGCTGGAGGCCGACCAGGTCTATGCGCTGACGGCCTATATCTTATATCTCAACAACGTGGTGGAAGACGACTTCGAGCTGTCGAACGAGACCTTCCTCGACGTTCAGATGCCCAATGCCGACGGCTTCTTCCTTGATGATCGCGCCGAGACCGAGCTGACCCTATTCTCTGCCGAGCCGTGCATGACGGACTGCAAGGATGCGGTAGAGATCACGATGCGCGCCGCTGTGCTCGACGTGACGCCGGAAACAGAGGAAGCCAAGGTCGAAGCGGCCGCCGAAGCTCCCGTCGCGGCTGTGAGTGCAACGGATATGGCCGTTGAGGGCAACGCCACCGTTCTCGAAGTGGCCGAGGCAGAAACTGCTGAACCGGAGGTTGCCACCGAAGGGACGGTGGAAGTTGCCGCTGAAGCCGAGGAAGTTGCGGCACTTGATCCCGAGATGGTCGAAGCGGGAAGCAAGGTGTTCCGGCAATGCCAAGCCTGCCACGCGGTAGGTGAGGGGGCCGCGAACAAGGTCGGTCCGCAACTGAACGGGGTTGTGGGGCGCACCGCAGGATCGGTGGAGGACTTCCGCTACTCCAACGCCATGATGGACGCCAATGCCGAGGGCCTGATCTGGAACGCCGAAACGCTGGGTGCCTATCTCGAAGATCCGCGCGGATACATGAAGGGCACCAAGATGTCCTACCGTGGTTTGCGCGCAGAAGAGGATCGGGCGGCGATCATCGCCTTCCTGCAAAGCCATGCTGACTAAGGCCGTGATCCTCGGAGCGGTGGCCGGACTTCTATCCGGCCCCGCCAGCGCTGCAGACGACGCCGCAACGCTCGACGCGCTCATGGCCATCGAGGGTGACGTCGAGTGGGGCGAATACCTGAGTGGCGAATGCACCGCGTGCCATGCCGCATCCGGCGGGCGCATCCCGCCGCTGAGCGGATTGCCCCGCGAATACATGCTGTCTGCGCTGCATGACTACAAGATCGGCTACCGTGAGAATGCCACGATGCAAAACGTCGCCGAAGCGCTAGGCGACGAAGAGCTTGCAGCACTCGCCGCCTATTTCGAAAGCGTCGAATAGCGGCGCGATCGTGTCTTTGGGAGGAGACCAACATGACTTTGAACAGACGGACATTTATCGGAACAGGTGCCGCATTTGCCGCCACCTTGTCGGCCCCCATGGTGATGGGCCAAGCGCGTTCCCGCGTGGTCGTCGTTGGCGGTGGAGCAGGTGGTGCCACGGCGGCGCGCTACATCGCGATGGACAGCGATGGCGCTATCGACGTGACCCTGATCGAACCTTCGCGCACCTACTACACCTGCTGGTTCTCGAACCTTTATCTGGGCGGTGTGCGCACGTTCGACAGCCTTGGTCACACTTACGGTGGGCTCGCCGCCAACGGGATCAACGTGGTTCACGACTACGCGTCCGGCGTGGACCGCGATGCCAAGACCGTGACACTCGCCGGCGGTGGGACGATCCCTTACGACCGGCTGATCCTGTCGCCCGGCATCGACTTCAAGGAAGGCTCTGTCCCTGGGTGGGATGTGACAGCCCAAAACGCCATGCCCCATGCTTACAAGGGCGGCAGTCAGACCCAACTTCTCAAGGCGCAACTGGAAGCCATGCCAGAAGGCGGGCGCTTCATCATGGTCGCGCCCCCGAACCCCTACCGCTGCCCGCCGGGTCCGTACGAGCGTGTCTCGATGGTCGCGAATTACTTCAAAGAGAATAACCCGACGGCCAAGATCCTGATCGTGGATCCGAAAGAAAAGTTTTCGAAGCAAGCGTTGTTCGAAGAGGGTTGGCAGAAGCATTACTCTGGCATGATTCAGCGCATCGGCCCCGATTTCGGCGGCGCGAATGTCAGCGTGAATCCTGCCGAGATGACCGTTGATGTCGATGGCGTGGTCGAGAAGGGCGATGTGGTCAACGTGATCCCCGCGCAGATGGCCGGGAAGATCGTCCACAGCGCGGGCCTGAACGATGGTGACTGGGCTCCGGTGAATGCCGAAGACCTGTCGTCGAAGATGGATGAGAACATTCACATCCTGGGCGACTCGGCAGCACAGGGTGACATGCCGAAATCCGGTTTCTCTGCCAACAGCCAGGCCAAGGCCTGCGCCATGGCCGTTCGTGCGGCCCTGACCGACAGCCGCGCCTTCCCGCCGAAGTTCTCGAACACCTGCTGGTCCCTGATCCATGCAGGCGAGCAGCCTGATGGCGTGAAGGTCGGCGCGAATTACGAGGCGACGGAAGAGAAGATCGCCAGCACCGGCGGTTTCGTCAGCCAAACCGGCGAAGACGCGACGACCCGCGTCGATACCTACCGCGAAAGCCTGGCGTGGTACGATGCGATCACGTCCGACATGTTCGGTTGACCCGTTCTTTCGGGCGGGCCGGTAGGTCCGCCTGTTTTCATTTACGATCTAGGAGACGACCCATGCGCCTTGCCGCTCTCGCACTCGCTTGCCTGCCCAGCCTCGCCACCGCTCAGGACGTTGTGTCCTACGACTATCCCGGCAGCTTCGAAGATGCCGCCTTCGGTGTGGAAAGCGCCATTGTGAACCGTGGGCTCGTCCTCGATTTCGTCAGCCACGTCGGGGAGATGCTCAATCGCACGCAGGAAGATGTCGGCGGCGAGCAACTCTACACCGAAGCCGATATCTTCGTTTTCTGTTCTGCCGTGGTCAGCCGCGAGGTGATGGAAGCCAATCCTGACAACATCGCCTTCTGCCCCTACGGCGTCTTCGTTGCCGAGCGGGATGGGCAAGTCCGGGTCGGCTATCGAACCTATCCCGACGGCCCCATGGATCAGGTCGAGACCCTTTTGGATGGCATCGCACGAGAGGCAGCGGGCCAGTGAATTTCGACGATTTCTGCCGCTCTGAAATTACCAGGCTTCACTCGGAGGGGAACTACCGTGTCTTCGCTGAACTGGAACGCCACCGCGGTGCCTACCCCGACGCGACCCGCCACGAGGATGAACGCCAGAGCAAGGTGACAGTCTGGTGCTCGAACGACTACCTTGGGATGGGGCAGCACCCCGCCGTCCTGTCCGCGATGCACGATGCGCTCGACAGTGCGGGGGCAGGCGCAGGGGGCACCCGCAACATTTCTGGTAACACGCGGTATCACGCCGCGCTGGAAGCCGAACTTGCCGATCTGCATGGCAAGGAGGCAGCGCTAGTCTTCACCTCGGGCTATGTTGCCAACTGGGCGAGCCTTGCCACCTTGGCCTCTCGCATGCCCGAGTGTGTCGTGCTGTCTGATGCCAAGAACCACGCCAGCATGATCGAGGGCATTCGCCACTCTCGCGCAGAGACGCGCATTTGGGATCATAACGATCTTGAGGATCTGGAGCGGCACCTTTCGGCCATCCCGAGTGGCCGCCCGAAGATCATCGCATTCGAAAGCGTCTATTCGATGGACGGGGACATCGCCCCAATCGAAGGTATCTGCGATCTTGCAAAGCGCTATGGCGCACTGACCTATCTGGACGAAGTCCACGCGGTCGGCCTGTATGGACCGCGCGGCGGCGGGGTGGCCGAAGAACGCGGTCTGGCCCACCGTATCGACGTGATTGAGGGTACGCTTGGTAAAGCCTACGGTGTGATGGGTGGCTACATCGCGGCATCTGCCCCGATCGTCGATTTCGTCCGCAGCTTTGCCAGCGGCTTCATTTTCACGACCGCCTTGCCTCCAAGCGTTGCCGCCGGGGCTTTAGCCGCCGTGCAGTATCTGAAACACTCCGATACAGAGCGGCAACAGCAACGCGCGAATGTCGCCCGGTTGCGTGCGCGATTGGATGCCATCGGACTGCCACATCTGGAGAACGACAGTCACATCGTCCCCGTGATCGTCGGGGACCCGGTCAAGTGTCGGTATATCGCGGATCTTTTGCTGGACCGTTACGGTATCTACATTCAGCCGATCAACTATCCGACGGTGCCGAAGGGAACGGAACGCCTGCGGATCACGCCGTCGCCCGTCCATTCGGAGCAAGACATGGATCGGCTGGTCGCAGCCTTGGAAGAGCTATGGTCGACCTGTCAGATCGCCCGCCGCCCCGTGGCCGCGCAATAAATCAGCCGGCGTTCCAAGCGAAGCGATCTTTGTCGCGCGCGAACCTGCCGATGCCTCCACCGGGCAGATGGAATCCCACGGCCTGCGTCTGTTCTTCTGCTAGGCGGTTCAGAAGGGCGACACGCGTCTCGGCACCGATTTCGGGATCTTGGTCGGCGGGTGCGTGCAATTCTGGTCGGGCGAGCGCGACGTGAGCGTTTCCGATGGCATCGCCGATCAGGAAAACGCGCGCGTCCCCTTCGGACAATTCGAACGACATATGACCCGGAGTGTGACCGGGGGTTATAACGGCTTGCACGCCTGGCAGAATTTGCTCGCCATCGCCGAACGTCTCAAGGCGATCACCTATTAAGTCGATACGGCGGGTCGCGCCCGCAGCGAAGCTTTGACGCTCTGGCGCGATGGTGTTCACCGTATCGGGATCGGTCCAGTAGCGTAGCTCGTCGCCGCCCATCAGGTGCTGTGCGTTCGCGAAGATAGGCTCGTCGAAATCATCCAGGACGCCCCATAGATGATCGGGGTGCGCATGAGTGAAGACGACATGCGTGATGTCTTCGGGCGCAACACCAGCCGCTGACAGAGCGTCGGGCAGCTTTCCAGCTGTTGGCATGAAGCCAGAGCCTGAACCGGCGTCGAACAGCACCACCGCATCATCAGTGCGCAGCAGGGTCACGTTGCAAGGCGGCTCCAGCCCACCCGCCACCATATCGGCATTGCCGAGAATTATATCGACATCCGAACGGTCCAAGGATCCATAAAGAAAACTCTCCGGCAGGCTTAGATGGCCATCGCTCAAGGTGATCACCTCTGCAGTGCCTATCGCCGTTCGGCTCGATGACCAGACACGACCCCCAACGAAAGATAGACTGCCGGCGGACAAACCGGCACAGAAACCTCGGCGAGTGAGCATGGGGTCGATCTCCTGAAAAACACATTCACATAGTCCCATATGTCGTCTCGCATGTCATGGACTTATTGGTAACGGGCGCGTCGAACCTGTACGCGAGGAACCAGTCTCTGCTCGCCATGGCGCACTGATACCGTCGGGGTTGGAGTTCCCCCGCTGAGGTGCTCCACCTTTTGGGATAGGAGTATCCCGTTTTCAGGAGCACGACGAGATGGCTGGCAAACGAAAGAAGTCCGAGGATATCGTGCTGAAGCTGCGGCAGGTTGAGGTGCTGCAAGGTCAGCGAAATCCTACGACTTCGATCAGGACTGGACGCACGACGGACAGGCCTTCCGCACGCTCGATATCATAGACGAGGTCATGAGGAATCGCTGGCGATCCGCGTCAAACGCAAGCTCAACTCCATCGACGTCGTCGACGCCTTGACCGATCTGTTCATTCTGCGCGGATCGCCGGGATATATAAGGTCTTACAACGGCGTAGAGCTTATTGCCAAAAAGGTGCGTGCCTGGCCGAAGAGATGCGCAATGTTAAAGGCCAAATGCAGCATCCCGAAGCGTCGAAGAACGTTACCCACGGGCTGCGCAAGAACGCTACCATCGAACTCTATCGTGCAGGCTGCGATGACGAGGTGGTCAAAGCGGTCGCCGGGCACTCAGGTGTCGAGATGCTGAAAAAAATACTGTGGGACGGTACGTTAGCGCGCGCTGGCAGCGCGGGCACAAGAAGCCGATAACAAGATGGAACAGAACAGGGCAGGCACATGAAAGTTTCAACGGCTGTTTCAATTTTCAAGAAAGAGACAAGCAGGGTGACGCAAGTGCTTGAAAATAAGTGGAGGCGAGTACCGGAATCGAACCGGTGTACACGGATTTGCAATCCGCTGCGTAACCACTCCGCCAACTCGCCGCCTGTGGTCTGGGCGGGGTCTAGCCTGCGTGATCGGGTGCTGCAAGAGGGCGCGGGTCGCGTTGAAGGCGTTGCTGCCCGCCACGCTATGTGGCATCCATCGGTCATCCTCTCTGCCACAAGGTCAGCCCTATGCCAGACTACGCAACGCGCCGTCGTATGATGGTCGACACGCAGGTTCGCCCCTCTGACGTGACGCTCTTTCCGATTATCGAAGCGATGCTGACGATCCCGCGCGAAAACTTCGTTCCGGATCGCCTGCGTGAAGCGGCTTATCTTGGAGAGAACCTGCCCCTTGGCCCCGGTCGCACCATTCTGGAGCCGCGAACGTTGTCGAAGATGCTGAACGCGTTGAACATCGGCCCGACCGATCTGGTGCTCGATGTGGGGGCGGGCTTCGGCTACTCAACCGCCGTCATCGCGCAGCTGGCGCAGGCTGTCGTGGGTGTCGAAGCCGACACGCCGCTGGTGAAAGAGGCCGAGGCCGCGCTGGCGTCCGAAGGGATCGACAACGCCGTGATCGAAGAAGGCGCACTGGCGGCTGGCGCGCCGTCGCACGGTCCTTACGATGCGATCGCGATCCAGGGGGCTGTTCAGCAGATTCCCGACGCTTTGACCGACCAGCTTGCCGAGGGTGGGCGCATCGCCGCGATCTTCGTCGAAGACCGGCTTGGAACGGTTAAGATTGGTGTGAAAGCGGACGGTCAGATCAACTGGCGTTTTTCGTTCAATGCCGGCGCGCCGGTGCTGCCCGGCTTTGCGCGCGACGCGGAGTTTTCGCTATGAAGGGCGGTCGCGCACTTCTGTTCGGGGCGGCGCTGGTCGCTGGTCTGGCCGGGCCGCTGGCCGCGCGGGCCGAAACGCTCGCCGATGCGTTCATCTTGGCCTATCGCCATTCTGGACTGCTGGACAAGAACCGCGCTGTGCTGCGTGCCGCGGATGAGGACGTGGCGCAGGCGCTTGCCTCGCTGCGGCCTGTCCTGAGCTATACGGCGCAGGCTACGCGGACGTATACGTTCCCGAACGATACGCCGGGGGGAATTAGTTCAAGTGGTCTGCCAACAAGCCCGCGTGGAGATACCGTAACCGACACCGCGTCGCTCGGCATCTCTGGCGAACTGTTGCTATGGGACGCAGGCCGTACGCGCCTTGGCGTCGATGTCGCGCGAGAGACGGTCCTTCTGACCCGCCACGCTTTGACGCAGGTGGAACAGCAGGTCCTGTTCAACGCCGTCAGCGCCTATCTTGCCGTGATCGAGGCACAGGCCTTCGTGAACCTGCGCCAGTCCAACGTACAGGTTCTGAACGAACAGTTGCGTGCCTCGCGGGAGCGATTCGAGGTCGGTGAAGTCACCCGTACCGACGTGGCGCTGGCCGAAAGCCAGTTGGCCGCGTCGCGCTCGGATCTCTCTGCCGCATTGGGCGATCTGGAGATTGCGCGCGCGCAGTATGTGCAGGCCGTGGGCCAGAAGCCGGGCCAGCTGCAGCCTATCGCCACGCCACCTCGCACCGCCACGTCGTTGGACGCCGCGCAGGCCGTCGCACGCCAGACCCATCCGAACATTCGCCGCGACATGCGGGCCATCACGGTGGCCGAACTGAACATCCTGCGCGCGGAAGCGGCAATGAAGCCGCGCATCGTGGGGCAGGGCTCGCTTCAGATCGATCAGGACTATACCGAAACCGCGCGTCTGGGCGTTCAAATGACCGGCCCGATCTATCAGGGCGGTGCGCTAACCTCTGCGTATCGGCAAGCTGCTGCGCGCCGCGACGAAAGCCGCGCCGATCTGCATATCACCGTTGATGACGTGCTGAACCAGGTTGCGCAGGCTTGGGCGCAAAGCGAAGTCGCGACCGCCCGCATCGCGGCGGGAGAGTTGCGTGTTCGCGCCGCCCGCGTTGCTTTTCAGGGCTTGCAGGAAGAGTTCGGCCTTGGCGCGCGAACGACGCTGGATGTGCTGGACGCCGAGCAGGATCTGCAGGACGCGCGCGCGGCGTTGATCTCGGCGCAGGTTGCCGAAATCCGTGCGGCCTACCAGATACTGTTCACAATGGGCCTGCTGACCGTTGAGCATCTTGGGCTGGGCATCACGACCTACGACCCGGAGGCCTATTACAACGCGGTCAAGGACGCGCCCGTGCGGAAAGTCAGCCCGCAGGGTGAGCAGTTGGATCGTATTATCAAGTCTTTGGGCCGTTAACGAAAACTGCATCGTTGTGTGAGAGACCGGGTCGGCCTATGCTGGAACGGGCAGTCAAGAGCCGTGAAGGTGCGCCATGTCAGAACCGTTAAGCTCGGGAGACGTCGAACGCGTCCTCGCCAATATTCGCAAGCTCGTCTCGACGCAGCCGACCGAACGCAAAGCGACGCGCGAGCGCTTGATGCTCACGTCCGACCTAAGGGTTCCGCAGGAGGAAGCGGCTGTAACGCCGGAAAAGGGTTCCGCTGCGCCAGAGCCTGTTGAACGGCCTGCGCCGACTGTGGACGGTCCCGCGATCGACCAATCGCTCGAATCGCGCATTGCACAGCTGGAATCCGCCGTTGCCGCCGAACAAGGATTCGAACCGGATGGAAGCGAGGCGCAAGAGCCGCCGCTTCCCGGTGCCATGCCTGATTTGGCCGCTCGTTTCGCCGAAGATGAGGGTGAGGAGGGCGAGGCTTCCGACGCTGATATGGCGCCGACTGCACCTACGAACATGGTGCCGGCGGACGCAACGATGTCCCAAGAACTGGACGCCGATCTACCGGTCGAAGCGCAGACGGCGCTACCCGCAACGCAAGATGATAACGTATCGGTGTCGGATAACTGGGCTTTCGATATTCTTCCTTCAGCCGATGAGTCGGCCGCGCAGCCTGCCGGTTTGACCGATGCGCAGTCCGAGGCCGAGGTGAGCTTGGCTGAAAAGCATGTCTTCCACGGCGATCCGGTGGACGACCTGAACGCACCTGAAGCACCGTTCACGGAAGCCGAAGAACAAGAGCCTGCAGCGGGCCTGCATTTCATCCATTCCGAGCCATCGCGCAGCACCATCGAAGCGACCGACGACGAAGATACCGTGATCGACGAAGAGCTTCTGCGAGAAATGATTTCCGAGATCGTGCGGGAAGAACTCGCCGGTGCGTTGGGTGAGCGAATCACGCGCAACGTGAAGAAGCTGGTCCGGCGCGAGATCATGCGCGCCCTGTCGGCCCGCGAATTCGACTAGGGTAGGCGCGCGGGGATGAACACGCCCGCGCATCTGATCATGGGGGCCGCGGCCTTTGGTCGTCCCGGACAGAACACGGTGATTGCTGCGGCACTTGCGGGTGGCTTCGCACCCGACCTGTCGCTTTACCTGATGGCTGGCGTGGCGTTGTTCGTGATGAGCATTCCTGCCGAGCAGGTTTTCGGCACGCTTTACTATTCGGACACCTGGCAAACCGTCTTCGGCATCGACAACAGCTTTGTGTTGTGGGGCATCGGACTGGCAATTGCCGTTTGGGCTGGATCGCGGTGGGCCGTCGCCTTTACGGGGGCCGCCTTGCTGCATCTCATTTTCGACTTCCCGCTGCACAGCCATGACGCGCGAATGCACTTCTGGCCGGTGACGGACTGGAAGTTCCACTCTCCGATTTCCTACTGGGAGGGGCGGTCGGGAGAGGTCTGGAGCCTGATCGAGACTGGTCTTGTTGTCGTCATGTCGGTCTGGCTGATCTGGCGCGATTTCTCGTTGCCTTGGCGACTGACCTTCGGCGCGCTGGCTATCGCGCAGCTTGCGCCGTTCCTGATCTGGCGCTTGGTCTTCTGACACAAGAAAAGCGCCGCAGGAGCAGGCTGCGGCGCTTTCCGGTGTGCAAGGCGATGGCAGTCGCCCGGCGTATGAAATCAGGCGGCTTCGGCCTGAGCGGCGTTGCGACGCTCGCTTTCTTCGCGGCTCAGAGCGACGGACGTGCGAACGCCCTTCTTCACGAACTCCATCAGGCCGGCCACGACACGCTCGTTGGGGTCGATGCCAGCACAGCTTAGGACTTCGCGACCGTCCCGCGAACGTGCCCAGCGAGCGATCTGCTCGGGTCCGTTCCCGTATTTCTTGTCATCCGCGATCGCGTCATCGAGCGCAGCCAGCACAACGGCAGCAAAAAGCTTGCGCGCGCGGTTCCCCTGCTCGTGGTTGAAAGCGGTTCCATCAACGAAGTCGGCCATTCGTCGTTCCTTGTTCTTGGTCTTGGCGGTGGGCGTGACGCACCTTATGACGGTTTTGCGACACAATTTGTTATGCCAATTCGGAATGCCACACATGCGCTGGGTGCATGGCGAACTGGCGAGATCGGCTAAATAGGCTGTGTTGCGCTACACTTGATGGGTAGATATAGGCTCCATCAATCTTCCTTCAACCTTTTGCCATGGTTTCGCCTTAATGCCGAAGATCAACGGAAACGAGATTCGCCCCGGTAACATACTGGAACACAATGACGGCCTTTGGGTCGCTGTCAAAACCGACCACGTAAAGCCCGGGAAGGGCGGCGCTTTCGCGCAGGTTGAGTTACGCAACCTTCGTAACGGGTCAAAACTTAACGAACGGTTTAGATCCGCAGATAAAGTCGAGCGCGTTCGTTTGGAGCAGAAGGATCAACAGTTCCTGTACGAAACCGACGGTATGCTCGTGTTCATGGACAATGAGACCTTCGAGCAGATCGAACTGCCCGCCGACATTCTTGGTGACCGTCGTCCGTTCCTTCAGGACGGCATGACAATTCAGATCGAATACTACGAATCAGAAGCATTGTCGGCGACCTTGCCGCAGAAGGTGACCTGCACCGTGGTGGAGACTGAGCCGGTGGTGAAGGGTCAGACCGCTGCCAACTCTTTCAAGCCGGCCATCTTGGACAATGGCGTGAAGGTCATGGTGCCGCCTTTCGTCGGGCAGGACGAGGAGATCGTCGTCGATACCGTCGCGATGGAATATTCCGAGCGGGCGTAATCCCGTTAGGCTTTGATCTTGGCGCCGTCCGCGACCAGCGGGCCGGTCGCCCGGTCAAAACGCAGCCACGCAAGGGCGCGGTTGGCTGACGACGTGAACAGTGTCCCTGCTGGCTTGCCGTCTTCGGTCGTGATCGGCGTGCCGGGCGCCGCCGTGCCGTCGATGCCGACGGCCCGCAGCCCCTTTTTCAGCTCGGTCTTGTGCTTCATGCGCGCGGTCACCTCCTGCCCGACATAGCAGCCCTTGCGAAAGTCGATGCCGTTCAGCCGGTCAAGTCCCATTTCCAGCGGAAAACTGTCGTTCTGGATCAGTTCGATCCCGCTTTCGGGCACGCATAGAGCCACGCGCAGCGCATCCCAATCCGTCCCATCGTCGCCCGCCGCGCCGATCTGTCGCCAGCCCAAATCGGGATGACGTGGGTCGGGCAGGGCGCCTTCGGGTGCCTCGCCGGTTCCGCGCCCGACAGGAAGGTCGGTTACCGCGATCTCTACTTTCCGGCGCAGGCGATAAATCGACAGCCGCTGGGCCAGCGCCTCTGCCATGTCGGCGGGTGCGTCGATCAGCAGCGCGTCACCGTCGTGCGCCACGAAGAAATCGAACAGATACTTGCCCTGAGGTGTCAGCAGCGCGGCGTAGGTCAGCCGGTCGGTCCGCGTCACGTCATTGGTCACCAGATCCTGCAGGAAGGGCACGCGGTCAGGGCCGCTCAGCGAAAGCACGGTGCGGGTCATCGGCTAGTCCTCGTCCTTGAATTGCAGATGATAGAGGTCGGCATAGCGGCCGCCCGCTTCAAGGAGCTCTTCATGCGTGCCCTGTTCGACGACGCGGCCCATATCCATCACGACGATCTTGTGCGCGTCGCGGATCGTGGCCAGCCGATGCGCGATCACCAACGTCGTGCGGCCCTGTGACGCGTGCTCCAGCGCCGTCTGGATCAGCCGCTCGGACCTTGCGTCGAGCGCGCTGGTTGCTTCGTCCAGCAGCAGGATCGGCGTGTCGCGCAGAATGGCGCGGGCGATAGCGACCCGTTGCCGCTGGCCACCCGACAAGGCCGATCCACGCGGACCGGCAAGGGTGTCCAAGCCGTCGGGCAGGGTGTCGGTGAAGTCCGACACATGCGCGGCCTCCACTGCGGCCCGTAGATCCGCGTCCGAGACCTCGCGGCCCACGGTGATGTTCTCGCGTATGGTTTCGTCGAACAGCAGGGCGTCTTGCGTGACGACCGACATCAGGGCGCGAAGGTCGCCCAACTCCATGTCGGTGATGTTTGTGCCGTTGATGTATGTGGCACCGCTGTCTGGCTCGGCCATGCGGGTCAGCACGTTGAAAATGGTGCTTTTGCCGGCCCCCGACGCACCGACCAATGCGGTGACGCGCCCGGCTTCTGACACGAAGCCCGCGTCGGTCAGCACCTGCGTGTCGCCGTAGGACAGGGTGACCCCGCTAAGCTCGACCCGCGGGGCGGGAAGGCCGCTGGCCGGGGGCTTGGTGGCTCCGGACACCTTCGGCTTGAGGTCAAAGGTACTGTAGATCTTGTCCAACGAGATCGCGGCGACCTGGAACGACCCCGCAAGCGTGCTGAGACGGCGCAGGGGCTGGAATGTCAGGATCATCGCCGCGAAGAAGGACATGAAGTCACCGACCGTCTTCGTGCCGTCTACGATTTCGGCTCCGCCCAGGATCAAGACGGCGAAGAAGCCCACTCCGGTCATCACGTCGATCAGGCCGGGCATGGTGGCGCGACCGGCGGTCGAGCGGACTTCGGCGCGCACGATCCGCCGCACCAACGTGTCGAAGCGGCTGACCTGATAGCGCTCCATCCCGTTCAGCTTCACCGCGCCGATGCCGTGGAAGATCTCGTCCAACCGCTTTGCGCGCTCGTAAGAGGTATTGCGCGTCTGCTTCGTCTTGTTCCGCACATAGCGCTGCAGCACCACCATCGGCCCGATCAACAGTGGCACACCGACCAAGGCCGCCAAAGTCCAGATCCAGTCGATCGAGAGAGCAACCACGAGCAGCGATCCCAAAGCCACTGTGTCGCGACCGGCGGCCTGAATGACCGACAGCCAGATACGCTGAACGGCCGCCGTGTCGCCTTGAACGCGCTCTATCAGGGCGCCGGGGGCATTGTCCTGGAAGTAACTCATGTCCAGCGTTGTCAGATGCGCCAACAGGTCGACCTGCATCGTCGTCGCCGTCTTCAGCGCCACTCGTGACATAATGATCTGCGACACAACGCCTGTGACGGCCCGCACGACAAAAAGGCTGAGGATCGCAAGCCCCACCCACCAGATTGCGCTGGCTTCTCCGCCGACCAATACACGGTCGAACATGGGCTTCAGCATCCAGCTGAGCAGGCCCACAGTCGAACCCTCGATCATCATCAGGACGGCTGCGAAGGCCAACCACCAGCGGTGTGGGCGGACGTAGTCCCGCCACAAGCGCCCCATATGTGCGAAGGCTTGATTTGGCGTGCGGTTGTTGAACATGGGCGCGAGGTAGCGCGGATCGCGGCGAAGGGGAAGCGATTGACGCCCTCGATGACCGTGCCTAACGCTGCACGGTATGAGCTTGCACAACGGTCGCCCCCACCTCGCCATTCCCGGTCCATCGGTCATGCCCGACAGCGTTCTGGCTGCCATGATGCGGCCTGCGCCTAACATCTATGAGGGCGATCTGGTCGATATGACGGCGACCATCGTCGCGGACCTCAAGCGCGTCGCGCGCACAGAAGCGGGCTGTGCGATCTACATCTGCAACGGGCACGGCCTGTGGGAAGCTGCGCTTGCCAATGTGGTGACCCCGGGCAACTCGGTTCTGGTGCCTGCGACGGGTCGCTTCGGGCACGGCTGGGCGGAAACAGCACGCAGAATAGGCGCGGACGTGCACTTGATCGAGTTTGGCAAGCAAAGCCCGGTGGACCCAGAGCGCGTGGCCGAAGCCCTGCGCGCCGATAAGGATCACCGTATCAAAGCGGTGCTGGCGGTCCACGTCGACACATCGACCGGCATCCGCAGCGACATTCCCGCCTTGCGCCGGGTGCTGGATGAAACCGGGCACCCCGCGCTTTTGATGGCCGATTGTATCGCGTCACTCGGCTGCGATCGGGTCGAGATGGACGCCTGGGGCGTCGACGTGCTGCTCGCCGCAAGCCAGAAGGGACTGATGACGCCGCCGGGCATTGGCTTTTTATGGGTGTCCGACAAGGCGCAGGCTGAGCGTGTGAATAGCGTGAGCGCTTACTGGGACTGGGCGCCGCGCATCGCTCCGCAAGGCTACTACCAGCACTTCTGCGGCACCGCGCCGACGCACCATCTGTTCGCCCTGCGCGCCGCACTCGACCTGCTGATGGAAGAGGGGATGGAGCATGTCTGGGCGCGCCACGAAACCTTGGCCCGTGCCGTCTGGGCGGCCTGCGAGGCATGGGGGCAGGCCGGACCGCTGACGGTGAACGCGCCGGTGGGCGCGCGCAGCAATGCGGTAACCGCCCTACGTCTGGGTGGCGCTCTGGCAGACAGCTTGCGCAAATGGACAGCGGAAGAGGCTGGGTTGACCTTGGGCATCGGCCTTGGAATGGCCGAACCGGGCGATCCCGATTTCGGTGGCTTTTTCCGGATCGGGCACATGGGCCACCTGAACGCCCATATGATCCTTGGAACGCTGGGTGTCATCGAAGCGGGCCTGCAAGCCTGCGACATCCCCCATGGGGAGGGCGGCGTGGCTGCGGCCGCGCGAATCTGTGCCGGTCGCTAAGACTCGCGACGTGCACCGATACGGGTGATCCCCTTATCGGCGGCGTAACTCACCCCAAGCGCCGCCAGAAGGCCGACCAACGCCCAGACGACGATAAGGGCGATGAACACCAGCGGCGCAAGCGACACGAGGAAGGCGTTCGTGTAATTCGGGGCGGGTTGACGGTCCATGATGCAAGAACGTGCCTACACCGCAAATCGTTTCAAGTCTTTTAACGTCCCATCACGGCGTCCATAGCCTCGGGCAGCACTGTCGCAAACAAGTCCATTTCGGCCTCTGGCCCGCAGGTGATGCGAATACAGCGGTCCAGCGGCGCGACGCCCGGCATCCGCGTGAAAATGCCGCGTTCCGCCAGCGCGCTGACGAGGGCCTTAGTAATGGCTCCTTCTCGGCCTAGGTCGAGCGCCACAAAATTGGTGGCGGACGGCAAGGCCGTCAGGCCGTTGTCCCGGCCGATGGCGGCGATTCGTTCGCGGCTTTTCGCGATCCGGTGCTGCGTCTCAAGCAGGTAGTTTTGATCACGTAACGCTGCGAGCGCTCCGGCCTGACTGACCCGGCTGACCCCGAAGTGATTTCGGACACGCGCAAAGGCGGCGATGATATCGCGGTGGCCCACCGCATAGCCGACGCGCGCGCCCGCTAAGCCGTAACCTTTGGAAAACGTGCGCATCCGGATGACTCTTGGATCAGTAGTGTCGAGCGCCGGGGACGTCTGGACCTCGGAGCATTCTAGGTACGCCTCGTCCAACACCAGAAGGCAGCCGTCTGGAACACGCTCGATTAGCTGCGCAATCCTCTCTGCCGGATGCCAAGAGCCCATGGGATTATCGGGATTGGTCAAATAGAGCAGTTTCGCCTTCGTCTCGATCGCTTTGTCGATAAGGGCATCGGGGTCTTCGTGGTCATCGCGATAATCGCAAAAGTGCAAATCCCCGCCGTAACCGGTGACGTGGTAGTTGAACGTCGGATAGGCCCCCCGGCTGGTCACGACGACATCACCGGGCGCCACGAACAGACGCACGAGCGACCCGAGCAGACCGTCGATCCCTGCGCCGACGACAATCTCTTCCACCGCAACGTCCAGATGGTCCGCCAAGGCGAAGCGCAGTTCATGGCTTTCGGGATCGGGATACTTCCACGCCTCCGACGCCGCACGTTGCATGGCTTCGACCGCCTTGGGCGACGGACCAAAGATACTTTCGTTCGCCCCAAGTCGCGCTCGGAAGGCCTTGCCGGTCTGCCGTTCGATAGCCTCCGGACCGACAAACGGCACCGTGGCGGGCAGGGACGCGGCAAGCGCGGTCAGGCGCGGGTCACTCACAGTTCGGCTAGGCGCGCCTGCGCCTCTGCCATGCGGTCACGCTCGGCGGTGCGGGCGGCCAGATTGGCCTCTGTTTCCTCGACGACCTCGGGCTTGGCGCTGGCCTTGAACTTGGGGTTCTTCAGGCGTCCTTCGAGCCCGCCGATCTCCTTGCCGAGCTTGGCCAGAGCCTTGTCGATACGCGCCTTTTCCGCCTGCACATCGATGATATCGGCCAGCGGCAACGCAAAGGAACCGCCGCGCACGGGCAGGATCATGGCGCCCTTGGGGGCGGGGCCTTCGGCGATCTCGCCCAGCCGCGCGAGTCGTTCGATTAAAGAGCGATTGCGGGCGAAGGCAGTGCGACCGGCCTCGTCCAGCTCGATCATCAACAGGGGTGCTTTCAGGGACGCGGGCACGTTCATCTCGCCCCGAACAGAGCGGATCTGCTCGATCAGCGCGATGACCCAAGACATCTCTGCGTCCGCGTTTTCGTCAGCCACTTCAGGGCCATAGGTCGGCCAAGCAGCGTGAACCAGAGGGGAGTCACGTTCGGTCTGGCCCCACAGCTCTTCGGTGATGAACGGCATGAAAGGGTGCAGCAAGATGCAGCATTGATCCAGAACCCACGCTAGCGTGCGGCGCGTTTCCGGCGCGGTGTCCTCGTTATCGAACAGAGGCTTGGCCAGCTCGACATACCAGTCGCAGACCTGCCCCCAGACGAAGGCGTAAAGCGTGCTGGACGCGTCGTTGAAACGATAGTCGGACAGCGCGGCGTCCACCGCCTGTACGGTGCGGGCCGTTTCACCGACGATCCACTTGTTGGTGGCTTGGGTCAGGTCGTGCGGCAGATCGCCGCCGGTCTCCGCCAAAGCCCCGTTCATTTCGGCGAAGCGGAAGGCGTTCCACAGCTTGGTTCCGAAATTGCGATAGCCCGCAACCCTTTGTTCCGAAAGCTTAAGGTCGCGCCCCATGGCCGCCATTGACGACAGCGTAAAGCGCACGGCGTCCGCGCCATATTGGTCGATCAGGGTCAGTGGGTCGATGACGTTGCCGAGCGATTTCGACATCTTCCGCCCCTTCTCGTCCCGCACGAGCGCGTGGACGTAAACGGTATGGAAAGGTTTTTGCTCTACCATCGCAAATTGCATCATCATCATCCGGGCGACCCAGAAGAAGATGATGTCGAACCCGGTGATCAGAACGGAGGTCGGGAAATACTTTTGCAATTCGGGCGAGTCGTCGGGCCAGCCGAGTGTGCCCAGCGGCCAGAGGCCGGATGAGAACCAAGTGTCCAGAACGTCTTCGTCTTGCGACAATTGCACGACTTCGCTGCTAAGCTCTTCGGCGTGGGGGAGCACGCCGTCACCCATGTCGATCTCGACGCGGCCGTGCAGGCGCGCGCGATACCAGTTCTGAGCGTCTTCGCGCACGGCGTTGCTATCCGCGCCGCAGAACGCGCGCACCCATTGCCCGTCCCGCAGGAAGACGGCGGCCTCTTTAGGCGCGGCGCCCGTGGTATCATGCAGACGCTCACCGCCTTCGGTGATGTAGGGGCCATACCAAACCGGAACCCGATGCCCCCACCACAGCTGGCGCGAGATGCACCAAGGCTCGATGTTTTCCAGCCAGTGGAAATAAGTCTTGGCGTCGCGTTCGGGCAGGATCTTGGTGCCATCGGTGGTTCCATCCGCGCGCGCCATGCCTTCGCGGACGGCCTCCAGTGCGGGACCGACGATCTGGTCGGTGTCGACGAACCACTGATCGGTCAGCATCGGCTCGATCACGACCTTCGAGCGGTCGCCGAAGGGTTGGGTGATCGTCTTGGCCTCGACCAGCGGGATCATCTCGGCTTCGCGCGTTTCGCCGCCTTCTTCCGGTGCGATGGGGGCTTTGGCCGCTTGCGCTCCAAGGCGCGGATCGGTGTCCGGGACCATGACGGCCAGGCCCTCTGACGTGATCGCGTCGATGACCTTCTGACGCGCGTCGAACCGGTCGAGCCCGCGATACTCTTCGGGCACAAGGTTGATTTGCGTGGCGTCGGCAGGTGCGTCGATCTCGCCCCGTGCGATCGCGCCGGCCATTTCTGCGGCTTCGGCATAGGGCAGGCCATCGCTGCGCATCTTGGCGCGCGTGTCCATCAGCGCATACAACGGAATTCCGTTGCGCGTGGCGACGCCGTAGTCGTTGAAGTCATGCGCGCCGGTGATCTTCACCGCGCCCGAGCCGAATGTGGGATCCGGATAGTCGTCGGTGATGATCGGTATCAGGCGGCGATGCTCTTTCGGGCCGACCGGGATTTCGCATAATTTTCCGACGATTGGCGCGTAGCGTTCATCCGATGTGTGAACGGCGACCGCGCCGTCGCCCAGCATGGTTTCGGGGCGTGTGGTGGCGATGGAAATGTAGTCGCGCTCTTCTTCGAACAGCACGTTCCCGTCGTCGTCCTTCTCGATGTAGGTGTAGGTCGCGCCGTCCTGCAGCGGGTACTTGAAGTGCCACATGTGGCCCGGCTGGTCGATATTCTCGACTTCCAGATCGCTGATCGCCGTCTCGAAATGCGGGTCCCAGTTCACCAACCGCTTGCCGCGGTAGATGATGCCCTTCTCGTAGAACTCCACGAAGGTTTTGATGACGGCGGCGTGAAAGTCCTGACCGCCCTCGCGCGCATCGGGATCGCCGGGCGCGCCGCCCATTGTGAAGGCCTCACGCGACCAATCACAGGACGCACCCAATCGCTTGAGCTGGCCGATGATTGTGCCACGCGACGACTGCTTTTGTTGCCAGACGCGGTTCAGGAACGCCTCGCGCCCCATTTCGGTACGGGTGGGTTCGCCGTTCGCGGCCATCTCACGCTCGGTCACCATCTGCGTGGCGATGCCGGCGTGGTCGGTGCCGGGCTGCCAGAGCGTGTCATAGCCCTGCATCCGCTTCCACCGGATCAGGATGTCCTGAAGCGTGTTGTTAAAGGCGTGGCCCATGTGCAGGCTGCCCGTGACATTGGGCGGCGGGATCATGATCGAGAAGGTCTCGGCCCCGTCCTTGGCGTTGGCCCCGGCGGCGAAGCAGCCCTGTTGCTCCCACATCTCGTACAGGCGGGGTTCGGCGCTTTGCGCGTCGAAATTCTTTTCCATGGGCATCGGCGGGATCCTTCGGCAAACTTCGGTTCGCGCAATATCGTGTCGCAGGCCCAAGGGGAAGGTGACAATGGCGCTGGAAATCGCGGGCCGGGCGCGCCACTGTGCGCCCGGAAGGAGCCAAGATCATGCAGCCATTCGGTAAAAGCCAGTCCGTGACCCGCCGCGAGGATGTTCGCTTCCTGACCGGAGCAGGGCAGTATACCGGCGACACGGTGCCCGAAGGGGCGCTGGTCGCGGGGTTCATCCGGTCTGACGTGGCGCATGGGCGGATCGTTTCAGTCGATCTGGACGCGGCGCTGGACATGCCGGGCGTGGTGCTGGCGATGGGCGCGGCAGAGGCCGAAGCGGCAGGCGCATCGTTGGGCATGGCCTTCGTGCAAGTGCCCAACCGCGACGGCACCAAGGGCGCGGCGCCCGAACGGCCATTCCTTGCGCGGGATCGCGTGCGCTTCGTCGGAGAGCCGATCGCCGTGATCGTCGGGGAATCAGCGGCTCAGGTTCGCGATGCCATCGAGGCCGTGATGGTGGAGATCGACGACCTGCCCGTGAAGATGGACCTGGCGCCCGGCGGCGAGACCTTGCACGCCGAGGCACCTGATAACGTGTGTTTCGACTACGGGTTGGGCGATGAGGCCGCGACCGCTAGGGCGCTGGACGCCTCGGCGCATCGCGTGTCGCTGGTGGTCGAGGACAACCGCATCGTGTCGAACCCGATGGAAACGCGCGCCTGCTGGGCCGAGATGGAGGGCGACCGGCTACATGTCTGCTATGGCGGGCAGGGCGTGTGGAACCTGAAGAAAGAGCTTGTCAACCGACTGGGTCTGGACGCCGAGCGTATACACGTCACCACACCTGATGTCGGCGGCGGCTTCGGCACCAAGACGATGAATTATCCCGAGTATTTCTGCGTTGCGCTTGCCACGATGCAACTGAACCGTCCTGTCGCGTGGCAGGCCGAGCGCGGCGAGGGGATGATGACCGACAACGCGGGTCGCGATCTGGTCAGCACTGTCGAAATGGGCTTCGACGCGGATCACAGGATCACCGCTTACCGGGTGGAAACGCTGTCGAACCTTGGCGCCTACAATTCGAACTTCGGTCAGTTGATGCAGTCGCACCTGTTCGCGCGGGTTCTGACCGGAACCTATGATATCCAGACGGCGTGGCTGCACGCGCTCGGCATCTACACCAATACGACGCAGGTCGACGCCTATCGCGGCGCGGGGCGGCCAGAGGCGATGTTCGCGCTGGAACGTCTGATGGACCGCGCAGCGCGGGAATTGGGTGTCGATCCGTGGGACCTACGACGGCGCAATTTCATCCCCGAGGGGGTGTTTCCCTACAAGACGGTCTCTGGCGAAAGCTACGACGTTGGGGCCTTCGGGCGCGTGCTCAGCCGCATCGAGTCGACGGCGGATCGCGCGGGGTTCGAGGCACGCCGTGCGGAAAGCGCCAAGAAAGGCAAGCTGCGCGGGATGGGCCTTTGCTATTACATCGAGTCGATCCTGGGCGATCCGTCGGAAGGTGTGACGGTAGAGTTCACCGAGGATGGCGGCGTCGATCTGTATGTCGGCACCCAGTCGAACGGGCAGGGGCATGAGACGGTGTTCGCGCAGTTCCTGTCGGATCAGACCGGAATTCCCGTAGATCGCATCACAATCATTCAGGGCGATTCGGACCGGATCGAGACCGGCGGCGGCACGGGGGGATCACGCTCTGTCACCGTGCAGAATACGGTGACCCTGAAGGTCGCGACGGAAGCCATCGGCGCACTGGCGGCGTTTCTGGAAGAGGAAGAGGGGGCCGAAGTCACCTTCGACGACGAACGCTTCCGCATCGCTGGCTCGAACGATACGCCGGATGTGCTGGATGTCGTGGCGCGGGCGCGGGCGGCGGGGCGCATGGAACTGACGCGGTTCGAGGGGCGTGACACGCTGCCCGGACGGTCGTTCCCCAACGGCGCGCATGTGGCAGAGGTCGAGGTAGACCCCGACACCGGCGAAGTGACGGTCGCGCGTTACACGGTCGTCGATGACTTCGGAAATCTTATCAATCCTTTGCTGGCCGAAGGTCAGGTGCATGGCGGCGTGGCGCAGGGGATCGGTCAGATCCTGATGGAGCATGGCATCTACGATGCGGACGGCCAGTTCCTGACGGCCAGCTTCATGGATTACGCGATGCCACGGGCGATTGACCTGCCGATGATCGGCTTCACGACGGAACCCGTGCCCTCTACCGCGAACCCGCTTGGCATGAAGGGCTGTGGCGAGGCGGGAACCGTTGGCGCAATGGCCGCTTTGGCCAACGCCGTCGAGGATGCGACGTGGGATCGGGGCGTGCGCGATCTTCACCCGCCGCTGTCGCCCGCGCGGGTCTGGGCCGCTTTGCAGGGGGCCGATGCCCGACCGCTCGCCGCAGAATAAGGCTGCGCGACGGCTTCGCGCCTGGGCACGCCAGTCCTCCGGTCGGCGTGTTCGGCGGGCTGTGCGGCGCGGACCGATGACGCTGGTCGTGCTGCTAGACGGCACGATGTCGACGCTGCGTCCGGGGCGGGAGACGAGCATCGGCCTGATCTGGAAGCTGTTGTCGGAGATGGCCCCAACCAGCGATATGGCCGTCTACTATGAGCCGGGCATCCAACTCGCCCGCTATTCGCAGATGCGCGATGTGATCGAGGGGCGGGGCCTCAACCGTCAAATCCAGCGCGCCTACGGTTGGCTCTCGTCGCAGTATCGGCCCGGTGACCGCATTTACTTCTTGGGTTATTCTCGCGGGGCCTACGCTGTGCGCTCCTTGGCGGGCGTTATCGGACGCATCGGCCTACTGCGTGCGGACGCCGCGACCGAGCGCAACGTGCAGAACGCCTACCGTCACTACCGTACGTTGCCCGACGCCCACGCGGCGGACGACTTCCGCCGGATCAATTGTCACAACGCCGTCGAGGTCGAAATGATCGGTGCGTTCGATACTGTGAAGGCGCTGGGGCTGGGGGCGCCGATCATCTGGCGCTGGTCGCAGATGGCGCACCGGTTCCACGACCATACGTTGAACGACACGACCAAGCGCGGCTACCACGCGCTTGCGCATGACGAGCGTCGGCGCGCCTATCGGCCTGTCCTGTGGCGCACGCGCGACGACTGGGACGGCAATCTGGAGCAGGTCTGGTTTCCCGGCACGCATGGCGATGTGGGCGGGCATCTTTCGGGCCGAAACAGCGCGCGTCCGCTGGCGAATGTGGCGCTGTGCTGGATGCTGGGGAAGGCCGAGCAGGCCGGCCTGCCGTTGCCTGATGGCTGGCGCGCCCGCTTTCCCGTGGACCCTGAGGCGCCTTCGATCGGGCAATACGTCGGGATGGGGAAGTTCCTGCGCAGCAGAGAGGATCGGCTCATCGGCACCGATCCCTCGGAAGAGCTGCACGCCAGCGTGGCTAAACGGGAAGTGCCATTATCAGGCAAGTGGTCGATCCCGTGGCGTATAGGCGGTCGTCGGACGCGCCCCTGATCTCTCCGGTGGCGACGCCGGTCGTGCGGCCCGCGTGGCTGACCTGACCGATGGCCATGATCTCGGTATCCGCAGGCAGGGCGCGCACGATGTTAATCTTGTATTCCAGCGTGGTATAGGTGGATCCCGTCGGCACCTTGGTCATCACCGCGCAGGCCATACAGCTGTCCAGAAGTGTGCCGTACCAGCCGCCGTGCAGGCCGCCCATGGGGTTCAGGTGCGCGAAACGGGGCGTGCCGCGAAAGACCACGCGCCCGTCTTCGACCGTATCGAGATCGTAATTCATGCCTTGTGCGATGGGAGGGGCGGGCAGGTCGCCCGACTGCATCGCCTGCATGAACTCAAGCCCCGACAGATCGCGCATCTTGGCGATATCGGGCAAGTCGGCGGCGGATGTGGCGAACTTCATGGGGCGGGCTCCGGGTTTGGTCCCACCCCTTGTGCCGCCCTCAGGCGACCTTTTCCAGAGCCGGTTCCGGCGCCAGCCCCATCGCGTGAACCACGTCGCGCGTCAGGTGGGGCTTGTTGAGTGTGTAGAAGTGAAGCTGCTCAACGCCATTTTCCAGCAGCTCGGTGCACATCTCGGTGCAAAGGGCCGTTGCCAGCAGATCGGCGCGACCGTCGCGTTCGGCGGCGGTGAAAGCCTCTTCCAGCCACGCGGGGATGGTCGTGCCGCAGCCGGTGGCGAACTTCTTGACGCCCTTCCAATTCTCAATGGGCAAGATGCCCGGCACGATGGGGGCGTCGATCCCGGCAGCTGCGCAGCGGTCGCGGAAGCGCAGGAAGGTCTCTGCCTCGAAGAAGAACTGGGTCAGGGCCTCGGTCGCACCGGCGTCGATCTTGCGCTTCAGAAACTCGACGTCCGCATCGTCGCTGGCCGCCTCGGGGTGGCGGTCGGGGTAGGCGCCCACGCGGATGTTGAAGCGGCCATCGGCGGCCAGCGCCTCGATCAGCTCGACGGAAGACGCGAAGCCTTCGGCATGGGGCACGAACGCACCACCACCGGGCATGTCGCCGCGCAAGGCCACGATATCCGTGATGCCCGCCGCCGCGTAGCTTTCGGCGATCTCCATCGTTTCGGCTTTGCTGGCGTCCACGCAGGTCAGGTGCGCCGCGACGCGCAGGCCGGTTTCCTTGTTGATGGTCGTCACGGCCTCATGGGTCAGCTTGCGGGTCGTGCCGCCCGCGCCATAGGTGACAGACACGAAGTCGGGAGCCGTCGCGGCCAGCGTGTGGATCGTATCCCATAGCTTGAAAGAGGCCTGCAGCGACTTCGGCGGGAAGAATTCGTAACTGATACGGGTCATGGGGTGCGTCCTTGTTTCGTCCCTTGTCGCATCCTCTGCGACGTGAGACAAATTCATAACCAAGAACATCTTTATGAGTTCCAGCACATGCACATCGAGTTCCGTCACCTGCGCACGATCAAGGCGATCCATGACGAGGGCGGTCTGGCGCGCGCTGCGGACCGGCTGCACATCACTCAATCGGCGCTAAGCCATCAAGTGAAAAACCTGGAGGATCAGGCGGGGGTCGAGCTGTTCGTGCGACGGTCGAAACCGCTGAAGCTATCCGCTGCCGGACATCGCTTGCTGAAGGCGGCAGAGCGAATCTTGCCAGAGGTCGCTGCGCTGGAGGCAGAGTTCGCCGGGCTGGTCGCGGGGCGGTCCGGGCGCCTGCATATCGCCATCGAATGCCACGCCTGCTTCGAATGGCTGTTCCCGGTTCTGGAGCTGTTCCGCCGCGCCTGGCCAGAGGTAGACGTGGATATCCGCCCCGGTCTGGCCTTCGACGCCTTGCCCGCGCTGGGGCGCGAGGAAGTCGATCTGGTCGTATCCTCGGACCCAGAGAAGATCGAGGGCGTCACCTTCGTCCCGCTGTTCGATTACGAGCCTGTCTTCGTCGCCGCATCTGGCCATCCATTGGCAGAGAAGCCTTATGTCGAGGCGACGGATTTCGCCGACCAAACGCTGATCACCTACCCGGTGCCGCGCGAACGGCTGGACGTGTTCACCGAACTGCTGATCCCTGAAGGCGTGGTGCCCCACGCGATCCGGCAGGTCGAATTGACGGCGATGATCCTGATTCTTGTCGCCAGCCAACGGGGCGTCGCGGTGCTGCCCGACTGGGTGGTGCGCGACATTCGGCTGCAATCGGATTACGTGACCCGCCCGCTGACAGCCAAGGGCAAGACGAAGCGTCTATATGCGGCTGTCCGAAACGACGAAGCGGACCTGCCCTACATGGCGAACCTGTTGAAGTTGGCACGGACAGAGCCTTTGAAGATGATGCGGCGCTAGGCTGACGCCCTTCGCGCGAAATCGTGCGGAAAACGGCGGATCGCGGCCATAATCCTGCCCAGACCGATTGGTAACATTCTTCGGACAATCGAAGGATTTGCCAATGTCTGTCGCCGAATTCGACCGCCCAGCCGTGCCCGTGCGCCTTGCGCCGGTGCTGTTCACCGCCACGATCTTCCTGTCGGCCAGCTTGCTGTTCTTCGTGCAACCGCTGTTCGCAAAGATCGTCCTGCCAGAGATCGGCGGGGCTGCGTCTGTCTGGACGACGGCGATGTTGTTCTTCCAGTCTGTGCTGCTGGGCGGCTACCTTTATGCGCATTTGCTGACCAAATACGTGCCGGTAAGGGGGCAGGTGGCCGTGCATCTGGCCGTGTGGGCCGCTGGCCTTCTGTTCCTGCCGCTGGGTATTCCCGATGGCTGGACGTGGACACCCGGAACACCCGCTGCTTGGGCCACGCTGACGCTGTTTGCGCTGGGCGTGGGCGTGCCCTTCGCCGCACTTGCCGCCAACGCGCCGCTGATCCAGTCTTGGTACGCGCGCTCCGACGGCCCGGCGGCGAACGATCCGTATTTCCTGTATGGCGCGTCGAACCTGGGCTCTTTCGTGGCACTTCTGGGCTTTCCACTGGTGGCAGAGCCGCTGTTCGGCGCGACGCTGATCGGTGAAGGGTTCTCGCTGGGCTACGTCGTTCTGGGCGCGGGGCTGCTGGCCGCTGGACTTTGCGCCCGGCCCGACATGGCCGCGCGAGAGGCACGCGCGACCGTCGATCCGGTCTCTTGGACGCGGATCGGCCTGTGGCTTGTGCTGGCCTTCGTACCCTCGTCGCTGATGTTGGCCGTAACCACGCGGATCAGCACCGATGTGGGTGCGCTGCCGCTTGTCTGGGTGCTGCCGCTGGCCTTGTATCTGCTCAGCTTCGTGGTGACGTTCCGCACGCGGCCCCTGCTGGGTCTTGGCGTTCTGCGCATTGCGCATCTGTGCGCCATCGGGCTTCTGGCCGCGCTGTTTCTTGGGCTGACCGGCAGCCATCAGGGTCTTGCGATGATCGTGCTGGCTGGCGTGGCTTTCTTCGCCGTGGCCCTTTACGCCCACGCGCGGCTGTATCAGGCGCGGCCTGCGGGCGCCCATCTGACGCTGTTCTACCTAGTGATGTCCGTGGGCGGTGCGCTGGGCGGGCTGTTTAACTCCATCCTGTCGCCTGTTCTGTTCGACACGCTGGCCGAAGGGCCGATCACGCTGCTGATCGCGGGCGCGCTGGCGCTGAGTGCGGCGGCCACGCGCACGGACGCGCGCAGACTGTTTCGAGCGGTTGGCATCGCGGCTGTGGCAGGCGTGGCTCTGCACTTTGCCGCGCCGATGCTGAAAGGTGACGCCATCGCCGCGCTTGGCCTGACGGCCTTGGTCGTGATCGTGTTGATCCACCGGAAGACGATGGGTGCGGGGCTTGCGGGCGCCGCAGTCATGGCGCTGATCGCGGTGCAGGCGATGCCTGATGAGGCCCTGTTCCGCGACCGCAGCTTCTTCGGCATCCACCACGTCGGCGCGAAGGATGGCCGTCACGTCTACACCAACGGCACGACGCTGCATGGCGCGCAGGAATGGGATCTGGAAGGGCGGCCTATCCCGCTGACCTATTACCATGAGACCGGGCCCATGGCGCGCATCTTGAATGGTGATCTGATCGCGGACGATGCGCGCGTCGGCGTGGTCGGTCTGGGTGTCGGAGCGTTGGCCTGCCACGCGCGACCCACGCAAACCTGGGCCTTCTACGAAATTGATCCGGTCGTGGACCGCATCGCCCGCGACCCTGCGCTCTTCAGCTTCCTGTCGGACTGCACGCCAGATGCGCCTACCCACATGGGCGACGCGCGCGTGGTTTTGGAAGGGCAAGATGTGACCTACGACGTGCTGGTGATCGACGCCTATTCGTCCGATGCCGTGCCCGTCCATCTGACCACGACCGAGGCGATGGCGCTTTACGCCGACCGCCTGTCGCCAAACGGCCTGCTGATCTACCACATCTCCAACCGCTACTATGATATCGCGCTGCCGCTTGGCCGTTCGGCCACGCAACTGGGGCTGTCGGGGCGGGTTGCCTTCCATGATGGCGCGGATGCTCCGAGCCAAGCCACTAGCTCACGCGTCGCTGTGCTGTCGCGCGATGGCGCATCTCTGGATGGGCTGGACGCGCGGCTTGACTGGCAACCGCTGGCCGATGATGGCGGACGGGCGTGGACGGATGACTACGCCAATCCGCTGGGTGTTTTGATGCGCCACTAGGGGGCCATTGGCTTCCGCGTCGGCCCCGTTTATGGAGCGGGGCCGAACGACAGGAGCCGGTCATGCAAGGCAGCGCAAACCTCACCATTATGATCAAGGCCGCGCGGGCCGCCGCGCGCAAGCTGATCCGTGACTTCGCCGAGGTCGAGAACCTGCAGGTCTCGGTCAAGGGGTCGTCGGATTTCGTCACCCGCGCCGAGGCGATGTCGGACGAAGTCATCCGCGAGATGCTGCAGCGAGAGCGTCCGAATTACGGCTGGCAGAGCAAATCCAACGAAGTCGAGGGCAAAGACCCGACGCGCCGCTGGATCGTCGATCCGCTGGCCGATTCGGTGAACTTCGCGCATGGCTTGCCGCATTGGTCCTTGTCCATCGCGCTGGAGCATAAGGGCGAGATCGTCGCCGGGGTCATCTACGATCCTGCCAAGGACGAGCTGTTCTGGGCCGAAAAGGGCGCCGGGGCCTTTATGAACGAACGTCGCCTGCGTGTGTCGGGCCGGGGCCGCATGGTCGACTGTCTGTTCGCCGCCGGAATGCCGGCCTCTAAGTCCGCGATTCCGCTGTCGGTGCGCGACATCGGTCGTCTGATGCCGGGCTGCGCGGGAGTGCGAGAATGGGGATCACCTGCGCTGGCGCTCTGCTACGTGGCCGCCGGGCGCTTTGATGGGTACTTCGAGCGCGGTATCCGCCCGTGGCACGTTGCGGCAGGCATGGTCATCGTGCGTGAGGCGGGCGGCTTCGTCGAGCCGCTGGGTGAGCAGCCGATCCTGGAAGGCCGCACCATAGTCGCGGCCAACGGCGATATATTCGAGACATTCGCGAAAGAGCTTCGCAAGTCCTAGGTGTCGCTGGGGTGGTTCACCCCGTCGTTCCACGGGATTGGTTCCAACGTCCGCACATCCACGCCGTCGATGCAGGCGGCGTTCACGCCGTATTCGTTTGGGTTCGAGCGGCGTCGATGATGCGTGTAGATGCCGCAGATCGAACAGAAGTGATGCTCGGCCGTGCGCGTGCCCCATTGGTACAGCGCCAGCACGTCAGCGCCCTTCGTCACCTCGATGTCGCAGGCGGAGGCCGACACGGGGGCGGCCTGTCTGCGGCTGCAATACGAACAGTCGCACCGGCGGATGGTGTTCAGCCCGTCGACCAGTGTGGCCATCAGCTCGATCGCGCCGCAGTGGCAGGTGGCGCGCACCCTCATTTGCGTTTGCCTGCCGATGGAATGGGGGATCGGCGATATTCCACGGGCGCGTGGGGCGGGCGGCCATGGGTGCGGCTCCAGAACGCCGGGCCGCCGAGGCGTAGGAACAGTGGCACCGTCAGCACTATCCCGGCGACGAAGCCGCCCGCGTGGGCCCAATAGGCGACGCCGCCCTGATCCACGGGCGTCATCGTGCCCGATCCGACTTGCAGCGCGAACCAGATGCCCAGCACGATCCAAGCCGGAATCGCGAAGACGCGGAAGAAGATCAGCAGGATCAGAAGAACATCCACTTTGGCTTTGGGGAACAGCAGAAGATATCCCCCCATCACCCCCGCAATGGCCCCGGATGCGCCGACCATCGGGATGGTAGAGGTTGGCGCGCCCGAAGCCTGCGCCAGCCCGGCCGCCACGCCAGAGGCAAGATAGAAGCCAAGGAAGGGCAGGCGGCCCATGCGGTCTTCCAGGTTGTCGCCGAAAATCCACAGAAACAGCATGTTGCCCGCCAAGTGCAGCGGTCCGCCATGCATGAACTGGTGGGTGATGTAGGTCTCTGGCGCAAAGCGCGCGGGGATCAGCGCCCAGCGGGTCGGAAACTCCGGCGCCATGGTCTGCGCCAGAAAGACGATCACGTTCACCGCGAGCAGGGCATAGACGACATATGGCGTCGTGCGGCTGGGATTATGGTCGCGGATTGGAAACATCGTCGGTCACATGGGGCAGGGGTGGGCCGAGGCAAGATTGACCATCTTTGCGGCCGAGAACTTAAACTCACATCATTTATCTAGTCTGTTGCGCGAAATCTTACTTTAATCCCGCTTAGGGCGAACAAGCGGCCCGACTTCCTTCTACTTAAGAGAGAGTAACGCAACGTTCCCTTCGAAAGAGACAGCCATGCGACCCCTTATTCAGTTCCCTGCGGCCCTCATCGCCACCGTTTGTAAACTTATCCCGCGTTCCGGCGCCGGGATCGCTGTAAGCCTGACGATCCTGTGCGCCGGTGTAAATCTGGCAAACGACGCCGACATCGGCCTGTCATTCCTGAACATGCAGGCCTCTGCCGACGTCTCTAGCGAGTGGACGCACCGCTAAGCGTTCGCGGTCACGACCTTTCAAGCAGCTCTGGGTCGTTCTGTGCGACCTCGGCCAGAAGCTGCGCGTTGCCGCCGGACGCGGTGGTGTCGATGCACAGATGACGCTCATGCAGAACGTCCGCGACCGTCACCGCAGCGGTCTGAAGGCCGACGATAGGTCCGCGCCGCTGCGCCAGTTGCTTGGCCAGCTTGCGCGCGGTGTCATCGTCGCCCCACCACAGAACCGCGCCCATCTTCGGCTCATTCGTCAGGTTCATCTCTGGCTTGCCACGACGCGCCTTGCCGCCCAGCCGCTCTACCGCGGCGATCTGCGCTTTCTGATCCTCTTCCGAGGGACCGAGGCACAGCACAGCAGGGCGCGGCACAAGGTGAAGACGGTTCGATTCGCCTGTCGGGCCAGGCATCACCATCGGGCTTTCCGGCACGTCGGGCTGCACGGGCTCTTGGAAGCGCGGCAGGTAGAATGGGCCGCCCGCCTTGGGGCCGGTGCCCGACAGACCTTCGCCGCCGAAGGGTTGAGACCCCACGATCGCACCGATCTGGTTGCGGTTCACATAGAGGTTCCCGGCCTCGATACGGTCGGTCACATGCTGAACGCGGTCGTCGATCCGGGTGTGCAGACCGAAAGTCAGCCCATAGCCGGTGCCGTTGATCGCATCGATCACCTTGTCCAGATCGTTGGCCGCGTAGGTCGCGACGTGAAGGACGGGGCCGAAGACCTCGCGCTCGATAGCTTCGATCCCCGACACCTTCACCAGACTGGGGGCAAGGAAATGCCCCTGATCCGGCGCCGGGCCCCGGTGAAGCAGGCGACCGTCGGCATCGGCCTTGGCCACGTAGTCGGCGATCTGCTCATGCGCTGCCGCGTCGATCAGGGGGCCGCTGTCGGACTTCAACAACCACGGATCGGCGGGTTGAAACGCGTCCATCGCGCCCTTCAGCATCTTCAGGAAGCTGTCGGCGATGTCCTTTTGCACATAGACGCAGCGGCAGGCCGAGCAGCGTTGCCCGGCGGATTGGAACGCCGATTGCATTAATGCCGCGATGGCTTGCTCTGGCAGAGCAGTCGAATCCACGATCATCGCGTTCAAGCCGCCCGTCTCGGCGATCAGGGGGGCCGAGGGATCGCAATGCTCTGCCATACTATCGTTGATCTTGCGCGCCGTCGCGGTCGATCCGGTGAAGGCAACGCCATTGACGCGGGCATCGGCGGTCAGCTTCGCGCCAACCTCTCCGCCGCCCGGCAGTAGTTGCAGCGCGGTCGCCGGCACGCCCGCTTCCAACAACAGCTGCGTTGCGCGGTAAGCGATGAACGGGGTCTGTTCCGCCGGTTTCGCGATCACCGCGTTGCCTGCCGCCAGACCGGCCGCGATTTGCCCGGTGAAGATCGCCAGTGGGAAGTTCCACGGGCTGATGCACACGAAGGTGCCGCGCGCGGTGCTGTCCAGTTTTGTGCATTCGGCGGCGTAGTAATGCAGGAAATCCACCGCCTCGCGCAGTTCGGCGACGGCGTCGGGCAAAGTCTTGCCAGCCTCGCGCGCAAGGATCGCGAAGAGTTCGCCGTAGTGCTCTTCATAAAGTTCGGCGGCGCGCGTCAAAACCTTGGCGCGCTCTTCGGCGCTGGCCTCCCACCGCTGTGCTGCTCCCAAAGCAGTGTCCACGTCGGCAGCGCTGGCGAAATGCGCGGTGCCCACGGTGTCGTCCGGGTTCGCCGGGTTGATGCGCGTGTTCGCGTCATCCGGCGCAGCGTCGCCCGCGATGATCGGTGCGGCTTCGAACTGCGTGGAGCGGAACGGATCGCGCGCGGCGTCGATCTCGTCCAGCTGTTGGGCATCCGCAAGATCCCAGCCGCGCGCATTACGGCGCATGGGCAGGAAGATGTCCGTGCCGGGCGTCACCGGGGGCGTGTAGCCTAGCCGGTCGAACGGATCGGCGGCGACTTCGCGGGCGGGCACGTCCTCGTCTACGATCTGGTTCACGAAGGACGAATTCGCCCCGTTCTCCAACAACCGGCGCACAAGATAGGCGAGCAGGTCCTTATGCTCCCCTACCGGCGCGTAGATGCGGCAGCGGATGCCCTCGTCTTTCATCACGATGTTATACAGCGCTTCGCCCATGCCGTGCAGACGCT